>JAFGCY010000035.1 GCA_016932385.1 bacterium | reverse complement strand
GGATGTACACGTAGAATTCCATGATAAGGTCCCCGAAACAAGTCCAAGCTCCGGCGGTCGGACTCGAACCAACAACCTAACGGTTAACAGCCGTTTGCTCTGCCATTGAGCTACGCCGGAGCGAAGGCAGAATATAGTACCGGCGGGCTGGTCCGGTGTCAACCGGCCTGGCGGGATTTGTCACCGCCCGGCGCGCGGCGTGATTTGCTGTTATGCTTATAGCAAGTTTTGCGGCTACTGACTGGACCGGGCGGGCTGCCCGGCAAAACCGGCGAATTGGAGGTATGGACATGACTTACAGAATCGGGCCGGCATTGCTGGCTTTAACACTGAGCGCCGTGCTGTTGGCGTGCGGAGGACACGCCGGGCAGACGGTCACGACACCCGGCGCGCGAGCGGATCTGCAGGACGCCGCCCTGCCCCCCGCGGATGCCGCCGAGCCGTTTGACCTGCGTCGTCCGTCCGCGGTAGCCGAAACCTTTCCGCCGCAGAATCCGCAGGCGTTCTACTACGGCCGCTACTTCTACGGCGCCTACGCGGTGCAGCAGGGGCTGGCGCAGCGCGTGACCGCCGCCGAGGAGGTGGCCGAGTTCACGCCCGACTGGCGCGGCGGTGCGGGCGAGGCGGCCTATGCCGTCTTCGGCTGTAATATGCAGTACTACGAGGGTTCGGGTACGTTCAACCTGGAATGGGACGGCGATCCGCCCGCGGCCGGCAACCTGTATGTCGGCCTCGGCAACTTCGAGACCAACGGCTGGGACTGGTTCACGCCCGACGGTACGCTCACGATCGATGACCCGGCGCCCTATATCAGTGAGATCGATTTCCTGCTGGCCGCCGTCGTCGTGCTGGGCGATGCGCCGGCGCGGCTGGCCGGCCTGCGCATCGGCGAGGAGGTCGTTGTCGAGGACGTCGACCTGCCGATGCTGTTCGCGCCGGTCCTGGACTGGGAGATCGCGGTGCAGGCCGACGATTTCGCCGCGCGCGATCCGGTGGCCCGGGACTTCACCGTGGTGGAGCAGGCGAATGCCGGCGGATTCGATTACGACATCGTCTCCTATACCGTCGACGGCCTGACGATCTACGGCGGCGTGCGCTTGCCCGCGGCGACCGAGCCCGGTTCGTGCCCGGTCATGCTCTACGGCCACTGTGGCGCGGCGGGGGCCACGATCTACGGCACGACCTGGTTGCGAAGCATCATCGGCGACGACGAGTTGTTCGACCAGTTCATCCTGCTGATCGCGATCTCGCGCGGGGAAGTGCTGGCCGGCGGCTCGGTGCAATACTGGGCCGACGGCGACATCGCGTACTACGACCGTGACGCGGACGACGCCCTGGCCTTGCTGGACTGCGTCTTGGCGAACTACCCGCAGGCCGATCCCGAGCGCGTCTGCGCCGTCGGCTGGAGCCGTGGCGCGCAGGTGGTGACGCGCGCGGCGACGCGCGACCCGCGCATCACGGGCGTGATCGCGTTCGCGTTGTGGACCGACGAGTGGTCGCTCGATGGCCAGGGCAGCGCCTACGACGCTTTGCCTCAATTGACCAGTGAACCGACGAACAGGGCGGACATGATGTACGAGTACTACCACTGCCTCTGGGAGCTGAAGAACGGCGATTGTGCAATCTGGGATATGCGGCAGCTGATGCTGCACATGTCGGTCGCTTACAGCGCCGACGACCTGCCGGCGATCCAGCTGCACGCCGGCAGCGAGGACCCGCTGAACGCCGAGCGCCACTCCGGCTACCTGGCCAGCTGGCTCAGCTGGTACGGGCATACGGACTATCGTTTCTGGGTGTACGAAGACGGCACGCACGATCCCTCCAGCTATTCCGGCGCCGGACCCCGTGTGCGGGAATTGCTGACGGAGTATGTGGAGTAGGCCGGCGCAAGCGTAAGTGGTAAGCGTAAGCCGTAGCGGCGTACGGCTGTGTGCCCTGAATTGATCAGGGTTCATGTCGTAGGGGCGGGTCTCAGACCTGCCCTGGCGTGGAAAATTCGCAGCTAAACCACTGACTGCTATCAGCAGTTACAGCTCCAAAATCCGCAGCAATTCTTCCAACGTGACATTCAGGTGATTCGCGACGTGCTTCAATATGTCGCTCAAAGTGCCAATGGGGATAGCGTTTTCATCGGTTACGGTGATTCGGTTCCTGCCGTTCCGCTCGGTTTCCAGCCGCATATGGCTGCCGCGTTGGCTAGTTTTCTCATATCCGAACTTGCGCAATGCCTTGGCGAGCTTTCGCCCTGACACATCCCGGGGCAGCTTTACCAAGTGAGTACTTCTTGGCGCACGAAATGCAGGCGGATTATTTTCGGGCGAGACTCTTCGCCATCGTAGTAAGCATCTACCGCGTCGCGGACATTCGCACGCAATTCGTCCAGGGTGGCGCCGTGGGTGAAGATCCCTTCGCCGAGAGCCCGGGCCCGGTAGCCGCACTCCTCGTCCTCCAGGACTTCGATAATCAGTTCCGGTGAGTTGCTCATCTGCTGAGATTATAACCGCGACTGAATGCCCAGCGTCTAATCCAGCAGCCCAAAGTCCGGACTCCGCGAGCAGTAGAGCAAGCCCCCGTGCTTGCGTCGCGGAGCGCGGCCACGCCATGGCGTGGCCGCATCCCACCAGAGAGGCGAGAGGAGATTGGAGTGAGGAGTACTCCGATCACGGTCAGCGCAGGCCAGCCAGATCAGCCGTTAGAAATGTAGTGTGCTTCCACCCGCATATCGGCGCAATCGCCGATCCCAGCCGCCGACCCGGGCGAATTCCGGCAATTCGCGCTCAATCAAATCCGCGAGCGCATATAGCGGAAAGACCTGGGATATTGCGCTCTTGGGAATATTGCTGGCTTTGTCAGTCAGCTCCAGGATCGTGAAATCCGCATTGCATACATAGTGCTTGCTGCAGTAGATTGTGTCGTTCATCGAGGACAGCATCACGCGGCTTTCAGTTTTAGCGATGACAAGTTCGCCAGCATGAGGTGCAACCAGTTGTTCGTAGACTTCGCGTAGCAGCAAAAGCTCCAGGTAATCCTCAAGCAACACGTGGAAGTACGCGGCAAACTTGCCGGGATTGCTCAGCCCTCGCCCCGGCATGAGCAAGGATAGCAGCGTAGCCTCGTTGGTCGCCAGGATCCATTGCTCGCGCTTGCTGTAGAACAGGTGTGCATACCAGCGCAACAGTGGATTAGCCACCGCGTGCGGCCCTGGCTCCGGCTCCACCTTCAGTTTCTTGCGCAGCTTCTGGGTCAGATGAAAAACCATTACATGTACCTGGATGCTGTATCCTGCGATGATTATCCCCGATGGAAGCGGCGTCACTGTCGCCGGACAAATTCTGCTATCTGTCAAACGTGATCAAAGACCAACAGCGGCGCGATCCCGCCTGGGCGGGACTGCGACCTTATAAGGTGGCAGGCAGGGATGCCTGCCCCACTGCTGCTGATCGAGGCCGAATGTCGGTATTCAAGGCCAGTTCATTCTTCAGTAAACGAGTCTAACTCAGCTTGTAACGGCAAACTAGGGATCGCGACATCAATTGCAGCAAACTCTTCCTGCTCGTTCAACCTCAGAATATCGGAATCGAATGCATCTATAGTGTCAACGGAGTAATGGAGCGCTGTTGCAGCGTGTGTGGCATCATACGGCCTCAGCCAATCGTACTTCAACAGTAATAAGCGAGCCTTTATGGCAATTGCAGGAGTTACATTTCGCAATGAAATAAAAGGATTATCGAAAAAAGCTTGAATAATCTCCTCGTTTTCTTGTGGAATTCTTGGTCGATTCTTCATTCTAAAGACCTCAACCAGTGTGATGGTGGACGTAACAATAACGACGTGTCCACTCTCTGCTTCTTGAACTACAGCTTTAAGCTTGCTAACCTTGTCATCCTCATTGTTAAACCATCCAAGAAAACAGCTTGAATCCCAATATCTCAGTTTTTTCATCATCCCGCCCTGTTGTGGATTCCAAGTACATCCTCAAAGCCAGGAAGCTCCTCTTGTTCTTTCAAAATTTCAATATGACTTTCACTCTCAATGCGAATGCTAGTTGGATTACCATCAGCTGAATACTTGATCATTCCCTCTACACTGACTCTCCGTTTAAAGGCGTGGAAAACCGCGTCAGTCATATCGGTTTCAAACTTGCAGCTGACAGCCAAACCAGTTAACTCATCATCAATAGTAAATGAATCGCCTCTCTTTGCGGAGATAACCAGCATTCTCCCCCTTATACTTCCCCATGATTCTTGAGGCATTCTGAGCATTGATTCAATACAAGCTTGGAGATCTCTAAAACTTCTTCTTTCATTCTGTGGTCCGAATGCAGAAATCCGTTCAGACGGTTGGTTGTTGCTTCGAGAGTGCTTTGATAGTGTAATAACATGCTTTAGTGCCTTGTCACTAAAGTAGTTCGGTCTTTTACCTTCAGCTACAATCTTAGCCAAACCATGATCAACTGCCGATAACGCGATGGGTATAATCTCGGCCGAAGCATTTTTAGGCTGCGGCTGAAGCCTCAATACATTACTTCCGCTTTCAACCGCAACAAGCCAATCGAAGGCATCTTTCTTTCGGGCTACAGCATTGGAGACCTCTGATACTAATCCAAGAAACTCCCTAAACAACTCTTTGAATTCATCAGCTGGAACCCAAGGTTCATCAATCCTCAGTTCCAGACTATCGCTGTTTATCTGCACCACTGGTAATTCTACCCTAATTCACCTGTCCCTTGGTCACCTTCATGAAGATGTCTTCGAGGCTGTTGACGCTGTCCTTGATCGAGAGCACGTTGACGCCGTGGTCGAGCAGGTGTTTCATCAGCGCCGGGCGGTCCTCGTTGCCGCCGTCGAAGTGGAACTCCACCTCGTCGTCGTCCTTCTCGAACACCTCCAGCACTTTCGGCATCGCCTCAAGCGCCTTCAGCGCCGCCTGGGTCTCGCCCTTGGGCACCTGCACCACCAGCAGCTGGCCGTGGCTGACGGCCTTCAAGATCTCGTCGACGTCGCCGCTGACGATCATCTTGCCCGCCTCGATGATGCCGACCTTGTTGCAGAAGTCGGATAGCTCGGTGAGGATGTGGCTGGAGATGAAGATCGTCTTGCCCATGCTCTTCAACTCCTTCATCAGCTCGCGCATCTCGATCCGCGCGCGCGGGTCCAGCCCGCTGGCCGGCTCGTCCAAGATCAGCACCTTGGGGTTGTGGATCAGGGTGCGCGCCAGGCAGAGCCGCTGCTTCATGCCCTTACTAAGCTCGGCGACGAAGGCGTCCTTCTTGACGATCAGGTCGGTCAGGTTCAAAACGTCGTCGATGATGCCCACGCGGCGGCTTCGGGGGATTTTGTAGGCCGCGGCGAAGAAGTCGAGGTACTCCCAGACCTTGAGGTCGTTGTACACGCCGAAGTAGTCCGGCATGTAACCCAACAGCTGGCGGACCTTGTCGCTTTCGGTTACGACGTCGTAGCCGCCGACGCTGGCCGACCCGCTGGTCGGCAGCAAGAGCGTGGCCAGCATCTTGATCGTGGTCGTCTTGCCGGCGCCGTTGGGCCCGATGAATCCGTAGATGTCGCCCTCGTCGACGCGGAAGCTGATGCCGTCCACGGCGCGCACGCGCTTGAAATGCTTGGCCAGATTGTTTACTTCGATCATATGGCTTCCCGCCCCATGACTGGTTACCGCTGATTATACCTAAAAGCCCGCCGTTTTGGCCGCCACAGGTAGCCGATCGCGCGCGCGTTTGGCACAATAGGTAGGACTGTCACTACCAATCAGGGGTTCACATGCGCAAGATCGTCGAGTGCGTGCCGAATATCAGCAACGGGCGCGACCCGGAGGTGTACAACGCCGTCGCCGCGCTGGCCGATACCGTCGCGGGCTGCAAGCTCTTGGACGTCGATCCCGGCGCCGATACCAACCGCACGGTGATCACCTTCGCCGGCACGCCGGAGGCCGTGATGGAGGCCGCCTTCCGCGTAGTCAAAAAGGCCGCGGAGCTGATCGACATGCGGCACCAGACCGGCGCGCACCCGCGCCACGGCGCCACCGACGTCTGCCCGTTCGTACCGGTCTCCGGCTGCACGATGGACGATTGCGTGGAGTACGCCCGGCAGGTGGGCAAGCGCATCGGTGAGGAGCTGGGCATTCCGGTCTGGCTGTACGAGTACGCCGCGTCCAAGCCGGAGTGGCGGAACCTGGCGGTGGTGCGCAAGGGTGAATACGAGGCGCTGAAGAGCAAACTCGGCAAGCCGGAGTGGCAGCCGGACTTCGGACCGAACGAGTGGAACGACCACGTCGCCCGGACGGGCGTGGTCACGGTCGGGGCGCGCAAGTTTTTGATCGCCTATAACATCAACTTCAACACCAGAAACGCCGAGGTCGTCAACGACATCGCCCAGGACATCAAGGAGGCCGGCCGCCAGATGCGCGACGCTGAGGGCAAGTTCGTCAAGGACGACCAGGGCGAGATCGTCCACCAGCCGGGCCTGTTCAAGCACTGCAAGAGCATGGGCTGGTACATCGACGAGTTCGGCTGCGCCCAGCTGACGATGAACCTGACGGACTGGGAAGTCAGCCCGCCGCACCTGGTTTACGACACCGTGCTCAAGCTGGCCGCCGACCGCGGGCTGGTGGTCACGGGCAGCGAGCTGGTCGGGCTGATCCCGCTGGGCGCGGTACGCGCCGCCGGCAAGTATTTCCTGGACAAGCACGAGTTGTGGGGCCGCAAGATGAGCTGCACCGGCGTCAGCGAGGCCGAGCTGATCCGCGTCGCCGAGCGCAGCATGAACCTCTCGGAGCTCAAGCCGTTCGACCCCCAGAAGGCGATCGTTGAATACGCCGTGGATGACAGCAAGCGCCCGTTGGTGAATATGAAGCTGACCGAGTTCGCCGACGAGCTGGCCAGCCTCAGCCCGGCGCCGGGCGGCGGCAGCGTGGCGGCGCTGGCCGGGGCGCTGGCCGCGGGACTGGGGGCGATGGTGCCCAACCTGACCGTCGGTAAGAAGGGCTACCGCAACAAGCCCAAGCTGATGGAGGAGATGAACGAGACCGCCGAGCGCGCCCAGCGGCTCAAGGACGAGTTTTTACGGGCGATCGACGACGACACCGCGGCGTTCAACGAGCTGTTCGCCTGCTTCTCGCTGCCCAAGGGCACGCCCGAGGAGGAGGCCGCGAGAAGCGCGGCGATCCTGGAGAAGACCAAGCTCTGCATCGACGTGCCGATGTCGGTGCTCAAAAACGCGGCGCCGGCGCTCACGTGCTGCCTGGCCTGCGCCGAGCGCGGCAACCAGAACAGCCTGTCGGATGCCGGCGTGGGCGGCAGCATGGCGCTGGCCTGCGCCGAGGGCGCGTATTACAACGTGCTGATCAACCTGCAGGGTATCGAGGACGAGGCCTACGTGCAGGCGACGCGCGCCGAGGCCGACCAGGCGATGGATCAGGCCCGTAAGTTAGCGGAACAGGTGCGTCAGGTCGTGGGCCAGGGCCTTGGTTTCACGGCTTAGCCGCGCCCAGAACAAGAGGAACGGGTTGCCCACGGGGATCGGCCAGTCAGCGGCCGGCGGGAAGCACTCGTTAAGCGGCACCGGTCGAGGTGCTTTCGCGTATTCGCCCAGCAGGTAGGCATAGAACACCGCCTCGTTAATCTGCCGGCGCGAGCGGATGGTTCCATAGGCGGTCGCGCAGAAAAACAGGACCAGCGCGGCGGCACAGACCATCAGCGTCAGCGCGCCGGGGCTCGCCTGAAGCAGGTTGGAGATCATCCACAACACCCAGAAATGGAAAACCACCGCGGCGATCGCGATTCCGATCACGAGCTTGACGAGCAGGTGCAGCGGCGGGGTTTCCGGCAGGCCGACCGGCACATACCAGTTCAGGTTGTGCATGAGATGCACGGCCAACAACGGGCCGCGCAAGACCGGCTTGCCGGGCGAGAACAGCCAGCGCCAGCCGGTGATATCGCCGCGAGCCACCGGGGGATCGGCCTGGCCGACAATGGCCTGGGCCAATGCGGACTTCTTGAGCTGGGCTTCGAGTCGCTGGCGGTAGATTTCAATGGCTTGCTGCCGTCCGGAATCGTCTGCGGCTGGTGGCGGGGCAAGGGCATTCGGGCCGGCAGAGCGGATGACTGACATCAGGACAAGGCGCTTGAGCACATCGTCGAGTTCGTAATAGATGCAGGCCGCCTCTGTTTGGCGCCGTTCCAAAGCCTCATGGCGGCAGACGTAGATACCGTCCAGCTTCACCGCAACCAGCGAATCCGGTGTGTTGGTCACCAGGAGCGGTGGCAGCAGCGCGTGGCCGTTGGTCGCGGCAACCTCGCCGTTGGTTGACTGCTTTGCGGGCGTTTGCTCGGCCGCGGGGTCTGGTGGGTCGGTGTAGGCCCTGAGCAGGTAGTGGCCGAACTCCTCGCAATTGACGCGTTCCATGAACCGGCCGTCGATCTGCGCGGTGATAATCCACAGCAGCAGGCCGGCGCCGCCGGCGAACAACAGGCCCAGTCCCAGTTCGCTGTACTGCGTCAACAAGTCGGCGAGATACCAATAGGTGCGCTGGCCGAAGATCACCGCGAAGATCGCCGCCAGGGTGATCCAGAAGTGGATGCGGTAGGGCGGGATCGCCGGCTTGCCCAGGTCGAGGTACCAGTTGAGGTGTTTCATCACATGCACGGCCAGGCGCGGGTGGCTGCGCGGCCGCGTCAGCCAGGCCAGAAACCGCCAGAGCTTGGGCAGCTCGGCGTGGATATCGGGCAGGCCGCCCTCGGCGGCGGGGATGAACAGCGCCAGGCCGCTGTTTGCCAGGCGGTGGCGGATCTGCCAGCGGTACTGTTCTTGGCGGGTGATGGGCTTGTCCGGCAGGGCGGGCGGCATCTCCCAGTTGGCCCCGATGGGCATCGAGTCGACCACGGCGTTGACGACGCGGCGCGCCAACGGGCTGGAGATCCGGTAGCCGCCCAATCTAACCTGCGAATCCCAAGCCATGGCTGTTAAGACTTTAACCGCCGCCGCCGGGTTCGATCACCTTCGACCGCCTGGAAAATCGATTACTCAGGGATCTGCGTTTTTACCTGCTGTTCAGGCTGTTCAATTGCTTCCGCAAGCTTGGTGCTGGCCAGAACACCCGGTCTAGGCGGCTGCTGCTGGTCTTCCTCCTGATCGGAGAAGCTCTCCAGAATATAGCGATAGAAAACGGCACAGCGGACATTCTCGTCTTCGGTGGTACGCAAATACTCGCGTAACCAACTGATGACGGTAATGGTTACGCCAATCGGAATGACGGCGTACATCAGCCTCCCGAAATCAGAGCTGTAGGGCTGGGCTAGTGCCAACCCCTGCGCGTTCAGGAAGGCGAATCCAATAATTAACACCATCAGAATCGTGATCGGGACGGAAAGCGCGTAGGTGTTGAAAAAAGCCGGCCAGTCCGGAGTTTTCACGGCCCGCGGCAGGCCCAGGTACCAGTCCAAGTTTTCCATTACGTGCTGCGCCAGCGCCGCCGGAGTGTCGATCCGCGATTTCCAGTCCAGTGGGCGCTGGTGGGAAGGCATGTTGTCGTAAATCAGCGCGAAAGCGCTGGGGCCCTGGGCGATCTTTTCGGCGATGCCGGCTGCTTCCAGTTGCCGGCGGACCTGTTGCGCCGGCCCGGTCATTGTCTCCAGGGGCAGGCTGGCCAGGTCCAGTGCCGGCGTGGGCACGTGCCGAAGCAGATGGTCCGCCACCGTAAGGGCGACGGGATTGGAAATGCCGTGCCAGTCCTCGACGGGCGGATCGTGAGTCTCGTTGTCCCCGAGTTCCATGACGAATTATTTGTACCACAGGGCAGCCCCATGGCCGCGCTATAATCGCCGCATCACCTAGTTGGAGTTGGGTATGGATGCGGCAGTGGATCTGAAGTTTGAGATCAAAGGTACGGTGCACCAAGTGGTGGAACTGCACCTGGACGAGGGGCAGCGCGTATATTCCGAGACCGGCGGAATGATCTGGATGGACCCGAATGTACACCTGGATACCGCCGCGCCGGACAGCGGCAAGGGGCTGCTGGGCTCGATCGGCGGAGCGCTGACGCGCGCCGTGGCCGGCGAGAGCCTGTTCCTCAACTATTTCACCGCGCAGGGCGGGCCCGCGCGCGTGGCGTTCTCCTCCAGCTTCCCCGGCAAGATCCTGGCGATCAAGCTGGCAGCCGGGCAGAGCATCATCGCCCAGCGCGGCGCGTTCTTATGCGCCCAGGACAGCTGTCAGCTCAAGATGGACTTTAAAAAGAAACTCGGCGCGGGTTTCCTCGGCGGCGAGGGCTTTATCCTGCAGCGGATGACCGGTCCGGGCACGGGATTTCTGGAGATCGACGGCGAAGTGACCACGATGGAACTGGCGGCGGGCCAGATGATCAAGATCGACAGCGGCCACATCGCGGCTTTCGAGGAGTCGGTGACCTACGATATCGAGATGCTGTCGCTCAAGAACATCTTCCTGGCGGGCGAGGGCCTGGCGCTGGCGACGCTGACCGGCCCCGGCCGCATCTGGCTGCAGCACCAGACGATCCGCGAGCTGGCGGGCCGGCTGATCCCGTTCCTGCCGAAGAAGGATTAGGCGAAAACCAACCGGTTAGTCCGTGGTCTTGCGGAAGGCCAGCACGGCATTCTGGCCGCCGAAGCCGAACGTATTGCACAGCGCGTATTCACCCTCGAACGGCTGCGGCGTATTGGGCACCACATTCGGAAGATCGCACTCCGGATCGGGGTTTTCGTAATTGATGGTCGGACAGACCTGGCCGCGGATGAAGGCATAAATGCAGCTGATGCTTTCCACCGCCGCGGCACCACCGAGCAGATGCCCGTGCATCGATTTAGTGCTGGATATCTGCAGTCGGTTGACGTGGTCGCCGAACACGGCGCGAATCGCCTTGCTTTCCGAGCTGTCGTTGAGCGGCGTGCTGGTGCCATGCGCGTTCAGATAGCCGATCTGCTCGGGCTGAAGTCCCGCGTCGGCAAGTGCATTCCGCATCGCCTGCTGGGCGCCCTCGCCGTTGGGCGGCGGGGCCGTGACATGGTGCGCATCGGCGCTGGCGCCGTAACCGACCAGTTCGGCGTAAATCCGCGTACCGCGCTTCTTGGCACGTTCCCAGTCTTCGAGGATGAAGATACCCGCGCCTTCGCCCATCACGAAACCGCTGCGCTTGGCGTCGAACGGCCGGCTGCCCCGCTCCGGGCAGTCGTTGAAGTCCGGGGTGACGGCTTTCATCGAGCAGAAGCCGCCCAGGCCGACTTCGGTGATCGCCCGTTCGGTGCCGCCGGCGATCATCACATCCGCCGTGCCGTACTGGATCGCGCGGTAAGCCTCGCCGATGTTGTGCCCGGCTGTCGCACAGGCGCTGACGATGGCGTAGCAGGGGCCCTTGGCGCCCGTTTCCACGGCGATCACGCCGGCGGGCATGTTGGCGATCGAGTTGACGATGAACAGCGGAGACACGCGGTGGCCGCCCCGCTCATGAGCGCGATAGATGTCGGTCTGCAGGGAAATCAGGCCGCCGATCCCGCTGCCGACATAAGTGCCGATGCGCACGGGATCCAGGTCATCGCCGATGTTGAGCCGGGCATCGGCTACCGCTTCCTTGGCCGCCACCACGCCCTGGACGACGTTGGTCTCCATTCGCCGCGCCTCACGCGGGTTCTGGAAATACTCGCTGCCGTCGATATCGGGCGCCTGTGCGCCGATCTGGCTCGAATATGGTTCGGGATCGAAGCGGTCGATCCGCCGGATGCAGGACTGGGCGGCAAACAAGCCGTCGACTAAAGCGTCGCGACCGATACCAAAGCCGGAGACCGCACCGATTCCTGTAATTGCCACTCTGCGCTTCTGCATGAGCACCTCTTAGCCTAGATAACCGCCGCCATTGATATGAATGGCGGCTCCGGTAATGTAGCTTGCCGCGTCACTTGCCAAGAATAATACCGCAGCTGCAACCTCTTCGGGTTCCCCGAACCGTCCCATGGGGATGCGCTTGATAAACTCTTCTCGATAAGCCGGTTTCAGGTTTTCGGTCATCTCCGTTTCCACCAGCCCAGGCACAACGCAGTTGACCCGGATCTGCCGCGTGGCGTATTCCACCGCCAGGCTGCGGCTGAGGCCGATTACGCCGGCCTTGGCGGCGGCGTAATTGGCTTGCCCGACGCTGCCGGAAAAGCCGGCTACGCTGGAGATGTTGATAATGTTGCCGCCGCTGGCCCGCATCAGCGCCAGGGCGGCCCGGCAGCAGAAAAACACGCCGTCGAGATTGACCTTCAGCGAGTCCTGCCAGTCTTTATCCTTCATGCGCAGGGCCAGCCCGTCCCGCCGGATGCCCGCGTTATTCACCAGAATGTCGAGTCGACCCGCCCGTTCGGCAACCTGTTCGAATCCAGCCGTGACGGCCTGGGAATCCGTTACATCAAACAGGACGGTCCAAGCCTTGCCACCGGCATTGTTGATTTCGTCGGCCAGGGCATCCGCGCGTTCCGGCTCTTCCACGTAGTTGATCACGATCTCGGCTCCGGCACTGGCGAGCATTCGCGCGATTTCCGCTCCGATGCTGCGCTGTGCGCCGGTAACCAGCGCCACGCGGCCGCTGAGCTCGAACAGCCCGGCGGGTGTTGCCTGCTTGGTCATGCGGTCCCTCCCACGCCGGCTGAGGCAGCCTCGGCCAGCCATTCATCCAGCTTGGGTCGTTCTTCCACCAGCTCGATATTGAAAGCTTTGATCTGGCGCACGGTCTTCATGCTCAGCATTCTGAGCACTTTGCCCGGCCCGACTTCCAGTAAGTGGGTGACGCCATGGTCGGCGAAATATTCCAGCGTTTCCACCCAGCGGACCGGATTGAAGATCTGCGCGTGCAGCAACAGCGGGTGCTGGGCCGGATCGGCCGGATACGGCTCGACCGTCAGGTTGGCGATCACCGGTACACTCGGCGCGCTGAAGGTAAGCCCGTCCAGCCGCGGCTTGAGCCCGTCGGCGGCGGGAACCATCAACGGCGAATGGAAGGGTGCACTGACCGGCAACTCCACCACCCGGGCCGCGCCGGCTTCGGTATAGCGTTCCATGGCTATTTGCACCGCACCCGCGTGGCCGCTGACTACGGTCTGCTCCGGGCTGTTCAGGTTGGCGATCACCACTTCCTGCTTGGTTTCGGCGCGGACGGCTTCATTGATCTTGTCGATTTCCTCAACGTCCAGGCGCATCACGGCGGCCATCGCGCCTTCGCCGGATGGCACCGCCTGCTGCATCAGGCTGCCGCGCTCGTGGACGGTGGCGACTGCCTCGGCGAAGCCGACGGCTCCGGCGGCCACCAACGCCGTGTATTCGCCCAGGCTATGACCGGCGAAATACGCCACTCGTGGCAGCTTGGCGCGGATCATTTCCCAGATGGCGTAGCTGGTGGTCAGGATTGCCGGTTGCTGGTTGGCGGTCAGTTTCAGCTCTTCCTCGGGACCGTTGAAGCACAGCTCGCTGATTGAATAACCCAGGGCCTGATCGGCGGTGGAATACAGCTGCCGCACGGAATCGTGTTCCAGCCAATCCTGGCCCATGCCGACCCGTTGGGATCCCTGCCCTGGAAATACTACAGCCAGACTCATTTTGTCTCACCCCAGACGAGATAGGTAGAACCCCAGGTAAACCCGGTTCCGAATGTAAACAGTACCACCTTATGGCCGGCAACCAGCTTGCCCTCGGTGGCCAGTTCGTCCAGGCAGCAGGGGATGGTCGCCGCGGTCGTATTGCCGTAACGCTGGACGTTCATGTAGACCTTCTCTTCGGGGACACCCAGCCGGCGCTGGGTGGCGCTAATAATCCGCGCGTTAGCCTGGTGGCCGACGAACCAGTCGATCTCTTCGGGCGGGACATTGACCTGCTCGAGAACCTGAATTACGGCTTGGTACATTCGGCGCACGGCGTTTTTAAAGACCGGCTGGCCCTGCATCTCGACGAAATGCTGGTGATTGCGGACGGTGCGGTAGGTGGACGGATGGCTGCTGCCGCCGGCGGTCTGCATCAGGATATTGCCCAGCGAGCCGTCGCTTTGCAGGTAAAAATCCTTGATCCCCCAGCCCTGCGGGTTCTCCGCCGGGTCCACGGCCTCCAAGAGCAGGCAGGCCGCACCATCGCCGAACAGCACGCAGTGGTCACGGTTCGTCATGTCGCTCAGCGCGGTCATCTTCTCCGCGCCGACAACCAGCGCGTAGCGATGCTGGCCGTTTCTTAGCATGTTATACGCCGTATTCAGGGAATACACGTATCCACTGCAGCCGGCATTGAGATCGAAGCTCCAGGCCCGCGTATTACCCAGCTTGCCCTGCAACCAGTTGGCGGTGGCGGGAAAGATGGTGTCCGGAGTGACGGTGCCGACAATGATCAATTCGACATCGTCCGGTTCCAGACCGGCACGCTCCAGGCACTGCAGGCTGGCCTTCAGCGCCATGTCCGAGACGGTTTCGCCCGGTGCGGCCAGCCGGCGCTCTTTGATTCCGGTACGTTCGACGATCCATTCGTCGGATGTATCCAAAATCGCCTCATACTCTTTGTTTGTGAACACGCGCTCCGGAAAATAGCGGCCAGAGCTCCGAACAATTACGTCTTTAAACATGACACTCACATTCTCGGGATTAGATGTAATAAAGCAAATCGCTCAGGAGATCAACATTATAATCCCCACCCTTTGGCTACGCGCTATGCATCGGTTGTTCCGCCGTTTCCATTCCCCATCATCGATATCTGCGGATGGGCGGTGATATATTGCGAAACCTGCTCGGAAATCCCCGAACCGGCCAGTTTGGCGCCTTTGATCAGCGCGTTTTTGAATGCCAGGGCCGGCGACCGGCCGTGCATGATCACCACATTGCCGTTCAGGCCCAGCAGCGGCGCCCCGCCGAACTGCGCGTAGTCCAGCCGGTCATACAGGCGTTGATAGGCCTTGCGCTGCAACAGCTTGGCGGCCAGCCCGGCGATTGGCTCACGCTTGAACTCCTCGCGCATCATCGTAAAGAAGCTCTCCGCCACGCCCTCGGCGAATTTCAGCAGAATGTTGCCCAGGAAACCGTCGCAAACCATGACATCCAACTCGCCTTCGAGCATCGTATGCCCTTCCGTGTATCCGGCGAAGTTCAGGTCCTTGTCCGCGGCGATCAACTCGTAAGCCTCGCGTACCAGGTGGTTGCCTTTATATTCCTCGCTGCCGTTGCTGAGCAACGCGATGCGGGGACGGTCGATCTTGAGAATATTCTTGACGTGCAGATGAGCCAGGACGGCGAATTGATACAGGTGGCGCGGTTTGCAGTCGACGACGCTGCCGCCATCAACATAGAACAGCTGCTTGCCCTTGGTCGGCATTGGTGTGCCGATTGGCGTGCGGTCAATCCCGCGCACGCGCCCCAGCGTGAAGATCGCGCTGGTCATCACCAGCCCCGTCGTGGCTGGGCTGATCACGACGCTGCGGGGCGTGCTCTTGGCCAGATCCATCGCCAGACGGATCGAACACAGCGGGTGTTTTTTATACACATCCACCGGATTGGAGAAATCCGCCGGCAGGTGTTGTGTCGCCTGGGCGATCTCCACCTGCGAGTTGTGGCGTCCGGCGGAGCTGAAAAAGGTGTCGACGGCCTGCTGCGTCTCGTCGGGCTTGCTGGTGACGAGGTACAGCTTGATAGACTCACCTTGCAGGTAGTCACAGGCCTGTGCCGCGCCTTTGACGACTTCGGCAATCCCCTGCTCGGCACCCATCACGTCCAGGATAAGTGTTGCGCATTCCGCCATAGAAACGCGTCATTATATCTCGTACCGGCTGCGATTGGGTTGAGACACCCGGCCCGCTGGGTTATATAATCGCCGGCGCAGATGCTGATTCGCGCCTGGACAGTTTTACTTCTCACCGCGGCGGCGCTGATGCTGGCCAGCTCAAGCTCGGGTCGCGCGGGGCCTTGGGTGGAGTCCTATGTCAGCGAGGAGGAGGTTTATGCCGTTTACGGATCCCCCGCCGACGAGATCAGCATCGAGGCGGCCGGCCAGCTGTTATTGGACCTGACCAATGCCACCCGGCGCGAGAACGGTCTGCAGGAACTGCAGTGGCTGGAGCCGGCGGCGGCGGTAGCCCAGAACCAGGCGAACGAAATGGCCAACCAGCATTATGTGAACCACTACAACCTGGCGGGCCGGAAGTGCGAGTTGCGGTTCAACCTGGTGGGCGGCATGGATCAGATCAGTGAAAACATCGCTTATTACGAGATTCTCCACCAGATCCACCTGACGCCTCAGCTCGTCAGGCGCATGCATCAGCACTGGCTGGAAAGCGATAGCCACCGGACCAACATGCTCAATGCCCACCATACGCACTTCGGCGCCGGCTTTGCCGTGTTCAACGCCGCCGATCGCACCTATACGGCCGGTGCGGCGGAGTTCGTAGCGGATTACGGGGATTACGAGCGTTTGCCTGAGCAGCTGACATCCGGCGCACAGGTTACCTTTCACGGACAGCTCGATCCCAGCCTGCGATTCATGTATATCGGGCTGGGAGCGGAGGACCTGCCGTTTGCCCGAGATGTGGAATACCAGATGACGCACATCGGCGGGTACAGCCCCCCGGCGGTAGCCTTGGCGCTGTTGCCGGTGCGCGACAGCTGGTCGGATTTCGCCGAGATTCCTTATCGGCGCTATACGGTGGATTACAACCGGTTCACCGGCGAATTTACCGTGCCACTGGAGATTGAGGCGCATTGGCCGCCGGCCACATATTACGTAACGGTGTGGGCACTGGATGAAAGCCAGGTCGAGGGCGGATCCTTCTGCACGATGTCTCAGGTGATATTAGTTGAGTAAAGCGCTACCGCATCATTCGCGATTGGTTCTCAAGGCTTGCCGCACCTTGGCTGCCAGCTGGTCCGCTCGATAGGGCTTTTGAATGAAGCCGGCAGCTTTGAGGTTGCCGATTGTCTCGGCGGCTTGGGTTTCGGAATATCCACTGCACAGCAACACACGGGCGTCGCGGTTTACTTCCAGAATTTCCCGCAAGACATCCGTTCCGGACATGATCGGCATGTGAACATCCAGAATCACCAGATCGATATCCCACCAGCTCATTCGATACTGGCTCAATCCATCCGGTCCGTTGACCGCGGAGAGGATCCGGTAGCCGGCTTCGCGCAGCATGTTGGTCATCACGCGGATGACGATTTCGTCATCGTCGATTAGCAGGATGGTCTCGTGTTGGCCGGTTGGCGCGGCGTCGGGTTTGGCCGTGGGCAGCGGAAGGCTGGCGGCTTTAGGCAGCAGCAGATGGAAGGTTGAGCCGGTTCCCGGTCGGCTGGTGGCGTACAGACACCCGCCCAGGCCGGTGACCACCCCAATCGAGGCTGCCAGCCCCAGGCCCCGCCCCTCGGCCTTGGTGCTGTAGAAGGGTTCGAAAATGCGTGCCAGTGTCGCCTCGTCCATACCGTGCCCGCTGTCGCTAAACTCGGCGTGCACATAATTGCCGCGTACGTGTTTCCGATGGTGCACGCAGGTCCAGTCATCCTGGTGCTTTTCATTCCGGGCACGGATACACAGCGATCCGCCGCTACGTTGCATCGCTTCGCCGGCATTGATGATGAGGTTTAGCAGGACCTGATTCAGTTGGCCCGGATTGGCCGTAACCAGCCAGAGGTCATCCGGGCAATCCAGCAGGATCTGCACATTGCTGGGCAGGGATGATTTGGCCATCACGATGGCGTCTTTGAGCGCGCGGGGAAACTCCATCGAGACCGGTTTCAATTGCCCTCCCCGGGCGTAGGTCAGCAGTTTGGTGGTCATGTCCGCCATGCGCTCGGCGGACGTGGCGATGATGTCGCTCCATTCGGCCAGGTTGGAATCCGGCGGTGTGACCTCGTGGATCAGCGAGACAGCGCCGACGATGCCGGTCAGGATGTTGTTGAAATCGTGGGCGATGCCGCCCGCCAGCGTCGTGATGCTCTCGTCCTTTTGCTCCCGCAGAATCTGTTCTTGCAACTTGTGCCGTTCGCTAATGTCTTCGACGAAGATGAAAAAGAACTGCGGCTCACCGGTCGCCGTACACATCACCTGCGCGAGGATTTCGACCGGGATCATCGACTTGTTCCGGCACATCAACTCGATTTCATAGCGCTGGGGCTGGTGGGTTTGGCGCAGCTTGGCCAGGATCCGCGCTTCCTGCTCACGCCAGTGCGGCGGGGTCAATTGCCCGGTCCAGGACGTCCCGCGCAACTCCTGCTCGCTGTAACCGGTCAGCTCGCAAAAAGCCGGGTTAAAGGTCAGCAGGATGCCCGAGGGGGTGGCGGCGGCGAATGGCACGGTGCTGCGCTCGAGGATCTCGGCGAAGAACCGCGTCTGCTCTTCGCTGCGCTCCAAGCGCTGCTCGGCGCGTTTCATCTCCGTCATGTCCGTCGGCGCGACGGCGACAAAGTCGTGCGGCAGGGGCAGGAAATCGAAATGCAGGTAGCAGTGCCCCAGCACCGGTGAATCAACCCAGCCTTCGCGGATCTCGAACTGCTCGTTGGCGCGGCTGCTGTGCAGGCCGTCATCGAGCATGGCGCTGACGGCGGGTGAGAAGCCGGACACACTGCGGCCAATTGCCGAACCGCCGGAACCGAATTTCCAGCAGATTTTATTGTCGTAAACCACATCGTGGTGCTTGTCGAAAATCCAAATTGGGTAGGGAATGTTCTCCACGATCGTGGCCAGTACCGTCGCGGCATCAGCCGGTTCGCTGGGCAAACCGCCCAGGTTGATTCCGCCGACCAGATTATTGAAGACGCGCATGCCCCTGGCCATTATGCTTTACCGTATGTGCTCCACCGAAGCGCTGCTTCGTGGATTCAAACCGGACCCGTTCTCCGGCTGATTATCCAACCAGCCATGAGCACCGTCAAGCAATGCCGCCAATCCTGCGATTTGTGCTCAGTGCGCCCGCATTCGATAATGTAATCCGTGCGACGCGGACCAAGTTTCGACTGGTGGCTGTTCCTGCTGGGATTGACGCTCAGCATCAGCGGTCTGGTCTACATCTACAGCGCGACCTGGGTGGCTCAGGATCCACCTGGACCTTACTACGATAAGCTTTTCCAGTACCAGGTGCTCTCGTTGATTGCCGCGCTGGGTGTATTCTTCATTGCCCGCCGGATCAACTGGGGGCTGAAGCCGGACACCTGGCTGTGGTTCTATGTGCCGGTGATGATCCTGCTCGTACTGGTGCTGACGATCGGCTACACCTCTGGTTCGGGATCGACGCGCTGGATCGATCTCGGACCGATTAACATCCAACCCAGTGAGTTCGCCAAGCTGGGGTTGACGATGATCCTGGCCTGGCTTTACAGCGCCGAGGCGGCGCGCATCCGCAAGAACTTCTGGCTGGGTCTGGCGATCATGATCAGCATGCTGGCCCTGGTCGTGATTCAGCCGGATTTGGGCACGAGCATGGTGTTCATCGTGATTTTCCTGGTCATGAGCCTGTTCGCCGCCGTCCCGCGGCGCTGGCTGTTGCTGGTTATGCTGGGCTTTGTCCTGCTTTCCGTACCGGCCTGGTTCGTACTGCGCGATTACCAGAAAAACCGCCTGTTGGTATTTCTGGGCTACGAAATCCAGGACGGGCAGCTGCAAAAGGCCAGTATGCAAGGAGCGGCTTACCAGATCGTGCAAAGCGAAAACGCGGTGGGCAGCGGTGGGTTGGTGGGCCAGGGCTTTCTGCGGGGCACCCAGACACACAGCGGGTTCATTCCGGTCGCACACAGTGACTTCATCTTCGCGGTGGTCGGCGAGGAGTTCGGGTTCATCGGCTGCATCTGGCTGTTGCTGCTGTATTTTCTGTTGCTGGCGCGGATCCTGGCCCTGTCGCGCGATGCTTTGAGCCTGTATGAACGCTATATCTGTTACGGCACCTCGGCGGTGCTGTTCTTCCACGTGTTCATTGCCGTCGGGATTACGATCCGCCTGGCGCCGATTACAGGTTTGCCGCTGCCGTTCGTCAGCCACGGCGGCTCAGCCCTGATGACCATGTGGCTGTATCTGGCGATTCTCCAGTCGATCCACGCGAACAGCCGACGGGATTTCCGCTACGGCTAGCCTGTGGTGTGGTGCTGTCACCGCTTTGCTCAAACAGCGCGAGCAGCGGATCAGTTGATTCGTTCCCAGAAAACCTTCGTCGCATCATACTGGGTGCGTGCCGGCTTGCTTTCGGCCGGGTGACCGATGCAGATCATGCTGACGATGCGCTGGTTTTCGGGAATACCCGTGATTTTGTGCATGCTGGGCCGGCGTTCGTCGGTTACGCCGCACCAGCAGGTGCCCAATCCCAACTCGGCTGCCGCGATCAGCAGGTTTTCCGTCGCCGCCGCCAGGTCCTGATCGAACAACTCGGTGTTAGGCTCGCCATAAATGAAGATAACCACGCCGGCTTCGGCGGCGAACGCGGCGTTGGGAAGCGCGCTGGCCAGTTGCTGCCTGGCGGGCTCGTTGGTGACCACCAGGAAACGCCAGGGTTGCCGGTCACGCGCGGAAGGTGCGGCCATGGCTGCCCGTAGGAGCTCGACAATGGCCTGCGGTTCCACTGGCTGGGACTTGAACCGACGGATGGATCTGCGCTGGTAGATGATTCTGAGCCGATCGTCCATGGCGCAATTATACGTGGATTTAGTGCACGGCGACGGTGGTTCAGTGTACAATTTGGTAGTGATACCTCACGTTTAATAAGTGTAATGCACAAAGAAAAACCACGAATTTTAATTGCCGATGATGAGAAGGTAATGCGGATGAAGCTGCGGCGCGTGCTGGAGCAGGACATCGGCGCTGAAGTAATCGTGGCGGAGGACGGGGAACAGGCGTGGGAAATCTTCCAGGCGGCTGAGGACATCCAGTTTGTGATCAGCGATTGGGTGATGCCGTTGTGCGACGGACCGGCGCTGTGCGCGCGAATCCGTAAAATCACGGATCGGCCCTACACATATTTCATCTTGGCCACCGCTAAAGCCGAAGCGGAAGACCTGGTCGAGGGCATGGCTTCCGGCGCTGATGATTACGTCTGCAAGCCGATCAATAACGCCGAGTTGATGGCGCGCGTCAACGCGGGCATTCGGGTGATCGAGCTGGAGCGGTCGCTGGCCCACCGGACGCAGGAACTGGAACGGGCGCTCTCGGCGGCCAGCCAAATGCAGCAAGGCATGTTGCCCAGCGCCGACATACTGGCGACGGTCAAGCAGACCCACGGCTTAAATATCGCCTACAAGTACCAGGCTTGCCAGAGCCTCGGCGGCGATATCCTCGGCTTGTCCGAGCCGGCGGAAGGGGTGTTGTCATTAATCCTGGGGGATGTCTCCGGGCATGGAATTCCAGCCTCGCTGGCGGCGGTTGGCCTATACACGTTTTTGCATACGCAAGCCAGCGTGGTAAACGATCCGCGCCAGTTGATGCAACTGGCTCACAATTATTGCGCTACGGAGTTTCCGACCGGCGTATATGCCACCCAGGTGTATCTGCACATGCGGCCGCAGACGCGCGAGATCAGGGCGGTGATCGCCGGTCATCCATCGTTGGTGTTGGTGCGCAGCAACGGCGCTGTGGAGAAGCTGGAAGCGGGGATGCCGCCGTTGGGGCTGTTTCCCAACCTGCCCGACGATATCGGGGTTTCCGCGACCACGCTCGAGCCGGGTGACCGCCTGATCGCCTATACAGACGGCGTGGTCGAGTCGCGGAATGCCAACGGCGAAATGTACTCCGAGCAACATCTGGTCGAAGCGCTAACCAGCAATGCCAGTGACTCACTGCCGGACTTGATCGACAAGGTTTTAAGCGAGATCGCGGCCTGGCGCGGAAGCGACCTTGCCGAGGACGATGTGACGATGGTAGCGCTGGAGTTCACGGACCACTGACGCCTACTCTTCCAGGCTGACCAGCAGCTGCACGTAATACACCCATTCACTGGAGCTGTAGTTGCAAACGCCAACACCAATGTGAGTTACGTCGGGGTTCAGCAGCAATTCGCGATGTCCGACGTGCGTGCGAAATCCTTGCACGATCATGCCGGGAGTATGAGTTTTCGGCGTGGCAATGGCGCTGTTTTCTCCACCGACAACCACCGTGCCACCGCCGGCGGCCAGTATCCGCTGCCGGCTGCTCAATCCTTCGGGCGTGCGGTGCGACCAGTAATCGCGGGTTGCCTGGTCCCAGGCGTGGGCCTGGGCCACGCGGTTCAGGATGGGCAAAGCTTCTACCGGCGGCAGGTTGTACTCCTCGCGTACGGCATTAGTCGCCTCGATAATCGCTTCAGCGGTTTGCTGTTGCTCTTCCAGGCTGTAAATCTCGACGGGGATCCGGTTGCAGATATTGACGCGCCACCATTCGAGTGGATCCGCGATCGAGGAATCGAGGATCTCCAGTCGCTGGGGCTGACGGGGTTCCTCTGGAGGATATCCTTCCTCCACGCGACCCGGTGCACCGCCTGCACATCCCGCGCTGAGCGCCAAAATGATGATGATCAGAGCAATTCGGTGGGGCATGGAGTTATTTTAGCAAGCATTGATGCGGTATACGAGCTGTTTCAAGGAAATACTTAACATTTGAAGCCCGTAATTTCGGCATAATAAAATTCCCAGCACGATTTTCGTAAGATGCCGTATGCTTTGAGTCGTGTATACATAACGCATGTAAAGTATAATGCATTTGATCCACGGGCCTTATTCCATTAAAATGAGGTCACCCCCGGTGGAGCGGGATGGGGCGTTACCCTATCTTCCGAAGTGGTACTGCCGGGGTTTTTCACATCTATCGTCGGCTGGTTCTCCCGAATCTCATCAGGCTGTGCTATTGGGCGGCCAGTAAAGCGTCAATCGCCGCCAGAATCGAATCAGAATTATCGGATGTGTTCCAGGCATCACGTGCGTATGCGATGTGTCCGTTAATCGCCGGCAGCATCTCGTCCAAGTAGTAGCCACCCGGCGGCACGGTCATGCCGGTGACCGCCGCGCGTTCGAGGTTGTAATTACCGGCTTCGGCCAGCCCTTCGATTTGATCGAGCACGGGCAACGTGTGTTCATCCAATAGCCCGAGATCCCGAACCTGCCGGAATGCGGCCAAGGCATCCGCTTGCCGACCCAGCAGGCGGTAGGCTTCGCCCTGGACCATCAACGTGGTTGAGCGACCCTCGGGTGGGAGTGTCTCATCGGTGGCCAAGGCTTGCTTGAAGTAAGCGGCGGCCAAGGCATAGAACGCGCTGGATGGAATCGCCACATCCTTGCCGTACCACGTACCGAAGTTGGCGGCATAGGCACCTTGCAGCGCGGCGAATCCCAACTCGACATCATCGACGCCGGCGGCACGCTGGGTCAGCACGCGGGCCAGGATCCGCTCCTCGACCGTCCACTCGCTGTTGGGTATTGCGGCCAGCGCCGGTGCGAGCGCAGCCAGATTCCACTCCGTGATGTGGTACTGGACGCCGCTGCTCAGATGGTGCAGGTCGATGCCGTGGTAGGTCGCGCCATTGGCGGGATTGGTAACCAGCAACATCTCCCAGTCCTGTTTATCAAGGCTGGGGCGGCCTTGGCCTTCCACGGGCGGGCCGAGGGCGATGGACATCATGTCCGTGGCTACTCCGCCCAATCGGTTGGTGGCCATCCGGTTGGCCTGTTTCGGTACCTCAAGCAGCGTGCCATCCACGCCGCAGGGCATTTCCATAAACTCGTAACGTGGCTGCCGCTGTTCGATCATCTCCATGAATTGCTCCATGGTCAGTTCTGTTTCCGCTGCCGGCGTGGTCGCAGAACCGGCGTCGGCGGTTGCGGAGGCCGGGGTACTCGTTTCAGTCGTAGTGGAGTCACCGCTTCGTGCGAGAAGGAAGACGAACACGAACAGCACTCCCAACAAGCCGAACAAAAAAGCTACAGGCCACCATTGCCGCATGCAACAAACTCCGTACTGATTTGATCTGCGTCAGCGCCTAGCCGGCCGGCAGCTCGGCATAGACGTCCATCGAAAGCGTCAGCGTACCGTCGCGATACAGATAAGAATAGCGGGACAAGTCGAAGATGACTTCCTGGCCGTAAGCGTCCAGAAAAGCGTCACCCACCTCGTCGGACAGTTCGGTAATGTCCATTTGGGGGCTGAAGTGGTACTCATTGTCGCTCAGGATCAGCGTGAACAACTCGTCAAAGCCGGCTGAAGACGCATAAAACGAGCGATGCAGGCAAGGCATCAACGAGATCTGCCCGCCGGGAATCAGGTTCTCGATACCACCCAGCTCCTCGACGATCAACATCACTTCGCTGGGCCGCATGTCGAAGAAATTCAGCTCATACTCCCAGCCGCCGTCGGTTTCGCCTTCCCAGCCGGATTCGATGTACCACTGCAGGGGATCCAGCAGCCGCCGGTCCGTGCCCTCCCGCGCCGCGTTGACCAGCTCGTAAAGCGACTCCTGATCGCTGAACAGCCGGGGCGGCAGCCGGTCGGTCCACCACTCCGAATCATCCTTGGTCAGTCGCTGCGTCGTGAACACAACCAACTGCGTACCGAAATAATTATCGGTATAGGTGTTTTCCTCAAAGGGGATATAAGGCTCGTCTTGTGCAAAGGCCGTGCCCCACATCATCAGTAATGCCACGGAAATTACCAGCATCCGAATCATGTCCAGCCTCCTCCGCCCAGCGGTGCCCGCCGTCGCGTTTACCGGAGTGATTTTATCAGACATAGGATGCCAAAGCCGGCTTGCGGTACGATATAGATATCTTGCGGGGGCGTGTATGACCTGGATTTGGTTCATCCTGTTGGGCACGATCAGCTTGGTGGCTCGACTAAGTATCAGCCGGTGGCTGCGCGGCTGGCAGGAGCCGACGTTGCGATTCTGGCGGAACTGGGGCCTGCTGTTCTTTGCGTTCTGGGCCACTTTTGGCCTGGGGATCGAGGGGATGGGCTTCATGCACTTCGTGGCCGCGATTGGCGGTGTGATGGGGTTTTTTGCCATTGCCGAATTGCTGAGGCGTGGCGGCGAGAATCGCAATAAGCAATACACCGAACGCGTCAATCAGCACTTTGAGCAGCTGCGCAAGCAAGCCGCCAAAAACGAAACGGAGCAAAAGACAACTGAGTTGATGGAGCAGGCCAAGCAACGCCGTGCGGTGAAGATCCCGATTGCCGAGCCGCCGGTTACAGCGCGGCTGGATCCCGGACCAGCTGCCCCAAATACAGAGCAGGCAGACAAACTGGACCAGGAGAAACGTCAAGCGGCAGCCGACATCGTGCAGTTGATCTCCGCCGCCACGGATATGTGGGAGCAGACCCAGCGCGGTGAAGAACCGGTCGAAGAGCCCGCCTGGCGGCTGGTGACGGGCACGACCGTTAAGGGCGACAGCCAGCCGGCTGAACCGGACCAGCCAGCGGCCGAGATTCCACCGGTAGAAGACGAACCGGTGCAAGAAGCGGCGGGGCAAGCAGAAGTGGCGCAGGAAGCGGTGACGGAAGAAAAGCAGCCTGCGGCAGTGCCGGCCGCGCCAAGCCAGCCGACCGGTCCGCCCAAGAGCGGGCCAGTGCCAAGGATCCATACGGCGGAGAGCGAAACGTTGCTGACCGCGCATCCGGTCGGACCCGTGAGTTTGGGACTGAGCACGGGGGCCAAGGAGTCCCCAAAACCGGTCAAGCTGGGCGAGAATCGGTTCAGCTATCAACCGCAACTGGTTACCTCACGCCTTAAGGACAAGGCTGCCAAGCCGGCTGTCGTAAAGTAAATCGGTCAGACACAGCCCTCTCGGACCAGATGCAACAATAAATACAGTGATCCGTCCTAACGGTGGGTAGAAAGCACCATGATTAAAGAGATCATCAAACTCGGCTTGCTCACGGCCGGCATCCTGACGATCATGCTGACCGGGCCGGTCGGCGTTTGCTGGGCACAGCATGGCAACGGGGCCGCAGCGGCCACCGAAGCTGATGCCGCCACGGGTCCGGCCCAACAATGGCTGGCGGAAGCCGACGCCTCGTCCCGCCTGCGGGATGCGGTGGAGTTCCTGGCTGGCGAGGATTGCGCGGGACGGCGGCCGGGTACGCCGGGAGCCGATCTGGCCGCGAGTTACCTGGAGCAGGTCTTCACCGGGCTCGAGCTGGCGCTGCCACCCGAGTCGCGCGGGTATCGCCAGGGCTTCAGCATCACGCGCGGGATCCATGTTACAGGCCAGCCGGCGGTGTCCGTGAATGGCACGGATCTGGAAGCAGACCGTGATTTTACCGTCGCCGGTTTTAGCGGCAGCGGGACAGCCCGGCAGGTGCCGCTGGTATTTGCCGGCTACGGTATCGTCGCGCCGGAGTTGGGATGGGACAGCTATGCTGGCCTTGCCGTAACCGGCTGCGCGGTGGTGATTATGCGCGGGGAACCCCAGCAAAACGATCCGGACAGCGTGTTTTCCGGCATCCAGCTTTCGGTTTACGCCGACCTGCGTCGCAAAGCCGCCACCGCCCGGGACCTGGGCGCGGTGGCGGTGTTGATTGTCAACAACCCGGTGGATGAAGACGACTTGCCGGAGCTCGGGCCCACCTATACCGCGGCTGGCTTCGACATTCCCGTGGTGTATGTAAAGCGCGAGCTGTTGGTCAACGCCTTGATCGGTACGACTGGTTTGAGTTGGCATGAGATCGCCGAGACCATCGACCTGGAGAACCAGCCGCAATCCGCGGTGGTACAGGATACACTGATCGATATCGATGTGGCTGTGGAGAAGGACTTGGCAACGGGGTTCAATATCATCGGCGTGATCCCCGGTACCGAACCTGCACTGGCTGGGCAGTATGTCGTACTCGGTGCGCATTATGACCACCTGGGTATCGGCGGTCCGGAAAGCACCACGCCGGAGCGTTACGGTGAGATCCATCCCGGCGCGGACGACAATGCCAGCGGCGTGGCCGCCGTGCTGGAGATCGCCCGTCAACTGACCGCGAATCCGCCGGCGCGCAGCGTGCTGGTCTCGTTGTTCAGCGCCGAGGAATTGGGCTTGCTGGGCTCGAGTGCCCTGGTTCGCAACGCCGTGGTGCCCGTCGAGTCGATACACAGCATGATCAACCTGGATATGATCGGCCACCTGCGCGATGGGCGGCTGATTGTCGGCGGCGTGGATTCCGCGGAGGAGTTGGCGGGGATCATCGAAGCCCCGGCTGCGGCTCATAGCCTGGCGTTGGACTCCGACCTGAGCGGATTGGGCGGATCGGATCATATGAGTTTCATGCGCGAGGGCATCCCGTCGTTGTTCCTGAATACAGGAGCGTTTGCCGGCTATCACAGTCCGGCTGATACAGCGGCCGGTGTAAATTACGATGGCTTGTTGCAGGTCGCCGCGTTTGCCGGGGATGTTACAGTCAGCCTGGCGGACTGGCCGGAGCCGCTGGCATTCAACGAGGCAGCTCGCCCGGCACCGGCGCAAGGCAGCAACCGCGGCAACCTGCGGGTCAGCATGGGCACGGTGCCGCACTACGGAGGCGAGCTGCCCGTCGCGGGCATGGGCGTGGGCGATGTCGTGGCGGGTGGTCCCGCCGAGGCCGCCGGAATCCAGGGCGGGGATGTGATAATCAAGATCCTGGACCGCCGGATCGCCAACATCTACGATTTCATGTACGTGCTGCAGGACTGCACGGCCGGCCAGGTGGTGCCGGTCACGGTCTGGCGCGACGGTGCGGAGCTCACGCTGGATGTTGAGCTGGCCTCGCGCAACGTACAACACTAGCGATCCCGGCTACGGGCTGCTCCGCAGTATCGGCTATACTGAGGGCAGACAACCGAGTTGAGATCGCATGGAATTTACTGTAATCATCAAGGCCGTAACGGTAGCGTGTGCTTTTTTCGCCGGCTGGTTCCTGGGCCGGACCACGCCGCACTGGGCGGAGGACCGGCACCGCGAATACAACCCGCACACCGCGATGGAACAGTATTACCACGCGCCGACAGATTACACGGGCCAGTACGGCGGCTGTTTTGGAGGCGCCGCGGCGGATGTCGCCGGCGCGCGAACGGGCCTGAAGACGGGGATCTGGCTGCCGGCGCTGTTGATCATCGCCGCCTTCGCCCTGGCCTTTTTCTTCTGGTACGACGGGCCCAAGGAGCACCGGACCGACCGCATTAATTTCATTGTGGATCCCAGCCACTGGATCGTGATCGGCACGGCGGCACTCGGTTATGTGGCTGCGATCATCGCCAACAATATCGGCCGGCGTTAGTGGTGGTATTCCACGTCGCCGAGGACCAGGTTGAACAGCAGCACTGGGTTGTTCAGGCGCCAGTTTTCCAGCACCTCCGGATGTACCTCGAATACTTCGCCGATCGGCAGCACCGATTCGCTGTCCTTGCGGTACACGGTCGCGCTACGGCCCTCCAGGGCTGACGGATTCGGTTCGGCGCGATACTCGATCAGGGCGGAGTCGATCCCCATCTCGTGCAACAGCGCGTCCAGCACGCTCCGGCCGCCGGCATACCCGGCGCGGGTGGCGCAGATCGCCCCGCCGATCATCCGTACCTCGCGCGGCCGCGGCTGGTCGGCGGGCGCACCGGCGTAGGTTACGACGTCGCCGACTTCGAAAATCCGCTGCGGCAGCGGATGGTCCGTGTTCAGCGCCAGCAGTTCCAACAGCGAACTGTGCAGGTTCTCGCGCATCATCGTTTGGTCCTGGCTGATCGGGTTGGCCAGCGTGACGCGGCGTGCCGAGATCTCGCGGCGCATTTTTTCGTAGTGGTTGCGCTCGCTGGTCAGCACCAGGCTCAGGCATTCGGTGAAACCCAGCCCGGTCAGGGCGGCCGCCGCCTGGCGCGAGCGGGTGTTGATCGCCAGTCCCTGGCCGGCGGTGAAGGTCGGTACCAGTTCGGGCTTGATCCGGTGGTAGCCGTAGGCGATCGCGATATCTTCGACCAGGTCCACCTCGTGCATGATGTCGCAGCGGTAGGCGGGTACGCGAACCGACAGCGGCCGGCCCGTGCCGTGGTCGACGACTTCATGGCGCATCTTGTTGAGCAGCTCCACGCAATCCTGGTGGCTGATGTCGATACCCAGCCAGCGCTGGGCGAAGGCCGGATCGACGCTGAACTCGTCGACTGCCAGCGCCGGCGTGGTGAGCGTCCGGTCAGGGAAGGCCATCTCGACGCGCTCCAACGTCGCTTGGCCCCGCGGGTCCAGCTCGACCAGGCTGGTCGCCAGGATCGAGATCGCCTTTTCCACCACGCGCTCGTTGGAGCCGGTGACGTCGACCAGCACATTTTTCGTATTGGTCGTCAGCTTGGTTTCCTCGGCGTTGATGATCGGAGGCAGGCTTAAGACGTTTTCGTTGGCGCTTAAGAGCGCGGGCAATTCGTCCATACCTTCGACCAGGTGAGCGTAGTCAATCCCCTTGGGGTGCTCGGTCAGCATCGTCTCTGGGCTGACAGGATCTCGCTGGCCCCAGAACAACGGCTTGAACCGGAACGCGTGGCGGTCGACCAGCGTATAGCGGATCGGGTTTTCCAGCGTGTCCAGGTCATAGGCGCCGATGCTGGCGAACTTGCGGTCGCGGCAGAGCGCCCAGTGCAGGTTTTCCTGCAGGCGCATGATTGCCCGGAGCAGGTTGTCGTCGATCTCCAGGTTGCGGATGATCGCGCACTGGATCAGGGGGCGCTTGAAGCGCGGGTCGGTGATGCGCGCGTCGACTTCGACCCGCCAGGTCGGCGTAGCGGCGGAATAGTCGCGTCGGCCGGTTTCCACACCCATGTAGCCGCGTAGCGCCCGGGCCAGTCCACCGGCGTCGAAGATATCCGGCCGCACGGGCAGCAGGTCCAGGCGTACCACGGTCTCCTCGCCGGCCTCCGCCCAGACGTCTTGGGGCCTGTCGCCGGTAAAGCCGCTGGTCGGATCGGTCAGGGGCAGGCTTTCCTGCGGGGTAACCTCGATCACATAGTCGCTGTGCTTGCTGATAAAGCGGCGGACGTTGACGACACCTTCCACATCGCAGCCGATCTGCTCGAGCAACTCGGCGACCTTCTCCTGGGAGATGTCGGATTTGAGCAGCTCATGCAACCGCGCGACGGATATTCCGATGACAGGCATGCCGCTATTTTAGCGCGGTCATAAAATGTATGATGACAGGTAGCGGTTTGAGCGGATACGCGGCCGCGCGAACCAACCCGACGGCTTTGCGTCTAATCCACCAGTGGGAGTCTGGACGATGAACCTAGAGCGACAGGTGTCCTGGTGGTCTGCCATCAGAAACCTGCCGCACTCACCGCTGCTGCATTACCTGAGCACCGCCCATCAGCGCCGCCAGGCCCGCGCCAGCGGAGTCAGGCGCAACCTGTTGTTTTGGCTAGCCCTTTTTTATGTGGTACCTGCGCTGATTCTGGGTTTCGATGCCGTTGTGCTCGATGGTTTTCCCGCTAAGAACGTGATCTGGATCAGCGTATCCGTCGGAGCATGCCTGGGCTTGATTTACTACTTGATCGCGCTGGCCAGGACCATGTACATCACTTTCCTTCAGGCAGTTAGGTTCCTTGCTGGTGATGCATCGCAAGCACAGACCGATATCCGGTTGGATGATCAGATCGCACTATTACCCATCAGCAGCCGGGAAATCCTAGTGGCTTTGCTGGCCCGGTTTTGGCCACCACTAATCATGTTGAGCCTAGGCGCCGGCTTGCTGATGGTGGCATTGGCGGCGTTTGCTTTTTCGTTTGGCGGTGTTATCAACATCTCTTCCTTTAACCTTGAGGCAGACGTTTCAAACCAAATGTTTCTGCGCCTGTTAACGTGGGCGCCGGTCACCATCGGCAGCGTTACATTGGGTGGATCGTCGGGTTCGCTGATTCTTATCTTATGGTCAGTGACGATGGGCCGCGGCACGACCAACCGGTTGCTGCAGTCGCTATTTGCCGGTGCCGTTGTGCTGGTCAACACCGTGATTAATCCGCTGACAGCCTATTTTGCTTTATTACATTTCAGGTTTGCCAATGGTGGCAGCTATCAAGCCCCCAGCTGGGTGCAACCGGATCCCAATATCTTCTCCGCTCTGCTGGTAATCGCGCTGGTCTGGCTGGTGCTCATCATCTTGCTGAGCGTGGCCAATTCTGGCAAGCAAGTCCTGGCCGGTTGGTTCTTCAGTCCGATTGTCGTAGTAGCACTGGTGGTGCTGGTGCCACCGGCGCTGGACATACTCATTGGTTTCACTATTCCAATTCCCAGTCAGCTTTGCATGATGCCGCGCGCTTTCAACCTGTCGCCGACGGCGATCCTGGCCAGCAATCCGCTATCCCTACCTAACATGGATTTGCTGGGATTCGACATCCTGGCGTGGTCGCTTCCCTATCGTATGTATCAGCAGGGAGGTTTGGCTTCATGCTCCAGCGTCTACTACTATCCCCTGGAGTGGTTCCGCTTCCCACTGTTGCTATTGCAGCAGCTGGGGATGGTGCTGATCGGCATGTTCTTCGCCGTGCGGGCGATCGAAAAGCGCCGCCGCGGTTTTGAATAGCCCTTCCGAACAGACCGGGTGTGGTATATTAAACTCTGCTTTACTAGTATTAAAATATCATATTAAATATAAAGTAAACACATACGCATTTTGGCGAGTCAAGTTACACTGCTAGTGGAGTAACCAGGAGGAAACGCTATGGGGTTAAAGGCCAGGCCTACGGGCTTTGTACTTGTTGTGCTGTTGGGAATGATGGCTGTTTTCGCCGCGTGCGGCGGAGGGAGCACGGTCATCGACGAGCCGGACCATGAACCGACGGCGCAGTATTCATCCACGACTTCAACGGGCACGGCGACGATTGTCGACGCCGATGCCGGGGTGGAAGTCCAAGCGACGGTGCACAACGACAGCGGCCGCGCGCTTTCGGGCGTGCAGGTCGGCATGGTGGCACTCTCCAACCTGGTGGTCGTGACCGCGTTCGACCAGGAAGGCCAGTACTATCCCGCCACCAAGGTTGTGCCGCACGCCGGCCATACGTCGTCACAGGCGGCCGGCCAGTATCTGCGCGTAGACGTGTTCCTCGTACTCAGCGAGGTTGGCGAGGGCGTACCGGGGATCTTCTTCAACTACGATCCGCCGATCTTCAACCTGGCGGCGATCGAACCCGGGGTGGTCACCCAGATGGCCGGTGTCGAAGTCGCCGCTCAGGAGGTGGTTCCGCTCGGTGGCACGATAACGCTCAAGTGCCTGACCGGCGCCAACGATTACAAGCTGATCAATTTGAACTTCGGCAAGGACTGGACGGTGGCCAATGTGGTCAACGAGCTGGCCAACTATCTGGACATCACGCGCGATTACGAGATCAGCACGCACGAGCTGTTCCCCCGCTATGTCGAGATCCAGGCCGGCAAGACCGGCGACCTGTACGATACCGAGCCGGGCATCGAATACGTGATCCAGGCCAACGGCGAGACCGCCACCGGCGAGATCGGCACGATCACGGTCACCAACAACAGCGACCTGGAGTACCGCCTGATCATCGTGCCGGGCACGACCTTCCAGAACAGCAACATCGACCACCAGAACCTCACGGTGATCAATACCACGGTCGTCCTGACCGCGCCGGGCGAGACGGTCAGCGCGCCGGTCTACGGCGCCTGCGTGCACCGGCACAAGGCCGGCCCGCAACCGCAGGACACCTGGACGCCGATGCTCGACCAAAGAAGCGACCTGGTGCTGCTGTGTATCCTGATCGACCAGATCGATCCGCCCCTCGGCGTGTTGCAGGATGCGATCTGGGTGATTACCGACAACCACGATCCTAAACCGCAGAACCTGCAGGCGGTGATCCAGCTGTTCCGCGCGGCGGGCCTGGATCCGCAGGACTACGATCCGCTCCGCGATCACGACGGCGGCGACGGTAGCGATATCTAACCAAGGCTCAGGCGGGACCGGCCCACCCGGTCCCGCTTTTTCTTGTTGGGCAAGCCGGTTGATTCCGGACGTTATTGGCATGACAGGAGAGGTGCACGATGAGCTGGAAGACTATGGTTGTTTGTTGCGTGGTCGTATTGCTGGCAGCGTGTGGCGGAGGTGGCGGAACCCCCGATCCCGAGGGGAACGAAGCCGGCCCGCCCGTGGGCCTGACTTTCAAGGCTGTCCTGAGCGCGACGCATGCGGCCAGCCGGCTTGAGGCAACCGTCGCACCGGAACTCGATCCCGCGTACGGCCTGTGCCCGGGGACGGCCGTGACGCGCCTGGTGGAAACCAAAGCCGTCAGCGACCTGGCGGCCGGTGAGTTGTTTGCCTATAACTGGGTCAGTGTGGTCAAGCGCGGTCAGCCACCGGTGGCCGGTGTGGCCCAGGGGCCGTTTAAGGAAGGCGACAGCATCGACCTTTACGTGAACTACGAAGCTGCGGCCGGGGCGGAGTTGGACCGGCTCTGGTATCTAGCCGGTGCCGGCCTCGACTTCGAGGAAACCCAGATCGCCCACGACACCGCCGGGACTTACGAGGCGAAGTTCCAGTATCAATTGCCCTACAGCCTGGCGGCGACCGTGGACACGGCACCGGCCGGTGGTTTGAGCCTGGGCTTCCAGTCCGACCAGACACCACTCGGCGAGATCGTGCATTATCCCAGCAACGGCGGTACCTCGCTGGCGCAGATGGTCTGGGAAGACATGAACAGCGGCAGCGATTACGACTACAACGATTTCGTCGCCAAGATGCACGTGATCGAGACGCGTAACACGGACGACCAGCTGGTCGAGGTCGAGTTCCTGGTCAAGGCGTTGGCCCGGGGCGCGGGCTACGTGCACAACTGGCAGTTCAACCTGGCGGCCGCTTTCCCCGGCGCGCATGTGATCTGCGTCGTTGACCAGTACTATGACGACGGCGACGGCAACGTCAATGACGAGCGCCACGGCCCGCAACGCATCTGGACCAGCGACGACGGTACGAGCGTGCCCGTGTTCGCGCCGACCAAGCAGGCGATCCCGCCGGCCTACGACAGCGGCAACTACAGCAACGTCGTGGCCGGTACCACCTATGTCGAAGGCGATTATGCGATCGTGAAAATGACCCTCGATCCGCCCTTGTCCCAGGGCACGTATACGCCGATCCCCTACGAACCCGAGCTGGTCGTGCACCCCGGCCAGGACAGCAGTTATACGCTGGGTTTGTGGCGCCAGCCCGGCGATCCGGTGGACGCCAACGGCCGTCCGCTGGGCTTCATCGTGCCGACCACCTGGGCCTGGCCGCTCGAGAGCAAGAAAATCTGGAATGTCTACCCGCCGTTCGACGCCTGGGTGGAGTGGATCAATGACCAGAGCCTGCCGCAACCGGTGCCCGCCTGGTACGAAACGGATCCCGTGAAAGACTACTTCGAGCGCAGCCTGTTCAAGACGCATGGCGAGGGCAGCGGTGGCGACGTTTGATCACATCCGCGGTGAGGCGCGATGACCCCAGCTTACTCAAGCACCAGGAAGCTGAGGAGAAAGTCCCGCACTCGCTCACCGCAGCCATCGAGCGAAAACGTGCTGTGTGAGCCATTCGGATACCGATAGAACTGATAATCGGCATCCGGCAGGGTTTCCAACACGGCTGCCAGGCGCGCGCCCTGTTCGAACGGGACCGCGGGGTCTTCCTCGCCGTGGTGGATCTGGATGCGCGGGAGGTCCTCGGCGAAGTAGACCGTTGACCACAGGACCATGCTCAGGCGCAGGTCCCAAACGCTGAAATCGCCGTTGAGCAGCCCGTAGGCCAGGCCGCTGGCAGTTTCGCCGTTGGCGGCCGCGGTCACGTCCGCGGCAAAATAGGTCTGCTCGATCGGCAGCCAGTAATCTGTCTGGCCGAAAAACTCGATCACGCCGGTTACGCGGTCGTCCCGCTCCGCGACGCGCTGGGCAACCTGGGCTCCGCGGCTGACGCCCATCATGATCACGCGGCTGGCATCGGCTTCGGGGAAGTTGCTCAACACGCAGTCCAGCAAGGCGATCGCGTCGTCCGCATCGCGGTTATACAGGCTCTGCGTACCTTCGGACATGAATGAACCGAGGTCGTTGCCGCTGAGCGCTTCACCCCGGAAGGACGGGGCGACCAGGATGAAGTTGTTGCGAATCTCCTCGTTCTCTACGAGTGTGTCGATAAAGGAGAACTCACCAACGCCCGTGCCGCTGCCGCCCGCATGGTTCTGCATTAACACCGGGAAAGCCCCCGGAGACCCGCCGGGCGGCACGCGGACCGCGCCGTAATGCGTCAGGTCGTCGACGGTGTGCGATACGACCAGCGTCCGGAAGCCGTCACCATCGGTGGCCTCGGCCTCGATCACGAAGTCCGCTGCCACCGGATTGCGCTGCGCCCAAATTTCTTCGACCCCATGCATTTCGGCCGGGACTGGTGGGGCGTAGAGCAGGGAGAGGTCCGCGCCGCCGATCATCCAGCGCTCGCCGACCGTCACAGCATTGAGCCGCGGTTCGCTGTCCGCGGCGACAATCACGGCGACGACCATTACATCATGCGTCGATACGTATTTATTGAAGATCTTGGGCGTGTACTGGTGGCCGGCGATCGCGGAGCCGGTATACCAATCCCAGTGATCCCAGAAGAAGTTGCCCAGCCCGAGGAAGTAGTCGCCCTCCGCAGGAGCGGGCTCCTCCCATTCCAGGCTGATCACCTCCGGGCCGTCGAAATCCTCCAGATCGAATGTGAAGACGGCATAGGCCAGCGGGACCGGTGTCTGTCCGGCCGGCACACCGGTGGGGTGGAAGCGTAAGCCGTAGTCTTCATCCGCGACGTTGTAACAGGTCCCGTACTGAACGGCATTTGCTCCCAACAGCAGCTGGCCTCCCTCGTACACCTGCTTGATCGGCGCAATCACAGCTTGCGATACTTCGCGCGGCGACCCAAGCCGCGGTGGCTGGTCGGCGTTTCGCTGACCGTCAATGGGGACGGCGGACTGGTATTCCGGTTGCGCACAGGCGCAAACCAGCAATGCCATTGCCCCCACAATGACACTGTTCACTCTGTGCATACAATCACCTCCATCAAATCAGCCGGTCTGTTCTAGCCTGCGCCATAACCGAGCTAATCGACATCCAGATATCCCAGCAAGAAGTCCCTCAGGAATACTCCGCATCCCGGCAGTGTGCCGGTGTTATGTGTTCCCTCAGCGTACCGGTAATAGACGTAATTGGCTTCCGGCAGACTGGCCAGGATGCCCGCCAGCCGGTCACCGTGTTCGATCGATACCAGAGGATCCAGCACGCCGTGGTGAATCTGGATCTGGGGCATCTGCTCGGCGAAATACGCCGGCGAAGCCATGGCCAGCGCCGCCCGATAGTCCCAGACGGTGATCGAGCCATCCAGCAACTGCGCGATGGTCGTGCCTTGGTCCTCGCCACCCAACGCCGCTTCCAGGCTGGTCGCCAGCGAAGTTTGGGCGCTGGGCACCCAGTAATCGGTTAAACCATAGAAATCGACGACCCCGGCGACACCGTAATTTCGCAACGCCGCGGTTTGGGCCATGCGCGACCCGCGGCTGATACCCATGGCAATGATGCGGTCCTCGTCGGCTTCCGAGAAGTGGTTGACGATACAGTCGACCAGCGCCAGGGCATCGTCGGCGTCGCTGTCAGCGACCGCGCTTCCCGACTCGGAGTAGAAGATACCCTGGTCAAAGGCGTACAGCGGCTCGCCGCGGAAAGTCGGCACCACCAAGATGTAATTGTCACGCACTTCGTCATCGTTGATCAGCAGGTCGAGGAACGAAAAATCGTTGATCGTGGAGCCGGCGCTGCCGCCGTGACCGTAGACCAGAATCGCGAACCGGTCCTTGCTCCCCCAGGGGGGGATACGGGCCGTGCCGTACAGCGTCAGCTCATCGACGGTGTAGGAGATGATCAGCGTATGGAAACCGTCTTCGTCGTAGTCTTGATATTCAACAACGTAGTCTTGCTCTGCCGGATTGCGCGAGGCCCGGTAGTCCTCCACGCTGGTTAACTCGGCGGGAGTGGGTGGCGCGTACATCTTTGTCAGGTCGACTTCGCCCAGCACCCAGCGATTGCCGACGGTGACGGCCGTTAGCAGCGGCTCGGTCTCCGCCGTTAATACGACGGCGACAACCAGGCGATCCTGCGCGGATACATAGTCGGCGAAGTTGTCCGGCTGGATCCCGCCGTCGGCGATCTCTGCACCGCCGAACCAGTCCCAGCGGTCGGCACTGAAATTGCCCAGGCCGATGAAGTAATCCGCAGCGCCGGGCGCTGCCGCCAGCTCAGCCTCCCATTCCAGGCTGATTGACTGCGGCCCGCTGTATTCCGACAAATCGAAGCTGAAGACGGCATAGGCGTAAGGTGGCGTGGTCGGACCGGCGGGAAGGCCGGTGGGTTGGAACCGCAGGCGGTGGTCTTCAGCCCTGACATTGAAGGTGAAGCCCTGTTGCACGGCATTCGCGCCCAATAGCAGCCTGCCTTCAGCATAAGCCTGGGGAATCAGCGGCGGAGTCACGAGTGAGACAGAACGCGGACTGGCCGGAAAAGCCTGGACAGCCGGTTCGGATTCTGAATTGCCCGAGTTTGCCGGCGGCAATGTGCCTGTGGACGCGCAACCGATCAGCCATCCCGCCAAAACACAGACAGCAGCGTAATGCACAGCGCGCATTAAGCCACCTCCTCCTATTTCTCACAGCCGGTGGTTCAGTACAGCGTTACTACCAACTTCGCCACATTGTAACCGGTTTCGGGCACACTTGCTAGGATGCGCGATGTGCGCCGCCGGTTGCGCTCGACCGACTGCTACTCGCCGTTGTCGCCGGCGGCGACTGCGGCTTCATCCGCCATCGCAAACATATCCTCGGCGTAATTGCCGGTGCGAATTCCCGCTACGAACGCGTTAAGCGCATCGAGATCAGAACCGTTCAAGAAGTCGGTGCTTAGCGCCATAAGATCAGTCAGGATCGCCTGCATTGGCTCTTTGTATTCCGCCAGCGCGGCGTGATCGAACGAGCCGGCATCCAGTCCGGTTTCACAGGCCGGTTGGATCATGAACTGGTTTCGCCAGATCACATAGGCGATGAAGATCTGCGCGTTGAAAATGTCCTCGTCAGTGATAATGCCGGCAGCATAATTCTCGTCGGAGATCTGATCGATTTTCAGCTCAGTGGCAAGCGAATCGATATACACCAGATCGGCCGCCAGCAAGGTTGCGATCACGTGGAATTTGCCCAGTTTGAAGCCGGCCAGCATATCGTCGTCGCTCTGTGCCTGGGCGGGAGTAGCCAGGAGCAGTACTGCCACCAGTATTACCAGCAAACGTTTCATTTCGCACCTCGGGAGGAAGATGCCACCAGCATACCATTCAGTTGATGCACGCCGGGCTTCAATGCGCTACAATCAGCTAACGGGCTGATGCCCGTGGAGGTTGATATGAACCGAATTGGCTTGCTTTGCCTGATCGTCTTGTTGGCGTTGGCGGGAGCCGTGCTGGCCCAGGAGACACCGGAGTCCGAGACCAATGAGACCGCGACCATAACCAGCAAAGTGGTGCCGGGTAGCGGCGATTATATGCGTTTTGAAGCCCCCGAACATGGTTTTGCCTTGGAGCTGCCGGACAGCGGGCGGATTATCACCCCGCAGGACGAAGGCTGGGAAGGTGAGAAGGAATCGGTGTTTCGCTGGGAGGGCTCGGGCGGAGAGCCGATTACGATGATCTGGGGACGCGTCGATTCATTTGAGGCGCCGATCGACAAGCTCAGCTTCGACATTATCTGTGGCACTGCGCTGGAGAGCTGGGAGGACGATCCCGCGAAATTTGAGATCGTGACTTCCAATGAGAAACTGGTGATCGAGGGCCAGGAATGGCGGTTGATCGAGATTGCCGACTCATCCCACGGCGATGGCCAGATGATCTACTATTCGATCTTCTGCACCTATCACGAGAATAGCTTCTTTACAGTGATGATGTACTACCGCGAACCGGTGAACGACACGATTCGGGAGTACGGCATTCCCATCATTTACAGCTTCGATCTGATATAGCGAGGCTGGCGGCTAAAGGATCTTCGCCAGGTATTCCTCGAACATCTCCAGGGTCATCCGGCCTTCGTTCCGGGCGACCTGATTGCCGTTGCGGTCGATAAAAACGGTAACCGGTATGCTCTGGCCGACGTACTTGGTTTTGCCGTCGATGTCCAGTCCGCCGATGTAACTGAAACCCTGGGATTCGAAGAAGCCTTGCGGATCGTAGGTGCTGTCAACGGCAACGGCGATGATTTCGAACGCCCCGTTGTGGGCCACGTACGACTTCTCGAACTCCGGCATTTCCTGCTTGCATGGCGGGCACCAGCCGGCCCAGAAATTCACGACCAGCGGTGTTCCGGCTTTTTCGCTCAGCTTATGCTGAGTACCATCGAAAGCGGTATAGGAGAAATCCGGCGCGTTGCCCCAACCGGACGCGGCTCTGCCACCCGAGGAGGATGCAGCGGATGATCCACCGCCGGAGGCGGTCTCGGTACCGCTCTGGCCCGTCGGACAAGACGTCATCAACGTCAGGATTGCGATTGCGATTAGTGTCAGGCTTAGCTGTCTCATGTTGATACCTTACCCCATATGGTAATCAGATTATCGCACCTGTCCCGGCCCCGCTGGCCGCGGACTCACATGTCGCCGAGGTTGATCCGGTTTTCCTGCAGGCTTTCATCGACGGTGATCGTGCTGACGACATCCACGACGCCATCGATCTCCTTGGCGGCTTGCTCGGCGCGCTCCTTCAATTCCTCGCGGCTGACAACGCCGGTGATCCGGACCTTGCCGGCATGCACATCTTCAACCGCCAACTGCTCTTGGGCCAGTTCCACATCGGCTGTCCAGGTCATCATAATTGCGGACTTGATCGTGCGGTCCTTCGCGAGGATCGCTTCATCCAGCCCGGGAACCTTAACCTTCTCCTGCACGGCTTTCTCCGCGTCGGGATTGGTCGGGCAGCTTGTGCACACGGCAACCAAGCCGGTCAGCAGCGCGATAACCACCAGCGTCTGTATAAGCAGTTTCATGATCTAATCATACCTTGTCGCCAGCAGGCTTGACCTGATTTTAAAGGCCCATTGCCTCGGACATGAGGCGCGCCAGGATATTCCGGTCGTTCGAGCCTCGCAATACCACCCAGCCGCTGGGATAGACGATCAGCTGGTGGTCTGGGGCCTCGGCCACGAGATGGTGAGGATGGCACCGAGTCCGGTAGCGGTTTAGCCGATCGATCAGCGCTTGCATTTCCTCTAACGGCGTTGCCTTCAGCTGGATGGCGATCTCGCCGGAGCAGTCCGACACGGCATAGGGATCCAGGATGCCATCCAGGAATTCATACCGTCCCTGACAGGCCGGGCAGTCCGGACGCCGGGGAACATGCACCTGCCGAAACTGCCAGTCCGGCAGCCGCAGGGAATACAGCACATCGTCCGCCGCGGAAAACTCACCGGCCAGCCAGCGGTTGGCCAGGTCGATCTGCAGGGCATTGGCGATGCCAAGCAGCGGCGGGAACAGCCCACCGCTGGCGCAGGTTTCCACCTCACCGGGAGCAGGCGGATGATCGATCAGGCAGCGCAGGCAGCTGGTCTGGCCTGGAATTATCGCCTTGACCGACAACTCGCCACGCACGACGCCAGCGTAGAAGTACGGCGTGTGGGAACTGAGCGCCCAGTCGTTGAGCAACAACCGTGAGTAGTAGTTGTCCAGTCCGTCAAACAGCAGCTTAGCTTGGCCCAGCAGTTCCCTGGCGCTCAGATACGTTAAGCCGGCATTACAGGGATGCAGCTTAACCGCCGGGTTAACTTCAGCCAGCCATTGCGCCGCGGCCTGCACCTTGGGCACGGCCTGCCGGGCCTGCTCGGTTGTGTACAGCTGCTGGTGCCCCAGGTTCGATTCCGATACTACGTCACGGTCGATCAGCCACAGGTCGGCCACGCCCAATCGGGCCAGCTGCGTCGCCAAACCGCCGCCCAGGCCGCCGAGGCCGACGATGGCGCACGAAGCAGCCTGCCAGACCGGCAAGGTGGCGTGGAACCCGGCGTAGCGCGCCAAACGGCTGTATCGGTGCTCAGCCATGCTGCAAGCCTAGCATACGTGGGCCAAATGGCAGCCGGTAGGTTCGCGGACTGGAAACCGGCGCGGGGCTAGATTTCACGATTGACGATGCGCATCACCCGGCCAATGATTTCGACCTTATCCTTGCTGCGGTCGACGATCAGGCCCTTGGACTGGTACTCCGGGTTCAGCGGCATCAACGACAGCACGTCATTGGCGGCCATGAAGCTGCGCAGTTGGATCTGGTTGCGGTCGTTGAGCGCGATCACATGCCCGGATTCCAGTTCGGCCGCCGGACTGATTACAACCCAATCGCCGCGCATGATCAATGGCGCCATCGCGTCGTCGGCCACGGTCAGGATGAAGGCGTCGGTGTCATCAGCGCACATGTACGCCGGAATCCGCATCGCCGCGGCTTCACCAGCGGCATTGGCGAGCGGTTGCCAGGAGGAATCGTAGAGCGCCAGTGTCATTTCCGGGCTCATCTCCTCCTGCGTGCGCAGTATGTCCGCCTCGCTGGGCATGTTGGCCAACTGCGCGCGCTGCCCGAGCTGATCACTCAGATATTCCAGGCTGGATAGGCCGCGCTTGAGTTGCTCAACCAGTTCGTTGGCGTCGGAGATCTCGACCAGCGGATCGACGTCCGCCATCGGCGCTTCGTCGTCGGTGCCCGGTATGCTCGTCAACTGGACGATACCGGCCTTCCGCAGCAGGTGGATCTCCGGTACGTTATACGCCCGTGCCAGCTTGGCCAAGGTCTTGGCCGAGGGCGTATAGATCCCGTTTTCGATCTGGCTGATGTAGCCCTGCGTGATGCCTGTCCGCTCCGCAGTCTGCGTCATCGTGAAATTGTTTTTAATTCTGAGCAGTCTCAGATAGTTGCCTAGTTCGTTCTGGGCCATGTTGGTACTCCGGATAGAGTATTGGCACATAAATAGTAACAAAGGAATGCCAATCTCTCAACAGTTTTTCCCTGATTTCACTTTACAGACTTTGACCTAGTTTATGACAAGTAGCGCTCAAGCAGCATTATTCCCACTTGGGGTAGCCTTCCATGAGCGCGTCGCTACCCAATATCATTGAACTGGATGATTCCAACCGCACGCCATCCGCCAGTTTTATCAAGCCCATTGCCGGTGTGAAACCGATGCCATCGGCACCGATCAGGTGTGGGGTATAAACCAATGTCAGCTTATCCACGGCCTGTTGCGCCAGCATTGCCGCGGCCAAACCACCGCCGCCTTCGACCAACACACTGTGAATGCCGATCCCAAATAGGGTTGAGCTGATCTCCTTGAAAGCAAGCCGCCCGTTTACGGTGGGAAGGCCAACCAGAGCGATCTGTGGATCTGCCTGCGGGGTTCGTGGCAGATGCGCCTGCGCCCCAATTACAATCAGCCGCGGCAATGTCTCGCGGAAGTTGTCGCCGGTCAGGTTTCCCAGGTTAAGCGATGTCAATCGAGGGATGATTTCAAAGCGCGCATCCAGAACGACGCGGACAGGTTGGCGCAACCGGGCCTGCGCCGTGGGCTCGTGATAAGTAGCCAGGACCTCCGGCCGGACGGTCAGGTGAGGATTGTCGGCGAACACCGTGCGATAACTGACCAGCACTGCATCGTACTTGTAGCGCAGGTAATGTGCGTAGCCCAGGCTGGCCGGTCCGCTGAGCCATTGGCTGTCGCCGTTGGCACAGGCGACCTTGCCGTCGAGGCTCAAGGCCAGTTTCAGATGCATAAAGGCGCGCGCCAGGCGGCGCGCCTGCAGATAGTAATCCAGGAACTGCGTGCATTCCGGCACCAGGGCCCGGCCGCAATTGGTGATGCCTAGCTCAGCCAACACCGCGCGCGCGCAGCCGGCGGTACGGGGATCGACGTCGTCCGCGCCCCAGACGACATGCGCGATACCGGCCCGGGCCAGTTCGTGGCAGCAAGAGGGCTGACGGCCCTGGTGCGAGCATGGCTCCAGCGACACGTAGGCAGTTGCCCCCCGCGCATCGCCCGCGTTCTCCAAGGCGTTGACCTCGGCGTGCTGCTCGCCATCGCGTGCGTGAAATCCGCCGCCGATGATCCGCTGCTCACGGACCAGGACGCAGCCCACCATGGGATTCGGCGCCGCCCAGCCCATGCCGCCATGCGCCAGCCGCAGGGCTTCATACATATAGTACTCATGGGTGCCGGGCGTGTAGGGATTTACCTTGGTATTCATCGCAGAGCCTTGGCGTACCCAAGCGCATCCTCCAGCGAGATCCACTCCGGATCGCCTGACGTGCTGTAGACCGCGCCGTAGCTGTCTAGTATGTCCAAGGTCCAGCTGCGGCCGGCGTCATCGTAACGCCAGCGCAACTTGCCCTGGTAAAGCCCCAAGCCGGCGGTATCGTTGTCCAGCTTGAGGGTGACGATCGCCCAGATCGTTGCCGGGTCGGTTTTCTGCCAGCTGGTCAGCTTCAGTGTCTCGATCCGCCGGTAGTAATCTGGCGGCACATTGCTGATTAGCTGGGCCAGCGTGTTGCGCTGATTCTGCTCAATGTAGTTCAGCAGCGTGTTTGTATCGCCGGTGCTGACCGCGGTCATGAAGCCTTGGCAGTCGCGCTTGAACAGCATGTTCCGGTATAAACCCGGACCGAAGTACAGGGCGGCCAGGGCCAGCCCAACCAGAATCATCAGCAATGGCAGCCAACGTTGCATTGCCCCAAACCTCGTGCTTCGAATTAGCGTTTCAAGTATGCCACGTGAAATGAAAAAGCCCTGGCGAACCAGGGCTTTGTTTGCAGACTGTTTTGCGTGCTACTCGGCTTCGAGCTGGCAGAACAGGTTCAGCACGATGTACCGGCGCAGTTCCTCGGGCTCGATCTCCACCAACCGCGGCTTGCCGGAAATATCGGTTACGCGCGTGTTGTAGAAGAACTCCCAGTTGATGACCATGCCGGGATAACGCAGCTGGAAGAAGGGATACTCATTCCACTGGATCGTCGTCATGCCCGGGTACGACCGCTCATACTGCCAGTCGCGGAACGGCGGGCGTTCGATCCCGAAGATCTCGTTGTTGTCGTAATCGAACCAGTAACGGCCCGAGATGCCCATGCTGCCCCAGCTCTTGAACTCGGTCAGCTCTTCCTCGGTCCGCTCATCCCATTCCATGTTCCAGTCGGCCACACCGCTGACATCGATCACGGCGACGCGCCGCGTGTCCACGGTCCTGAAGTCGATGAGCTTGTACATGAACTTGGTCAGGATCGGCTCATCCATCGGCAGACCGGGGATATGCAGCGGATAGCTGTGGAACCAGATGTCTTCCTTGTACACCGGATACTCCGGCAGGTACAGCAGGTGGGACCACTCGAAGATGTGACTGATGTTGATGTCGATGTATGTGCGCTCATCCGCTTCGTCCGAGATCAGCCGGTTGCGGCTGACCTTGCGGAGCGTGTCGAGCCCGCTGATGTCGAGTACTTCGCCGCGCTTATTGGTGATGTACTCGAGGTCGGTAACCAGGATCGTGTCGAGGTTGATGGCGCTGCCACCGGTGCCACCGGCTACGCCGCCGCCACCGCCGCCTTCACCGCCGCCGCCGCCACCACCGCCGCCGGGCCTGCGCTGCAGGGGATCCTCGTCACCGGCGGGCGGGAGATTAAGCGTGCCAACGAAGCCTGAACCGCTGGGAGGCGTGGCGCTGCCCGGTTCGATGCCGCCGCCGCCACCTCCGCCGCCACCGCCGCCGCCGCCGCCT
>JAFGCY010000034.1 GCA_016932385.1 bacterium | reverse complement strand
CGGCCCGCCGTGGCCGTAGACATTAAGAGGTCTGCAGGCAGAGCCGCCTGCAGTACCCGCAATCCCGCCTGGGCGGGATTGTGCGGACAACGCAAGCACGGGGGCTTGCTCTACTAACGATGATGCAAGCACGGGGGCTTGCTCTACTGGCGATGACGCAAGCACGGGGGCTTGCTCTACTAACGATGACGCAAGCACGGGGGCTTGCTCTACTAACGATGACGCAAGCACGGGGGCTTGCGATACTGCTTAAGCTTACGCTTGCCGCTTACGCTTGCCGCTTACGCTTATCACTTACGCTTGCTGCTTACGCTGCCCTACGGCGCATACGCCACGGCGGAGTCGCAGAGGAAGTTGGCGAACACCGGCGCCACCGCCGCGTTGCCGGCGGCGTTGGGATGGCTGTCCGTCCAGTCCGGCAGGTAGCTGGTCCTCAGCGTATTGATCGGGCCGTCGCTGCCGTCGCTGGCCAGTTGGTCGAACAGGTCGAAGCAGACCACGTTGGGATGCCCGCTCAGGTAGGTGCTGCTCTTCAGCCAATTGGCGAACTGCCGCGCCCGGGCCGCGTCCTCGGCGTTGGTCTCGTCGGGGTGCAAGGGCGGCGTGCTCATCACCACGAACAGGTGGTCGAGGTGCGCATCGAACACGTCGCGCATGCCGAGGTAGTAGTCCTTGTAATTTTGCAGCATACCGCTCGAGGAAATCGCCGAGGCCGGGAAGCAGGACTTGAAGGCAATCACCTCGTGGTTGTCCAGGATGTTATTGCGCACTTCGACATAGTTCGATTCGCCGCTCGTCCAGATCTCGTACAGATCCGGCGGGTCCGTATCGTCGCAGGGACCGCCGTAGCTGGTGCCCGTCGCGTTGCCGTCGGGATCGACCAGCCCGCCGGGCCAGTCCGGCAGCGATTCCCAGGTGTAGCAGTGGTCCCAGAACTCGAAGCTGGTGGAGTGCGCCGTGTTGTAGGCGGCGATCGCCGACCGCACCCCGCCGTTGATGATGCCCTGGCCGGTGGAGTGGTGCAGGAAGAACAGGTTGGTCAAGCCGCCGCCGCCGGCCTGCTCGATCAGGTTCAGCTCGTTCAGCAGGAACGTGCCCTGGCCGTAGACCGCGGCCAGCACGTACATCACGTCGCTCTCATCGACGTAGTCGCTCAGGTCGCCGGGCAGGGCCGCCTGGGCGCTGCCCTGGGACCAGTTCCAGCTGTCGGTGCTGAAGTCGCTGACGCCGATCCAGCCGACGGGCGCGGAGTGCCAGTCCAGCTCGACGCGGCTGAAGCGCTCCGCCGTGTCGATCGTGAACGGGTAGACCGCCCAGGCCAGCTCGTGGTTGCCGGAGCCGTCGGTCGGCCAGTCGGGCATGAACTCGGCGGTCGTGTTGACGTCGAGCACGTTGTCGTAGTGCGTGGCCAGGAACTCGCTGGCGTCGAGCTGCGTCGTCGAATTGGCACTGGCCGTGTGCGCCAGCGCCGAGGGCGAGGGCAGGCCGTAGTCCGCCGGCGTCGTGGGCGTGTTCTGGCCCTGGGGGTCGGGGACGGCCGTCTGGCCACCGCCGCAGGCCGCCATGAGAAGCATGATCAACGCGATTGCGCTGCCGAAATACCGCATATCCGCCACCTTTGGGGCCGCCCGCGCGGCCGGGGATGTTTGCCTCTGGTAATTTGTACCATTACGTTTACCCGTTTGCCTAGCGGTTGATAGCTGTAGGAATGGTAAAAGGTGAAAGGTTAATGATTAAAGGGGGGAAAACCAGGCCAAAGGCCATAGGCCGTAGGCCAAAGTGGATGTTGATCAAAGTCGAGCAGTGGCGCGGGCCGCCGTGCCCGCGAGCGGGTGGTTTGGGCCGCGGCGTTCCGCCCTGGCGCGACTGTGCGCCCAGTGTTCATGAGGGTTTATTCGCTGGGGTGATGCATGCGCGAATGCCGCTCGTGCTCTTCAATCCCTCGGGCCGGTCAAAGGATGAATTATACCCGAGGTACATATTATGGACTTAAGGCTTCGGAGGAGTCGGGGAGGGGCGGGGAGGTTTGGACGGGAGAGAGAAGGCGGGAGAAGGAGGCAGGGGGAAAAGGCGGTCACGTGAGGCAGTCAGGACAAACGTTCAATATCCGGCCCGGCCGTGGGGTAATGTCCGCAGGTGTGCCGCCGGCGCCACGCTGCTCTAATCGCCGTCGGAATAACTCCCGCCGCGGTCGATTCATACCAGACAAGGGTCAGTCTTAGACTGGCCCCTACAAGTGTTACTGCGTCCCGCCGCGGAACGACTTGGTGCGGCGCTCGGGCCCCGGCACCTCGGTCTTGGCCAGCACCTCGGCCTCGCGCTCGGCCAGCAGTTGCTCCAGGTCGGCGTCGACCAGGCCGGCCGCGCGGCAGGCGGGCCAGATCGTGTCGTGGAAGTCAACCAGCTGGGGCCGGACCGTCAGCGTCTTGATCGTCTCCGCGACATCGCGCCGCGTCGCCTTGCCCGCCAGCAGTTGGTACAGCATGTTGGCCCGTTGCCAGGTGGCCTGGCCCAGCCGCTGCATCGGGTTGATCGTCAACTCGCCGAGGGCGGCGCCCAACAGCTCCACGTCGTTCTGCACAAACGCCAGCTTGGCGATCTGGTGGACGACCGGCGGCAGCAGGTAGTCGGGCAGGCGCTGGATGATCGACCGGCACTCCGCGCCGGTGAGCGTGTCGAAGCCGTCGAAGACGCCGTTGATCTTGATCCGGATGTAGGTGGACAGCCGCATGCCCTCGCCGAATTCGGTGGCGGCCGGCTGGCTTAATTCCGCCATCACGCGGTCGTAGTCGTCCTGGTCATAGCCATCGCCGGCGACATCGTCCCAGTGCAGCCGGCAGGCGGTGAACACCAGGTTGTATTGCTGGGCTTCGGCGACATCCGCCGGCAGCCGGCCCGCCGCCAGCTCCGCCTCGGCGCGCTTAAGCGCGGCCTGGGCCTCGTCGTATTCGCCGAGATAGATCGCCCGGTACACCGGGTGCGACCATTGCTCCATCCACTCGTTGTTGAGCCGCCGCCATTCGGCCAACTCCTGCTGCGATCCGTCGTCCGGTGCCATCCCAGATAATACCGTGGCGGCCGGACCGGCATGTCGTGAAACCGGCTAAATCCAGGTAAAGGCGTGGGGAAGGTGAAAGGTGAAAGGGGAAAGGTTAAAGGGGGAATCAGGCCGACGGCCATCGCCAAAGCGGCTGCTGATCAATGACTAGTATTAGCGCGGTCCCGCAAGGCGGGGCTGCGTGCCGGCAGGCGGGAGTGATGAGCGTAAGCTTCAGCCCCGACCAGCTTTGATGCGATTCTGTGATGGAAGCCCAAGGCGCTTTGACGTGCGGCCGTCACTTGCCACTGCCGACCGGTTCCGCGGCGCGCAGGAAATCGCAGATCGCGGCGAGATAGCCGTGGTACTCCGCGAAGGGCAGGCCCAGGCTGCGGGCGGCGATGACCAGCGGGGGGCCCAGCAGGCAGCTCAGCCCGAAGTTGAACGGGCAGCCCAAGACGAGCGCGCTCACGACCGAGCCCAGGCCGTAGGCCGTCAGCGGCAGCGGGTACAGGAAGAGGCGCAGGTGGCCGATCCGCCCGACCTCCGCCGGCACGGCGGACTGCGCCAGCGCCTGCAGGAGGCGCAGGTTGGCCGCGGCGAGTTTCAGCTGATCCTCGCCGCTGTCCCGCCGGGCCAGGGCGTGGGGCAGGCCGACGCCCGCGGCGGCCGTCAGCTTCTCGGCGACCTGGCCGTTGGCGATCAGCACCGGCACATCCGTGTGGTGGAGGATCGCCAGCCCGGTCTGATAGCTGACGTCGAAGCGGCGCTTGAGCAGGTAATGCGCCGGCGCGATGCCGATCAGGAGCGCGGCGAGCCAGAGCGGCAGGTAGAACAGCGCGTAACCCCACAACATGGTGGAGTTGCCGGCGCCGGCGAAGTAGCGCTGCCACCAGGCGGAGGTCTCGATGCTGTCGATCAGCGCGAAGCTGGCGACGCCGCCCAGCGTGCCCGCCAGCGGCAGGCCGGCCAGGACCGCGCCCCACCAGACCGACCGCCGGCTGGCCCGGGCCAGCTGCTCCAACCGTCCGGCAAACGACAGCGCGGCCATGTAACCTCCGCCAAGATTGTAGCAAGCTTAAGCCCGTTGCGGCGGCCTTGCAATCCGTAGCGGCGGCCTCCCCGCCGCCGGAGCAGTGGCCAGTGGTCAGTGGCCAGAGATTCAGTAGAGCAAGCCCCCGTGCTTGCGAACACCAGAGCAAGCCCCCTTGCCTGCCATCACCAGTCCGGAGTCCGGGGTCCGAAGTCCGCCAATGCCAGGCTGATCCGACACTGGTCAACTCAACCAATTACAAACCACCACCCCTGTAGCGGCGGGTCCCGCGCCGCCGGATTAATCCGGCGCCAGGGACGGCGCCGCTACGGTTGCTTAAAGCGATGCCGTTTGTGACAAGCGTCGGGGACGCCTTCCACACAGAGGTTTATGGGCATTGTGCTTGTCTCAATTACTTTCCACTTTCGCTTTCTACTTTCACTATCCCCTAAGCCGCTCCTCCCCGCTGCGGTACTGGATCGCCTCGGCGAGGTGCGAATGCCGCCGTGATCTCACCAGAGGCAATCAACCAAGCCGCTGGCGGTGATCTGCGAATCCCTGGTTGCCACGCGCACCGCCTCACCGGTGCTGGCCGCGTAGTCCAGCGCGCTGGCGATGATGATCGCGTCGTGAATGTTCAGCCGCGTGTCGATCTGCGTAAGCAGCCGCTCGTCCATGGGCAGCACACGGACATCGCGCGCCTGCCTGAGCAGGCTGAGGTCCTGCGCCAGATACTCATCGATTCCAAGCTTGGCCCCCATGTACATGAGCTCGACCAGCACCATCACCGGAATGATGAGGATGGTCTCGGGCGCCGCCAGCGCCTCGCGCGCCGCTCGGCTGAGCTTGGGATTGGACTCCAGCCACCAGGCCAGGGCATGCGTATCGACCAGCAGGTTCATCCGGTTTACTCCGGCGGATCAAGCTTGTCCCAGTCAAGGCGGAACTCGCATTGCGCGAGCAGTTCGTCGCTGGCCGTGAGCTTGCCCGCCAGACTGCCGTAGAGCTCCTTGAAGCTGGGCCCGCCATTGGGCGGCGTGCGCGCGATGAGCTGTTCCAGCGCGGCAATCCGCTGCGCCAATTGCGCCACCATTGCGCTCAGCTGTTCGATCGTCATCCCCATCTGCTGTTTATATTTTACCCGCGCCATCTTTACCCCCGCAACCGCTCCTCGCCGCTGCGGTACTGGATCGCCTCGGCGAGATGCGGGACCAAATTACTCAATATCGGGCATTGGCCAGCGCTTCTCGCAGGCCTCGCTCGAGATCTGATCTGCTATATCTTCGTCAATCCCGTATTGCTCATAAACTTGACTTGTATAAACCTTGCAAAGCTCGTCTTCCTTGTCGATATTCTTCATCAGGTTGTCCTGACTGAAGTCAGGATCAAGAGGGTCAATTGGGTAAAGCTCCTCAGCCTCCTTAGCTGCGCGGTCTTCAGCTAATACTAGCTCAGTGAATATCTGCTTGCGCTCCTCAGTGGAAAACCCAAAGCGTTCCACCTTTTCACTACGCAGTACCAAGTACTCCTCGAGGTCTTCACAAATGGTCAAAACAAGCTTGTAAGAACCTCGGTCATTGGATTCCGCAATCTCTGGCGTTGTGCTACCCCACTTTCCGTCAGGCGCCCATTCGGCTTTGGCCACGTCAAAAGCCTCGCCAACTAAATCGGGAACCGTGTAAACGAAAACGACGATCTCGTCTATGTCTGCATCTTTTGCCAAAGCACTATCAATCAAGGCTTTGACCGTAGGCTCGATCTGGCCAGCTTTGAAATCCTCGCCAACGGAAATGCTGTATTGCTTGCGCACATTCATTGGCAAGGCTTCAAGCTCCTTGGTGCTGTGCTGAGAGAACGGCTTGTCCTTCAAGGCTTTAAGGCTTAAGTCCTTCTCTAAGACAATCTCGTATTCCAAAGGCTCGAATTTTTGCTCTACAAGTTGCGATTCATCAACTGAAGCACTTTGTGGTGCGGTAGCAGTTGGTAATTCTTCACTGCCAGCAGAGGTTTCCGCTGAGCTTCCTTTCACGGTGCTTGAAGAATATGAGCCTGAGTCTGAATCCTCAACACAGGATGCCCCGAGAATGAGTAGTGAAGCCAAACAAAGAAAACTAATTACAAGCATGTAACGTGACATGACTATTCCTCCAAAATTACCCCCTCAGTCTTTCTTCACCTGATCTATATTGTATCGCCTCGGCGAGGTGCGGGACCTGGATGTCGTCACTGCCGTCGAGGTCGGCGATGGTGCGGGCGACTTTGCGGATGCGCTCATAGGCGCGCGCCGAGAGGCCGAGGCGCTCGATGGCGCGGGTGAGTAATGCCTGGCAGGCGGGGTCGAGCTTGCAGTAGGCGCGGACCTGGCGCGAGGTCAGCGCGGCGTTGGTGACGCCGGGGGAGGGGCTAAGGTTGGCAGGCAGGGATGCCTGCCCCACTGGAGCCACAAGTCCGGGGGTAGCGCTAGCGTCACTGGAATCCGGCGCCGGGGACGGCGCCGCTACGGCGCTTCTGGGGATGGGCTGGTTGCGTTCGCGCTGGCGTTTTCTTGCCGCCATCACGCGCGCCTTGATCGCCGCCGATGATTCACCCGCCGGCGCGTCGTCCACCGCCAGCTTCTCCACCGGCAGCCGCGCCACCTCCAGCGTCATGTCGATGCGGTCCAACAGCGGCCCGGACAGCCGTTGCCGGTAGCTCAAGATTTGCCCCATCGAACACGTGCACTTGTGCTTGGGGTCGGAGTAGTAGCCGCAGGGGCAGGGGTTCATCGCCCCGACCAGCATGAAGCGGCTGGGGAACGTCAGCGACAGATTCGCGCGGCTGATCGTCACCTCGCCGTCCTCCAGCGGTTGCCGAAGCGTCTCCAACAGCGTGCGCGGCATCTCGGGCATCTCGTCTAAAAACAGCACCCCGCAGTGCGCCAGGCTGATCTCGCCCGGGCGCGGGATCGTGCCGCCGCCGATCACGCCGGGGATGCTCGCCGTGTGGTGCGGCGCGCGGAATGGGCGCGAGGTGACCAGCCCGACGTCGGCGTCGACCAACCCGGCCACGGAGTAGATCCGCGTGACGGACAGCGCCTCCTCCTCGCTCAAGTCCGGCAGGATGCCCGGCACGCGCTTGGCCAGCATCGTCTTGCCAGAGCCGGGCGGGCCGACCATCAGCAGGTTGTGCCCACCGGCCGCCGCCACCTCCAGCGCGCGCTTGGCGTGCTCCTGGCCGCGCACGTCGGCGAAGTCGCTGTCCTGCGGCGTGTTTTCCAGCAGGTCGGCGATCCGGCGCGGCGGCTGCGGCGCCAGCTCGGTATAGCCGCGCGCCCAGCTGACCAGCTCGCCGAGGTGCCGCGCCGGAATCACCGTTACGCCGCTGACCACCGCGGCCTCGGCGGCGTTTTGCGCCGGCACGATCACCCCCAGCCCCAGCTCGCGCGCCTTTAAAGCCATCGGCAGCACGCCGTGCACCGGCCGCAGGCTGCCGTCCAGGCTCAGCTCGCCGGCGATCAGGTAGCCCGCCAGGCGCGTGTGATCGCACTGGCCGTGGGCACTGAGCATCGCCAGCGCCACCGGCAGGTCGAAGCCGGGGCCCTCCTTCCTGAGATCCGCCGGCGCCAGGTTGACGACGATCCGCTGCATCGGCCACTCGAGGTCGCTGTTCTTCACGGCGCTCTCGATGCGCGCCTCGGACTCCTTGAGCGCGGCGTCGGGCAGGCCGACGATGATCACCTTGGCCAGGCCCGGCCGGATGTCCGTCTCCACCTCGACCTCGAACGCGTCCAACCCCACGATCGACACAGCACGAATCCTGGCAAGCATAAAACAAGTCTAGCACATATGCTTAGCGGATGTATAGATTACCATCTTAACGCGGCAGCCCACCGGCGTTCCGGCCAGCGCAGGCGCGAAAGGGCGATGAGCCCGCTCCGAGCCCCGTTTGGACTTATGTTCGGAACAGCCTTAGTACTACATCGATAATGCCGAATTCTGGGTATGATGCATCCATGTGCGCGCGCTGAATACAGTCGCAGTACTAAGGAGAACGAAATGGCAACAGCCATGCGGGGCTACTTGTTACGGCGGCCCGTCCCCTGGGCCGTGTTGATCCTGGCGCTGGTTACGGCGACCGGTTGCGCCGGCGGTTCCCCGGTCGCGACCGACCAGGCCGGGCCCGTCGCTCAAGTCGCGGCGGACCTGCCGCGGCCCGGCCAGATCACCCACAGTGCGGCGGCGCTCGAGACGCCGGCCAGCGCGCTGGGCAGCTCGTTTCGGACGGACCTGCTCAACCAGCACGTCGCGGTCGACGGCAGCACCGCGGTGTTCACGCCGCAGGACGCCGCCGACCAGCAGCCGGCGGCCAGCGACTTCGGCCTGTCACGGGCGGCGATCGCGGTGTACAGCTTCGACGTGACCGACCTGGCGGGTGAGCCCCAGCTCGCGCTGAGCCTGCTCAGCCAGATGCTGCCGGAGGGCAGCTCGCAGCGCGTATTCGCGGGGATCGCCAACCGGCGGACCGACAGCTGGGACTGGCAGGAGCTGAGCTACGAGCCGGACAGCGCGGAAGGCCCGCGCCTGAGCGGCCACAGCCAGGGCGGCACGACCGGTCCGTGGCTGGATCTGGCACTGGTCGTCTATGGCGACGCGCCGTTGACCATCGACGCCGTCAGCGTCCGCCCGTCCGACCTGCCCGACGGTACCGTGCAGGTTTTTCGCAAGGGTTGGGACGGCACCGTCAAGGGCAGCCCCGGCGAGCGCTTCGGCGCGAGCATCAGCATCTCCCCCGACGGGCGCGGGCGGCCGCATGTGGCGTACTACGACAGCTCGGCCGGCCAGCTCTACCACATGTGGCTGGCGGACCGCGTCTGGTTTACCCAGGCCCTGACCAGCGAGGACGATGCCGGCAGCTCCAACGACCTGGTCGCAACTCCCGACGGCGGGCTGTTGGCGGTGTATTACGATGCCACCCGCGGCGTCGGGCCGCTGCGCTGGCTGGCGCCGGAAAGCCTGACCAGCCTTGTCTGGTCGCCGCAAAGCAACTACGACGAGGGTAGCGATGAACTCGGGACACCGATCGACGCGGGCGCGCGCTGCCAGGCGGTCTTCGATGTCGACGGCAATGCCAACGTCTTCTACGAGGACCGGACCACCGGCCGGATCCGCCATGCCTGGCAGGCGCCGGGCGTGATGGGCTGGCTGCACGAATACGTCTCGCCGCCCGATGTCGTGGCCAGCTCGCCGCGCGCCTACCGCTGCGCCGACAGCGCTTGCGCCACCTACCAGACAGCGGGCAAGCTCTGGATCGCCGAGCCCGGCAATGACGGCTGGGAGCTCAGCGAACTGGCCGACGACCTGGCCAATCCCCTCGATCCCGCCGCGGAGTTCAGCTTCTGCGACGGCGCCGTGCGCGAGCGCGACCAGACGGCCGTCTTCGCGATGGCCTGCACCGGCGGCCTGCGCGTGATCCACCGCGACTTGGCGGCGCGCAACGTGCTGCTCAGCGAGCTCATCACCACCACGCCGGGCGACGGCGCCTTTGTCGACGTGGCGCTCTTGGCGGACGACGGCGTCTGCCTGACGCATTTCAATCCGAAGGAGTACAAGGTGTTCTTCGAAACGGGCGATATCCCGAGCGCGGAGCAATTCACGCGCATCGTGGCGCTGGCGTTTGACGGGCCCGACGAGGATTGTGACGGCCTGGCCTGCTGGGTCAGCCCGGACCTCAACGCCGACGGGACGCACGATGTGCTGCTGGTGACGATGTCCACCAAGGACAAGCCCAAGCAGGAAACCAAGCCGAAGCGCTACTTCACGGGCCATGTGACGCTGTTGAAGCAGTAACGGGGCCCGCGGGGTAACTCAGGCAGCTACCGGCGCCATGGACGGCGCCGGTAGCGCAGTATGCTGGAGCGCCGCCATCCTGACGGCCGGATCGTCGCTACGTGTTGGCGGGCGGCGGCTTGGACCTCGGCCCGGGCTGGGACGGTGGGCTGTACCTTACTTCACGCACCGGCGCCGATACCGGCGAGCCACCGGCGCTGATCAATGGAAAGGCCTGCAGGCCGGATATGGCCGCATTTGGCTAACCGCCAACGATGGCCGCATCCTGGCCTACGGGAGGCTGGAGTGACTACGGTGGTTTCGCGCCTCTTGACGCCGGTCGCAGGCGCGCTAGAATTGAAGCGATAACTGCTGATGGGTTGTCGGGAGGACCGCCATGCCGCGCCATGCTCGCTTGTTCCAGGCACTACTGCTCACCGTTGTTCTCATGTTAGCCGCTTGCGCGGGGAATGGGCCGGGCGGCCCGCCGGATTCCACCGCGCCGCCGACGGCGCTGGCCGAGCTGGAGCTGCTGCCGCGGCCCGAGGGCGTCGATCCCCAGGTCTGGCGCACGCTGAAGTCCACGCTGGCGGACCTGCTGGCCGCCCAGCCGCGCCAGTCCGCCGCCGCGCCGCAGATCGCCACCTGCCGCGTCGACGACCTGACCGCCGGCGAGGGCAGCGAGTGGGGCAAGGCCGCCTTTACCTGGACCTACCGCAACGCGGGTGACTACAACCAGGACGGCATGGTGACGGTCAACGACATCACCCCCGTCGGCGTGCACTTCGGCAAGGGTGCCGACGCCGCGGACTGGCAGGTCGCGCAGGTCGCCGACGGCAACCGCGACGGGCTGATCACCGTCAGCGACATCACCCCGATCGGCCAGAATTTCCAGGCCACCGTGACGGGCTACGTGTTGCAGGCCACCACGACGCCGCGGGATGAGGGCAGCTGGACCGAACTGGCCCAGGCACTCCTGGCCGACGCGACGCCGCCGGACGGCGGCGGGCTGTTGACCCTGACGACGGAAGTGGACCTGATCGAGGTGCCCTATTACCGCGTCGCGCCGTTCGACGGCGACGCGACTGCCACGGGCATCGGCGGCGACCCGCTGGCGCTGGTGACGAGCGAGGGCGGCACGTTCGAGTTCCTGGACGGCGCGGCGACCCTGACCGTGCCCGAGGATGGCATCAACTTCTTCGACGACTTCGCCGGGATCGTCGTGCACGCGCCGTTGAACTATCCCGCCGACGCGCGGCTGGTGCCCGGCACGGTGGTGGAGGTCCGGCCCGTCGATTACGAGTTCGAGGAGCCGTTCGAGCTGGCGGTCGCCTACGACCCGGCCAAGCTGCCCTCGGCCGCGGCGGACGCCGGCCTCAAGTTCTACCAGGCCGGCGCGGACGACTGGCAGCTCGTACCCGACAGCTTCGCGACGACAACCGACCATATGCTGCATGGCAATCTGTCGACGGGCGGCACCTTCGGCGGGATGCTGGTGCCGGTCGGCGACTGGAACATCTACGAGGGCAATTTCACGATCAACACGGCCGCGGCGCTGACCGAATTCAGCCAGTACGACGCGATCTCCGGTACGCTGACGATCACCGGCAACGAGTTGACCGACCTGGCCGGGCTAGAGGACCTGGCGTGGGTCGGCGGCAGCCTGATCGTCGACCGCTGCTCGGGGATCGGCGCGGTCGATACCTGCGAGGCGCTGACTCAAATCCTGGGCGATCTCGATGTCTGCAACCACGACGACAACCTGGCCACGGTCGAGTTCCCCGCGCTGGCGCAGATCGGCGGGCGCCTGACGCTGCTGCGTGCGCGCCAGCTGACCACGCTCAACCTGCCGGCGCTGACGACGATCGGCCGCGGCATCCTGATCGAGAACTGCGACGTTTTGCCCACGCTGGCCGGCCTGAGCTCGGTGGAGTCCCCGCCCGAGGGCTGGGAGACCGGCGACGAGTTCACCGTCCGGATCGCCTATGACCACGGCCTGACCTCGCTGACCGGGCTGGAGGGGATCGGCCCGGCCGTCTCCAACCTGGAGATCACCGGCAACAATGCGCTGACCAGCCTGGCCGGGATCGGCGGGATCACGCACGTTTACGACGACGGCGGAGTTACTGGCCGCTACAAGATCGAGGACAACGATATGCTGACCACCCTGACCGGCGCGTCGATCGTGCACGCCTCGCACTCGATCGTGATCTGGTACAACGACAACCTGGTCAGCCTGACCGGCCTGGAGCACGTGACGGTCACCAGCACGGTCGACATCGAATACAGCAATTCGCTGGAGAACCTGCAGGGGCTTTCCAGCCTGGCGCAGGTCGATTTCCTCTGCATCCGGCACAACCCGCACCTGTTGACGTTGGACGGGCTGGGCCCAGTGGCGGCCGTCAACCGGGTACTCGACATTTTCGACAACCCCGAGCTGTTGGAGATCGACGCGCTCAACCGCCTGCTGACGATCGACGAGAGCGACCTGCGGATCAGGCACAATTACGCGCTGGAGAACGTCGACGGGCTGTCCAGCCTGACGACGATCGGCCAGAGCATCCTGATCGAGGAGAACTACGCGCTGGCCAACCTGGACGGCCTGAGCGGGCTGACGATGATCGGCGCCTACACCTTGCCGGGAACCGGCGACCACTACAGCTCGATCACGCTGAAGAACAACTGGGCGCTCAGTGACGTGAGCGGGCTGTCCGGCCTGATGGCCGTACCCAGCACCGGCTACGTGGTCAACGGCAGTTTCATTGTTACAGGCAACGTCTGCAAGGGCAGCGCCGAGGCGCTGGTCGCCGGCTGGGGCGGGGCCTCGGCGGTGAAGGGCGTGATCGATATCCAGGGCTGAGCGGGGAGTTGGCGGTTGTCAGTGGCCAGTTGTCAGTGGCCAGTTGTCTGTGGTCAGTGGTCAGTGGTCAGTGATCAGAAGGAGCGGGGAGGGTCAAGACATAGGTAACACTTTAGGTTCAAGACATGGGTAACCAGTATTCATCCTCGAACTGGCCATTAGATAATATGTACCTATGGTACAATTCGGGATTAACAGGCCAGGTGGCTTAAAAGAGGAAAGGCGGGGATGGCGCGGGCGCCGGCTTGCCGCGCTTATTTCGAAGGGCGGTCCGAATTAAATCGGGTGGAGTAGCGGCCGGCTGCGGCCCGGAATGGTGCACGAATGCCTTTGCCGAACCGCCAGCATTACGGGCGCCAGGGATCGCGGCCGGCGGGCAGGCGCCGGCTTTGGCTGGCGACCAGAAAGGCCAGCAGGATCGCGACCGTGCTGGTCACGATTAATTCAGGTTCACGCGACGTGGGCAGCCCAGGCATCACATCGACGAAGCCGGTCAGCGCTTCCCAGAGCTCCGACACGCGCATCTGCATCCCGAACAGGACCACCAGATAGCCAAGCGGCAGCGCCAGGTAGACGGCCAGGTGCAGGCAGCGCCGCCAGGAATGCAGCCAGACGATGAGTTCCACCAGCAGCGCCGTTAGGCTGGCGGCAGACAACAGGCCCAGCAGGTATTGCTGCCAATCCGGCAGGTCCATTACGCCGAAGACCAGCGCCGGCGCGAAGCAGACCAGTCCGTAGACGAAGTACGCGTCCCAGCGGAAAACGCGCTGGAAGGCGCGCTGGCAGTCCAAGGCGGTCGAAGCGGTGAGCAGCTCGTCGGGGATCCGGTAGTGCCGGCCGAGCTGGGCGACGAGGACGATCGCGGTGAGCGGGATCAGGATCAGTGCCAGCAGGATCACCACCGATTGTCCCCAGGTGGCCGGGAACTGCGCCATGTATCCGCTGGGAGCGTGGCTGTAGCGTTGCGACAGATAGACCTGATACGCCAGCTGGCCCAGCACCCAGAATAAAACCAAGCCGCCGAGGAACACCAAGCCGAATGGCCAGAGGCCCCGCCACCACTTGCGCCGTTGGCGGTCGAACCACCGGTCCAGGGCTTGGCGGCTGTGCTCGTCCCCGTTCATTGTGCGCCGATTGTAGCTTAATAAGCGTAAGTAATAAGCCAAAGCTTAAGCAAAATGTGCAGCGGTGGGTCCCCGACCCACCGGCATCTGCTTTGAAACGGCGTCGGGGACGCCTTCCACATAGCAAGTTGTCGGTCATCCGTGGTCGGAAGTAGCGCGCCGACCCGGTTGGCATACCGGCTGATCACGGGCGAGCCGCCCGTGCTACGGGGGCACGCTGACGTGTTTCAAGGATAGTGGCACGAAGTGGATGGAGCGAGACCAAGCTTTGCTTGGTGGAGTGACAGACCGGCGAAACGCTCGCGCGAGCCACCCGTTTACTCCATTACCACTCCATTAACCTGTTATCAGCACTCAAGAATGAATTGTACCGCGAGTACAATACATGGTTTTAGCGGCCGCCGATAGGTTGGGAGTGCCGGCCGGGTTGGTGACTTCAAGACGGCGACGGTAGCGAGGCGTGAAACGTTTCACGCCTTT
>JAFGCY010000033.1 GCA_016932385.1 bacterium | reverse complement strand
CCTACTCGCTCCCCAGCGGGCGAAACGCCCAATCCGGCGCCAGGGATCCCGCTAGGGCGGGACTACGTTTTCTTCACTTTGGCCTATGGCCTTTGGCCTGATCGGCGGACGCGACGTCCACCCTGCCATCAATATTGATCGGGCGCACAGTCCCGCCAAGGCGGGACTCCCCCACTTACGCTTACGCTTACCACTTCCGTTTCCCCCCGGTATAATTCCCCCGTGAGTACGGTGCGACCTGATCGCGCCGCCACGGTGAGCATATGTCAGCCGGATTCGTAGACCTTTAATCAGCACGTAGCCCACAGGCTGTGAAGCAGCGCGGCTTCGCGCTGCACGATATTGTGCTGATCAAAGGAATCCCATGCCCAAGAGAACCAACCGGCGCGGCCCGTCCGCGCCCGGCGAGTGCGCCCCACTGTCGCACGCGCAGAACTTTCTGACCGATCCGGCGGTGCTCCGGCGCTTGGTCGGCCACGTCAAGCCCGGCGGGATCGAGACCGCCGTCGAGATCGGCCCCGGCCGCGGCGCGCTGACCACGCTGCTCCTGCGGCTGTTCCCGTGCGTGCTGGCCGTCGAGGCGGACCTGGCGCTGGCGCTGGCGCTGATCGAGCGCTTCGGCGCCGATCCGCGGATCACCGTCGTCCCCGCCGACTTCCTGGCATTCCCGCTGCCGGCGCGGCCATACATCGTCGTCGCCAACATTCCGTTCAATCGCACCGCCGAAATCGTGCGTAAGCTGGCCGGCGAGTCCTCCGGCCTGAGTGCGGCATATCTCATCATGCAGCGCGAGGCGGCGCTGAAATTCGCCTCTGCGGCGGGCCAGCCATCGCTTCTGGCGCATTGCCTCGCCCTCGACTTCGACGTGCGGCTCCTCGGCCCGGTGCCGCGATCCGCCTTCACGCCGCGCCCGGGCGTCGATGCCGCGTTCGCCCTGTTCCGTAAGCGCAAGGTGCCGGTACTCGCTGGCGCCGAGGCGGCGCGATTCAAGGACCTGTTGAGCTATCTTCATCCGCGCGGCCCGGGGCTCGGCGCTGCGCTTCGGCATGTCTTCACGCGCGCGCAGGTGCAGCAGGTGCTCAAGGCGGCCGGGCTGGACGGCAATCAACCCCTAAGCGCGGTGCGCCTGGAGCACTGGCTGGCCATCCACGCCGCCTTCGGCGAGCACGCCACGCCATCCGCCCGTCGGACGGTCCGCGGCGCCGATGCCCGCTTGGCGGCCCAGCAAGAGCGGCTGGAGAAGCGCTACCGGACCAGTGTGTCCCAGAGGAGGAAATAGCCAGGCGTACTGCACGATTGCGTATGCATAGAACTCCTCACCGCTGGTTACCCCAGCCGGACTGGCTCCGCGGAATTTCATCGCACTCCGAGAACCAGTGCAAGCGGCCAATCCATCGAGGGCAGGTTCGCCGGCATCGATAATCCCGACCTGCTGCCCGCGATCGAGTTGAGCACCGATACGCAACCGGCGCGGTAACCGGTAACCTCGCATAGGCTGGCACCCTCGATTCAAGTGGTATCCCTGGATTGAGCCCAGAGTGGACTCCCGGCCACCGATACCGGACGGGTAAGATAAGTCAGCACGTGGAGGTTTGGGACATGCAGAGGTTGCTACTTCACGCTATTAAGGCAGTCGCGCTGTTGCTCTTGTTCGGCTGCGGTTCGCACGACGACGAGTACTTATCCCAAGGCTACACGCACAAGCCCCGCACCGGTCCGGCCAGTGTCAGCGGTACGTTCACGATGACCGTGCCGGTGGTGAAAATCGCCTCGGCGCCGCTCGAGACGCCCGCAGGCGTCAGCTACTGCCCCTGGGAATGCCCCGGCCGGCTCGGTGCGTTTCCCCTGGACAGCGAATGGCCCGACGGCGTGGTGAACCTGGATGCCGGCGGCTTTACGACCGCCGACGCCCAGACCGGCATCTACGCGGTTGACTACAGTTTCGCCGGCATTCCGCTGGACACCTATGAGTTGCGCCTGTCCGGCATCCAGGCGGGTGACTGGACCGATTACACTTATTACACGTTGCTCAGCGGCGAGACCTTTACACTCACGGCGGCTGATCAAACCAAGACCGGCCTGGACTGGTCGCTGGATTGTGCCCAGTCGGCCGAGCCCGGCTCGATCTCCGGCGCGATCCCGTTGAGCGGCAATCCGCCGTTTGCGGATACCGCCGAGCTCAGCCTGGTCTGCGCCGACCAACTCACTCAAGAGCTCGGTGGGACTAGTGCATCCGGTGCGGCGGGGCTCAGCGAGTTCACCTGGTCGATCCCGGCGGCTGCCGCGCAGAACGGGCGGTTGTTCTACGAGATCACCAACCTGCCGTTCGGTGACTACGCCAGTAACGACTTGATTTCCTTGGATACGCCGGTATCGGTCGAATCTGAGACCGGCGCGAGCCTGCTGAACGCGGATCGCCCGGCCGTCCAAGGCGATTACTACCTGCAGCCGTACGCGACCGCACCGGATGCCGGTGCGATTAATGAAGGTCCGTTTAGGTACGGCACGATCCGCGTCGGTCTGATAATTAACAACCTGGCGGCCTGGGACCGGCCGCTGGCGCTGATCGCCGAGCGCACTGCCGGCCATGAGACCAAGTACCATCGCGCGATCGCGTTCGTCTATCCGGGGTACTACGGCAGTGCGGCGGGTCACAATTCCCGTCTGCAGTACCTGCGGTACCTGGAAGTGGGTAGCTACGACATCAAGCTCGTTCGGCTGGGGATGACCAATGCCGATGAACCGGAGGTGCTGGTTGAGCTCGCTGCCCCGGTCGAACTGCTCGAGCCGGCGCCGATCGCGCACGAATTAGTGAACGGCTACTGGTACGAGTATCCAGTGCCGGAACTGGACCTCGAGTTGGAGGTGACATTGCCGGATTCGGATTAAGCGGAATCGGTGGCGGGAAGGTATGCTTACGTTGTGTCTTTTTTAAGCGGAAGAGCGGGATTCAGCGGCTGTCTGGTGATCGGGCTGTTGTTGTGCGCCTGTGGCGGCGGCAACCATCCGGCGGATGTCGGGCCCGCACAAACCCCGGGCCAGATCAGCGGCACGCTGAACATCATCGGTCCGCTCAAGACCAACACCGAGCTGTATGTCGGCTTGGTGGCGGACGGGCAGGACGAAGTACTGCGCGAGCAGCTGGCGGGCAAGGTGACCAGCGCCGACAGCGCCAGCACCGGTGAGCGTTCGTTGTATTTCCTGTTCACCGACCTGCCGATCGACGCTTACCACGTCGTGGTTTTCAGTTATTACAACGAATCGCGCCTGCTCTACTATCGCGGCGACGCGGTCCAGCTGAACGCCGACCAGCCGGATCACGCGCCCTTAAGCGTGGACTTCAGCCTGACCGGGCCGGAACCCTGGGGTACGGTCAGCGGGCTGCTGCTGCTCAACGGGATCAACGACCGGTATACCGATCTGGTGCTGTACGTGAAGCGCGATGACCTCGGTTCGTTCCGTTATAAATTCGGGGTCTGGACCGCCGGCTATGGCGCCCTGTATTACGCCATCGGCGGACTGGCCGTCGGGGAGTATTCGCTGGGCATCATGGAGCCGACCAGCTATTCCGGGCTGGGGATGCTGGATGGCACGGTGAGTATCACAGCCGATCAGCTCAATCTCGGCGACGTGACGCTGACCGGCGATTTCATCAACATCCCGCCCGAGGGCGAGGGCTTCTATATCAGCGGATTCGTCATCCTCTCCGATGTGCCGAAGGACGACCAGCACATCGCGCTGCTGGCCGTGACCAAGGACAACGAGCATCTGGACCTGGCCCCGATCTGCCACATCCTGCCGGAGAACCTCAACGAGGAATTCGCGACGAATTTCACGCTAGGCTGGCTGTCCGAGGGGGAATACACGCTGATGCTGTACGCCCTCGACTTCGCGGAGGGTCACCACATCCTGCTGAATGAGCCCGACCCGGCGATCAGCGTTTCCAGCGAGTACCCGATCAACACCGGTTATATCGTCCGCGGCGATTTGAGCCTGATTCCCTGATTAACTCGATAATTATGCGGAAATCGGCATAATATACTCATGCCCCAGGTTCAATCTGATACAGGTGCCGGTGGCGCCGCTACTTCGGTCAAGCCGCGGCGGTGGATCAGCGTCGTGCTGTGGGTGCTGGCCGTGCTGCTTATGCTGGTCAGCGCGGTCTACCAGCGGATGACCGGCCCGACGCATCCCTTACGCGGCACCCTGACGATCGCCGGCGAGTCGGCGCGGTACAAGCTGCTGCGCAGCGAGCATACGGACACCAATGCGCGCATCGAGATCCCCGATCCCAGCGGTTCGGCCACGGGGATCCTGTACTACAAGCGCTACCACACCGACGATGCGTACGCGCCGCTGACGCTCAGCCGCGAACATGTCAAACCGGTCATGCGTGAGACCGGCCGGGATGTGCTCTGGGCGGAACTGCCGGCCCAGCCGCCGGCCGGCAAGCTGGAGTATTACCTGGAACTCAACACCAGTACGGGGACCGTGCACGTGCCGGACAACGGGCAGTCGGTGGTTATCCGCTTCAAGGGCCGCACGCCCGCGCCGATCCTGATCGCGCACATCTTCTTCATGTTCTTCGCCGTGCTCTGGGGTATTCGCGCCCTGCTCGAAGCGCTGTTCAACCGGCCCGGCGTGCGCTGGCTGTCCTGGACAACCCTCGGGCTGCTGACCATCGGCGGCATGATCCTCGGCCCGACGGTGCAGCACTACGCTTTCGGCGCGGCCTGGACGGGGATTCCCTTCGGCTGGGACCTGACCGACAACAAAACGCTGTTCATGTGGTTGGGCTGGCTGATCGCAATGCTCTTCATCGGCTGGGGCAAAAAACCGCTCAGGCGGCGTGGGCGCTGGGCGGCCCTGCTGGCGGCCCTGCTGATGGTCCTGATGTACGTGATTCCGCACAGCATGTACGGCAGCGAGCTGGACTACGCCAAAATCGATCAGGGCGCGGATCCGGCGGAAGCGATCACGCAAGGCTGAACCGCGGCCGGAATTAACGTATAATTCAATGTAGCTTCCGACCAGTAGATCGCCCGCACGCGAAGCGGTAGATATGAACGATACGGGGCCAACAACCAGCCGAACGCAGTTGCTGATCGTAGACGACGACGCCCTGACGCGCGAAGTAATCAAGGACCTGCTCAAAGCCCGCGGCTATCTGGTCGCCGAAGCCGCCAACGGCCAGGAGGCGCTGGACCAGCTGACCCGCCAGCTGCCCGACCTGATCGTCCTCGATATCAACATGCCGGTGATGAACGGCTTTGAGACGCTCAGGCACCTGCAGTCCGATGCGGCCCTGCGGCAGATTCCGGTGATCATCGCCTCGGCGATCACGGATCCGGCCAGCGCCGCCCAGGCGATCGAGCTGGGGGCGGTGGACTTCCTGACCAAGCCGATCAACCCGCTGTTGTTCTACGCCCGTGTCAACAGCACGCTGTCCAACAAGCGCCTGCACGACCTGGAGCAGCAGCACCTCCGCCAGATCGCGGAGCACAGCGCCACGCTGGAGCGCCAGGTGGCCCAGCAGGTCGAGGAGATCTCGGCCGGGCACGTGGCGACGATCTTCGCCATGTCCAAGCTGGCGGATTACCGCGATCCGGAGACCGGCGAGCACCTGGAGCGCATCCGCGAGTACTGCCGCGTGCTGGCCGCGGAGCTGCGGCGGCAATCCCCGTTCGCCACTCTGATCTCCGACGCCTACATCGAGACGCTGTACGCGGCCAGCCCGTTGCACGACATCGGCAAGGTCGGGATTCCCGACATCATCCTGCTCAAACCGGACAAGCTGGACGCGGACGAATGGCAGGTGATGAAAACCCACACCACGATCGGCGCGGTGACGTTGCGCGCGGTGTTCGAGAAGCACCCCCGGAACCAGTTCGTGCGCATGGGTATCCAGATCGCGCAGTCCCACCACGAGAAATGGGATGGCTCGGGCTATCCGGCCGGCATGGCCGGCGACGAGATTCCGCTCTGCGCGCGGATTATGGCCCTGGCGGATGTGTTTGACGCGCTGGGCTCGCGGCGCGTCTACAAGGCGGCGTTCCCGCCCGAAAAGACGCACGCCATAATTATGGAAGGCAAGGGCAGCCACTTCGACCCGCGCGTGGTCGAAGCCTACGAAAAGACTCGGGACCAGTTCAGCCGGATACGGGCCCGATTCCAACCTTTCGAGGATATGCAAACGGACGAATCATGACCGATCAACGGATTGCCGACCTGCGCCAGCGCTTGGCCGAGGCGGGAAACGCCGAAGACGCCGCGCAGCAGCAGGCCTATCACAAATCGCGGTTTACGTTTTACGGCTTGAAAACCGAAGCCCGGCGGCAGCTGTTGCGCGAGTGCTTCGCGGAACTGCCCGCGACGCGCGAAGAGCTGTTTCCGCTGGTGGGGGAGCTCTGGCAGACCGAGTGCTACGACGAGCGCATGAGCGCGCTGTGGCTGTTGGAACATGGTCGCCGGTTGCTGACCCCGCGCGACCTGGGGGGGCTCAAGTCGATGGCCGATGCCTGCGAGGGCTGGGCCGAGCTGGACAGCCTGGCGCTGAACGTGCTGTCGCCGATGGCGCTGAACTTCGAGACCGCCGTTTATGCGCCTGTGCGGCGGTGGGGCTCGGCGGAATGCCTCTGGACGCGCCGTGCCGCGATCCTGCTGCACATCATTCCCGCGCGCAACCAGCGCCTGATCGCCGAGTTCGCCTGGCCGGCGCTGGAGGAACGGCTGGAGGAGACCGAGTTCTTCATTCGCAAGGCGATCGGCTGGACGCTCAGGGAGATCAGCAAGCATTACCCGCGAGAGGTTTTCGGTTTTTTGAAGCGCGTCGGCGACCGGGCCGCGCCCCTGACCCGGCGCGAGGGCGCGCGCAACCTGCCGGAAGAACTGCGCGCTCCGCTGATGGAGGCCGGCGAGGACTGAATACCGGCGGACTGGCCCGCCGGCGCTGAACCTGGCCCGTGACCCATGATGAAGGAGATATTGATGAAACGGCTGCTGACGGTACTGGCCCTGATCTTGCTCGCCGGTTGCGGCGGAGGCGGGGGAGCCCCGATCCAACTGCCGGACGACTCCGGTACCGCCGGAGAAGTCGGCGCGGTGACGCTGCAGCTCAGCGCCCGGGCCGAGGACGGGAGCTGGCGCGTCGTGCTCTCCGCTCCCAACGCCACGGATCTTTATCAGCTGGCGGGTACGCTGGCCTTCGATCCGGCGGACTACACGGTGGTGGACTGCCGGGCCGGCGGAGGGTTGGGGGCTCCCGAGGAATGCTATTTCTTGAGCGGGGAAGCGATCGCCGGCGAGTTGGATTTCGCCTATACGCGGCGCTTCCACGGCGCCGGCGCCAGCGGCGACCTCTGCCTGCTGGAAGTGCTGGTCCAGCCGGCCGCGGAATTCCGGCTGGCAGATTTCAGTCTCGCCACCGGTACCGAGGCGTTGAAGGTCCGCAACAGCCAACGCCAGCTCCTGCGGGTTGGCTTCCGCCGGGGGGTGCAGCAATGAACAGGCACCTTTGGTGGATCAGCGTGTTGGTGATCAGCGGCTGGGCCACCGCTGCCCTGGCCGTCGTGATGCCCGAGGAGGAGTGGTTCGATTCGCCCGACAAATACGAGCTCTGGCAGGAGATGTGGCCGGTACTCAACGATTGGGAGTTCAATACCCAGGAAGCGCTGACCGGTCCGCCGAAGGCCAGCCTGGCTGGCATTCGGGAGCACCTGGGCCGGGCGGACAATGAGGTGGCGCAAGAACTGGGGCTGGCGGCCGACGCGCCGGACGTCTACCGCTACGACCTCAACTTCGACGGCCGCGTCGACCAATTCGACGTGCTGGAACTGGGCTACGAGGTCCGCCCGCCGCAGAAGCAGGCTTCGCTGGCTCCTTCGCACGGCACGAACAAATGGATCGTGCTGCGCGCCGATTTCAGCGATCAAAGCGCTAACTACACCACCTACGATATCGATTACTTCGAGGAGCGATTCTTCGACGAGGACGCGACCAAGCCCTCCGTCAACGATTACTACCAGGAGGTCAGCTACGGCGCGTTGTCGATCGCCGGCACGGTCTGGGGCGGCGGCAGCTACGGAGACGGCTGGCACAAGGGCGCGCACACCAAGAGCTGGTATATCAACAACGGCGGTAATTACCTGGTGGCCGAGGCGGTCGCCGCGGCCGACGCGACGGTCGACTTCTCGGACTTCGACGTGGACGGCGACGGCTATGTCGACACCTGCATCTGCTTCTATCCCAACCAGGTCTACAGCGGCGGGCTCTGGCCGCACCGTTCCAGCGGCCTGAACATCCACGTCGACGGCGTGATCGTCGACAGCTACTTCTTGACCGGCTACGACACCGGTGATGACAGCAAGACGATGGTGATCTCGGTGCACGAATACGGCCATATCCTGGGCCTGCCGGACCTCTACGACATCGACTATTCCAGCAACGGCGTGGGCAAGTGGAGCCTGATGTCCAACAACTACGACACCTCGCAGCTCGTGCCCAGCCCCGATCCCTGGTGCAAGATCGCCCTGGGCTGGGTGGAGCCCGTGGTGATCACGGACGACGTGACCGGCTATAGCCTGGGTTGCTTCCAGGACGGGCCGAACGTGCTGAAGATCTGGACCAACGGGCTGGAGGGCGACCAGTATTTCCTGGTGTCCAATTACCGCAAGAAGAAGACCGACGCCAATCGACCCGGCGAGGGCCTGTTGGTCTGGCATATCGACGACAGCCGCGGCGGCGGCAACCAGGACAATAAGAACGAAAACCGCAAGCACGTCGACGTGGAATCGGCGCGCGGCTACAACAACCCGGCGGACACCAATCCCAAGGACCCGCTCGACGCCAAGCAGGACTACGGCCACGCCAACGATCCGTTTTTCAGCGGCAACAGCGATTCCAGCTATACCGGCGTGTTCGACGACGACGCCAACCCCTTCGCGCGCGATTATCCCAATCCCGGCGAGGATACCTACATCAAGCTGTCCAACTTCTCTACCGTCGGCGACACGATGACACTCGACATCCAGGTCGTCACCGCCACGGCGCCGACCTGCGCGATCACCAGCCACGCCGATGACGATGCCGTCAGCGCGACGATCACCGTTACGGTGGACGCCACGGCGACCGGCGCGCGGACGATCGACCACGTCGAGTTCTATCTCAACGGTGCGTATTACGGCGCGGATAGCTCCAGTCCTTACAGCCTGGAGATCGACACCCGCCCGATTTACGACGGCACCGGGCGCGAGCTGAAGGCGGTCGCCGTCGACAGCGCGGGTGAAATCGATACGGACACCGTGTCGATCGACGTCAGCAACGCGGCCACGGCGCTCGCCTGGAGCGACGACTTCGAAAGCGGGATCGGCGCCTGGGCGGCTTACGACTTCATGGGCGACCAGGCCTGGGCGTCGAAGGACATCGCCGCGACCGGCGTGAAGAGTGCCGGCGTGGGCGGGAGCAGCGGCTACGACTACGACGAAAACGACTGGCTGGTCAGCCGCAAGTTTGACCTGACCGGCACCACGCATCCCCTGATCCGCTGGCGGCAGCGTTACCGCGTGGCCAGCGGCGAGAATACCTGCCTGGTGCTGGTGACCGACGACGACGGCGCGACCTTCGACCAGCTGGAGTCGATGACCGGCACCAACCTGGAATGGCATCCGATGGCCGTCGACCTGGTGGATTACGTCGGCGCGGAAGTGCAGGTCGTTTTCAACCTCAACGGCTCCAGCCTGAATAACATCACGTCGGAGGGCGGCTGGTGGATCGACGACTTCGAGATCCACGAGCAGTCGAGCACGCCGGCGGTGCTGAGCATCACGCCCGGCGACGGCTCGGTGCTGTCCGGCGTGGAGACGATCACCGTCACGGCCAGCGACGACGAGGGGGTGCTGGCGGTCGAGTTCCTGGTCGACGGCACTGACCTGGTGCACGTTGACTACGCGGCGCCGTTCAGCTACGACTGGAACAGCGACTGGGTGTTCAACGGCAGCCACAGCTTCAAGGCCGTCGCCTACGACGCCGACCTGCAATCCGCCGACCTGACCGTCGGCTGGACGACCAGCAACAGCGGCTCAAGCCTGCCGTTCAGCGAGTACTTCAACGCCGATCCGGGCACGGCCTGGCGCGTGATCAAGGCCGGCGGCGCCGGCGAGTGGCACTGGCTGGCCACGGCCGGCTACGGCAGTTCGGGCGGGATGCGCTTCGCCATTCCCGGCGACGATGCCTACGACAACAACGACAACGACTGGTTGATCTCACCGACGGTCAACATCACGGGCACCGACCCGGGCCTGGGCTTTCTGCACAAGTACGATATCGAACCGCCGCCCTATGACTTCGGCCGGGTTTACATTACGACGGATTTGACGAACTGGACGGAGCTGGAATACTTCAGCGGCTACAACCAGACCACCTGGCGCGCCCACGGCGAACGCCTGGACAGCTACGTGTCCACGCCGGTCAAGCTGGCCTTTTTCTTCGAAAGTGACGGCGGCCTGACCGTGGACGGCTGGTGGGTGGACGAGGTCGAGGTCACCGCGGCGCCTCAGATCAGCGGTGTCGTGCCCACGACGGTGCTGCCCGGCGCTGCGTTGACGATCAGCGGCAGCGGCTTCGGCGACGGCTCGGCCCACGACTTTCCGACGGTGCTGATCAACAACGTCGCCGCCACCACCGGCAGCTGGAGCGATACGAGCATCACCGTCACGGTGCCCGATACGAGCAGCGGGGACGTGGTCGTCGTGCGCCATGGAATCGCCAGCGACGGTTATGCGATCACGGTGCGCCCGTTGGCGCCGGTGATCGACGACCTGGAGCAGCTCTAAGGCTACTCCTGGATCGTCTGGCCCCAGAAATAGCCGACCGCCGACAGGTCGGCCTCGCTGACCAGCCCGTCGTCATCGGTATCCTGCCAGCGCCGGTAATCCTCGTGCGCGTAGTCGATGAACAGCAGCGGCACCAGGGCATCGCGGTCCAGCTCGTCCACCACGCCGTCGCCGTTGATGTCGCCGACCAGCGAATAGGCGTTGATGGTGACCACTTCGCTTTCGGCCTCGATCGCGCGGCGGAAGGCCTTGAGCTGCACATCGTGCGGGCCGTTGACCAGTGTCGCCAGCGCGATCTCGAGGTCGTCGAACGGTGCCGTGGTCGAGGGCTCGCCCATCAGCACGTCATCGACGTACAGCTCGACGCGGTCAGCGTCGGCCGGCGCGGTGACCGTCAGTTGCGGCAGGTCGGCCAGCGTATAGACGTAGTCCGGCGTCAGGCCGCCCAGCGTCACCGCCAGCGACGCGACGATCGTGAAGTCCAGAATGTTGCTGTCAAGTTCCTCGTTGGTGACGACGGTCAGGGTGTGCTCGCCGGGAGTGCCGGCCACGGTCACCGAGATCGTATCCGCGTCCCAGCCGGTCAAGGCCAACTCCTCGACATCGTCAAGCAGGACCTGCCCTGCCGGCGAGGCGAAGTGCCGGCCGGTCAGCGTCAGCGGCTCGCCGGCCTGGGCCGAGGTGGTACTCAGGTCCAGGATCTCGGGCCGCGCGATAAACAGCACGCGGTTGCTCGGGTGCCCGTCGATGATCAACCGCACGGAGCCGCGGCTGATCTCCGCCGGCACCGTCAGGACGATCTCGGTTTCGCCCCAGGTCGAGACGGCGCTGGTTACGTCGGTCGAGCCGATGATCACCGTGCTGTCGCCCTGCGCGGCGCCGAAACCGTAGCCGTCGACCGTTAGGGGCTGCTCGACGAAGCCGCGCTCGGGATCGATGCTTGTGATGATCGGATTGAGGATCGTCAACTCGTCGGGGCTCAGGGAGACGGTGCTTTCGATCACGACCGAGACATAGCCGGTTACGCTGTCCTCCGGCACGGTCACGACGATCTCGGTCTCCGTCCAGCTGACGATCGCGCCGGCGATACTGCCGCCGTCCAGGTCCGGGAAGGTGACGAAGTCGCTCGTTTCGCTGTAGGTGCCGAAAGTATCACCGGTCAGGGTGACATCCTCGCCCCAGTAGGCGGCGGTCGGGTTCAGTCCGCTGACCGACTGGCCGTGGATCTGGATGCTCAGCTCGTTGCCGGGCAGGCCCTCGGTCGGGGGGGTGTCGTCGTTCAGCGCCGTCAACCGGTAGAAGTACGTCTCGCCGACGATCGCGGGAAACACGTCGTCGAACATGACGGAGGTGCCTTCACTCGGCTGCGGGATCGGGCTGCCGCCGTTGGCCCGCAGCTCGATCGGGAACGGCGGGACGGTATCCACGCCCGGCTCTGGCGGCCGGTTCTCGTCGGTGTAGCGGTACAGGTAATAGCCCGTGCAGTGCCCGGTGGTATCCCGGTTCCAGGTCACCCGCACGCCGACGGGCGCGCCCGAGGTCGTCTTGGCGCCGACGGAAATAATCTGAGGGCCGGCCAGGCGGGTGCCGCCGTCCGTCGGGGCATCCAGGTCCAGGCGCTGGCCGCCGCAGGCCGCCGCCACGGCCACCAGGACCGCCAGCAGGACCAGATGTTGCATCACACGCTTAATCATGCACTCTCTTCCTTGTCGCGGGGTGTCGGCAGGGGAGGGCCGCCGCACCGGTGTGGCGCGGCGGCCTGGCTTGCCAATTCCCCTTGCTACAGCTGTTCCAAATCAGTGATATCCGGTGCGGCCAAAATGACGTAGACCGTGCCGGAACTGGTAACGGAGTCGTAGTCGCTGCCGCCCGTGATGTCGGCATCGCCGATATGGACGGTGACCGTGCCGGAGGCCGCGCCGTCGGGAACCTCCACCACGATCTGGTTGGCGCTCCAGCTGACGTAGGCCGAGCCTTCGGTGACCTCCACGCCCGAGCCGCCGTTGAAGGTAACGGTGCTGGTGCCGCGGGTATCGCCGAAGCCGGAGCCGTTGATCGTCAGGTTGTCACCGACGATCCGCCGCGTCGGCGAGAGGGAGCTGATCGTCGGCACCACGTCGAAGCCCACGCCTTCGGTCACCTTGCTGTCGTCGCGGGTCAGGACCACATCGCCGTCCACGGCGTTGGCGGGAATCGCGATCGTCACCGAGGTGTTGGCCCAGCTGCCCACCGAGGCGTTGTTGCCTTCGACGGTCACGCTGCCGGGGGTCGAGCTGGAACCGAAGTTGGTGCCGGTCAGCGTGACGCTTTGGCCGGTCGAGCCGTTATAGTCGTCGAGGCTGTTGATGTGCGGCAGGATCGTGAACGGCGTCGTGTTGCTCTCGTTGCCGGCCACGTCGACGTAAACGTTGACGGTCAGGCCGGTGGCGCTCGCCGGCACCTTGACCTTGATCTCGGTCGTGGTCCAGCTGGTGATGTCGCCGGTGGCCGCCGCCGTCGCGCCGAAGTAGACGGTGGAGTCGGTGCCGCCGCTGCCCGGCGCCGGTCCGAAGTCCGTGCCGGTGAAGGTGACGTCGTTGTGATTGACCCAGTCCTCGGTCGGGTTGACCACGGTCACCGCCGGTTCGTTGTAGGCGATGCTCTGGGTACTGTAGACCGTCGCCGAGCCGACCTTCACGCCGATCACGCCGTCCGCCGCGCCGTAGGGCACGGTCACGACGATTTCGGTCGGCGTCCAGCTGGTGTAGGACGCGGCTTCGACATCGGTCGTGCCATCGGCATCGGTGAAGTAGACCACGTCACTGCCCCGGCTGCTGCCGAAGTACGTGCCGGTGATCGTGACCGAGTCGCCGATACTGACCGCGCTGGTGGTGATCGAGGTAATCGTATGCTGGGCGATCGTGATCTTCACCGTGTCCGAGAAGTCGCTCTCGTCCGAAGTATCGTTGACCGCCGTCACCGCATACCAATACTCGCTGCCGACCGACGGGCTGAAGCTGTTGTCCCAGGATTGCGTCGTCCCGGCGCCCGTGTCGTGCGTGAGGAAGCCGGACACGCGCTTGTTATCCTTTTCGCTCTGGGTCGGCTCGCCGTCGAAGCTGTCGCTCGTATCGCGGTAGATGTAATAGCCGCTGATCTTCGACGAGGTCGACTTGACCCAGGTGATGCGCACGCCGGCGGGCACGCCGTTGACGTCCTTCAAGACGCCCAGCAACAGCGTACCTTCGACGACCACGGGAACATATTCCAGTTCCTGCCCCGCCTGGTCACCGGTCTGCAGGGGGCTGGTCGCCAGCGATCCGCCGCCGCCGCAACCGGCCACCAACAGCATCATGACAACACCAATTACTGCTGCACGCATAAGCACTCCCAGGGAGCCCGTCCGGCGCTCATTTGCGCCAGCCTGTCGGGCCCGCCTCCCGAATATAATAAACAATACCGCCACTGAATCAACATTAGAGTTGCTCCAGACCGTCAATACTGGGCGACGGCAGTACTACCGTAAACGCCACTTTGTTTGAGTCAATCGAATCCTGGTGCACCCAGACACCGGCTGTGGTCGAACTGACCGCCCCCGAGGGTACGGTACAGGCGATTTGGGTGTTGTTCCAGCTGGTGATCGAGGCGGTGAGATAGCCGCCCGCCCCGTCGTTGAACCGCACGCTGCCGGAATCCTGCGTCGCATGGAAGCCGGCGCCGCTGATCGTTACCGTGTCGCCTTCCTTGCCGCGGTTGGGTACCACGGAAGTGATTTCCAGCGGCAGGGCGGTGCCGGAAAGGTCGAAGTTGTCGATCGCCATCCCGACGTTGTAGGCCCGGCCGCCGATGAAATAGAACCGGATATAGATGTCTTCACCGTAATAGCTGTCCAGGTCGTAGGTCCGGTCGCCCCAGTAATGGGGGTAATCGCCCTCGTCCCGCCAGTAGCCGGTGTAGTCGTCGGACGTATAGTCGTAGGCATAGCTCAGCGCTTCCAGCGTGTCCCAGGTCGCGCCGTCGTCATCGGTGACCTGCACTAACAGCATTGCCTCCGCCCAGAGCGCCATGCGGAAGCAGACGTCGAACGACAGCTCCAGGTCGGTGTAGCCCAGCAGCGCGATCCGCGGCGTCATCAGCCAGTCGTGATCCTCGCCCTGATAGACGCCCATATTGGGATCCTCGCTGTTCGGCGAGCTCCAGTAGGCCGGGAAACTCGTCTGGGCCAGGGCGATGGCGTTGGTGTTCCAGCCCGACTCGCCCTCGTTGTGCAGGCGGACGTTCATGCCCAGCGCGTCGTCGCAGAGGTTCCACAATCCGCAAAGGTCGTTGGGCGTCGTGCCGGAATAGCTGTTGAAGTCATCGCTGAAGGGCAGCGACTTGCCGGACAGCGCGCCGTTGGCCACGGTCACATCGCGGGTGATCACGCGCACCGGATCCGTGCCGCTGGCGTTGTAGGCGATCGCCTTGAGCGTGATCGTGCCGTCCAGAGCCGAGAGCGTATCCCAGCTGAACGAGTACGGCGAGGCGGTGTCCGAGTGCTTCCGGCAGCCGTCGGCGTAGAAGTCGACGCGGCCGGTGGCATTGCTCGAGACCTCGACCGTGGTGGTTCCGCTGACCGAAGCGCCGCTGGACGGACTGACCCAGCTCAGGGTCGGGATGCCGCTGCCGCTGGAGTTGGTCAGCTCCACCGTCATCGACGTGCCGCTGGCGCCGGAGGTCGGCTCGATCACCACGCCGGTGTTGGCGCCGGAGTTGTCCTTGGCATTCGGCGTGGTGGAATCGTTGAAATAGTCGTAGCTGTCGTCGCCGTTGTAGCCGTCGCGCCAAGGCGCCGTACCCGTGTACTCCATCGGGTCGCCGACGTCGCCGGCGCATTCCAGCCAGACCCGTTGCGGATCAAACGAATTGTCGTGATTGTTCTGGGAGGTGCGGTCCTCGTCGACGTGCCAGATCAACAGGCCGCCGCTGCCGAACAGGCTGTCATCGAAGCCGTGGTCGGTGTCGCGGAACTCGACGAGGAAATACTCCTTGCCGACGGCGCCGTTGCGCCAGATGCGGTAGACCGTATTGGCGGACGCTGAGGCCGTGGCGCGGTTGACCGTGTATTCGGTGGCCGTCGTCAACGTCAGAATGTCGACGGGCTCGACGAACCGCAGGCGCGTGCGTTCCCAGGCGTTTAACAGCGGCGGCTTCAGTCCCTGCGAGGTGTAGAAGCCGGCCATCAGTCCCCAGTAGCCGGTGCCCGGCATGTCGTCGCCGTCGCCGGAACCGCCGACGTCGTAGAGGTCGGGCAGGCCCAGCTCGTGGCCGAACTCGTGGCACCAGGTGCGGATATAGCTCTGCTCGCTGGTCCAGACCGCGCTGTTGGCGGTGACGCCGTCCGACGTTTCGTAGCCGGTCATTACCAGGCGGTAGTCCCACCACGTGCCGCCGCTGGCCGCGCCGGCGTAGATCACGACGAGGCCGTCGAGGTAGCCGTCGCCGTTGGAGTCGTAATCGTTGAAGTCGACCCGGCTGTCGATCTGCTGCAGGGCGTCCTCGATCGCGTCGTAGACATCCTGCATCGACGTGATGCTGGCGCGCGTATCGGTGCAGGTGATCCAGCCGTTGGCGTCGCAGACGCTGCCGCCGAAGTCGGAGTTGTTGTAGACGTCGCCATCGAGGGCCAAGGCGCCGTAGCTGTTGGTCTGGTAGTAGTAGGTCACGGAAGTATCGGCCAGGTCGCCGGGCGTGGTCTGGTCGAACCAGTGGTCATCGGCCCAGGCTACGTTGTGCGTGCCGTCGCTGGAGGTGCCGCCGCCGCTGTTCTTGGTCAGGTTGGTCGGTGCCTGGTCGCTGAATTTAAGCATCAGCACCAGTACCTGCGGGGAGTCCGTACCCGTACCGGTCGGGATGGTCATCGACGCCGCCTTGGCAGGGTCGCGGAAGCCCAGCGGCAGCAGGTCGCGCTCGTCGATCACCTCGTTGCGATCGAGGTTCAGCCGCAGGCTGCCCGCTTCGTCTTCGCGGGACTGCTTGAAGGTGGGCAGGCCGTAGTCGCGGTCGATGCCTGCGATGAACTCGCTTTCGCTGAGCGGTTGAATCAGCGTCTGGTCGTTGAGGTCCGACAGCTCGCGCTGCTTCTGTTCATAGGTGCCGTCGGCCTTAAACTGCTCCCACTCTTCGTAGCTGTAAGTCTCCACCGCGCCGGCCGGGCGTGGGGGAGACAAGAGCACCAGCAGCAAGCCGCAGGCCAGGATCAAACCGGCATGCTTGTTCATGGCTGCACCTCCACGGATGCGGCCAGGCGGCGACCGGTATTGTCATTGGCGATCAGGAATTCCGCGTCGGTGACCAGGCCGAACTGCGGCGTGGCGGCCGGATCGGCCAGCGTAAACTCGACGGAGAACAGCTCACCTTGGGCGGCCGGCATCGACTCGCCGGGATGGTAGGTGAACGCGCAGGGCACGTAGTCCGCCGGCTGGGTGCTGGTGAACACCGCCGCGCGCTCGTCGACCAGCACGCCCGTGACCGCGCTGACCGGTTGGACTACGGCCGGATCATAGGTGACCCGGCAGGAGAGCTGATACAACTCGTCGGCGTCCGCCGCCGTCAGGGACACGACGATCCGGTTCGCATCCAGGGGAGTGGCGGTCAGGCTGAGCTGGAGATCCGGCGCGGACTGCTCCGGCTGGACCTGGGGCTGGGTGTCGCCCGAGCCGCCGCCGCAGGCAAACAGCCAAGCGGCGAGCAAAAAGGTGGCAAGTACGGCGGCAATCTGTTTTAGCCTGCGATCGGTACCGGCCGGCCGTTGGCTCGAAGCGCTACACGACAACCTTCTTCCTCTCCTGATCCAAACCTTGAATATGCCAGATGCGTGTCCGGGTTGCTTGATAATAGTATACCAATACGCGGCCCGCGTAAATCTAGCGCTGGGTCTAGGATTGCGGTGCTTCAGTGGCGCAGGCGTTCATCTGATTCGATCCTCGGCAGGGGCGGTCCCGCCGTTGGCGGGATGCCGCCCAGGGAGCCATAAATGGCTCCCCTACAGGGTTTACGATCACACGTACGCCCCCCAAATGTTAATCCGCGCTAATCCGCGCTATGTCGCGGAATTTTCCTTGCTTTGCCACTGTATGTCTGTTATATTACCTGTGAAGATGCATCTTCGACCGCGGAAAACGCCTTGGCGTGGTCGACGGAGTCAAGTAACCGCCTTGCAGTGTTCGCAGTACTCCGACGCTGAGGTGTCCGCCCGCCGGATTGATGGGCCGGAGTCCGGTGGTAACAAGGCCCAAGCTCAAAAAGGGACGGCCGTCCCGCTGAAGAAAGGGAAAGAGAAATAGGTTCAAGGTTCAAGGGAGCAGGTTCAAGGGGAAAAAGAAGGCACTAGGCACCAGGGACCAGGGACTAGAAGAAGGGATCAGGGACCAGTAGGGGAGCCATTCATGGCTCCCTGTCAGACCAGTTGCGCAACCCCGCCAAGGCGGGGGTGCGCGGTTTGAGATGCGCAAACATGGGGGCTGCGCTATTACTGCTTACGCGGCGGTGCTCCGCCGTCAGATTGGAGATACTCACTTGAATGTCAAGCTCAGCTCTTGAACCTTCGCTCTTGAACCTATTCAGCCCGTTACCCGGCCGGACTCCAATACAACAACTCGCCGCTGGCCGCGGTTCCCGCGATGATGTCTTCGATCTCCGCGGTCTCCGCTTTGATATAGGCGCAGCCGGGGCCGCCGGCGCCCACCTGCCAGCTCATCTGCACGCCGGGCGCGCCGGTGAAGTAGCTTGTCTCGCCGTAGCCGCCGCCCAGCTTTTCGTAATAGCGGCTGGTGTTGGACAGCGTACCGCCGGTGATCTCGAAGCCGTCGGCCAGGCTGTAACCGAGGGTGCCGGTGACGTTGGCGATGCTCAGGGCGCCCATATCCGCCCAGGCGACGTCCGCGGCCATGTCCACGTCGATCTCACTGTGGATGAAGTCGAGGCCCAGGTCGCCTTCGTAGATCGTGTCGAACGTCCAGGTCTCGCCGGCCAGCGTGCCCAGCACCGCGTCGAAATACAGCGTGGCGGTAAAGGAAATCGGGAAGGCAATATGGAAATCACGTCCGCTGACCATCAGCAGCTGCATTCCGAACGCGTCGTCGTAGTGCAGGTCCAGCGTCAGCGGCGAATTATAGTCGGCCTTCGTTGTCGTCCACTGCGGAGTGGTCAACGTGACTTCAAAATCGAGCAAGAGCGTGCCCTCGGTTTCGGCCGTGCCGTGGCTGTAGGCGACCACCGGTTTGACGGCGTCGTAACATACATCCAGGCCCGCCACGGTTTCGTCCACGAGCACAGCGTCGTAGGGGGTTTTGAGCATGTCCGTCATGTCTTCGTACGATGCGCTGACCGCTGACCCCGTCGCCGTGTTGCGCACCTGGGCGATGCACCAGGTGGCGGTGTCCACGCAGTCCATCGCGATGTGTGTGATCGTGCCGGAGGGGTTACTCGAGGCGCTCATTGTACTGAGCAGGGCCAGATCTGTGTCCAGCACGAAGATCCTGGCCGCGTCGCCTTCGGTATCGTAAGCCCCGACCATAGCCATGATGGTGCTGTGGGGGCCGGGCGAACGCACTACCGCCAGCAGCACGCGCGGGCCGTCGGGGAACAGCTTGCGTTCCTGCCAGGCGCTGCCGTCGTAATACGCAACATAGGTGTCCGCGCTGGTTTCCTCGCCGCGCGTATAAAAGACCAGCGGCGCGCCTTCCTGTGCCACGCCCTCGATCGCGGGCAGCAGGATCAGCGATGGGTAGGCCGCGGGCTCCGTCGTGATCGTCAGTTGTCCGGACGGCGGGACGTTGTACGTCACCGGGGGATCCCAGTCGTAGTCCACGGTGGACGAGACCAGCCGCAGGCCGGCCTCCGCGACGGCGCAGACCACCCAGTACAGGTTGTCCGTACCGCTGCGATAGTCCTCGGGGGAACCGGTCGGTTCGACCAGGCTGTCATCCGTGTACGGTCCGTGCCATTCCCACATGTCAGCTGCGTAGCAGGCCAGGGCGACCCAGTACGCGCCGTTAACGCTCTCCACGTCCAGGCTGACCGAGTTGAACGTGCCATCCTCCGGCAGGCCGCAGCCGTAGCGCGCCCAGCAGAAGGGACGGCCGCTGGCGTCGAACAGCGCCGCCGGCGGATCGGTGGTCACCCCGTCGCCGCAGGCATCGCAGTCCTCGCCGTTGACGGTCTCGGTCGCGGATGCGATGTGCGGCGCCTGCGGCAGGGGTCCGAGATCGGTACCGCTGCTCAGCGGGATTCCTGCCTCGGGATTGATGCCGGCGGGGCCTCCCGCGCAACCGCAGAGCAGAATTGCCATTAACACGATCCAAACCCGGCCTTGCCGCATAGCTGCTTCCCTGAACAGGTGTCGATACCTAAGTTTAACCTAAGCTCCTTCCAGGCCGCGCGCCGACGCCCATAAATGAAATACTGGTTAGCACTCTCGGGTAGAGATTGCTAAGTCGCGCCGTTGGTGTTATACTGCGCCAACGCCCGGCCAGGCATCCAAAGCCGGGTTTTTTGGCGCGCTGGGGTTTTGGGTAGGCATGGAGATTGATATGCCGGAATACGATTATCAGTGTGAGAAGTGCGAGACGGTGTTCGTCACGGAACACCCGATGTCGTTCAGCGGCAAGGTGAAGTGCCCGGCCTGCGGCTCGACCAAGACCACGAAGGTGTTCCACCCCGCCGGTGTTGTCTTCAAAGGCTCCGGGTTCTATGTGACCGATTCCAGCAACAGCCGCCGGGCGGCCAGCGGCCCGGCGACGACCAACGGCAACGGTGCCGGCGCGAATGGCAACGGCTGTCCGGCCACCGACAAGGATTCCTGCGAGGCCACCAAGGCCAAGGGTAAGTGCCCCAAGAAAGTGGCCGGCAAGACTAAATAAGCCCGAATCCGCCACTTCCGGTCCATTTACGGCTTCAGTCCCCCCTGCAGTCTGCCGATTAACCTGATAAGATTAAGGCAGATGTCAGTAATCCAACAGCCGGAGTTTCGCGTGCCCATCGGCAAGGCTGTACCTGGGATGGTGTTGGCGCGCAACCTGGAACTCAACGGCCAGCTGCTGTTACGCCACGGGATCGAGCTCGACCAGGACCGCATCGACAAGCTGGCGAACATGGGGATTACCTACCTGCACATCCACTTCACCAACGACGACCTGGTCACCTACAAGGACCTGCTGGTCCACCAGGACAGCCCGCCCAGTTATGAGCGGCTGCTGACCCTGACCCGCGATTCGCTGTTGGAATTCATCCCGCCCTACGCCCGGCCCAGCTGCTGCGCCCGTACCGAGCACATCGCCCAGACGGTGCTGACGGTCGTCGAGCATACACTTGACGTGATATTCAGTTCACGTCGTTGCTTCGAGCTGTTGCGCACCACGCGCCTGTTCCAGCTGGAGCCCTTGCGGCACTGCCCGCTCGCCTGGGTTTATGCGCTGTGCACCGGCGTGGGCCTGGGTTACAACCTGCCGACGCTGTTGGACCTGAGCCTCAGCAGCCTGTTCTACGATATCGGCATGCTCAAGGTGCCCGCGCAGATCCTGGCCAAGCCGGGGCGCCTGACCGACCTGGAGTTCGGCGAGATTAAAAAGCACGTCTTCTTCGGCCGGCGGATGCTGGAGAACCTCAGCGACTTCTCCGCCAGTGCGATCACGGTTGCTTTCGAGCACCACGAAAACTACTACGGCGGCGGTTATCCGAAGAACAAGCGCGGCGACGCGATCCACGAGTTCAGCCAGATCGTTTCGCTGACGGACAAGTTCTCGGCGATGGTGACGACGAAGTGCTACCGCGAGCGCTTCCAGCCTTACCAGGCCTACGAGATCCTGCTGGCCCAGACCAAAAGCGCGGTCAGCCCGCGCGTCTTTGTGGCCTTCCTGAAAAGCGTGCTGCTCTATCCGCGCGGTGCGATGCTGCGCTTGAGCAACGGCGAGATCGCGCGGCCGATCGACTTCCCGCTGCACCTGCCGACGCGACCGACGGTGGAGGTCACCCACACCGCCAGCGGCGAGGAACTGCTCGGCAAGCGGCGCACGCTGCAACTGGTCGACCATCCCGACCTGACGATCGAGGCGTTCGCGATCGTCGAGGAGGCCCAGCGCTCGGCCGCCGAGCCCGACCAGCAAATCCGCGGCATCCTGGAATAGCCGGCCCGCGATACCTGCCGCTTTCTTCAATCAACGGCTACAATACTTCCCAGATCACCGGGGGTAGTTCCCAATACCGACTGGAACAAGGAGTAAGGCATGCCTGCAAAAAAGAAAGTTCAACCGATTACCGCGGAAGACCTCTACGAGTTAAAGCAACTGAGCATGTGCCGGCTCAGTCCGGACGGCCAGCTGATCGCCACGTCGCTGCGGGCAGTCAACAAGGAACAGAACAAGAACTACAGCAACCTCTACCTGCAGTCAACCCGGGGCGGCAAGATCCGCCAGTTCACGCAGGGCATGAACGGCGACGCCAATCCGCAGTTCAGCCCGGACGGCAAGCTGATCGCTTTCACCTCCAGCCGCAGCGGCAAGAACCAGCTGCACCTGATCCACGCGGACGGCGGCGAAAGCTGGCAGCTGACGAAGCTGGCAGGCAATGTGGCTTACTTCACTTGGGCGCCCGACGGCAAATCGCTGTGTATCGTGTTCGTCCCGCAGGACGCGGCCGCCAAGGAGCGCGAGAAGCAGGTCAAGGCCGGCAAGCCCGAATTGGCCGAGCCCAAGGTGCGCCACATCACCAACCTGCATTACAAAATGGAAGGCCTGGGCTTCGTGCCGGACAGCAAGGCCGAACTGCACATCGTCAATGCTAAAACCGGCAAAGCCCGCCTGCTGTTCAAGGATGAGTACGACAACATCACGCCGACGTTCTCGCCGGACGGCAAGTGGGTTTATTTCTCAAGCAACAAGCACCCCGATTACGAAATCGAGCCGATGCTCCTTGACCTGTATAAGATCCGCGCCGACGGCAAGGGCAAGGCGAAGAAGATCGAGACCTTTGACGGCCCGTCGGTCATGCCACTGATCAGCCCCGACGGCAAATGGATCCTGTTCAAGGGCTGGCCGGATCCCAAGAAGTACTGGCCGGAAGTCAACAGCATGCTGTTCGTCGTGCCGATCGACGGCGGCCAGCCGCGCTGCCTGAATCCCGATCTGGACCGGCCGGCGGAGAACGTATCGCTGAACGACACCTGGGGTATGGCTTGGTCCGGTCCGGTGATCATCAGCCCCGACGGCCAGGACGCCTACGGCGTGGTGACCTCCGAGGGCAGCACCGAGCTCTACCGCTTCGACGTCGAGCGCGGCGGCTGCGCGCCGGTGTTCGCCGAGCCCGGCGTGGTGCTGGGCTACGACATCGACTTCCAGCGCAACAAGCTCTACGTGCTGTTCAGCGACCTGGCCACGCCGGCGGACCTCTTTATGCGCGATCTGGACGGCGGCAAGCTGAAGCGGCTCAGCCGCGTCAACCGCTGGCTCGACCGCCGCGACCACGGCCAGACCGAGGAGATCTGGATCAAGGGCGGGAAAAAGCCCGCGTTGCAGGGCTGGCTCGTCACCCCGCCGGACTTCAACCCGCGCAAGAAGTATCCCGGCATCCTCTACATCCACGGCGGGCCGCACGTCGCCTACGGCCGGGCCTTTTTCCACGAGTTCCAGTACCTGGCCGGCCTGGGCTACGTCGTGTTCTATTGCAACCCGCGCGGCAGCCACGGCTACGGCGCGGCCTTTACCAGCTCGATCATGCACGAGGACTGGGGCACGGTCGATTATGACGACGTGATGCGCTTCACGGATTACGTCTGCAAGAAGTACAAGTTCGTCGACGCAGGCAAGCTGGGCGTGACGGGCGGCAGCTACGGCGGCTACATGACGAATTGGATCATCGGCCACACGCAGCGCTTCAAGGCGGCGGTGACCCAGCGCAGCGTCAGCAACTTCTTCAGCTTCATGGGCAGTTCCGACGCCGGCTACGGCTTCAGCCGCGTGTTCGGCGACCGCGACAAGACGCCCTGGCAGGACCGCGAGCGTTACCTGCAAATGTCGCCGATGACGCACTTGCCCAACGCCAAGACGCCGACCTTAGTGGTGCACTCCGAGGGCGACCTGCGCGCGCCGATCGAGCAGGGGGAACAGGTCTACGTGCAGCTGAAGCTGCAGGGCGTGGAGACGGAGTTCGTGCGCTTCCCGCAGGAGACGCACGAGCTGAGCCGCGGCGGCCGCACCGACCGGCGCATCGAGCGCCTCAAGCGCATCAGCGGCTGGTTCGACAAGTACCTGAAGGGCAAGCAGTAGCTAGCCGGACTGGTTGGGGCGTCCCACCATGGCGCGGCGGTGCGCCCAGTGCGGATGCGGGTTGCCTGGGTAGGGGCGAAGCCATGCTTCGCCCGTGTTTCGTAGGGGCCAGTCTCAGACTGGCCCTAGCCTGGCTGGCTGGTGGCAAAGCCGGATGTGGATCCAACAGCGATCAACGCTATGTTCACGTTCGGCATTGAATCGACAACCCGCATCAGGGCGGGTCTTAGACCCGCCCCTACAGCACCAGTCCGCATCCAGCCTGGCCCCAAGGCCCTGGGCCCGTTTCCTTTCACTTTCCACTTTTGCTTGATCCATGCGGGCGGAGCGCTCGGCTCATGTGAATAGCAGCGCAAGCCCCCGCGCTTGCGCTTCCCAACCGCACAAGCAGGGGCGCTTGTGCTACTAGTTGCTAGTGGTATCGGCGCCCTTCTTAATCCGCCGCCCACCAGTGCGCGTTATCGACTACGGTCAGTACGTTCGTGTTCTGGTCGTAATCGAAAATATGGTATTGCGTCGGCCAGAAATCACTGGCGAGCCAGTAGAGCGTGTTGTCGAACTCGATCGTCTTCAGCAACGCGCCGTCGCGGTAGACCAGGATCGAGCCGCCGCTCCAGGTTCTATCGCTGTCATTGTCGGTTTTGAACCAGCTGTAGATGGAATATTCGTAGACGTAGTCCGAGACGCCCTGGTAGAGCGGATCGACGTAATGCACCACCTTGTTTTCACCCGCGAACTCCTCGTAAGCCGCGTACGGCGAAGCCTCCAGCGTACCGTGGTTGGAGAAATAGCCGACCGGGTCATGGTTGTTGCCCTCAGTCGGCACCAGCATCTCAGCGGCCATATATTCACCGCAGTCGGTGCCGACGGGCTCCGCCCAGGTCAGTTCGATCTGCAAGGGCAGCGCGTTCTCCGGTTCCAGCGTCAGCCAGAACGCGCCGGACTCCTGGTTGTTGGGCACGGTCATCATCTTGTACTTGCCCAGGCTTTCGTAGTAGCCGATCGCCGCGCGCGTGATGAACATGAACTCGTTTAGGCCTGGTTGGAGCGGAACCTCGACCGAGAACTCGCCGGAAATCGGCACGCTGGTCGCGGTGGGATCTTCCAGGAGCAGGCCGGTGTTGAGGACGTAAAGCTCCTCGACCAGGTAGTCGCCGCTGGTGATCGTGCCGCTGATTTGCGTGGTGTTATCCCCGACCGTCGCGCCCAAGGCCGGCGCGGTGATGTTGACGGTGGCCTTGTTGCTGCCGCCGAACGGCGGATTGTCCGTGGCGTCGAGCAGGATGTTCTCGAACGGTTCGTACATCGGGAGGTCATCCGTTCCCATTAGCCGTAAATAGGTGTCTGCCTCGGTAATGTCATAGGCAACTCCCGGCTCCGCCGTGTCCGGTTCAGTTACCAGCAGGTTGTTGAAGCTGTAGGCATAAGCGATTTTGAGATAACCACTGCTACTGCTGCTCGACGGGCAGTGATGGGACACCATCACCGGGCCGCTGGAATTACGCATCGCCGTTTTGACGAGCGCGTAGTTTTCCTCAAGGGACAGGTCCGCGGCCGCCGGCGGATCCTTCAGGGCCGCGCCGAGACTGACCGAGATCACCGCGCGCCGGGCGATGGTTTCCTGCACCTGCGGGTCGTTGAATTCAATAGCCAGCGGGCTCAGGCTGTCGGCGTAGTTACGGAAGTACCAGCAGGCGAACGAGCCCATCGCATAAGCGAAGTTGTTGGCGCTCCAGCCGCCGAGTTCGGTGATCGTGAAGCAGTCCAGTGTGGGTTGGAAACCGGTGTCATAGGCGAGTTTCGGTCCTTCCTCCGTCACGGCGGCATCGAACACGAATTCGAAGATAAACAGGTGGGCGTCATCGGTCCAGAGCACGGGCAGGTCGCTGGTCTGATGGCCGGTACCCTCGGGAAAGGCGATGTTGATATCGAAATAGGCGAAGTCGGCATTGCGATCGATCTCGGGCATCGTCAGCGGCATCAAGCCGCCGCCGTCGAGTACGCGAAACGCCAGGGCCAGCGCGCCGTCCTCGTCGGGGAGCGGATAGGCCAGGCGCACCTGTTCGTCGAACCGAACGTATTCGCTGGCCGTGATGTAGATCAGCTGGCCGTCCAGCGGCACGCCGTCCCGCGTAACCTGGCCGTCGTTGGCACCGAACGCGAAGTCGACATTGGCGTCCAATGCGCCGCTGGGAATGATTAGGGTCATCAGCCCGTTGGTCAGTATGGGGCTGTTGAGCGAGGCACCGCTGGTGCCGATTGTGGCCGAGTCCCACTGAGTATCCGTGCCCAGCTCGACCACCGGCGGCGACAGCGTATACATACTGGCTCCGCTGGCGACGCCCTCGGTGCCATACCCGTCCCGTGGCACCACGCGATAGAAATCGAAGTCGTTGGCCGCCAGTGCATAACTCAGCGGCTGGGTGGGATCGAACGGCACGGGCAGGTCGAAGGTGCCGACCTGCGTCCAGGTCCCTGCCGGATAGTCAGCGCCGTAGATAGCGAAGGCGTCGATGTAGGCCAGGAAGTTCTGGCCGATCGGCGTGATGTCGCTGACCGTGATCATGCCATCACCGTTGCCGTCGGCCCACTGCGCCTGGTTCCAATTGGCGTCGCCGGAGGCGGCGTTGAAGTTCTGGCCGATCGGCGTCAGGTCGCTGACGTTGACCATGCCGTCGAGGTTGTAATCGCCGGTGTTGACGTAATCCCATTCCAGGCGCCAGCCGTCGGCGTCGTTGCCCGTGACCACCAGCCTAGTCACCGCGTTGTAGTTGCCGGTCGGCGGGGTCGCGACGTCCTTGGCAGCCGTTTCTTTGATCACGCGGACCAACTCGGCCTGCAACTCGGTGAACAACTCGGCTTCCACACCATCGGGCACAGGTGCCTTTTCGACCTCGGCCACGTCCGCCTGCCAGAACCCTCTGGCCGAATCTGGCTCGACGGAGATGGTGCCGCTTCCCTGGCATCCGGCGGTCAAGGTGCAAAAACCTAAGAACGAAGCGAGTAGGCCGGAAACCACGTAAACGCGCTGGATGTTCATCATACATCCTCCCATAATTGCTATATTCTGATTCAATTATACCCGCGGTTATGACGCGACCATGCCGTCGATCCAGCCTCGCCGGGACAACCACCGGCGGCAATTGCGCCGCGGCCGCAACCAGGCGCCGGGTTCGCGGTCCCTGATCCAGCATGCTTGAGCCAATGACGGACAAGTCCGTCCAGCACACAGGGCAATTTTCCACTTGACAGGGGGACTTTGGAGGAGTATTATTTGATTGTTCGATATTTATCGAATTTTAGTACTATCGAATTTACAACTGGATTTTTTAGGAGAGGACGATGTCCGATGATAAACAGAAAGGCGCCGACCGGGCCGGCGAAGGCCAGCCCGAGGCCGGCGGAACCGAACGGGAACGCGCGGGAACGCGGGAGGCCCAGGAGGCTGGAGACACCTGGCACGACGATACGACGGGCGCACCCACGCACGATGAGTATTCGCACCGTCACATCGAGGATGAGGAGGATTGTTGTCTGCCGCCGCACGGAGGGTCGCGCCACCGGCAGGCCGCGCACCACCGGCATCACCACGGCAGGCATCACGGTATGCATCACGGGATGCACCACGGTCACGGCCGGGGTGGTTCCGGCTGCGGGCCGGTGACGGTGCAGATCAACTTGATGCTGCCGGAGCAGATGCTCCAAGCGCTGGCGCAGTGCTGCCACAGACCGGAGGACTGCTTTGATCAGCCCATGGATGATTGTTGTACCGGCGAGAGCATGGTGAGGTGATTTCTAGCAAGACGGGCCGGAATCAGTACCAATCAAGTTCCGGCCCGTTCGGCTTCCCATGAATCAACACCTCACCGCGTTAACTGTAACCAGGATCGATCACCCACATGACAGTTTTTCAAGCCAATTGCTGTTGCCTTGGCCAGGATTCTCACTCTGGCGGGAGTGCCGCTAGCAGAGATCAGCCAAACCCAGGCAGCTTATTTAGCCTCAACAACGGAGAGAATCTGACGCACCCGGGTGACCTGGAACGGATAGAGGTCGGCTGGTACATGATCGCGACCCAACGCGTCGAAGACCTGGTACCGGGCGCAGCTTGCGAAGTTATCCAGGCAGTAATTCTGCTTGGTTCGTTCGATCATGTCTTCCGCGCCTTGCATCTGGTCGTTGAAAAACGGACACTTTTCCAGCAACTTGCACTTTGCCATAGAGTTACTCCTATAATGATAATGATAATTCATTATCAGAATGATTGTAACTGCGAAATTCTGGATTATTTGAAATTGGATTGCTTTTTAACCGAAGTATGGAGTGCTTTTAACCTTGAATCAGGCTTGTGACGACTAATCCGGTGGCGAATTGCTTCCTCGTGAAATTGGCCTGGGGCAACAAATCGTGAATTGATAAGGTTGAAGCCGGGGGCTGCAAGACGCTGGCTCAACCGTAAAGAATCTATACATCGAGATCGCTGTGGAGGTACTGGTTGATTGGCCGGTTCTTGACATTTGACATGGATACACATATACCTCGATATATGAGGATCGAATCCGCGGACCTGGAGTGGCTGGCCGGCATCTTCAAGGCGTTGTCCCATCCGCACCGGTTGCGGATCTTTCTACGCCTGGCAGCTTGCTGTCCGCGGCAGGCAACGGCCGGTGACGAGCCCGAGGCGCTGCTGGGTGTCAGCGACGTCGGCGCGGACCTGGAACTGGCGCCGTCGACCTTGTCGCACCACATCAAGGAGCTCAAGCAAGCGGGAATCATCCGCGCCGCGCGCCAGGGCCAGTCGATCCGCTGCTGGATCGATCCCGAGGTGATCGAAGCCTTGGCGGGCTTCATCCACTCTGCGGCCCACGGTCAACCCTGCTGCATTCTGCGCCACTCACATCACCACCGCCATCGGCGGAGATAACCCGCCTGGTTGCGTGGCGTTGCTGAGCAATTCCAGCGTGATGTTGAGACTAAACCCACGTAAAACCAGGATGGACAGGGGCTTTTATATGTTACCGTTACTAAACGCAGCCTTTATACTGCGCCAGCAGTGGTGATAGCAGAATGACCAAGTGTGAATGCCTTGCAGGATGCCCGTTTTTCAACGACCGGATGCGAAAGATGGATGCCTTGGCGGAGAGCATCAAGGATCACTACTGCCTGAAGAACTTCTCTGGTTGCGCCCGTCATCTGGTGTTCAAGGCGCTGGGCCGCGAAAACGTGCCGATTGACCTGTACCCGACGGAAGTCGAACGCGCCAGGCGGATAATCGAGGGCGCCGCCGTGCTGGAGACCAGCCCGACTGACGAGTCCACAACAGACTAAAACACTTCCCCGAACAATTGCAGCATATCGGCCCAGCTGCGGCGGTCGGCAGCCCCGTCGTACGCCACGCCCTGCGCCGGATCGGAGCCGGCGTTCCAGTCCGTGAAGCTGTGCACCGCGCCGCCGTACATGATCAGCTGCCAGTCCACCCCCGCGGCATTCATTTCCGCGGCGAAGGCCGCCACCTGCTCCGGCGGCACGTGCGGGTCGGCCGCACCGTGGCAGGCCAAGACCGCGGCCTTGATCCGGTGTGCATCCGCCGGGTCGGGGGTGTCGAGATTGCCGTGGAAGCTGATCACGGCCCGGGTGTCGGCCCCGCTACGTGCCAACTCCAATACCACGCCGCCGCCGAAGCAGTAACCGATCGCCGCCGTCCGCGCCGGATCCACGCGCGGCTGAGCCTTGAGCGCGTCCAGCCCGGCCTGGGCCCGTGCGCGCATCAGCGGCCGGTCAGCGCGGTACAGCCCGGCCTGCTGGGCGGCTTCCTCCGCCGTCTGCGGCCGCACGCCCTGGCCGTAGATATCGGCGCAGAACGCCACATAGCCCAGCGACGCCAGCATGTGGGCGCGTTTAATTTCGTAATCCGACAGCCCCTTCCACTGGTGCACGATCAGCACGCCGGGCCGCGGTCCGGCGAAGTTGTCGTCATAAGCGACGTAGCCTTCCAGCGTCACGCCGTCATGTTCGTAAGCCACCGTGGCCGTTTGCATTTCCGCCCTCGCCGTTTGCGTCAGGACCGTCAGGCCCGCGATTGCCGCGAGCAGCCAGCTCATGAAGCGCATATTTACTCCTTCGAGAAACCTAACCAGCTTATACCAGCCGGCGCACGGTTCTATCGGGTCGGCGAACGTGCGGCCGGTGTATCCGGCCCTTTACGGCGGTGCGCAACGGGGCTGGAGAGCAAACCGGCCGGCCGGGGTGTCCCGGCCGGCCAGCTGGATTGCTTACTGCAGTAGTTCGAGGAACTCGTTGACTTCGTCAGTGGTCCAGGCGGTGGTGTAAGTCTGCGGTTCGCCGGCAGCGCCGGGCCCGCCGCGATACCAGATCGCCAGGTGGTAGCCGCCGCTTTGGAACGTCTCGGCCACCGTCGTGGAGTAGTCCACAGTCGTGTAACTGAACCCCAACTCGTCCAGATCGTCGATGAGCGCATCGAAATTGGCAGCGTAGATGTCGCCATCGTCGCGGATTAGCAGGACGCCCGCGGCGTCCATCGTGACCGCCGGATCGAGCCAGGCCAGGATGTTTTGCATGATTTCCGAGCGCGTATACGCCGTGGACTCGACCAGCGCCCAGGGATAGCCGACTACCCACAGGCGCCGGTCGCCGAGGGTATGGCTGTAGCTGGGCGAGAAGCCGATCGCGCTGTCCGGCGCGTAGATGTTGCCGTAGCTGAGGAACGCCACGGGAGCGCAGGGCACGCCGGCGTCGGCCACCAATCCCGCGCGGAAGCCCTCCGAGGCTTCCACTCCGCTCATTAGCGACCCGTAATAGCCCACGCCGCAGAACTGGGAGGCGGACGCGAAGGAAATACCGAGCGGGACAATGCCGCTGGAGCCCAGCCCGTTGTAGCGCTCGGCGCAGCCCGAGCTGTCGCGGCCGAAGCTGCCGGTCAGGCTGCCGCTGACGTTTTGCGGCGCCGTGGGGAAAACCCCCGAGGTGCCGCCCGGGCCGACGCCCGCGTCGGTGGCCAGGCCCGCCGCCCAGGGAAGGTCGCGGCCGCTGACGGGCACGGAGCCGGTCTGCACGGTCAGGCCGAACAAGGCGCTCCAGGCGTTGGTGCCGGAAAAGTCCTCGTCGAAACCGTGGCTCTGGCTGATGAGCAGCACCGACTTTTGCTCGTTCGTGCCGGCGGTGAAATGGATCGGCAGCGAATCGGCATAGGCCGTGTTGGCGGTGTCGTCGGTGATCTGCGTGCGGACGAACAGGTCCGGCTCGTCGGTGTTGTAGGTGTGCGTGCAGTAGGGCGTGGCGGCCTGGTAGGTCGTGGTGTCGCCGAAGTCCCAGGAGTACCAGTCGTAGGTCCAGTCCGTGTTGGGCGCTCCGCCGTAGGGAACGCAGAGGAGCCGGACCTGGACGGTGCTGGATCCCAGGGGATTCGGAATCTCGTAGCGCCTGCCGTCGGCGGACAGGCGGATCGGTTGCCAGGGTTCGGCACCGGAAAACCGATAGTAGTCGGCAATGACTGTGCCGCCCAGCTCGCCGCCGTCACCGTAGAACGCCGTCGGGCCCCAGCGATAGTAGCTGCCTGCGGAGGCATAAACATTACTGGTGTACAGGTACACCTGGGCTTCGTCGGGCAAAGCCGGATAGGCGCTTTGGTCGTAATCGACCCACCAGATGAAGCCGTGCTCGTACCACATACCCCAGGCGTAGAAGGTGCCGCGGGTGCTCAGGCTCAGATTGCCATTCTGGTAAGCGATGGGTCCAAACACGGGCCAGCCCAGTTCGGATTGCCAAGGCCCGTTCATGCCAGTCACCGTCGCATCCTGCCAGCGCTTCAGCAGCAGCCCGTAAACGGGGCTGAAATAGTACGGTGAGTCAGAGTCATATGCTCCGTTCACGCTTTCGTTGAACAGGGCACAGGATGTATCCGCATACTCCAGGCCAGTGATCCAGGCGCCACCGTAGCAACCCCTGACGTTGCCGAAGTAGAATTGCTGATAGCGGCCGTCACACCTGTACTGGGATGTGAACAATGGGGAAACGTCGCTGCCCGGCGCGATCAGCACGTTGTATAACTCGGTTTGGTATAGATTCGGCTGAGCGTTGGTGACCGAGTTGAAGCGCTTCCAGAACAGCCCGCTGAGCAGGTAGGCCTCCGCGGCGCTGCAATCGCCGCCCGGCGGAACTCCCGGTGCCAGATCGGCGCGATAGGACAATTCCTCGAAAGAATGGCCGTTGGTCTGCCAGTCCAGGGGATCGGCATCGCTGCTGTCCGCGAAAATCTGGTAGACCGAGGACTGGGCCGAATTGGTCGCCCCACCGGTCGTATTAAACCAGTTCATGGAGGTCGAGCCATCCAGGACATAGCTAATCGCGAACGACAGAGTCTTGACGGCGGCGCTGATGACATCCTCAAGGGCATGAGTATCATGGCTGTTGACCCCGTTCGAATTGCAGCCATAGGGTGGATCGACATCAGGCGGTGACAGGTTGTACTCGCCCTGAACGATCGTCGCGCCTTTATGGCCGCCGCTGGCCAGTTTATTGGCGCTCTGGGCCGTCGTCGGGCGGGGGCCGGCGGCGCTGTCCCGTTCGCGCGCGGCGGCGGTGAACTCCATCAGCATCTCGTAGGTGGGCGCCGGCAGGGGAGTCTCCGCCCGCGGTTCGATATAGGACTGGGCCCAGCCGGGATCGCTGGCCCGGTAGGTGAAGGTGGTCTCGACGTTGTCCGCGGTATGGCGGATCACCTGGGGAATACCGTCGACGGGCACATCGGTGATGGGCGGCTCAGTGCCGCTATTCAACCCGGCATCCCCCGGGGTGTTCGCCGTACCCCCGCAGCCATAGGTTACAGCCGCGAGAGCCAGCGTGATCATGATCAGTAGCAGTTGTTTCGTTATTCTAGTCATTTTCATATCCTCACTTGCTCACGTGGCCGTTAAGAGTCGATGACGGCCATGCCGGTCGCATAGACGTAATCCACACCAGTGGTGCCGGGATCATCCAATTTCAACGTGTAGGTCTCACCCGCTTTCAGGTTGCCCGGGTCGTCAGGTGAGCCGGGATCGTAGATGTCGGCGTCGGTGAAGGTCACGATGCCGAGATAGGGCCCCACCATGCCCGGTGTACAGGTGACGATGCGGATGTCCTTGGCCAGCGTGCCGTAAGTGGCGTGGTCGATGAGGAGCTGGGTGTTCGAGTACGGGCCCTGGTCGTTGTAGTCGAACATCCAGCCGCCGTCGAACTCCAGCCAGAGTACGTCCGGCGTGGACGCGCCAAATGAGGCCAGGTTCAGCGTGAAGCCGGTGAAGTCCCGGTCGCCGATGTCGAGCGCTTCGCGGTTCCAGACGTTGATCGCCCAGTCGATGCCGGTCGGCGGGTCGGTGACCATCGGCACGCCTGTGACAAAGAACAGGTCCTGGCCGAGAATTGTGCCCGTATCCGAATACACGCGGTAGCAGTAGTAAGTGCCAGCGGACCCGAATTCCGGTGTCAGGATCGAGACGTCCACCACCAGCATGCCCGGCCGGTTCTCGGCAACGAAAACGCCTGCTTCGGCGGTTGGATCGTCGGGACCGGTAATCACGGACGGATCGGTGCCCTCGATGATCACGATGGTCGGGTAAACCTCGTAATCGCTGACGGTCACGCCGAACTCGGTGCCGTTGGTCTTGAGGACATCGTTATAGCCGCTGGCATTAAACGGAGTCGCACCGCCGAACGGATCGATGACCATGCGGTCATCACGGCGTACGACGGGATCCGCGTAGCAGATGCGAAGCATGTCCACTTCGAAGCCCAGGACCGCGGGGATCGTGACCATGTTCGGAGGTTCGGCACCGACTTCCAACTGGAAATCGAATTGCCCGCCACCGGCCTTGGCGCCGCTGGAAACCGTCACGCTAGCGTTGTAGGTGCCCGGCGCGCCGAGGGTGACCGTCGGGCTGACCGCGCTGCTCGTATTCGGCGTGGCCCCGCCGCCGAAATTCCAGGAATAGGTGGCGGGCGTGCCGGTGACCGTGGCGACAAACGTAACATCATCACCGGTAATGCCGCCTTGCGGCTGGACATCCGTGACTTCCGGCGCGGGTGCCCCGGTCTGCATGCCGGCGGCGGCATAGGCGGCCGCGCTTTCCAGGTCATCCGCCGAGCCTTCGTAGTAGCTGGTGACCGTGTACCAGTAAGCCGTGTTGACCGCCGGCGGTGTGTCGATAAAGGAGGTCACCGTCAACGGGCTGCCGTTCAACGGGCCGGTCCAGGGCCCGTCCAGGCTGTCCGCGCGGTAGACATTGTAGCCGTCCGGCACCAGGCCGCCCGCCGGCTGGACCCAGCCGATGGTGATATGTTCTTCGCTGTCATCGGTGGCGGCGACATTGCTGGGCGGAAGCACCACTTCCCATTCGGGCCCGGTGTAATAGATCGTCACTTCGGCCGGGTCGGTCCCCGCCACCAGGCTGTGGTACAACCCGTTATCCGCGGGCACCGTGCTCAGGCGCAGCTGGTTGGGGATCACATTGAAGCCGCACTTGATCGTGGCCGGGCCGGAATGCGCGCAGGCCAGCAGGTCGGTTAAATGGAGTCCGGACTGGCTGGTTGTGTCGTGGCCGCCCAGATGCTGGGCCGTATAGAACATCTCGCGGCGCGCCAGGTCAAACCACTGCATAGTGAGTACGGAGTACTCGGGAAAATCCGCCCAGATATCATTGGCAAAGCTGAAGATCAGCATGTCGTCGACCGATTCGACACGTACCTGCGCGGCCGGCGAATCGCCCTGGCGCCGGATGACCAGCGCGGGTGCGGTGTAGTTTGCGTACTTGGCTTGATTGGCGGGATCGAACACCTCGCACATCCAGTCATCGCTGGCCATCGGCACTTGCAGTTGCCAGTTGCCCGTCAGGCTGTCCCAGGGCAAACCGAAGCCGGCATCGGCCAGCTGCCAGGGATTGAGCTGCAGCAGGTAAGGATTGCTTGAACTGTTGAATGCCGCGTTCGGGTCGTAGAAAGCAGCCGCGCTGATAAAATCGGCGATATACAGGACACTGTGTCCGGTGGCCAAGGGCGAGACCAGCGGTTTGCCCGCGAGTTCGCCGATCTCCGGATAGCCGGTATAGCTGTAGACAGGCAAACTATGGTCGATGGCCAGCGAGATCGCGCGCGCGAGGTTCAGCCGTTCGACCCGCTCATAGCCGCTTAGTCCGGAGCAGTCCGCCATGTCCAGATTGGTCCAGGGCTGCTGCGCCTGCAAGTAACGGGCCACGCCGGTGGCCCAGAGCGGCTCGTCCGCGAAATGCTCGTACAAGCCGCCGGAACCCAGGCTGCTGTTCAGGCGCCCGCTCGCGTTGAACCAGCTCGCGCCCAGGGCCATGCCCCAGCTGTCGCCGACATAGCTATCCGCGTACGGGGGTTGGCTGTCATTGTCCGCCGGCCAGGAATCACGGCTGTAGTCGAAGTCGCCCAGCGGATTCGGCTCAGATGCTGATCGTAATGAACTTGTCGCTGACTCGGACGGAGTGAACAGGATGTACATGCCGCTGGTATCCAGATAGGCGCACGTTTTGCCGTCGGCGTCCGCGGACTGCGGAATTACGGCTACATCCAGCGGTTCGTAGTCGAACACGCGCAGCAGGATTCCGGTTGTGCTGTCGACGGTGAGTTTGGCCTCCACCAGACTGCCGTTATCCGGCAGGGCCACCTCGTAATCGGCAGTTACGCCGGTCAAGTTGCTTGTCAGCGACAGCTCTTGCGAACCGGAGTAGGCGAAGTAGACGTCGGTTGGGCTGCCATTGGTCCGAACCCGCAAGGTCGCACCGGTATCGCTGAAGGTCTCGTCGGCGGCGGCGGGGAATACGGTGCCCGCGTCGCCGGTGGTGGCCAGCAGGCAGTCACGGATCTGGGCGCTGTTACCGTCATTCACGGTGAGCACGTAATAGAACGTGCCATCGAGCGAGAGGTAGTCCGCGCCGTTGTCCAGCAATACTGTCTGCACGCCGTTGATGGCTAGCGGCGGCTGCCATTCCCAGCAGTTGGTATCGAAGTTGGCAATCCCGAGCCAGACGGTATCCCCGGGCGTCGAAACGATCGTCAGGGCTTCCGGTGCGTCCAGCGCGGACAGGCCACCGACCGCGTAGACCGCATAGGCCAGCCCGCCGAGGTCCGCCGCGATCGTCAGGTTGAGGTCCGCGTCGGTACTGAGACTGGTGCCGGCCGAGCTGACCAGCGGTTCATACTCCGCACCGCGACGGTTGTGCTGGTCCTGCACGTGCGGTAGGCAGGCGGCGACTGATTTGGGCGACAGCAAACCGGGGTGCACGTTCACCTGGTTTGATCCGACTTCGCCGGAGTTCGGCGAAGCTGGCTGGGTTAGCTGGGGCGCGGTGAGAATCGGTTCACCACCGCAACCCGAAAACACTAGAGCTAACGTCAAGGCGCAGCAAAGCAAGAATAAATACAGGGATGACTTACCCCACATGCCCAAAACCTCCCATTAGGCAAATATAACAAAATCTCAGCCACGTGCCCTTACAGTTATTATAACGTGGTTTTGGACGTTGGTGGTAAATGATTACAACGGCGGCTGTTTCTCTTTGCGCGCGGGTTGCGCCGCTGGCGCGGCCGACCGCCAAGGCCGGGTGCGAATGTGGAGTTGGGCGATACGCGGATGACGGCCTCTGTGCCATAATAAGCGGACGACAAGCGTCCGGCGGGGCGCGGACAGGAGAGCGGCATGGATACAGCTGACCTAACCCAGGCGCAGGTGGAAGAACTCTGCAACGCTTTCAAGCGCGACTATGCGGCGCTGGAAGCCGAGATCGGCAAGGTGATCGTCGGCCAACGCGAGGTGATCCGCGAGGTGTTGGTGACGCTGTTCGCCGACGGCCACGCACTATTGGAGGGCGTACCCGGCCTGGCCAAGACGCTCTTGATCCGCACGCTGTCGCAGTCGGTCAACCTGGAGTTCAGCCGGATTCAGTTCACGCCCGACCTGATGCCGTCCGACATCACGGGCACGAACATCATCGAGGAAAACCCCGACGGCGGCAAGGAATACCGCTATATCGCCGGGCCGATTTTCGCCAACATCATCCTGGCCGACGAGATCAACCGCGCTACGCCGAAGACCCAGTCGGCGATGCTGGAAAGCATGCAGGAGCGCCACGTGACGGTCTACGGCGAGAAGCGCGACCTGCCCAAGCCGTTTTTGGTGCTGGCGACGCAGAACCCGCTGGAACAGGAGGGCACCTATCCGCTGCCCGAGGCGCAGCTGGACCGCTTCATGTTCAAGATCCTGGTCGATTACCCGACGGAAGACGAGTTGATGGAGATCATCGAGCGCACCACCGGCGCACGTACGATCACCCCGGTGCCGGTGGTCAGCGGCCAGCGGCTGTTGGAAATGAAGGAGATCGTCCGCCGCGTGCCGGCGGCGCCGCACGTGGTGCGCTACGCCGTGCGGCTGGTGCTGGCGACCCACCCCGACCAGCCGCTGGCGCCGGAGACGACGCGGCGGTACGTGCGCTACGGCGGCAGCCCGCGCGCGGTGCAGGCGCTGATCCTCGGCGGCAAGGTGCTGGCGCTGTTGGACGGCCGCTTCAACGTGGCTTACGAGGACATCAAGCGGCTGGCGCCGCCGGTGTTGCGGCACCGCACGATCCTGGGCTTCGAGGCCGAGGCCGAGGGCGTCGGCGCCGACCGGATCGTCAAGGACATCCTCGCCCACGTCCAGCAAAGCGCGGAGTAGGGGCAGGCCACCGGGACAAGGCCAAAGCGGGCGTAGCGCGGACGGCCCGTCTGCGTCCAATTGGCCAGTAGCGCGAGCGTCCCCGCTTGCGTCCAATCATGCAGTAGCACAAGCGTCCCCGCTTGCGTCCAATCATGCAGTAGCACAAGCGCCCCTGCTTGTGCGAGGCAGTTTAAGTTTAAGTCGTAAGTTTAAGTACGTTGGTAATCATCACGCCAGAGGGATTTCTAGTAATTTTTTCTGATTTTCCAGGAATTCAGAAGGGCCGATACAGACCTAAGAGCTCTATATTGATCAGAGTCCTTATACTTACTGCTTATACTTCTTCGCGCAAGCACGGGGGCTTGCGCTACTCCCCATCATCCGCCGTTATAATCCCAATATGGCAGTAAGGGAATTCAACGTTACAGCTTGGCGCGCGCTGATCGCTATCGTGCTGGCCGGGACCGCGCTGGCCACCACCGGCTGCCCGAAGAAGGTCGAGACGGTGGTTTCCACCGTCAAGGCGATGTCCTCCACCCTACCGTTCGTCAAGGCCGACCTGACGGCCTACGACGTGGGCCTGGCCGAGTGGGGGCCGGAGTTTTTCGATCTGGGCGTTTTCGCCGGTCGGCCGATCGCGGCCTACGCCTCGCCCACGGGATTGTACGTGGCGCTAGCCAGCAAACCCGTGCCCCAGGTTGCCGGCGACTGGGTCTGCCTGCTGGTCGATCCGGAGCCGAAGATCAGGTTCGTCCTGCTTGCCGCTGACGAGACGAGCGCGTACGTTGCCTACATCGCCGGCCGGCGGGAGGAAAGTCGCCGCATGCTGGCAGCGTGCGTCGCTGCCGATCCGGCCAATCCGTTCAGCTGGCAGCTAGAGGAAATTCCGGACAGCCAGGTCGACAGCATCTGGCGTACGATCGGGTTAACCGACGGGCGGCTGACCATCGTCTCGCGCGACCGCGAGACCCGGTATCCGGTGCTGCATCATTGTGAACCGGCGGCCGAGGAACGGGATTGGGAGACCACCGAACTCAAGTCGTATCCGGATGTTTCGACCTGCCTGGGGTTGCTGGACCTGGACGGCACGCCGGCGCTGGCGTATCTCCAGCGCGACCACATGCGCCTGGGCCTGCTGCGGGAGCCCGGGCAGACAGGCGAAGAGGACCTGACGATCCTGACCGACAACCAGGCCGGCATCAGCTATAGCGGAGCGAGTTTCGCGGCGCGGGGGACCGGCGCCGGCGTGGTGTTCATCCAGGGCGAACCGCCTGTCTTGCGCGTCGCGTTGACGGCGGATGCGCTGGAGGACAGCCCGACCTGGCAGGTGCATGACCTGATCGCCTGGGAGATGCTGGGCAGTACCGATATGCTGTACTGGGGCGACCGGCCGGTGGTGGCCTTCGAGGCCGAAACCGCACTGTTCGCGTTTGTCGCCGCCGGGCCGCTGCCCAGCCACCATAACGACTGGCGGACGATCACGCTGGTCGAGGAACTGGGCCAGAGCCGCTTCAACGGCATCGAGGCGGTGATCGTCGACGACCACCTGGTAGCTGGCTACCTGCGGGTCGACCCGAGCACGCAGAACACCACGCTGAGCTTCACGGTGGTGGAGTTGGCGGAGTAGGGAAGGCCAAAGGGATTGGGTCACAGGCCGAAGTGGGGTAGCGCGAGCGTCTCCGCTTGCGTCCAATTATGTAGTAGCACAAGCGCCCCTGCTTGTGCGAGCGAGTGAAAGTGGAAACCAAAAGTGAAAGCAACTTGAAACCCGCTGCCTGCCCAGAGGCCTTTCTTCTTTCACTTTCCACTTTTCCTTGTTGGACGCAGCCACGCCCTGGCGTGGCCGCGCTACCATCGGAGCGCGAGCGCGGGGGCTTGCGCTACTCCCCAACATCCGCCGGTATAATCCATAGCCGTGACCAAGATCGATCCGCTCGGCCAGGGAATGGGTGCGCTGCCCGGCGTTAAGCGCGCCAAGCGCAAGAACGCGGCCGGCACCGAGCCCGAGCCGGAGTACTCCGGCGGCGGGATCCCCACCGATGTGCTGCCGCTGGTGGAGGAGATCGCGAAAACGGGTACCGCCCTGGCCAGCGACCCGACCGGCGAGCACCTGGAGCAGTACAAGTACGCGGTGCGGCGCTTCCTCGACCAGGCGGTCAACACCAGCATGAAGGTCAACAGCGAAGCCACGCTGGGCTTGTCGCAGAAGGTCTTCTCGACGATCGCCCGCATCGACCTGGCGCTGGCCGACCTGGCCGACGCCGTCCTGGGCCGCCAGCAGGACCTGCTCAAAACCGCCACGCTGATCGACCAGATCAAGGGCCTGGTCGTCGACCTTTACAATTAAACAGCCATGCTCGAACGCGCCGACCAGTTCCGCGGACAACAACAGGCGATCAGCCTGCTCAACGCCTACCTGGCCAAGCGGCGGTTGGCCGGCACGCTCCTGATCATGGGCCAGCGCGGATTGGGCAAGACCACGCTGGCGACGATCCTCGCCCGTGCGCTGGTCTGCGAAGCGAACCGCGAGTCCCCGCGACTGGCGTTCTGCGGCGCGTGCTACGCCTGCCGCTCGATCGCGCGGGGCGAGCAGCCGGAATATGTCACGCTGAGGCCGCGCAGCCAGGACATCACCGTCGGCCAGGTCGAGGAGGAGGTCGGCGGGTTCAGAAGCGCCTTATTGCACCCGACGCTGTTGAGCCATCGGATCTTTCTGATCGACGACGCGCATCACTTGAACGAGACGACCAGCAACCAGATGCTGAAGCTGTTCGAGGAGGCGCCGGAGCAGACGGTGTTCATCCTCGTCACCGACCGCCCGGAGCTGTTGCTGCCGACGATCCTCAGCCGCGGCCAGAAGGTGCGGCTGCTGGCCGAGCCGGTGGAGCGGCTGGCGCCAGTCGTGGCCGAGGACGCCTCCGTGGCGACGGAGACCGCCGTCGAGGCCGTGCGGATGGCTGGCGGGCGCTATGTGGATGCGCTGGCGCTGGCCGGGGACGACAGCTGGCGCGGTAACGTGAAGCGGCTGGCCGGAGCGCTGTTGGCCGGGCGCGGGATTGCCCACGCCGCGGCCGACCTGGCCGCGCTGGAGCTGGCCGCGCTGTGGGCCAAGCAGCTGGCCGATGCCGGGCTGAGCGAGGACGAGGCCGAGCACAAACTGGCCAAGCCCAAGACCGAGGCTGACAGAGGCCTGAAGGTGCGCCTGAACGAGCTCAAGCGCCAGGCGTTGCTCAGTGCCTACGACCGCGCCAGCTGGTGGCTCTTAGCCACCGCCCCGCCGCGGCCCGGCTTCGCCGAGGAGCTGTGGCAGCTCAAGCAGCGCATCAGCGCCAACGTCGATCCGGCCCTGGCCCAGGCCGCCTTCGAGCTGGGGCTTAGCTAGGGCTTCTTCCGTTCCGCCCGTGGGTGGGTTTTTTCGTAGACGTCGCGCAGGTGCGTGCGCGTGATCTGCGTATAGATCTGCGTGGTGTTGATCGTCTCGTGGCCGAGGAACTCCTGCACCAGGCGCACATCCGCCCCGCCTTCCAGCAGGTGCGTGGCGCAGGCGTGGCGCAGCTTGTGCGGGCTGACGTGCTTGAGCTGGCCGGCACGCAGCACGGCGGCGTCGAGGACGTTGCGGATCGCCCGGGCGCTCAGCCGGCCGCCACGGTGATTCAGCCAGACCGCCGCGCCGCTTGTCGCGGTGGCCAGCGCCGGCCGCGCCTTGTTCAGATAACGCCGCAGGGCCCGGGCGGCATGCTCGCCGTAGGGTACGATCCGCCGCCGGTTGCCCTTGCCGAGGACCTGGACCAGCCGCTGGCGTTCATCGACCGCCGCCAGGTCCAGGCCGGCGCATTCGCTGACGCGCAGGCCGGTGGCGTAGAGCAGGTGCAGGATCGCCGCGTTGCGGATCAGCAGCGGCGCATCGGCGCCGGCGTCGTCGAAGGCGCAGACCAACGCGCGCATCTCCTCGCTGGAGAAGTAGGGCGGCAGCTTGCGCGAGTACTTCGGCGGCTTGAAGCCGGCTAGCGGGTTTTCCGGTAATCGGCCGCTGAAGACCAGGAATTGCGCCAGGGCTTTCAAGGCGCTGACGGCCCGCGCGCCGGAACGCGCCGACAATCGGGCGGCATCCTCCGCCGCGCGCCGGTGGTCGCCGATGCGCTCCACCAGGTACAGGCCGGCCTGGGTGCGCGTCAGGCCCTGCTCGATACTCAGCCCGTGGTCGCGGCAATAGCCGCTGAAGGCTTCGATGTCGTTGACGTAGGCGGTGCCGGTGGCGCGGGATTTGCCCTGGATGCGCTCCAGGTACTCGGCGAAAGCCGCCAGATCCACGCTGCCTTTCATCGAACAGACCCTCCGGCCGCCGCGTTCTGATTGTATGCAACGACCTGTGCCTTATTATAATAACGCGATGGTTAACAACTTGCGCCGCGGACTGGTAATCCTGGCGGTCTGCCTGGTGGGCTGCGCCCACGACGTGGACTGGCTGATTCACACTGAGTACAACGTGATCGACGTCAACGTCGATGACAAGTACTTCGTGATCCCCGGCGAGCTGGGTGATAATTTCTATGTCGGCGAGCAGATCGAGATCTTCGAGTCCACCGAGAATAACGGGAAGTATACGATCGCCGAGATCACCGAGGTGGACCTGAACACGCGGCTGGTCGTCGAGGAGGACATTCCCGGCCCGACGGTGGACGGTTTGCTGCGGCACGGCGACGCGGACGATATCCTGCCCGATCCGACCAAGGTGCAGATCGTCTTCCGGACCACCGGGGAGCTGTCGCCGCGGATCTGGTATTACATGGTCTTCAACTTCACCAAGGCCCAGCCCAACTCGACCGCCGTGATGGCGGACGAGGACCGGCCGCGGCCGGAACTGAGCCTGGGCAACCGCGGTCGGAACTGGGAGCTGTATGTGCTGTTCCACCCGACCGTCAACGGCGGCAGCGAGGCCTGGACCCTGCAGCGGCCACGCCTGCCCAGCACGCTGAAAGTCGGGCGCAATCCGGTCGATACGGCGACGGGCTATTTCAACGATGGCCCGGTCTACGACGCCACCGGCGCGCTGATCAACGTCGCGGGCGCGATCACGGATATCGCCGTCGCCTGCCGGTTGGATAACAAGGTCCAGCATGTCTTCGGGCAAGAGCCGGACCTGACCGATCCGATCTACTACGAAACCGCCGCGGACATTCCCGCTAGTATCGGCGCCGAGTTGATCGCGCCGATCCGCGTGGAGGCCGCTGAGTTGACCGGCGATCTGCTGCAGGACCTGCTGGTGCTCTATGCGGGCGATGACGGCACTGCGGGCCGGTTGCGCGTGCTGGCCGGCGACGGCGCCGGCGGATTCACGGCTTACGGCGCCGACGAGTTGATCACCGGCACGCCGCTGGACTGGACGGTTGGGACGTTCAACGCCGACGGCCTGACGGACGTGGCCGTGTTGGTTGCCGGCGAGGAGACCAACGAAGTCCAGCTGTTCTACCGCACCGAGATCCCCGGCGAGACCGAGGAAGATGATCCCACCTACGAATGGGCCTTGAGCGCGTCCCTGCCCGTGGGCGACGAGCCGGTGTCGATCAACCAGGGCGTGCTGGCCGGCGCCGCGCCGGACCTGGTCGTCGCCGACCGCGGCGCGGCCGGGGATGCCGACCTCGGCGCGGACCAGGACGTCGCGCGTGTGTTTATCAACGATGACGCGGGGCTGTTTACGCCGGGGCCGACGCTGCGTGTAACGGGCGAAATTACGGGCGTCGCCCTCGGCGAGCTGTTTGGCTCAAAAACTGATGTCGCCGTGTCCTTCTTCCCGCACGACGAGAGCGGAGCGCGCGAGACCAACGACAGCGGCACTCCACTAGGCGCGATCGCCGTGTTCGACAACGAGACGGACCCGGTGGACTTCGCGGCGGAAGCCGCGGTGGTCACTTTCGTCGGTGACCCGCGCCACCTGCTGGTCTACGACACCGCCAGCACGTCCACCAGCTACGACAGCGTGGTGGTCGTGGACGGCGTGGCCGATGGCTCCGTCGACGAGACGCACCAGACAATGTTCATCCTGCCCACGACACGCGAGGCCGGAGCGTTGGCCTGGGAAAGCAAGCTGATCAACTACCTGACGGGCGCTTTGGAGCCGTCGCGGATCGAGCTGGCGGACTTCAACGGCGACGGCCTGGCCAACGATTTCATCATCTGCGATTCCGCCGATGACGATTTCGGCAACCGGATCAGCCTGTTCTACAGCCTGGGCCGTTTCCGGCCCGAGGGCACGTCGGGCCAGTACTACACCTACACGCGGCACAACTACTCCAGTGCCGATATCTACTGGACCGACAACGAGCCGGAGCCGCTGGGCCTGCAGGAATGGTACATCAGCCATACCGTCGGGCCGAACTTCGTCGAACTGAATGTCGATCCGCAGCTGTTCTACGACCTGACCGACCGCGCGCCGGAGCAGATCGCCGTCGACTTCATGACGGGTAACAGCCCGATCGAGTATATACTCAACGAAAACCAGCTGGGTGAGGTACTGGATCATTTAACCGCTCCGATCATGATTCCGATCGAGACGGACTTCGAAAACAACAATCAGCTAATGGACCGGATCCAGGGTACCGAGCCGGACGAGGCTGCCAGACTGAGTACTTGGTTGGTGGATGTTTCATAATGGGATGCATTAAACGACTTGCGAACTGCTCCCTGGCGCTGGTGCTGCTCATCGCCGTCGCCGGGGTCGCGGCCTATTACTACCTGCTGCCCCGCCTGGACGGCCTGCTGGAGGACGCCGTGCGGCGCGAATTCATGCTGCCGCCGTCCAGCACCGTGGGGATCACGCGCGGCACGTTGCTCGATACCTGCGAAGGCGAGGTGGACAAGTTCTACGTCAAGAGCGCGGAGGCGCGGATCAGCGGCCTGAACGTGGAGGATGTGGAATTCCACGCCACCGGCATCAAATTCGACCTGCCGCAGACACTCGTGTCCGGCCAGGCCGAACTGACCTCGGTGGACTATGGCGAGCTGTCGTTCAAGGTTTCTGAGAAGGCGCTCAAGGAGCGCTGGGGCGAGGAGCTGCAGAAGAAGGGCTTACAGGATGTGGAGGTCACGCTGGCCGATGACCTGGTCACGATTACCGGCAACATCAACCTCTTGGTGACGGCGGTGCGCGTCGGCGCTGCCGGCCGGCTGGAGGTCGACGGTTCGGACCGCATTCGGTTCATCGCGACCGACCTGGAGCTAGGCGGGGCGACGATCGGCATCGAAGAGCTGAAAGCGGTGTTCTCCACCCTGACGCCGGTGCTCGACCTGGGCCAGTTCAAGATGTCCGTGGCGATCGAGGACGTTCGCATGCACGAAGGCTATATCTTTGTCGAAGCGCACTCCATGAGCCTGGACGAGAAGGCGGCGCTGGCCGCCGCGCGCGGCGAGCAGGCCGCGGCGGAAGGCGCGGACGACTCCGGCGGCAAGCACTGGCGGATCCCTTCGCTCAAGGAACTGGAGGAAGTATTCACGGCGGATCCCGAGAAAGACGACGAGAGCAGTGCCGCCGCCGATGAATCAGCCGGTGACGAATCCGCCGAAGCTGGCAGCGGCGAGGATGAAGAGGGCGCGGGGGATGGTGACGAGGAGCCGGCGCCCGAGGAGGATAATCCCGATGATCAGGCAGACTCAGCGACCTAACCGGCGCGGTTTCTGGTGGACGCTGGCCGCGCTGGGCGGGCTGCTGGCGGTGCTCGCCAGCGTCCTGGCGGCGGAGCCCGGCGGCAAGGACGACCCGCTGGCCACGGTCAGCTATATCGCGCAGCACGCGCAGTTCGCCCGCGAGGAAGCCCCGGCGGGCCGCAGCCTGCGCCTCGGCCCGGGGACGGAGCTGGTGATCGTGGAGCCGGCCTATACCGAGTTGGCCGTCCGCGAGTTCGATCCGCTGCGGGACACGCTGATCGACCTGACCGCCGGCGTGCCGGTGCAGCTGGCCAGCCTGACCGCCGGCCATCATTACGTCAACGCCAGCAATCACGATATCTTTGTGGAACTGGCAACGGAATCCGTGCTCTTGTTGCGGGGTGAGTGGAAATGAGTACGCTCCAGCGCCTGATCTGCGGTTTGTTCCTGCTTCTGGGCCTGGCGGCCGCGCTGTATTCCTGCTTATTGCGCGTCCAGGCGGACGCGCACTACAAGCATGTCGCCGTGCTGGTGGACTGGCACGCGCTCAACTCGCTGCCCGAGCCGACCGACGGCCCGCCGCGCCTGACGGCGGACTCTTTGCAGCCGTTAGAGCTGATCAAGCTGATTCCCGGCGCGGTGCTGTGCTACGGTGAGGAGACCGTCGGCACGCTCCTGGAGCAGGGGCTGATCGAGCCCGCGGGCCTGGGTACGGGCGGGCCGGCCTATGCCGTGACGCGCCCGGAATACAGCGCCGACATCGCCGCGGGCGCCAGCCGCCACGGGTATATGTACCAGCAGGACGCGACTACCGGCGGCCGGCTGGTGATCGAATTCCCGGCACTACCCGAAGAGGATCTGATGCTGGTGCCGGTGGCCTGGCTGGACGGGGTGATCGCGCGCGCCGCGGCCGCGGATGTGGCAGTGGTGCTGCGGCCGGGCGGCAGCGAGTTCCTCGGCGAGCACGGCATCGCGCGCACGCTGGATTATTGCGGTGGCCAGCCGCTGATGCTGTTCCAGGGGCCGACGGTACTCGGCTATCCCAACGGACTGCGCGAGGTGGCCAAGTACCTGGCCGCGAGCAAGCAGTTCTTCGGCTGGGTGGAATTCGACGAGCAAGACGGCGGGGCGAGCCTGGCCGCGCGGCTGGCGCCCAACGTCGTCCGCGTGCACAGCATCCCGCCCGAGGAGATGGTCAACTACGACGTCAACGGCGCCGTGGCTCGTTACGTGCGGGCCGTGCGCGAGCGCAACATGCGCGCGATCTACGTGCGGCCGTTCATCCGCGGCGAGGTGGTCGGCTCCGCCGTGGAGTGGGATTACAAGGACAGCCTGGCATCGGTGAACGAAGGTTATTTCAAGCAGCTGGCCACCGAACTGGAGGATGCGGGTTTCAGCATCACGCTGGATCCGCAGGCGCCGGCCAATCCACCGGCCGGGCTGGCGAAGTGGCTGCCGCTCCTGATTACGCTGGCAGTCGGAGCCGCGGGCACCTTCCTGTTCGCCCTGTGGTTTGCCGGCTGGCCGCGTTGGGTTTGGTGGTTGTTCATCGTGATGACGGCCATTAAGGCCGCACTGACCTTGTTCGAGGATTCGCTGTTCCAACTGGTGCTGTTCGGCGCGGCGATCTTCTTCCCGCTGCTGGGCTGCTGGCTGGCGCTCAATGCTTACCAACGCCTGGTGCAGGCGCGGCCGGCCTGGCACATCACCCGGCTGTTCGCGGCGTTGATCGCGCTGATGATCGCCAGCGCGCTGTCGGTCGCCGGCGGCCTGCTGATCCATGGCGGGCTCTGGGATAGTGCGGCAATGATCAAGGTTACCCAGTTCCGCGGCGTGACCGCCGGACTGGCGCTCCCGGTGCTGCTCTTAGCGGCCTACGCCTGGCAGGCCGAGACGCTCGAGGACGCCTTCGACGCGGCGACGCGGCGGCTGATTGATTACTGGCAGCGCTTTTCGCAGCTCTGGCAGGCGCCGATCCGCTACGGCGATGTGGCCTTCATCGCCATCGCCCTGGGCGCTCTGGCGATCGTGCTGTTGAGAAGCGGCAACGATTCGCCGCTGGAAATCCTCAGCGTGGAGTCGCTGTTCCGCGAAAACCTGGAACAATGGTTCACGGTCCGCCCGCGGACCAAGGAGTTGTTCGGCCACCCGCTGTTCGTGATCTTCCTATTGAGCCTGCCCTGGCGCAGCCGGATCGCGCTGTTGTTCGGCCTGGCCGGGCTGTTGGGCCAGGTGAGCATCCTGAACACCTTCTGCCACCTGCACACGCCGCTGCTCGTGACTATCGAGCGCGTACTGCTGGGCCTGGGCCTGGGGCTGGCGAGCGGCCTGCTCTGGGGCGCGCTGGTGCTGCTGGCGACGCGGATCTGGCAGGGCCTCGCGGCACGGTTCAAGCGGCCGGCACCGGCGGAGTAAGCGCGCGCCTTCGGGCTTATTCGAAGCGCACTTCCGCCCAGACCGGGAAGTGGTCCGAGATATTGCGACCGGCGCCGTAGGTGTCGTAACTAATGCCGGCATCCAGCACGTCAGCCTGCCCGTCGATAAAAATGTAATCGATCTTCGGGCCGGCGCGCTCGTTTTTGAAACCGTTGAAGGTGCCGGCCTCGACGGCTTGGGGATGGATCGCCCGGAAGCTGTCGGTAAGCGTTTCCTTGAGCGCCGCGAGCGGCTCCGTCTCCTCGCCCGTGTTCAGGTCGCCCATGACGATCACGGGATCGTCGTCAGCCAGGTCCGCGATCCGCGCCGTGACCAGCCGCGCGCTCTCAAGCCGCGCAGCCACACCCATGTGATCGAAATGGCAGTTGTAGACGTAGAACGTCCGGCCAGTCGCGAGGTCCGCAAACCGCGCCCAGGTGCAGATCCGCGGCAAGCTGGAATCCCAGCTTTTCGAGCCCGGCACGCCGGGCGTAGTGCTGAGCCAGAACGTGCCGCCCGTCAGCAGCAGCAGGCGGTCGGGGCGGTAGAGGAGGCAGCACTGCTCATCCCCGCCCCGGGCGTCGCGGCCGATCCCCCAGGCGCTGTACTCCGGCAGCAGTTCCAGCAGCTCCTCGCGCTGGAAGTCGAATACCTCTTGCAGGCCGGCCACGTCGGCCCGGCTGCCCTGGATCAGGGCAGCGACATGTTCGCGACGGTTGGGCCAGGCATCCTCGCCGTCGGCGGCACGGCCATTGCGGATGTTGAATGACAGGAAGCGCCAGGATCCGCCGGCCGGCTCGTCCGCCGCCGGCGCGGCGGTGGCCAGGGCCAACAGGCTGCACATGAGCAGTGTCCACAGGATTCGCGTGCGCATGGCATGAGTATAGGCGACCGCGGGTCAGTCGGAGCGCTTGGCGCGTTTCTTGCGCTGCTTGGCGACGCGTTTGGCCAGCTTCGCGCATTTGTCGACGCACTGCTTGCCGCAGTCCTTGCTGCAGTAGAGTTTCTTGAGTTTCGCTTTCGCCTTACCCGCCATATAACCTGACCATGCTGAAGTTGCCGCCGGCAAAACCGCTCGGCTGGCCGCAGCTGTAACTACCTTGGTGCGCCCAAAATTATCGGTGGGTCGATGCCGATCGGCGGTTATGCCCCCGTGGTTGCGCGGGATCCGCTCAAGCAATACTCGAATTCAGGACCGAGTCAAGTCAGAGTGTTAGATTACTTCTTATCTTCCTTCTTCTTCTTCTTATCCTTCTTGTCCTTCTTAGCTTTATCGCCCTTGCCGTTTTTCTTAGCCACGGTAGCTCCTTATCGCAGGATGCTGAATTCTACCGCCGATTGGGTTTAATTGGATACATTTGTCGGACATTTGCTGCTAGGACCGGTCAGCGATATTCGAGGCCGGTGATCAGCCCGCCGAACAGGACAACCTCCCCGCGATAACCGACCAGCCACTGGCCGGGCGCCAGGCTGAACTGAGCGCCAATGGGCCGAGCCACGTACCAGTTAGCAGCCAGCTCTACGGTGGCTTCCCACAGCTCTTGCCGGTAACGCGCGCGCACCAGGACGCGTTCGCCGGGCCGCCATAGGTCAGGCGCCAGGTTCGTGAAGCTGCCGAGCCGTACGGCGGCGATGGAATGAGCGGTTTGGTGCGCGACAACCACGGTGTGCGTGTCCGGTTCCAGGCGGTGCACTACCAGCCCCTCGCTGCCGCCGCCCAGCCGGAGGCCCTGGCGCTGCCCGATGGTAAAGAACTCAATCCCCGGGTGTTCGCCCAGCCGGTGGCCGGCTTCGTCGACGATCGGGCCCGGCACTGGGGCTTGCCCGGTGTGCCAGGCCAGCAATTCGCGGAGACCGGTGCCCGCGGGCAGGAAGCACACATCCTGGCTTTCCGACCGCGTGGCAGTCGGCAGCCCGGCTTCGGCCGCCAACCGGCGCACGGCGGTCTTTTCCAGTTCGCCGATGGGAAAGCGGATATGCTCAAGCCGGCCGGGGTCGATGCCAGCCAGAAAATAACTCTGGTCCTTGGCCGGATCGCGTCCCGTCAGCAGGCGGGCGGGGCCGTCACCGGCGGAGATCCGCGCATGGTGCCCGGTGGCGACTAGGTCACAGCCGTACTGACCGGCTAACTCGAAAAAAGTGTCGAACTTGATGAAACGGTTGCAGTCGGCGCAGGGATTAGGCGTGCGGCCGGCCTCGTATTCAGCGATAAACCGGTCGATCACGCGCCGTTCGAACAGCTCCGTTAGATCCACCTGGTGGTGCGGGATGCCCAGGTGCTCGCAGACGGCATGGGCGCTGGCCCCGCCCTCGACGCCGCAGCACGGGCCCGCCGCCGATGTGTCGCCGAACAGCGTGGCTGTCATTCCCACGACGGAATGGCCGGCCTCTTTGAGCAGCAGCGCGGCGACGCTAGAATCCACGCCGCCGGACATCGCTACCAGAATGTCGGGCTTGCGCACGTTCTGATTGTACCCAACCCACGGCATGGACTACCTGCTTTTTTCAGGATTTGCGCGTCGGCTCGTCCTCGGGCAATTGCCCGGCGAACTCGGGATACAACAAGCGCTCGCACTCCGGGCAGATGCTGTGGGAGAACTCGAGCTCGGAGTGCTTGGAGAGATAGCTTTCGATCTGGTTCCAGTAGCCTTCGTCGTCGCGGATCTTTTTGCAATGGGCGCAGATCGGCAACAGCCCGTGCAGCGTTTTAATCTCGGCCAGGGCGTCCTGCAACTGCGTGATCAGCCGCGCCTGCTCGTCCGCATTGCGCTTGCGCTCCGTGATGTCGATCGTCATGATCACTACGCGCTCGACGCGGCCCTCGTCGTCCTGGAGCGCGTAGAAGTGCTGGGCGACCCATTCGGCGGAACCCGGCCGCATCTTTTCCGTCTTCAGCTCGGGAATGAACAAGCTGCCGCCAGCCGTATAAACACGCTCCAGCTCGAACTGCCATTGCTCCAGGTAAGTGTCGCGCAGGTCAAAGGCGAGTTTTTCGCGCTTGGTTTCCAGGTCCTCTCGAACGGCCTCGTCGGGCATCGCCCAGATTTTTATCCAGGCTTCGTTGTACTGCAGCAGCTGGCCCGTGGCGGAGCGTACGCTGATGCCGATCGGCGAATTGTCGATGATCGCGCGGTTGAAGGCCTCGCTGAGCCTTAATAGGTTCTCCGCGCGCTTGCGTTGTGAGATATCGCGGATCAGCCCGACGATCATCGGCTGGTCCTGGTCCGGCGATTCAAGTCGCGTCGCGGTGATCGCACACGGGACGGGCTGGCCGGACTTGCTCCTGAACAGGATCTCGTAATCCTGCAATTTCCCGGTTTTCTTGATGGCGGCAATCAGTTGGTCCCGCTCCGCGGCGTCGTAATAGAAGTCACGGGCGTTGTGCCCGATCATCTCCTCGCGCGTGAAGCCGTTGATTTGCTCAATCGCCGGGCTGATCTCCCGCAGTGTGCCATCCAGCAGGGTTTCGTAATAAGCATCCTGCACGTTCTCGAAGATGACTTGCCGGCGCCGGTCGCTAGCAGTCAGGTGCATCTCGATCCTGATCTTTCGCAAGTAGGCAAACGCTAACAGCGCGCCGAAGACGACAAACAACGCGAGCAAGATCAGCCCGCTATAGAATGTGTGAGCGTAGGACAACCTGAGTACTTCCGGCCATGGTTCTCCTGGATGGTTGCCGGTGTCGATCAGGATGATCGTAGCCCAAGCCACAAGGCCAGCCAACGCTGAGCCGGTTATTGTATGAAAGACAATCCTCATCTCGCATCGATCTGCATTGGCAAACTTAATAGTATATAAGCCTTTACAGGTATGCAGGGATAAACATAGGTGAAATTACGCGCCGAACGCGATAACCCTACCAGGGACAAGTTGTCGACCGGTTGGCCGTCTAGAGGTCGCGGCGGAAGGCAAACGCGCTTTCGGTCTCGACCTCGGCGGAGATGTCCTCTTCCTCGTACTGGTCACCCGGTACGCAGGTCGGGAAGGGGAACTTGCACCAGACCGGCTGGACGAACTTGGCGTGCTTCAACAGGAACGTTCCGCGCGGCACCGTTGTCAGGCGGTCGCGCATGTCCTGGTCGAGCCAGCTGTAGTTGTCCGTCATTAGCTCGGCGGGACCGGTGCGGCCGTAGATGATCGTCGAGCTGTTGTCCACGACCTGGCGGTCGATCTGGCTCATGAACTGCTCGACGCCGAACAGCGACACGCCGATCGAACGACCACGGGCGCAGATCTCGATCAGCGATTGCTTGATCGGCGCGCGCACGTTGGGATCCGACGGGGCGAACTTGTTCAACTCGTCGATGAAGAACACGACGCTGTCGAAGTCGCGGTCGACATTCTTGTCCAGCAGCATCGAATACACGCGGGTGAGGATCTTGTTGAAGACCATCATCTGGCCGCGGTCGTTGAGGCTCTGGATGTCGATCACGAAGATGCTGCCGTTGTACAGGTCGGCCAGCGGGATGTCGACCGGGTCCACGCCGCCCGTACAAATCAGGCCGTCGTAGAGGCCGGCCAGGGCGTCGAGGTTCTTGGCGGTCTTGTAGAAGTCTTCCTTCTCGTGGCCGCGCCAGTGCGTGATGTGCGCCTGCGAGACGACGCGGCGCTCCTCGTTCAGCCACTCGATCAGCTGGTCGTAGCTGACGATCGGCTGGCGCTCGATCTGGTCCTTGACGTCGACGTAGACGGCGTCGACCGATTCGTCCCAGCTCTCCTCGTCGAACAGCGTCGGGATGTCCTCGACGATCTCGGTCAGCTCCCAGATGAAATGCTCGACCTTACCGTCGCGCCGGAAGGACTTGGTGTGGCCCTCGAACTTGCGGTCGTAGGGCGCGAAGACACGGACGTTTTCGAACGGCGTCATTTCGATCGCCAGCACGTCGTACATCTGGCGGCATTTGTTGGTGTAGGGATCGTCTTCTTCGTACTGCGGATTGGGTTTGTCGAGGTAGAGCAAGTCCTTACCCTTAACGTTGAAGAAGACGGCGGCCACGCGGCGCTTCTCCGTCTTGATCATCTTCTCCAGGATCGACTTCAGCAGGAACTCGACCAGGCTCGTCTTGGTGGCCAGACCCGAAATACCGGACATGTTCATGTGACTGCCTTCCGGTCCGATCAGGAACTCGTCGTCGAGGAAGATCGGCACCAGGCTGTTGTCGCCGTTCTCCATTACGCCGATCGGCACGCCGCGGCCCTCGGCGACGTAGTCGCCCATGCCCAGCGCCCAGCCGACGCCCTGCGGGCTGGCGAAGTAGACGATACCGCGGCCGATCGGGCGGACACGCTCGTGCGTGGAGCGGATCACGTTGATCTTGGCGATCATGATCTCCGCCAGGTCGCTCGGTGGCTGGACGTTCGGATCGCCGAAGTCGTGGCTGATGTAGTCGGACAGGAAGTTCTCGATGTCCATAATGCTTCTGAGCTCGACCACCGTCCCGAAGGTGATGTGGCCGTCATCCGTCACCGCCGCGACGATGTTACCCAGCTCGACGCTGTCGACGCCGGCGCTGATCCAGAAGTTGAAGTACTGCGCCGTGTTCGGGTAGTCGCGCGTGCTGGCCGCTTTGCCGATCGGGCCGAATTTGCCGTTCAAATACTCCGGAAACTTGCAGTCGGGCTGTCCGTTTTTCATGTCCTGTCTCCTCTATCTCCTGTCAAACCACTTTGGCTGGCCAGCCAGCCTTCTCTCACTAATTACGGGCGAAATAGGATTTCACCGTTTCCCGCGTCGGCACCATGCTTTCCAGGAAATCGTTGCACAGCTTCATCGGGAAGATCAGCTTGTCCCAGCCATCGGCCGGGAACGTCACCGGCAACCGCTCGTCCACGATCCGGCCGGTGATGTCGTTGGCCTTCTGAATCGCTTCTTGATCGCTGTCCGCCAGGCAAGTGATGCGGACCAGGCCGAACTCGGGATCGGCCTGCGAACTGGACCGCAGCCGGACGAACCAGGTAAACTTCGGCATCGGGTCGCTACCCGTCGTGAAGACCGTGCGCATCACCTGGCCGCGATGATAGGGCGGCAAGGTCAGCTGCGGCTCCAGCAGTTCGCTGTTCTGCCAAGGCACATACACGCGGCGGGCGATCGCAAAGAAGTTCGGTCCCAGCAGTTTGTTGGGAATGTCGGTGACCGTGCCGCTCAGCGCCATATACTTCTTGAGATCCTGGCCGTCGGACAAGCCCCAGGCCGAACACAGCTGACTGCGCAAGCCCAGCGTCAACTCGCGCGCCTTCTTGACGGCGGCGATCCGCAGCTGCGTATACTCGGCCCGGTCACCCTCGGTGTTGACCAGGTGCACCTGGCTGTCGCCTTGGAAGCGCTCAAGCACGTCCCGCCGATCGACGAAGTTGAACGGCAGCATGACGTTGGTCCGCAACTCCGGCTTGCGCCAGACCTTGAACTTGCGGTTGGCGCGCTCCAGGATGATCGAGCCGGTGATGGCGTAATGCACCGGCACTTCGATGCCTTTTTGGTAGAAGTGGCCCACCAGCTGCGTGCGCTGCAGAGCCCGCGCGAAGTACACCAACTGCACGTTTTCGGGACGCGGTTGTTCCGCAAAATCGATCCCCGGCGGCTCCTTTTCGATCGGCTCGAGCCGGAAGTTATGGAAACCCTCGCGGACGCGGAAGTTGGACTCCTCGATCTGATCACCGGGGCTGGTCCGTCCGCCGATTTCGCTAAGCATGTCGAAAATTCGGCTGAGATGGCCGCGACCCGCCGCGGCGGTAGCCGCTGTGCCAGTTAGGTGTTCTACATCGCTCATTATTCGTTACCAGTTACCACGAAATCGACGTGCTCGAACTTCCGGTAGATCGGCTCGTACCGGATCTCCTCGATCCTGACCGCGTACTTCGCGCCCTCCAGCACCACCGTGTAGTCGGCGTTCTTGCCGTTGGCCTTGATAACCTTCTCTGTCTCGTGCAAGTTTAAACTGATCGCCTGCGGCTCCTTCAACGGCCCGCCGTAAATATTGGCGGGCAACACGTTGGCTTCGCGCAGCTTCTTGCATTTTTCCTTGCCAAGCTCGGTGCGTGGTTCCGCCACCAGCTCTATCGTCATGGGTATCCTCCTCGTAAACCCATAAAGGATATGGCAGCCGGGGGATAGTGTCAAGCCAATTCGGCGGCTTCTTACGAATCAAACGGAGGTAGCTGACCGATCGGTCATATCAAACGGCCTTGCCCGTCAGCTGCTGAGCGGCCTCGAATTGCCCCGCGGCAACCAGCTTGAGCACCTCGGCGGCGCGGGTTGTGGCCCCGGCCAGCACATCCTCTTCCGCCGCCGTCGGCGGTTCCAACACCCACTCGGCTGCGTCGACGCCGGGCGGCGGTTCGCCCACGCCGACTTTCAGACGCATGAAATCCTCGCTGCGCACGACGTCGGTGATGTTGGCCAGCCCGCGGTGCCCGCCGCTGGACCCGCGGCGGCGTAGCCGCAATTTGCCGGGGGCCATGCTGATGTCGTCGGCCACGACAACCCAGGCGGCATCGGGATATTCCAACAGCCAAGGCCGTACACACTGGCCCGAGCGGTTCATGAACGTCGTCGGCTTGATCAGCGCTGCGGGAACATCGGCGACCCGGCAGTAGTCAACCTGACCGCGGTGCCGGCCGTCGCTGCGGTCGACTCCGACTTGGCGGGCCAGTTCGTCCACCACCCACCAGCCGATGTTGTGGCGTGTCCGAACATAGTCCAGCCCGGGATTGCCCAGGCCGAACACAAGGAATTCGACGGGTTGGGATCGGCGCCGCCAGAGAAACATGAACGCAGTATACGCGATGCCCGCGGCGCCCGGGTAATGCTTGGCGCGCCACCATATGACGGCTAAAGCATGTGTGAAGCAATTTGCATTGCATCACAGATTTAGCTATTATGCTCCTGACACCACGGAAATGGCGGAGAGTTATGGTTAGCTATAGTATGGTAGATGGCATCTTCGTCCTGCATCTGGCGGGGGAGATCAATATCAACAGCCTGACGGAGACCCGAAACAAGGTCGAGTCGTTTAAACTGGAAGCCTACGAGAAGATCATCATCAACCTGGAGAAGGTTAGCTTCTTTGACAGCTCGGGCCTCGGCTACCTTGTGGTGTTAATCAAACAGGTCAAAATGAACCAGGGCGAGATCGTGTTCTGCTCGCCGAACAACCTGGTTCGCCGGCTGCTCAATACGATCCGCATCGACAAATACGTGAAGATCTTCGATTCACAGGACGAAGCCGTGAAGTTCCTGCAGGGCTCCGACGAAGACCAAGACACCTCGGCCTAGCGCTGGCCGGATTAGACATCTTCCCATTCGATCGCGCGTACGCTCAGTCCCAAGCTGCTCAGTTCATCCAGCGCGGCCTGCAGCGCGCCGGTGGGCCGGATGGTCAGCCCGTCTTCCATGATCGCGACCAGCGTATAGTGGCGGCCTGAAGTCAAGCCGGCCAGGAGCGCCGGCGGGGACGCAGTAAAGACGCGCAGATTGCCAGACGAGTCGATCGGCTTGCCCGTGGTATCCACGGCGACGCCCTCCGGCAGGGCCTTGATCCTCAGCGGCGGGCCATCCAGCAGGAAGATTCCGTCCAACGCGGGCAGGAACCGGGCCAGCCGGCCGGCGGTCAGCACCAGGAATTTATCGCCGGCGAAACGGTTGAGCTTGAGCAGCTCATCGGCGGCCTGGCAATAACGGGCGTCCAGGTAGGTCAGATGCCCGTCCAGCACCGCCACGCGCACCGGCATGACCGCGGCCAGCGCGAGCTGGGCCAGCAGGACCTGGCCGTGGGCCAGCTTGTTGATCGGCGTGCTCCGGTCGGGGATCAGGGCGTCGAGCACGGGCCAGGCCGGCTCCAGGGCGCGCGGGGTCTCGCCCGTATTGACCAGTTCCGCCGCCAGATACAGGTCGAGCGGCTCGGCCTCGCGGCAGGCGGTTTCCGCCTGGGCGATGAACAGCGGCTCGTGGTACCCCCCGAAGCCGGCGTACAACGGCAGTCCGTCGATCCGTACGGTGCCGAGTCGCGGCCTCTGCCGGCCGGCCAGCAGACGGGCCAAGAGGCTTTTGCCGCTGCCCGTCGGCCCCAGCAGCAGATAAACGCCGGGGTCCGGCAGCTGCCAATTCAGCCCCTGGGCCAGCACCTGGCTGCCCAGGCGCAGCTCGATTGCGTCCAGTTCGATCACAGGCGGATTATAGCCGGATTACCGCTCCAGAATCTCGGGTATCACAATTCGAAACGTCTGACCTGCCCGTGGCTGAATTTTGACCTGTATTTTAAAAATCACGACCGCCGTTATACTGTGTACGTGCCCGATAGCGAACAGAGCGGTTTTGAAACGGGCATCTTAGCTATCGCGAAACGCATTCAAGGAGCAATGAGATGCGTAGGTTATTACTCACGTTTATCACGCTGATATTGGTGTTTTGCTTGGGGAGTTGTGGTGGTTCGCAAGATGCGACACAGACGACTACGCCGCAATTGCAGTCCAATCCAGCCATGCCCGATGAAGCCATGCTTCCCGGTGAAACTGCCGGTAACGTCGTGGTGGAAAAAGCAGGCTTCTGCCTGACGGTGCTCGACGACAGCTTTGCTTACGGCGGCAGCGCGGAGTTCGATCTGACGATCCGCCAGGCCGGCGCGGAAACGGAGGTTGCCGTCAGCGCTCAGGCGGACGGCCTGAAGATCGCGCTTTTTGAGCTGGCTTACGACGATACCGTGCTGAACGCGGTCGAGTGCGCGGCGGGCGACTGGCCGGGGCTGGGCAGCGACGACCTGCTGACGCTGGCCATCGCCGACGCACCGGGCTGCGTGCACTATGGCGCACTCATTCCTCGCCCGCAGGAAGCCGACGGTGTCAGCGGCGAGTTCACCCTGGCGACGGTGCGCTTCGCCGACGGGCCCGCCGCTCCGAGGACCGGTTCCGCCGTGCCCGACTTCGAGCGTAGCGCGATTCGGGACCTGGAGGTTGACCTGGTGACCGGCGACGTGACCTTTAGTCACGTCAACCTCGGCGATTACAACCAAAACAGCCTGGTTGAGGTCGCCGACATTACACCCCTGGGAGTGCATTTCGCGGAGCAGTCCGCTACGTTTCCGGGCCTGTTCCCCTGGGAGTCGATCGGCTCGGTGATCGACGGCAACGAAAACGGCCTGATCGAGATCGCCGACCTGACGCCGATCGGCCAAAACTGGCAGAAGCAGGTCGTGAGCTGGCGTCTCTACGGCGGCGACATCGCCGATTACCCGGATTCCTCCAATGCTGATAACGGCGCGGCAGCGGAACTGGCGGTGATCCCGTTCCCCGCCGCGTCTGTATTGGACACGCGGCTGGTGATCGAGGAGTCAGTCACGCCGGCCGTCGGGGACTGGTCGGACTACGAGGCGCTGTGGCTGCGCCCGGTCGGCAGCCAGTCCGATGAAGGTACGCCTTCCAACATGTTTGATGTGCCCGATGTCGGTGATGTGACGCCGCCGGTCTGGGACTCGTACCCCGAGGATCCCGACGGCGAGGGCATCGTCGAGGTGATTCCGTTGGACGGCGCGGCGCGCGTGATGTGGCGTGGGGCGACCGACGCGGGATCTCCGCCCGTGTCCTACACCGTGTACTACAACGAGGGCATGACAGTGGATTTCGCGACGGCCGCCACGCTCAGCGTGACGATCAGCGAGCCACCGGACGCCAACGCCGACCAGATCCGCGAGATCACCGGCTTGACCAACGGCATGGAATACGCCTTTGCGGTCCGGGCCCAGGACAGTGCGGCGGAACCCAACGAGGACGACAACGAAAACACAATTACCGTCACGCCGCTGGCGACGGCCGAGGTGCCCGCGGCACTGACCGCGGAAACCACCTTCAACGGGCCGATGGTGATTTCTTCCGGCAATACGGTCGCGCTGTCCGGCGGTGAATGCATCCACTTCATGTCCGACCTGACCATCGAGACGGGTGCAATGCTGGGCGGCCAGAATGAGGATATGTGTCTGATCGTTCACGGCGACTTATACTGCGACGGACTTATCCAGTTCACAGTGCCGTGGGAGTTTGCCACCGAGCAGGATGCCAACTCACTCAAGCTAGTCCTGATGGGCGCGGCGGAGTTCGGTGCGAACTCGGCGGTGATCAGCAACGGTAATGTTTACATCGTCGACGATCCGGATGAGTTACTTACGCCCGAGGATGTGGAGACTGAAACCGATAACGATACGGATCCCGACGAATATCCGTTCAACCTGATGCCCGAGGATGCCGGAACCGGCGGCGGCAAGGGCGTCACCGCACTGAAGTCCACCAGCCGCACCGTCTATTACGGCCCGCGGCCCTGGCAGCGCTGGGTTGCCCGCGGCAACTGGGGCCAGATGCCGGCGCAGCCGCGCAATGTGCACCGCGTCGTGATGCGCATCCACCAGGCCAACGGCCAACTGCACTTCGAAGACTTCTCGATCGAGGGCCCGCCCGGCCAGGACGGCCAGGACCAGTCCGGTGGCTGCAATGTGACCGGCGGCGACGGTGAGGACAACCGCTTCCGCCTGCGGATCCACGCCAGCCGGCGGCTGACCTTCAACAATGTGACAATCAAACTCGGCGACGGCGGTGACGGCGGCGATGCCGAGACCGACCTGGACTGCTGTCCGACGGCGGTGGCCACCGGCGGCAAGGGCGGCAAGCCGCTCAACAAGTTCCGCTTTACCGCGGCGCCCGGCGGCTCGATCGAAGCCACCGGTGCTTTCAACTTCAATCCCGGCCACGGCGGCACGGGCGGTGATGCCACGGCCTCCGCCGGTAACGGCGAGGACGGCTGCCCGCCCGAGGAGGGCTGCTCGGCGACCGCCACCGGCGGCGACGGCGGCGAGATGCCGCGCTGGGGCCTGGCCGTTCGCGGCAATGTCAGCGGCCTGGGTAACGTCACGATGGGTGAGGCCAAGGGCGGGACAGGCGGCGCAGCGAACGCGATCGCCGGTGATGGCGGCGACGATACCTGCGATTGTCCCGACGGCGTCGGCGGTGGTGACGGCGGGCCGGCCACGGCGACCGGCGGCAACGGCGGCGACGCGACGGGCCAGAGCATTCCGGCGGGAGTCAACGGCGGTGGCGTGACCTCGGGCGACGGCGGATCGGCTAACGCCTTTGGCGGCTACGGCGGCAACGGCCTGACCTGCTACAAGGAGCCCGGCAGCGACGGCGGCGACGGTGGCGACGCCACGGCCAACTCGGGCACACCGGGCACGGCCACGGGCTCCAGCGCCACCCAGGGCTCGGAGTCGGCGGCGGACGCGATCGGCGGCGATGGCGGTGACGGCGGCGACGGCTGCGACCCGGGCAACGGCGGCGAGGGCGGCACGGCCACGGCCAATGGCAATCCCGGCACGGCGACCGACGGCGATCCCGGTGCGGACGGCATCGAGAATCCGCCGGGCTGCATCATCATCTGGTGCATCCCGATTATCTCGATCGTCAGCGATCCGTCGACGCCGAGCTCGATTCCGGACGGCTTTTCAGGTACTGCGCCGCTGCTGAGCTATCCCGATATGTTGCCAGTCGGCACCGTGCCGTTTAGCTGGGATATTCCTGTGGGGTGGAATATTTGGTGGGATTATGGATTAAGCGATCCACCGCCACCCACCATCTCTGCGGATAGCCTTGCTGCCCCACCGGAGACTGAACCAGCCAGGCTGAACTTCGATCTCGGCGGCGTTGCGCTGGATGAAGGGCAGATCGGAGGATTCATGGGTGCCGAATTAGGCATTGGAGAAACCTTCTCTGAGTCAACTGATCCACCTGGTGAGCAAAGGTACGTTGATAACGGAACCTTGGCGAAAGTTGCCTTCGAGCCCATCACGCAGAATTTATCAGGCGCGACGCAACCTCAGACTTTCGATACTACACCGGATTCGTTTTTCGATATTACATACCAAATCGAATTCAACCCACTAGCGTCGCATATCGAGATCGAATGGATCTACATCATCGATCCCTGAGCGAGCGCGTAACAGGCAGTAACCCTGGCTCCCGGCCCAGCGCCGGGAGCCTTTTTATATCTGGTACACGGGCGCGTGCAGGGACGGTCACGGACCGCAAGGCGGTACAGGCTGCTCAATCCGTGATCTGGGTGGCATAGCGCAGTTCGCCCGCATCGCGGCAATAGTAGGAGATATGCGGCACCCAGTCGGCGTCGATCGCCAAAGAGCAATACTCGCCGCCGTCCAGGGCCACGGTCGCGATGTCCCAGGCCAGGCCGTTGTAACGGGAGTATTTCAGTGCATCGCCCGTGGCGTCGTAATAAGCCACCTGCGGGTAACCCTGTTCGCCGCGGGCCATCGCCGAGAACCGGCCGACGTCGCCTGTGGTTGCGACGGGCATGGTGGTGACTCCATTGCCACGCAGTTCCGAGTACAGCAGGTCGCCCAGAAAATTACCCGCAGCGTCGTCGTGGGCGTAGTAGGTGGCGCCGACGCGTTGGTCCGCCAGGCAGGCGATCCCCAGGCGGACGTCGCCGGTGACGGTGCCGACGGTGCCCAGCGGTTCGTAGTAGTTGAGCATGTTCGGGCGGTAGTACAGCCAGGCGGTGTCCGTGCCCGGCCGGTAGCCGCAGGTGTAGGCGACATCCTCGCTGTTGTAGACGCAGGCAATGCAGTCCATCGGGGTGCTGTTCAGCCGGTAACCCTCCCAGACTTCGCCGCGCTGGAAGCCCTGGTACATGTATTTAGTCTCACCATCGATGTAGCGGATCACCGGCTGGCCTTCCGCCGTGATGATCATCGAGTTGTACCAGCCGGCGAGATTCCCCCCGCCCGACAGCGAGTATTCCACGTGCTCGATGTGCCAGTCGCCGTCCGTCCAGGCGTAGCGCAGCCAGCCGTTGGTGTAATCGTGGAAGGCGATGTGCGGCGCGCCCGCCGGGTCGACGGCCAGTGAAATGTAGCCGCCGACATCCCCCATCGCGGCCACCGTTTCGATCGACCAGCTGCCGGGGCCGGACGCGTAGCAGACATCGCCGTTGGTGCTGTCGTAATAGGCCACATGCGGATGTCCCGCCGCGTCCAGCGCCAGGCTGCTCCAGCGCCCGACGTCGGCGCCGGAATAGGCCATCGAGTCGATCAACTCCGTGCGCCATAAATACGGGCTGTCGGGATCGACCAGGGCGTAGAGCTTGTAATCCCCGCTGCCGGCATACAGCGTGCCCGTGGCAGCGAGGACCGGGCCCTGGTGGATCGGCCCGCCGGTCGTGTACTGCCACAGCTTGACGGCCATGTTTCCCTGGTCCTCCAGCGCGTAGAGTTTGCCGTCGTGGCTGCCGAGGTAAATGATGCCGTCGGCGTCGATCGCCGCGGCGCCCTCGATCGGCCCGCCGGCCGTGAACGGCGCGATCCATTTAGCCGTGCCGTTGGGGTTGATTGCATAGAGGTTGTGATCCCAACTGCCGACGTAGATCGTGCCGTCCGGCCCGATCGCCGGGCTGGCGGTAACCCAGTCGCCGGTCGCAAACGGCTGGGACCAGGCCGGGCTGCCGTCCGCCTTGACGGCATAGACGTTGCCGTCATAACTGCCGAAGTAGATCACATTGTACTTATTGATCGCCGGCGCTGAGTCGATGAAATCCTCGGTGGCGAACGGCGCGGGCCACAGCTCCTCGCCGTCGGGGCTCAGGGCGTAGAGGCAGCCGTCGTCGCTGCCGAAGTAGACCGTGCCGTCGGCTCCGGCCGCCGGACTGCAGAGCACGCGGTCGCCGGTCGCAAACGGTTCATCCCAAGCGGGCTGGCCGGCGCTGTCCAGCTTGTACAGCCGTCCGTCGTGGCTGCCGATGTAGATCGAGCCGTCGGGCATGGCGAGCGGGCTGGAGACGATCGTGTCCCCGGCGGCGAACGGCACGGCCCAGGTCGGCGAACCGTCCACCGCGCTGAGCGCGTGCACCAGGCCGTTCCAGTCGCCGAAAACGACCTGGCCCTGGCTGTCGATCGCCGGACTGGAGCGGATGAAGTCGACGGTTTCGACGAACTGCGGCCAGTGATTGGTGCCGTTGGGGTTGATCGCCACCATCTCGCCGTTGTCGCTGCCGCAATAGACCGTGCCGTCGGCTCCGATCGCCGGGCTGCCGTAGACTTCGTTGGTGAACGTGTACGTCCACTTCAGGACCGGATCACGGGGGCCCCGGTAGTGCGACAGCCCCGTATGCTGGCGGTCGTGCCCATACATCCACCAGTCCCCGCCGGGGGAGACCTCCAACTCCAGGCCGGCCAGTTCCGCTTCGGTGTAGCCTGTGACCAGCACCAGCACCGTGACCTGCCCGCCGCGGATGCAGGCGGGGGCGTGCGATTCGACGACATGCGCCGGGTCGTAGGCCGGCTGCCAGTTCCAGGTGGAGAGCCACCAGTTGGCGAAGCCGATCCACAGCGTGGTAAAGCCGGTGTCGGTCTCCGGCGGGATCGCCCAGTCCAGGTTCAGTTGCAGGATCTCGGTCCCGTTGGGCAGGGCGAGCTGGTAGATGGCGTAGGCCATGTCCGTGTCGATCTCCCAGCGCGGCGCGAAATGCGCCTTGCCGTCCGTCGCGGCCACGCCGGGATGGGGCAGGTCGGTCCGGAAGTCCCCGCCATAGGCGGCGGTGCCGCAGGCCTGGCGCCGGGCTTCGGCCAGCATCACCGTTGGCGACGCGATTGGGACGGCGGTATCCAGCACTTCCGGTACCGGCGCCGAGTCGGGCGCGCAACCGGCCGCCAGCACGTAGATGGCGACAGCGGCGCTGAATCCCCCGAGCGCTTTGCGCATGTGCTTCATCGATTACAGCCGGTACTAAGATTTACAGCAATTCACCGCTCTTGTGGAAATAATAACATGCCAGCGCGGGGATTGCGCTGCTCCAGTTGCACAACCGCCCCTGGTTGTGCGATTGAGTAAAAGTAGAAAGTGTAAGTAGAAAGGTCTTTGGGCAAGAATTGAGTTTCCAGTCGCT
>JAFGCY010000032.1 GCA_016932385.1 bacterium | reverse complement strand
TTCCTGCAATTCTATCTCGCCCAGCACTCCGGATTCTTTGCGCGCGCCTCGGGGATGTTCATCGGCGCCATTCTGCTCTGGGACATCCTGTTCCGAGGCCAACTCGGATTCTCGGTGTCGTTCCTGGAGGAGATGTGGTCGCGCAACCTTGCCAATCTGATGTTCAGCCCGCTGCGGCCGATCGAGTTTGTCGCCGCGCTCATGGTCATGAGCGTCGTACGGCTGGCGGTTGGAATGGTGCCGGTCACGATCCTGGCGATCGTTTTCTTTGGCTTCAACATTTATGGATTCGGCATCGCTCTCGCGGCGTTTTTCCTCAATCTCATTTTGACCAGTTGGTCGGTCGGGATCGTCGTCTCCGGGCTGGTGATGCGCAACGGCATGGGCGCGGAAACCCTGGCCTGGACCGTGATGTTCGTCCTGATGCCGCTGACCTGCGTCTACTATCCGGTCTCGGTGCTGCCTGACTGGCTGCAATGGGTCGCCTGGGCGCTGCCGCCAACCTACGTGTTTGAGGGCATGCGCGCGTTGGTGCTGGAGCAGACGTTTCGGGGCGACCTCATGCTGGCGGCTTTCGCCCTGAATCTGGTTTATTTCGCAATTGCGGTGGCCGTTTTCCTGGCGCTGCTCAAAAGCGCCCGTCGAATCGGCTCTTTGCTCCAGTCTGGAGAATAGGAAACAATTGATTTATAAAGAGAAAATTGGCTTATCCCGTTCAATCGCTGGCAAGGTATTGCCCCTAGGATTGACGCTATGACGAAAACCAGACAGGCTGCTGCACCGCAAAATAGCGGGCTGGGGATCGGGGCGATGGCGATTGGAGAATTCGGCGGCGCGGCTGCCGTACCGGCCAGCTTTGGCCCGACCTATGCGACTCCCGCCTACTGGCTCTACGAGATGAGCCAGGCTTCGCTTAGCCCGGCCCGCGCCTTCGCCGATGCCGGGCGCCTGCTCTTCAAGAATCCGGCCAACCCCTGGACGCACACCGAGGTGGGCAAGTCGGTGGCCGCCGCCTGCGAACTGTTCGAGCGCTCGACCCGACGCTACGGCAAGCCGGAGTGGGACATCGCGTCGACCTTGATCGGCGCCGAACGGGTTCCGGTCCACATCTCCACGGTTTGGGAGCGGCCGTTCTGTCGGCTGCAACACTTCGAGCGCATGTTCGAGCTGCAGCCGCGCCGCCCGCAGCCCAAGCTGCTGGTCGTTGCGCCAATGTCGGGCCACTACGCCACGCTCCTGCGCGGCACGGTGGAAGGCTTCCTGCCGAACCACGACGTCTACGTCACCGAGTGGACGGACGCGCGCGTCGTGCCGCTGGCGCAGGGGCGTTTCGATCTCGACGACTACATCGACTACCTGATCTCCATGCTCCATTTCCTCGGCGGTGACGTGCATGTCATCGCCGTCTGTCAGCCATCGGTACCGGTGTTGGCCGCGGTCGCGCGCATGGAGGCGGACGGCGATCCGCATGTGCCGCATTCCATGGTGCTGATGGGCGGCCCGATCGATACCCGGATCAACCCGACCGAGGTCAACCTGCTGGCCGGCCGGCGCGGCATCGATTGGTTCCGGCACAACGTCATCACCAAGGTGCCGTTCCCGAACCCGGGCTTCATGCGCGATGTCTATCCGGGTTTCCTGCAACTGTACGGCTTCATGACGATGAACCTTGACCGGCACATGCAGGCGCACCGCAACCTGTATCTGAACCTGATCAAGGGTGACGGCGATTCAGCGCAGAAGCATCGCGAGTTCTACGACGAATATCTCGCGGTCATGGATCTGTGCGCCGAGTTCTACCTTCAAACCTGCGAAACCGTGTTTATCCGGCATGCGCTGCCCCTCGGCGAGATGACCCATCGCGGCATTCCGATCGATCCGTCCAAAATCAAGCGCGTCGCGCTGATGACGGTCGAAGGCGAAAACGACGATATTTCCGGTGTCGGTCAAACCGAGGCCGCGCATACGCTGTGCACCAGCATTCCGGCTGACCGCAAGTATCACTGGCTGCAGCCCGAGGTCGGCCATTACGGCGTGTTCAACGGGTCACGCTTCCGCGCCGAGATCGCCCCGCGCATCTCCGATTTCGTTCTTTCCAACAACACCAACAGTCCGAGCAAGAAAACCAGCGCACGCGCCGCCAACGGCGTCGCGCTCAATGGCAACGGTCTCGCCCACGACGACCCACCACCCGCTCGATCGGCCAGGTCGGTCCGGCCGTCGACCTGATCGGCCATCCGCGGCCCAGGGCACTGGTCAGAAAGCACTTTTGCGCCTTTTGCGGGCGGTTCGGCGCCTTCGATCGCCGCCTGTTCTCATTAAGTATCTGAAATATAAGGACAATATCCTCGCGGGGCGCGGCGGGTAACGGGGTGGGTCGGCCTCGTACCGTGCGTCGGCGGGCGGATTCCCGCCCGGTCGGACACAAGCTATTGTAGCGATTCGCAACGGCAGGCCCCGCCCCTTGGGGAAGCCCTTTATTTGTTACCGACCATGATGCACCGACTGGCCGCTATGGCAGTATTCCGCCCAGGGCGGTTTTTGAGTGGATCTGCGGCCATGTCGTTGCGTGCGT
>JAFGCY010000031.1 GCA_016932385.1 bacterium | reverse complement strand
GCCCGTCCGCGAACACCGCCAGCGGCAGCCGGCACGATACCCCGCCGCCGAGATCTGCCTTAAACGGCTGGCGCGGATCGAGCGCCGGATTGGCATAGCCGCCTGTGCTCGCGGGTACGCTGATGCACTCGGTGCTGTAGACGCTGGGCATGTCGCTGATCTGGCTGCAACCCCGATGGCGGTAGTACACGGCATTCGCGTCCGGCCCCAGCGGTTCCGGCCACCAGTCTTGGGCCGGCGGCTCCCCTGCCGCCGTAACGTAGACGGTCAAGGTCGGCGCCAGGGGCGCGAAAAGCTCGGTCAGCCGCGCCGCCAGGTCGGCGGGATCTGTGGCGGGCTCGATCGCGTCGACCGCCCGTACCGCGAACTCGTCCCAATCGCAGGCGGCGGCCTCGTCGCTGGCGTGAAAATGCCGTACGTATCCCAGCAACCGGGTCAGCGCCACCAGGTTCTCCAGCCCGCGCGGGCTCAGCTCCCGCGGCCCAGCGTTCAATGGAATCGTTTCACCCAGGTCGACCAGCGATATTTCGTCCACCCAAAACTGCGCGTTGCCGAAGATGACGACCCACACTTCCAGCTTCGTCATCTCCTCCGTCGCGTCGACCTGGAACTGGTAGCTTTGCCAGCCGGTAGCCTCGGGCTTGGTCAGCAGCTGGGAGATAGTTGCGAACCCGCCGACCTCCTCGCCGCTGTTTCGAAGGCGCAACATCAGGACCGCGATGCCGTAATTCTCATCGGTCATTTCCTTGCGGACCTTCGCTGAGCACACAAGTCGTTGCCCGGCCCGGCCGCTGACGTCGACACTCTGACTCAGCAGCGCTGCCCGGCTGAAGTCTTCCTGCAAGCTGAGATTGCGAATCAGCACGGCTTGACCGCCCGCGTACGGGTTATCCGCGGTCAGCTCGATCGTATACAGCTCGCTGGTTCCGGCGTTGACCGTATCAGCTTCCGGATCCCACTCGCCACTGAACCAGCCGGGCGGCAGCTCCCCCGGCGCCCCTTCCTCGAACCCGGGATTGCTTAACAGGTTCTGTGGCACTGGCTTATCCTGCTCCTGACCGAAGACGGCAGTCCCCACTGCTACTACCTCAATCAGCAATGCCAGTAGGATCAATTTAGCGTACTTGCTTTGCATTTCACCCAGCTCCCTCACACTTACGCCACTATGATGCACTTGTTGCTGACCACGTTGCGCCACGGCAAGTTGGTTTCAGGATATTGCGGTTGAGTACGAGAGCTGGTCATTCCAGTTGGTAACTCGCAGCCCCGGAACTTCCACCCAGTCCGCCGCGCGCACGGTTGGGCAGGTAAACTACAGCAGGCCCGCCGGCCGGGTGAGAGCCAGCCACGGGCCTGCTGCTGATAGGGTTCACAGCCGTTTGTTTGCTGTTTGAATATCCGGTCTGGCCGCCGGGCCGCTGCCGGCCTTGCCGCCAGTTTGTTGCACTACTTTTCGCTCTTCTGCTTGGCTTCCGCCTGCTGTTTGGCCTCCTGCTTTTTCTGCTCGTCCGACTTCTCCGCCGCGATCTGCCCGTCCTCCATTGCGGCGACAAACTTCACCTTGACATCTTCATCGGTACTCAGCGATTCCTGCACGTCATGCTGGTAGGCCAGCAGCTTGGCATCGGCCTCTTCCCGGCTGAGTTCGCCACGGGCGACCTTCGCTTCCAGATTGGCTTCGAAGGCCAGCATCTTGTACTCCGTCTCCAACGCCAGGAACGACACCGCGTAGCCTTCCATTTCCACCGTGGACAGGTGGGTAAAGGCCTCGGCAGTGCTCATCTGGCCGTCTTTGATCTTCGCCTGGTATGCGCTGACGGCCGCGCGGTACTTCTCGCCGGCATCCGCATACAGGTCTCCGGCTTCGAGGAACTGCTGTTTGGCGGCCTCGTACTCCTTGACCGCCTCCTCGAAGGTAACCATGCCCTCGCTGATCAGTGTTTCCTGCCGCTCCCAGGCCTTGGCCATCGCCGCGTAACCTTCCTGCTGTGCGACGATTTTTTTCTTGATCGCCGCCTCCTTCTTCGCCACGATTTCCTGCGCTTCCTGTTCGCTCAGTTTGCCGGAGGCAATGGCAACTTCCAGCTCAGCCTTGATGGCCTCGAACTCGGCCTGGTAACTCGCGCTCGTCACAGCGTTCAGGTATTGGGCGGTCTGCATTTCCTCCAGCTTGGCCTTGGCTTCAGGCTCCGTCAACTCGCCGGCCTCGACCTTGGCCTGCAATTCCTGCTCGACGGACTGCAGATACTCTTCCGCCGACATCTTCTCGGCCTTGATCTTCTGCTCGGCCTGTTCTTTCTTCTCGGTCTCGCCCGCGACGGGCTTCTCTTTCTTGACTTCCTGATCCTTGGCGTACAGGTGCGCGCCAAGTGGCAACACGACCAACGCGAAGACGAACACCAGCACCAGCATCCAGCGCGCGGGTGTCCGCTTGGGTTTGTCAGACACTATCATTCTGCATCTCCTTAAAAAGAATCCACCACTGTTGATCTCGCTTGCCAGGGCCGGCGGGTTCAGGGCCGGATCGGCAAGGAATTCAACGACCGTCAGCAGCGATTTCGCGTAGGAGCTCGGTTGGGGCTTGAGGCGGGTCAGCACCAGGTTGTCGCAGCAGATCTCCTCCGCCGCGCGTAACTGGCGCTTGGCCCACCAGACCACGGGATTCCACCAGAAGCCGATGCAGGCCAACCACTCCACCCAGCGCACCAGATAGTCGCGCCGGCGGATGTGGGCCAACTCATGGGCCAGGATCCATCTCCATTGTTGCTCATCCAATTGGCCGATCAACTCGTCCGGCACCACCACGGCCACGTGGCCCTTCAGCCACCAGACCAGCGGCGACAACCGTGCGCCCGTCGCGTAGACGACCGGCACGGTGTCAAGCTGCAACTGGGCGGCTAGCTGCCGCGCCAGGTCCTGCAGCTGCTCCGGCGCCGGTTGGCTCTGGTCCGCCAGCCGCCGGCTGAAGTTCGCCAGTGTGATCAGCGACCACAGCAGGCCGATCAGCGATCCGGCCAGCAGACCGAACGGCAGCCAAGTTTTTAGGTAACCCAACCAGACAGGATGTGGTTGCGGTTGATCGTTTAGCACCGCGGGGACCGCCGCCAAGTCCAGCGGTCCGATTGGACCATCGCCCGCGCCGGCTGTCGTTGCGGTTGTTGGTTGTACCGGCTCGGTCCGGGCAATCTGGTCCGGTGCCTGCCAGAGTGCTTCAGCCACGGGGATCGAGACCACCGGCGGCATCAGCAGTTTGACAATCACCAGCAGCCATAAGAGATAAGCCACATGCGCACGGCGGGACAACGCCCCGACGACCAGCGCGATCGCGGCCAGCAGCAGCGAAAAAACCGCATTGCTCAGGCCGCTGGTAATCAGCACATCTGTCATGGCTGGGCTCCGTCATCGAGTTCGTCAAGAATGGCCCGGATCTGCTCGATCTCCGCGGGGGAAATCTTGTTCTCGGCCACGAGATGAGTTATCAATGGAGCGATGGAACCTTCCGTCAGCTTGGAAGCCAGTGTCTCCAACTGCTGCCCGGCATACGCCTGGCAGGAGACCGCGGCCGTAAACAGATTGACGGCCTGGCTGGAATCGCGCTTGACAAAGCCCTTGTCTTCCAGGCGCTGTAACAAGCGCTGCACAGTCCCGTGCTGGGCCCTCGTCGCCGTGGGGTAAAGCGTCTCCCGAACCTGTCGGGCCGTCAACGGCTCATCCTGCCACAGCAACTGCATCACGGCCAGCTCCGCGTTCGCTAAAGGCGGTTGTTTCACTACGGTTTCCTCGCTGTACAGCTTGATTACGACATCGTGTCGTAAGTATACGACACGATGTCGTGCATGTCAAGCTAGCATTCAAGCAATTACGGGAAAGCTGGCTATGATCTGGAGGGTTACTCGTGCGATTTGCCGTTCTGATCCAAGATTTCGCGCAACTTCCGCGCGAGATCCTTAATGTTCAGAGGTTTCATCAGCCGATGGCGGATGCCATGACCGGCGAGTTTTCGCTCGATCGGCTCGTCGATGAAGCCGGTACAGATGATGACCGGCAGTTCAGGCCGAATCCGCAACACCTCGATTGACAACTGTTCACCGGTAAACTCCGGCATGGCCAGGTCGGTCAGCAATAAGTCGTAGGCCTGCGGATCGGCTTTGAACTGCTCAAGCGCCATCCGGCTGTCCTGAAACACGGCGGCCTCGTAACCCAGCCGCTTGAGCATGCGCCCCAGCATCTCGGCCAGCGCTCCCTCGTCATCGACAACCATAATTCGCTCCTGCCCGTTCACGTCCGGGATTGTTTCCGGCGCTACCTGCAGGGCCGCTCCCGATGATTTGGGCAGCAGAATCGTGAATGTTGATCCCCGGCCCACGTCGCTGTCAACCAAGATCGCGCCGCCGATCTCCGTAATAATCCCGTGGACGACGGACAGCCCCATGCCCGTGCCCTCGCCCCGTTTTTTCGTCGTAAAAAACGGCTCGAAGATCCGCGCGCGCACCGCGGGCTGAATGCCGCTGCCGGTGTCGCTGACGCTGAGGTAGAAATACTGCCCCGGCCGCAGACTGGGATCGGTTTTGGCTTGCTCCCTGTCCAACTCCCGCTCGCCGATTTCCAGCGTCAACACGCCGCCTTTGTCCTGCATGGCGTGGCGCGCGTTCGTGCATAAGTTGATCAGCACCTGGTGCATCTCGCTGGCGTCAGCGTTCACGATTGCTTGCTCAACCCGCCGCTCGACTTTGATCTCAATATTCTTGAGCATGGTCGAGTTGAGCAATCTGGCTGCTTCGTCCACTACCGGTACCAGATCGATAGGCTTGGGCTGGCCCTCGCTGCGGCGTGCAAAGGCCAGGATCTTCTTGGTCAGGTCGCTGGCCCGTCGCGCCGCCGTGATTACCTCGCGCAGGTAAACGGCCGCTTCGGCATCCTCGTCGATCGCCGCCAGCGCCATATCGCTGTAGCCGAGAATCCCAAAAAGCATGTTATTGAAATCGTGCGCGATCCCGCCGGCCAACGTGCCGATCGCTTCCATTTTCTGGGATTGCAACAACTGCGCCTGCAGCGATTCCTTTTCACTTTCGAGTGCCTTCTCGGCGGTCAGGTCATGAACAAACAGCCCGAGGATCACCGGCCGGCTCGTCGTATCCGCCAGCCGCCAGGCTTTGATCGAGACCGGCACGAGCGTACCATCCTTGTGATAATACGCCGACTCGATGGGCGTATCCTGTTCGATTCCGCTCTTGATCTGCTGGATATACTCGAGCATGGGTGGAATGAGTTCCTGCGGCATGAAGTCGCTGAACTTCCGCTCCCGCAGTTCCTCGATCCGATAACCGCTGCTTTGGAGCAAGCTTTTGTTGATGTCGATGATGCTGTTGTCCACGCCGATCAACAGCACCCCTTCCGGATTAGAATCGAAGAAGCTGTGGAAACGGAATTCGCTCTCGCGCAACACCTCTTCCTGCCGCTTGGCCTTCGTGATGTCCTTGCTGATCGTCAGAACCTGTTTTTCTCCATTCACCTCCATGATCACAGCCGAGACATTGAGGTACCCCAGTTCGCCGTCTGGATTGTTGACTCGCATTTCGTAGTCCAGAACCGTCCCACTTTCCTGCACCATTCGGGTAAAATTCCGGATATCCTCAGCCACATACCTCGAATGCTCCAGTGGGGTTGAATTCAGCAGTTCCTCCTTATCGAGCTCGACAAGCTGCATATAGGCTGGGTTTGCGTCCAGGTATTTCCCCGTTTCCAGTTCATTGAGAATGACCGGGAACGGTGCATTGTCAAAGATCGCGCGGAACATCGCCTCGCTGTGGGCCAACTCGGCCTGTGTAGCCGTTAGTTTCTCGACCTGCCGGTTCAGGGAGCGTTTCAGGAAATACGTGATTACCGCGAGGCTGAGCAGCAGTGCGGCGAAGAATGCGCCAATCAGCTGGTACTGACGCAAGCGTTCCGGCGTCAATCCGCTCGGCACCGTCAGCGAGATCCAGCGCTGGCGAATGTCGCGCAGTTCCGGGTCGGGAATGCTGTCCACCGCTTTCTGGATCGCGCTGTAGAGCAGCTGGTATTGGCGGCTGACGCCGATGCTCCAGTCGAAGGTGTAATCGGTCAGGCCCCCCACACGCAGATTCGGCGTACCTTCTTGCTCGATGTAATAGGCCGCCACGGCCAGGTTCTCCAGAAACACATCGACTTGGCCGAAGGAAACGGCGTGCAGCCCGGCGGGCACGTTTTCCACCACCACCATCTCACAGCCGGCGGGCTGGTGCTTGCGCAGGTACTCCTCGGTGGCAAAGCCCGAGACGACGGCGATCCGTTTGTCCGCCAGATCCGCCAGTCGCAGATTGTGACTGGCGTGGTGCGTGATCATCACAACCGGTACCGAGGCATAGGGGGAGGTGAAGTACGCGAAGCGCTGACGGTCCACCGTGCGCACAATGGTCGGCGCGACGGCGCACTCACCGCTCTCCAGCGCCGCCAGGTGCCGGTTCCAATCTTCGCACGGTCGCATGTCGAACCGGATGTCCAGCCGCTGCTCAACCTGCTTGATGACATCGGCGCCCATGCCCGTGAAAGCGCCGTGTTCGTCGGCGAATTCGATCGGCGGGAAGCTGGTGTTGTAGTAGAGCACCAATTTGTCAGGGTTTTCATCCAGCCAAGTTCGTTCTTCACTGGTCAGCTTCAGTGGCTGGTCGGCTTCGGACACCTGGCAGCCGGTCAGCGCCGCGCAAAAGGCGAACCCGACCAGCGCGACGAGTGGCGCGCCTACGCGCATGAACGAGGCTGAGCCTGTTCGCTTTAATCTTTGAGTTGCTGTTCTCAACAGCTCAGGCATGGGTTTATTAGAATTCTAACAGCCCTGGATTGCTATTGTGATACGCAACCAAAACGTAACCAAAACTCCATTCCGCCGGTTGCGGGCCGGAGGTGACCTGTCAATCCGCATAATCCACATCGATGCCTGTTTGTTCCTTGATCCAGGCTTTGGCGTCATCCAACGAGCGAGTCGTATAGGTCTTAAACTGCACTTCATACACATCCGCCAGGGTTTCCCACATCCGTGACATGCCGAAGATCAGGTCCTCCTCGGCCACGACGGCCACGACCAGCCCCGGATTTATCTTGGCGGCGGCCATGTCATTCTGGATCGATGTTACCAAATCGCTCTCCGTCACGCTAGTGGAAGTCGTGCGCCGGTAATCATTGAGCATGTATTTCAGCCGGCGCAGCCGCTCTTCGGGGAAATATACCTGCTTGTCACCGCTGAGCAACTCCTGGCTGGTCACCATGCCGGTGCCGATCACGATGGCCCCAGCCCCGTCGGGTGTAAACGCCACCTCTACGGGCATGTCAGCTCCTTACGTTAACTTTCGATTGCACACGCACGATTGCCCCTTGGCTTGGCCTGAGTTGCTAGTTCGCGCTGCTGCGAGTATTAACCAATTGCTTCACCGCTATTCACCACCAGCTGCTGTGACACCCGTAATTCAGCACTCACCTGTTGCAACCTGCTAAGTAACATGCGATTTTGGCCGCGATTCTGGTGCCACGCTTTTGCGGTAATAACATATGCTAGCAGTTCTCCGCGCGACCTTTCGATTCTAAATCAATTTGTAACCGTAATCTTGATTGTCGCCGGCATAGTCGATCCGTCGTCCGAAGTGGCCTGTACCGTGACGATATATGTGCCGGGTTCGTTAAACGTATGCTGAGTCGTCGGCACTTGCCAGGTTTCGACATCGTACTGCAGACCATCGTCCAGGTTGAAATCCCAGGCGTAATCCGTAACCGGCCCGTACGGCGCGGTCGTGGCCGACGCGTCGAAGCTCACCGTCAGCGGAGCCGGCCCGGTCGTGACATCCGCGCTGATCCGGGTATCCGGCGTATTGGGCTCGACGAACCACTCCAGGCTGCCAAGCATGATCCGACGCTGCTGGCAGTAAGCACTCAACTCCTTGAGGGTCAGCGGCGTCAGCACCGAGGCATTGTCGATGTCGAAGGAATTGCAGGCGCAGGTGTTGTCCTCCCGCGGAGTAGGATAGCCGACTGCGCCGTTGAACGCCCAGGCGACCCCCACGGCTTCGTCGAACAAGGTCTCGTCGTGGATACTGGGCCCGATGCCGGTCACCCAGATATCGTCCTCGTTACGGGCGGCGACCGAGGCGAAGAATGTATCTTCCGTGCTGGCGGCGTCATGGCAGGTCCGCTGCCCCACCAGCACGTCCTGCTGCCACTCCAGCATCAGCCCGTCATAGATCGGTTTCTCGTAACCCGTATTGTCGGGCGGCTGCGCCCCGACCTGCTGCATGCCGCCGACAAATACATAGTCGCCCAGCACGGACAGGTCGCTGCCGCTGTTCAGCTGCTGGTTGCCCCAGGCTTGCGACATGGCCAGGTTCCGCCCGGTGCTGTACTTAAGCAACAAGACGTCCGTATCGCCGGTGTTCCAGGCCAACACATAGATGTTGCCACCGTCGTCGTACTCCATCTCGGTTGGCCGGACAAACACATCCGCCATACCCAGGGACTGCGCGGCCGTCAGGCTGCCGTCGCTGGCGCTATACCACAGCATGACCGTGTCCGAGTTGCCCGTCGTGTCGTTGTCGAAGTAGCCGGCGACCACGACCTCGTTACCGTCGCTGACGATCGCCTCGCCCATCGGCCAGTCATATTCGCTCGTATTCCAGCGCTTGGCCCACTGGACTTCGCCGGCGCTGTTCAGCTTGACCGTGAAGATGAAACCAAATGTCGCGAACCAGCCTTCGGGCTGGGCCACGTCGTCGTACTGCCAGGCGCTGCCCGTCACATAGACATTGCCCGCCGGGTCGGCGGTAACGTCGCGCAGCATAATCGAGAACGTCGAAAAGACGATATCTTTAGCCCAGATCAGGTCGCCGTACTTGCTAAATTTCACCACGAAGCCCGGCGTCGCTACGTATTCCTCGTGCGTCGTGATGTTGTAGCGCCCGCAGACCAGCAGGTTTCCACTCTGATCGACGGCGACGCCGCCCAGCGTTTCGTCGACGGGCCGCCCCCAGGTGCGCACCCAGCCGTCCAGCGTCTGGACGTCGGCGTAGACGATGAGCACGTCGCGGCCGCCCGCGCCGTAATCGCCGATCGCACGCGTCAGAAAGAGGCCCGTGGAGCCTTCCAATGCCAGGCTCTTGGCGGCCCAACCCGGCTGAGCCGTTACGCAAAACGCCAGCAGGCACACGAATGCGATCAATTGACGGATTGCCATAGGTTCTCCATGTTGATGACGTAGCGTCGGCGGTCCAGCCCGAGACCGCCGACATTCGACCACCAGCCCTCGTCGTCGCTGTTGTCATAGGGCCACAGGCTGTAGTAGTCGTAGTCGAGGTTGGGCAGCTGGATCACGAACCGCGGGTTCATCGGGTTCTTGTTCAGGTTGGTCTCGATGGTGGCATTGCCGATGTGCGTCCAATCGCCGTTGGTGTCGTCAGTCCCCCAGAGCTGGTAACCGAGTACCGTGCCGCCGAAATACTGCCCGATCGGCGTGATATCGGAGACGGTAATCATGCCGTTGTCGTCGCCGTCGGCGGCCTTGGCCAGCAGCCAGCGCGGATCGTCCCGGGTCAGGCCGAAATAGACGCCGATCGGCGTCAGGTCGCTGACGTTGACCATGCCGTTGAGGTCGTAATCGCCCTTGTTACGGTATGTCCAGCGCAGGTAATACGGCCCGTCGCCGTTGATGACCAGATCGTTGACGCCGTTGGCCTGGCCGAAGGGCGTGAAGCTGGCTTGCCGGCTTTCCAGCACTTCGATCAACTCGGCGCGCAGTTGCTCGAACAATGCCGCCTCGACGCCCGCGGGGACAGGCGCTGCGCTGACTTCCGCGATGTAGTCCGCCTTCCGGCTGTCGGGGAAGATCGTGGTCAGGTCATTGCCAGGTTGCAGCTGGGCCTGCGGGTCCGGCTCCTGCGTGGTCGGCGGCTTGCTGCCGCCCGAAGCGCAACCCACGCAGATCAGTGTCACGGCCAGTACGGCGAGCATGCGAGTCGACATGTGAAGATCCTCTACGGCGAAGTACGTAGATTATATCCTCACCGCCGCTAGGCCTACCAGTCCGTGGTAAACCAGCCGACAATCATTGCATCGCGCCCGCCGCCGCCCGCATCCGTCGTGCCGACCGGATCATAGAGCGTACCTTCCACGTCGGCACTGGTGCCCATGACGTTCTGGAACGTGCCGCTGAGATCGGCAATCGACGCCGACAGGTCTGCCAGCGGCTCGGTTTCGACGTTCCAGCTGCCGGCGGCTCGCACGGCGGTGCCGACGAAGAACAACGCACTGTAGGACCCGCGCTGCAGGGTGTAGGCGTAGGTGTGCTCCGCAACTCGCCAGGACCTCTGCCACTCCAGACTGCCGGTGCCGCTGATGTCCGCCAGCAATGCATGGTAGTTATCGTCGTAGACATAGCCGGAAACCAAGACATCCGCCGGTCCGAATCTGCCGCCGGATACGTAAATCCCGTAGCCAACGTCTTCGTTGCCGCCGTCGCGCGTCCGGCACCAGCCCAGCGTACCGTCAGCATTGACCTTGATAACGGCCAGGCAGGACTGAACCATAAAGGCCGTCTGCGCGCCGCACATGTAAATTACACCGTTGAAATCCAGGTCGATGGCGTTCGCGATCAGCCCCAACGAGGCGGAATCGATCGCCTTCTGCCAGGTCAGATTGCCCGCGCTATCCAGCTTCAGCAGCAGCGCCGCACCGGACGAACTGACGGAATTATATGTGCGCCCGCAGATATAGATGTTGTCGTCTCCGTCGCTGGTCATATCGGTCGCCTGTTCTCCCGCCGTATCGAAGCCCCAGGTTTTCTGCGACAGAACCGTTCCATCCGGCGCCAGGATCAGATAAAACAGGTCACCGTCCGTATCGGCCCCGAAACCGCTGGTCTTGCCCGCGATGTGCAGGTTGCCGTCGCCGTCGATCAGGCTCGCGGCGGGCGTTTCACTGCCGTCGGAGCCCCAAATTTTAGTCCACAGCAAATGTCCTTCGGGATCGAGCTTGACGATCAGCGCGTTCAGGTTGGCCGGCTCGAAGCTGTTGGAGGATCCGATCAGGTAGATGTTGCCGTCCTCGTCGAACTCCAGCTGCGAGCCAAATTCGCTCTCGTCGGCCCCCCAGGCCTTGCGCCAGACGAACTCGCCGAACTGGGTGTAACGGGCGACCTGGATGTCGTATCCACTGGAGTCAGAGACATATTGCCCGACCATATACAGATTGCCGTCTGGCCCGATTATGAGATCCTGGTAGCTGTCCCAGCCGCTTAGCCCCCAGGTATGCGACCAGCCCTGGATCACAACGAGCGCCCACGCGGTATCCGTGTTTCCATCTCCGTCCGTCACGCGGACCACGGGCCGGTAGGCCCCGCACTCGGAGTAGTTGATGGTTTCCATCGCGCTGGCGCCGCTGTGTTCATACACCCCATCGCCATCCCAGTCCCACTCGTACGTGACGATCCCGCCCCCGTCGCGATCGAGGCTGCCGCTGGCGTCGAGCAGGGCGTCGTCCGGGCGGTTGATCTGGTACGGATCGATCACCAATTCCGCTACCGGCGCCGTCTGGTCGACATCCGCGGTCAGCGTGACAGAATAAATCGTTTCGCTGGTGTCATCCCAGATCACGACGACGACATACAGGGTTCCACCGATCGAAATCATGTCCAGTCCGTTGGGAATCTCGACCACAGCGGTTTCCGAGGTACTCGTCGTGGTGTCGGAGCATTCCTGCCAAATCCAGACATCACTGGCGAAGTCCGCCAAGCCCAGGAAGTAGTGTTCCGGCAACGGCGCGGCAAACTCGACGGCAATGCTCTGGGGAACGTCCTCATCGGCCAGGCCGCTGAACCGGTACATCGACCAGCAGATGTTGTCGGCGGCGGCGGTCAGCAACATGTGGTCGCCGTCAATCTCGGCGTCTCCGTGCCGCCTGTAGAAGTCCTTGCCCAGCTGCGTCTGCTCCTCGACCGCGGCTCGCTGGCGCACAACCGGCTCTTCCGCCAGCTCATCCGGGAACGGAATGGCATCACTCGCCGCCAGATCATTAGCCGACAACCCGACCGGCTGCTGATTGCCGGGCGTGTCCACGGGAGTGCCGGTAGACCGGCCAGCGCAGGATCCAAGTAAGAAGCTGGCTGAAAGCTCCATCACCAGGATCAGGGAAAAAGCTAAGCCATGTCTCCAGGCAGGGGGCATCACCGCATCTCCGATTATCAGGTTTTTACTGACCGGGCTGTTTTTCGATCGATAGAAGTATCAGTAGCAACAGCTCATTAGGGAGTGTAACGGCCCAGCGCGGTTAAGTCAATTTATCGTCATACCGTTGCGGCTTTGACCGGTTGATGACTGCCGCTGGCGCTCACTTGCCGACTGTATCCCGCTTACCAGTCCTCGGTAAACCAACCGCCGATCAACGCATCGCTGCCGCCGCCGCCTGTATCTGTTGTCCCCGCGGGCTCATACAGCGTGCCCGTCACCATCGTGTGGGTGCCGACGATATTCTGGAAAGCGCCACTGATGTTTTTTATTGTTATGGACTCATCCGTCCAGGCTTGACTGACGCTGCTCCAGTTACCCGCGGCCCATTTCGCGGCGCCGCCGAAGAATAACGCGCCGTATTCACCGCGCGCCAGTCCGCAACCGTGGTTGTCTTCAGCCGCCAGCCATTCCCGCTGCCACTGGCATTCGCCGGAACCGTTGAAACTCGCCAGCAGCGTCTGTTCATCACTCGTGAAGTCGTAGCCCAAAAGATATATGTGGATGGGCATGAACGACCCACCGATGACCGTAATATCGCAGCCCAAATCCTGCTGGTCTTCGCGGATTTTGCACCAACCCGGTGTCCCGTCGCTATTCACTTTTATCACAACCACATCGGAAGCGCTAATCGCGTCGTATCGAGCTCCCGTCAAATAGATCCCCCCGTCGTAATCTAGGTCGATTGCATTGGCTCTTAGTCTGAGCGTGGTAGGGGCAATCGCTTTCTGCCAGACGAGGTTGAGGCTGCTGTCAAGTTTGAGCAACAGGGCATCGCTGAGCGTGCTGCCGGAATGGTTGGTGCGCCCGCAGACGTAAAGATTGCCGCTGCCGTCTTTTGTGATATCAAATGGATGATCGCCCTCATCACTCGCACTCCAGAGCTTCTGTGTCAGGACCGAACCATCGGGGTCCACGACCAGGTAAAACAAATCACCATTGTCATCCGCCGCAAACCCGGTGGTCTCACCGACGATATTCAGGTTACCGTCAGCGGTAAAGATCGCCCCACCGCATGTTTCATTGGCCTCCGAACCCCAGACTTCGCTCCAGAGCAGATTACGATCTTTGTCCAGCTTGATGATGAGCAGATCCGCTCCGATCGCGCTATAACTGGTGGAAGTGCCTAGGACGTAGATATTGCCATCGTCGTCAACCAGGACCAGCGCACCGTAATCATATTCCTCGTCGCCCCAGGCCAGTCGCCAATTTAAATCACCATATTGGCTGTACTGGCTGACAAACAGTTCCTTGAAAGCCGTGGTCGAAGTGAAATAGCCCGTCGCGTATATCTGCCCATCGGGCCCGATTGTGATGTCCTCGATACAATCCGAGCCGTCGCTTCCCCAGCTATGCGACCAGCTCTGGACCACCACCAGCGCCCTGGCGATGTCGGTGTTGCCCGCGCCGTCCGTCACGCGGACGACGGGCTGGTAGATTCCGCAATCCGCATAGTTAACCGTCTCGGTATCGTTCGTTCCGCTGAGATCGAATGTACCGTCACCTTCCCAGTCCCACTCGTAGCCGACGATGCCGCCGCCGTCGCGGTCAACGCTGCCGCTGGCAATCAACACGGCGTCTTCCGGGCGGTTGATTCTGTAGGAACCGGCCTCCAGTTGCGCCACCGGCGCGCCTTGATCGATATCGGCGGTCAACGTCACGTTGTCGATCGTCTCGCTGGCATCGTTCCAGACCACGATCGTGGCGTACAAATAACCGCCGTCGGAGATCGTATCCAACAGGGGCGGCACATCCACCGCAGAGGTCTCGGAGGTGCTCGTCGTGGTATTGGTGCATTCCTGCCACATCCAGACGCCGCTCTCGAAATCGGCCAGGCCCAGGAAGTATCTCTCTGGCAGCGGCGCCGCGAACTCCACCGACACGCTCTGCGCCAGATCCTCATCGGCCAGCCCTGCGAACCGGTACATTCCCCAGCAGATATTGCCGGCGGTGGCGGTGAGTACCAGGCGGTCGCCGTCGATCGTCGCGTCATTGTGCCGCTTGTAGTAATCGTTGCCTAACAGCGTTAGATCTTCGACCGCGGATCCCTGGCGCGCCTCCTCGGCGGCGGCCCATTCCGCCAGCTCATCCGGGAAGGGTATGACATCGTCCGCCGCCGTCAGGTCGTCCACCGTCAGTTCCTCCGGAAACTGACCGGCGCCCGGCGCTCCCGCGTGCGGATTGGCGGTCCGTCCGATACAGGCTGGCAGCAGCCAGCTGACGGCAACGATCACAAGAATCACCAAGTACAGAATCAGGTCGCGTTTCTTGGCAGTCAACATCTCAGCATCTCCCATTCAGCAAGCCATTCGATCAGGCAGTTAGTGAATGTATATTGTAATAAGTATCAACAACTCATCACGGAGTGTAGCGGGTTGGCCGGACGAAGTCAATTACTGCGCTGTAGCTGATTGCTCCAGTTTGCTACGTGGAACGTGCCTGAGGCAGCGATATAATTGAACTAATAGTCAAGCCTTCCGCCGATGACCGCGTCCGGCGGGTAGCGCCCCTCGACAAGGTTCGCAGCCGCGTGCACGCTTGGCAGTCGCGGCGCTGCCTTACGCACGGGGGCCGAAAGCCAGGATCAGGAAGAACGCGATTACATTGAGGACCAGCCAGCCCCAGGCCAGGCCGACGCAGCTTTCCGCACCGGGCCGGCCCTTGCCCTGCCAATAATGAGCGAAGCCGACTCCGACAATCGGAATAAAAAATCCCAGGCAGCCGACGAGCATGTATTCCGCCGCGCCGATCGGTTGCACCGGATTATCGCGGTCAGCCAGCGCATTGCCCGACCGTCCGGCGCCGTAGAGCGTGCCGGGCGCCGGCGGAGCCTCGCCGTAACCGGATGGCGCGGCCGGCGGGCGGCTCCACTGCTGCGGGCGCTGGAAGCCGGGACCGCTGCCTGGCTGGCTGGCCGGCGTTTCGGGCAGGGCTTCCTCGGTGTAATCGCACTGGTCGCAGGCGTACTGGCCCAGCCGGTAGGTCAGTGTCCCGTTGCACTGCGGACAGGACTTTGTTTTTTCTCCCATACTGCACCCGGTGATACTTGTGTTGCCATATTTTAGCACCGGCGTACTGGGATTGCGCCACGTGCCCGATCCTGTGCTAACATGCCGCCCCTGGCGTCATGCAGCGCGGATTCTGGCACAACCTGACGCGGCCGTTCACGGCCCTGGCCCCGATGTCGGGCATCACCGACGCGCCCTACCGCGCGATCATCGCCAAGTACGGCAAGCCCGACGTGATGTTCACCAGCTTCGTGTCGGCGGACGGGCTGGACTCGCCGGGCTATCCCAACCTCGAGCACCTGCTCTGGAAGACGCCCGCCGAGCACCCGATCGTCGCGCAGATCTACGGCGGCGAGCCGGCCAGCTACCGCGGCGCGGTGCGGCGGCTTAAAGCACTCGGCTTCGACGGCGTCGATATCAACATGGGCTGCCCGGCCAAGCAGGTCGAGAAGCGCGCGGGCGGCTCGGCGCTGATCAAGGACCACGCCCGTGCGCGCGAAATCGTCGCCGCGGCGCTGGACGGGGCTGGCGACCTGCCCGTCTCGGTCAAGACGCGCATCGGCTATCGCGTCAACGAGCTGGAGGACTGGCTGCCGGTGCTGCTGGAATCCCGCCCGGTGGCGATCACGATCCACGCCCGTACCCGAAACGAAGGCTACAAGACCCACGCGCGCTGGCAAGCCGTGCAGCAGGCCGTCACGATGGCGGCGGAGCTTTACCCCGACGAGGCCGAGCGCCCGCTGATCATCGGCAACGGCGACATCGCCACACTGGCGGACATCCCGCTGCGCGCCGCTGAGACAGGCTGCGCCGGCATCATGGTCGGGCGCCCGCTGGCCGGCGACCCGTGGTTCTTCAACCCGCGCGTGGCCAAGGCGGACCTGCCCCTTGGTGAAGTCCTGGGCGTGATGATCGAGCACATCGAGCTCTACGACCGGCTCTACGGCCGGTTCAAGCCGTTCGAGCCGCTGAAGAAGCACCTCAAGGCCTACGTCGGCGGCTTCCGCGGCGCGGCGCAATTGCGCGCCCGCCTGATGAGCGCCGGCAGCGTCGCCGAGGTGAAGCAAATCGTCGCGGACGTTGACCGTTGGCAAAGCACGCCCGATAACTAGTATCGCAACCGCCCCTGGTAACTAGTACCGCAACCGCCCCTGGTTGCGGTCCTTTATCTCTTTCCCCTTCCCCGCTAACTGATATCATTGTCCTCAACCCCTGTCGCTCCGAGGACCTGTCGTGGACGGCTACATCGCATTAAGTTGGCTGATACCGCTGGGCGCCATCATGGCCGCTGTTTCCATCATGCTGTTTCGCATGCACTACGGCCGCGCGCCGCTGTCCCAGCTGGGCCAGCCCGACTCGGCGGCGGAGGTGGCGCGGCTGGCTCGGCTGCGAACAATAACATCCCCGACCTTGCGTAAGGGCGAAGCCATGCTTCGCCTCTAATGCGGATGTAGCCATTTTGCCATCTCACCAGCATTTACTTTATTACACTTAATAACTTATCCCTCCTATGTCTTAACGATAGCCGTTCCCTAATGGTATAATAAATACTATCATGTGATATTGGTGACATATGGGAATTACACAGAATGAAAGGAACCGCCTACAAAGCGTTTTGAAGCAACATAGTAAATCTGCTACAATTCATGTTAGGAAACAAACAATTTACATCGAAAACCTATGGTATTTTCAAAAAGAAGAGCTTGCATTCAGTGAGGAGTCAGTTGAATACTTAATTGATCTCTTTTCTATATCTAAGCCAATTCCATTTCTTTGGGGTTTTCAGAATATTAATTCTAATGATATCGAGCTAGTTTGCCCTCTACAAAAAAGTGATAATGCTGACTACAATATTAACCTTAAACTTACTACATATCATGGAGATATATCACTCTATGTTAATCAGGACAGTCAATTACTAACGGTCTTATATAAATATCTAGAATGTAAGCAACCTTTTCAAATAATGAATGAATTTGATTTCACGTTAAACCTCAACGCCATGCATTTGCAGCGAATTTCTAAGTCAGATGAAGAATCGAAATATCATATAGTTGTAGCTCATTTAACTGGTTGTCCTTCGATAGATACATTAAACTACCAGACGAGCCTTGACTTCTATAAAAGGATTAGATTAGCAATATCATATTCTGCACCATTAGGGCCAAACATTGCCGTCGAAATGCCTGAGAACTACGATTTAGAAAAAACTTGGTTCTCGTATAGACCCAAAAAGGGATTAGATGATATTCGCAGTATTCAAGTTGGGAAGTACGACAGTATTTTAGCAGACATATTACTTGCTGCAACAAAATCCTCACCAAGGCTAAAGTTCATTATATTATTCACTGCAATTGAGTACTTATTGGACCTCAATATCGACAATGATGTTAGAATCGCAATTTGTTCCAAGTTGAGCAAACCCAACTTTCTTGATCAGATTCCTGATGTTCTAAGTGAAATTATTACAATTATGAGAGGATCGAAAATCTCTGAGCTTACGCAACGAATCAGTGAATTACTAGCAAGCTTTATACCTGTACGTGATATGCATCATATGATTATAGCTTCTTCTCTGCATAACAATGAAACTAAATTTGATGGAGGTGTTACTATCAACAGGCTTGAATATACTAGTAATAAGAATGAAAAAGCATATAAAGATGTATCTGATAATATTACACACATAAGAAACAACCTAGTTCATTACTCATTAGGAAGCAAAAACTCCATTATGCCTACAACAGACAATGAGAAGAAGCTACTGCCTTGGGTTAGTCTCATGGAGGACATTATCTATCTTGCTATGTTCAAGCTTGGCAAATAATGCTTCCTGAATTACTTCAATCCCCCTGCATCACCACAACTTCTTTGCGCTATCTTCGGCTACCCTCCGCGCCACAAGCCCTTGAACCTTCTCCCTTGAACCTTGAACCATTCTGGACGTAGTCCCGCCTTGCGGGACCAGCGCTACTGTCGGTCTTTCTCTGACCACTGATCACTGACCATTAATCCGGCGTCAGGGACGACGCCGCTACCCGCTTAAACTTAAACTTACGACTTGAACTTCCCCCACCCCACCTACATCCGCACCACTCCCATCCGCATCTCCGGGATCGGTGCGTTCAACGACGCGCTCAGGCCCAGCGCCAGGGCGGTTCTCGTGTCCTCCAGCTTGAGGATGCCGTCGTCCCACAGGCGCGCGGTAGAGTAATACGGGCTGCCTTCGTACTCGTACAGGTCGATCGTCGGCTGCTTGAACGCCGCCTCCTGCTCGGGGCTCATCCGCTCCTGCCCGGCGCGCGCCAGTTGGTCCTGCTTGACCTGCGCTAAGACGCCCGCCGCCTGCTCGCCGCCCATCACGCTGATGCGGCTGTTCGGCCACATCCACAGCTGCCGCGGCTGGTAGGCCCGCCCGCACATGCCATAGTTGCCCGCGCCGAAGCTGCCGCCGATGATCACGGTGAACTTGGGCACCTGCGCGTTGGCCACGGCGTGGACCATCTTCGCCCCGTCCTTGGCGATCCCGCCGTGCTCGGCGTCCTTGCCCACCATGTAGCCGGTGATGTTCTGCAAAAACACCAGCGGAATCCGCCGCTGGCAGCAGAGCTCGATGAAGTGCGTGGCCTTGAG
>JAFGCY010000030.1 GCA_016932385.1 bacterium | reverse complement strand
CGTGCTGGAGCAGCTCAAGCGCTGGATGTGGCACCTGCACGTCACCGGCCAGTACGGCCATCCCGACAAGCGCTACGAGCCGCTGGCGACCCCGCATATCCTGAAGACCGATGCCTGGCATACCAGCGGGCACATCCAGAACTACCGCGACAACATGTTCATGGTCTACAGCCTCGACGAGCTCGACCAGGGCCTGCTCAAACCCGGTGGCGCGGACGGCGGCAAACCAGCAAGTAGCGCAAGCGCCCCGGCTTGCGCGGACGATGAAGGCGCAAGCGCGGGGGCTTGCGCTCCTGCCGACTCCGGCATCGGTAACTACGGCCTCAAGCCGATGAACTGCCCCGGCCACGTGATGATGTACAACGTCGGTACCAAGAGCTACCGCGACCTGCCGGTGCGCTACTTCGAGTTCGGCACCGTCTATCGCTACGAGCGCGCCGGCACCCTGCACGGCATGCTGCGCGTCAGGAGTTTCACCCAGGACGACGCGCACATCTTCTGCACTCCCGAGCAGTACCCGGCCGAGATCGTCGGCGTGTTCGACTTCTGCTGCCACATCCTCGACACCTTCGGCTTCGATTACCACGTCGGGTTCAAGACCCGCGGCGAGAAGCGGATCGGCGACGACAGCGTCTGGGACATGGCCGAGGACGGGCTCAGGCAAGCGCTGGAGAAGCGCGCCGCCGGCAAGTATTACGTCCAGGAAGGCGACGCGACCTTCTACGGGCCCAAGGTGGACTTTATCATCAAGGACAGCCTGGGTCGCGACTGGCAGGGCGGCACCATCCAGCTCGACTTCAACCTGCCCGAGCGCTTCAACCTCGAGTACGTCAACGAGGCTGGCGAGCGGGTGCGGCCGGTGATGATCCACCGCGCGATCCTGGGCAGCTTCGAGCGCTTCTTCGGCCTGTTGGTCGAGGAGTTCGGCGGGGCCTTCCCGCTCTGGCTGGCGCCGGTGCACGCGCGCGTGCTGCCGATCACCGACGAGTTCAACGGCTATGCGCATCAAGTGGCGGATAAGCTTTCCGCGCTGGGCTTCAACGCCGAGGTGGATGACACTTCCGAGAAGCTCGGCAAGAAGATCCGCAGCGGCAAGACCCAGAAGATCCCCTACCTGATCGTCGTCGGCAAACAGGAGGCCGAAGAGGGGTCGATCACCGTGGAGAGCTACTTCGACGGCAAGCTTGAGGACATCAAGCGGATCGACCAGCTGGCCGCGCGGATGCAAGACGAGATAACGCGCCGCGTGGCGCGCAGAAGGGAATAACAGCTGATTAGTGATGTAAACCGAACAATCAAAGGGGCGCACTACCGTGCGCCTCTTTCGTTCCGGCACTGCCTAAGGGTACAATCTGGACGCGTTATTGCATGTAATAGGCGTACATCAGGCAGTCGTCGGCAAGGTTGTAATAAGCTATCGCCGGGCTATTGCCCACAACCGTCAGGGAGGAGTAATAACCTGTGATGCCATCGCTGTCTACGGTTGTGCATTGAGTCCAGTCGCTGCTGCCGCCCGTGGCAGTGTCCGACCGCACATAATTCAAGTCAGCATCCGCGCTTTGGTAACTGATTGCCGGATTGCCATTCACGATGGCCATCGAGTTGTATGTACCAGATACGCCTTCAAACTCGATGGTAACGGGGCTGTTCCACACGCTGCCCGTTGAATTGCCGGCCCTGACAAATTTGAGGTCCTTGCCTTGGTTCTCAAAATAGCTGATCGCCGGGTTGCCAGCGACAACGAGCAGGTGGTTGTTGAATCCTGACATACCTGTTGTATCCACAGTCGTAATCAACGTCCAATCAGTGGCATTGCTGCCGGTGCTTGTTGTGGCTCGGGCATACTTCAGGTCAAGGCTGTCATCGTAGCGATAGGCAATGGCCGGGCATCCATCTACCACTGCCAGCGATATAAATGAGCCGGTGTTGCCCAGGTTATCGACAGTTACAACCGACCAGTCGCTGGCGCTGGTTCCCGTGCTGGTCGATGAGCGCGCATACCTAAGATCCGAGTCGTAGGGGCTTGAGTGCGTGTAGTTATAGCTGATCGCCGGATTGCCATCGACGACCGCAAGCGATGAATAAGCACCGGTTTGCGTCTCAGGATCCACTACTACTGGGCCAGGCCAAGCACTGGCGCTGTCCCCGGTGCTGGTCGATGCGCGCATGTAATTGAGTTGTTTATTGCTGCAGTTGTAAAAGGAAATTGCCGGGTTACCATCGATAACCGTCATTGATAAATAGTCCATCTCGCCGCCAGCAAGCGTTACCGAGTTCGACCAATCTGCCTGGTTACTACCGGTTGTCGTTGAAGCACGAATGTAATGCAGGGAGCTCTGGTAGTACACGTAAGCGATCGCCGGACGGCCATTCACAACAGCGAGGTTGTTCCAACCCCTGCCGGCGCCGGTGGAATCATCGACCGGAAAACAAACCCAGCCCTTGGCCATGATTGTCAGGGATGCCGTATCCGTTAAACCTTCGTTATCAGTTACGCGGACGGCGGGGTAGAAGTATCCCACGCCGGTGTAGCTGTAGCTGGCCGTGGCGTTGCTACGGGCATCGGCTTCGGCACCCGTCTCGTTGAACGTACCGTCGCAATCGAGATCCCACTCGTAATCAACGATGGTGCCGTCAATGTCGCTGGACCCACTCGCATCGAAATTGACGGTCAGCGGCGCATCGCCGGAGGTTACATCGGCATCGAGATCGGCAGCGGGAGCGACGTTCAAACTGACATCGACCGTCGCGGAATTGCGGGCGCCCTGGTCGTCCTCGACGCGCACTTCGGCGGTGAAGTCTCCTGATGTGGTATAGGTGTGTTCGACCAATGGCCCGTCCGACCATTCATCGTAATCACCATCGCCATCGAAGTCCCAGACATATTCCTCGATCGTTCCGTCGATATCCAGGGATCCACTCGCGTCGAAATGGACCAGTTGCGGCGGGTTGCCGCGCTCTTCGCCCGTGCCGATCTCGACATCCGCCGCCGGCTCGAAATTGAGTGGATTCTCGACCAATACGGTTACCGTATCCACATCCGTCAGGCCCAAGTCGTCCTCGACCCGGAATTTCACGTTATAGACTCCCGGCGTTGGATAGGTCTGCGCCGGCGGATTCGGCTCGGCTGCGTCTGAGTAATCGTAGGTGCCGTCGCCGTCAAAGTCCCAGGCGTAGAGCACAATCTCGCCGTCCTCGTCCGCACCCGTGCCGGTCAGCGTTACGTTCAACACGGCCGGCCCGGAGGCTGGCGTGGCTATCCCGTTGGCCAACGGGCGGCAGTTGTTGCCAACCATCACGCTGACGCCGCAGCCGGCCAGGCAGGTTCCATCGGAGATGCCTTGCACCGCCGGCCGGATCAGGCCGTAGACGCTGGTGTCCACCAGTTGGGTGCCCGTTACGTCGGCGAAGATATCAAAGGCGCCGTCGCCGTCCAGATCCCAGTCGTAGACTTCGGCTCCGCTGGCGGTCAGTTCAATCGGATCGCCGATCATGCCGCTGGGAGTGTCGACGCTGAGCCGGATGTCCGGCGGGGTGCCCGTCTGTGGCGCACCACTTACTTGTTCGCTGAGCGCGGATTCATTGCCGTTGATGTCCACCGCCGAGATCCGCACATAGGTCGTGGCCGCCGCGGGCAATACGTAGTAAGTCGTGCCGATCAAACCAGGCAGCGCCGTGACGCCGGCGGTACCAGCGTCGGCGAACGGTGTCGGGGCGTAGTAGATCCGGTAACCCGCCAGATCGGCCGCGTCGACGTCATCCCAGGCCAGGGCCAGGCCGCCGCCCATCTGCGCGGAGGTGAGCCCGGCGGGTTGGTCCGGCGCCGTGCTGTCGCCGGCACTGATAGGATTGGCCGCGGCGCAGACCACGTCGAACGTGGCGCCGTTGCACGCGACGAGGCAGACGTACAGGTTGCCCAGTGGGGAGAGGTAATCCGCGCCGGCCGCCACCTCCGCGCCCAGGCTGAGTCGCGTATGGTTGCCTGCGAACGGCCCTTGCCACTGCCAGACGCTATCGCCATAGTTACTCAGCCCGATGTAGTACGAGCTCTGCGCGGTGTCGCTCATCGGCAGCAGGTTCACGTCGCAGGATGCTGCGCCCGGTTGGATGCCGCCCAGCTCGAGGCGGTAATATACCCAGCTCAATCCGTCGGCTTGGGCTTCGCCACTGACCAACCGCGCGGCCTCGCCGTTGTCCGATACTCCGGCAGCGCTTTCACCGTCCCGTTCGACACCGGGAGAGTATATGCTGTCGGCATTGATTATCGAGCCGGCCTTGAGACTGCCGGTATCGCTCGCGGCAATAACGACCTTACCCGCGGCATCGACCTGTTCCCAGGGTTGTTTCGTATCGACCGGCAAGCCGGCCGGCCAGGTATTGGTTGTTGATTCTATGGAACTCTCGGGGGCAGTCACGATGTCATCCGGTACGCAAAGGTTGTCACTAACGTTGGTACTCCCTCCGCAACCGGCCAGCGCCGAGATGACCAGTAAGCTCCAAATGACGTAAGGCAGTAACGTGCATGGTCTATTCATCATTCACTCCTAATCTTGATCGCATATTGCACTCTGTGTTTGCCCCCATTATAGACACTAATTTGGGATATGTGCCATTGATCATCAAAATAATGATTGCTTACTGCAACATTCATGCCAGGAATAAATCGATGTATTCCAAAGCTGGCTATCGCGGCTCATGTGGTTCATCTGCCTGTTGGTCGAGGAGTTCGGCGGAGCCTTCCCGCTCTGGCTGGCGCCGGTGCACGCGCGCGTGCTGCCGATCACCGACGAGTTCAACGGCTATGCGCATCAAGTGGCGGACAAGCTGTCCGCGCTGGGCTTTAACGCCGAGGTAGACGACACTTCCGAGAAGCTGGGCAAGAAGATCCGCAGCGGCAAGACCCAGAAGATTCCGTACCTGATCGTCGTCGGCAAGCAGGAGGCCGAGGACGGCTCGATCACCGTGGAGAGCTACTTCGACGGCAAGCTTGAGGACATCAAGCGGATCGACCAGCTGGCCGCGCGGATGCTAGACGAGATCACGCGCCGCGTGGCGCGCCGAAGGGAATAACACCAACATCGAACTGAATTGAACTAAGGGCGGCACTCGTGCCGCCCTTTTTCATTACTGGCGGAACCGTGCGCCCAGGCGGGATGCGCTTTGCTCCTACTCCAAAACTCGAGTACATTCCACACCGCGCTATAATCAGCCCATCGTTCGGGAGGCCTGATTATGCGCCTGTTATTCATCGCAATTGCCGTAGGGATTTTACTGATGCCCGGGTGCCGTAGCGCCAGCACCGTGGCGGACGACACGCCGGATCCATATGCTGCCTTCAGTGCCTTGCCGCGGCCGTCGGAGTTGTCGGCGCGGCAGGCGGCGGCGAGCGAGGCGCCGGCTAGAAGCGTGTCCAATCTAATCCTGATGTCCGGCCCCAGCTATACGGACGACCCGTTGCCCAGCAATGTCGAGCGGGGCGAGGATTATTGCGCGCTGTATGCCGAAACCAGTGAACTGACCTACGCGTTCTTCATGCTGGCCAACACGGTGCTGCAGGATGCGGACGAGTTGACTCACGTCAGTGCCGACCTCAGCTGGCCGGGGGAGGGCGATGCTCCGCAAGCTCCTTACGGCCTGTATCTCGGCCTGCCGGACTACGACGCGGATGTCTGGTCCTGGGTGGGACCGGTCGCCGAGGACGCCGGTTGGATCGACGTCGCGGATCGCAATCTCAGCGGGACGGTTGGCCCGGAGTACATCGTGGCGGTGGCCTTCGCCCCGACGGCCAACATCGTGAACCTCTATAACCTGGCATTCCGGCACACCAGCGTCGACAGCGAGGCGGGCAACGAATGGATTTACTACACGCACGAGGATCCCGCCGAACCGACCTTCGGCGGGTCGATCAGCCGCGCGCGGCCCGACGGCAGCGAGGTCGACCACCTGTTTGTCGGGAGTGAAACCATCGACAACTTCAGTCCGGTGATCACGACGGGCGCCGAGCGCCGCCTGGCCTTCGCCCATAACAGCGGGGGCTATGACGAGATCTGGCGCAGCCAGCTGGACGGCACGGCGCCGTCGGTATTGATGGCCATACCTGATACGGATCTGGTGCCCGTCGGCTGGCACCCGCAGGGCGCGTCGTTCATCTTCCTCCGCCGCGAGGCATTGGAGCTTTATTATGATCTCTGGGCGCGAGACATCGATGCCGGCGTGAATGGAATCCTGCACAATGAATCCGAGATAGTGAAGTACGCGGTCTGGGACACGTCCAATGACTACCGGTTCTCCGCGCTCGCGGTCATCGGCAATCCGGACACGCGACTGGCCTATGTGTGGAGCGAAGGCCCGTTACCGGTTGAGAGTTATATGGACTCCATCGTACCTAATGCGCTGGACGAGTATTTTATGGATCCAGCGCCTTATGTTATCGCCAACGGCCTAGGCGATACGCTTTGTGGTTTCCTCTGCACCATCCGCGACGGCAATGCGCTGTGGCTCGTCGATTTTCCCCATCGCAGCGATGCTGATGCTTCGGTTGACGACTACCTGGTGTCCGCGGAAGACAATCTGCGCAGTGCCACCGTCTCGCCCGACGGGACGCGGGTTGCGCTGATCCGCTGCCCCGCGGGCGAGCTCTCAGGCACGCTGGTGGTGACGGACTTCGTCAACCCGGACCTGGCATCCGCCGTCGAGATCGCCACCGATGTCACCGGTGACGTGATCTGGTACGATCCGGATTTCTAACCGCCGAATCGCGCGCAGTATAATCGGCCCAGACTGGACGGGAGCTTGATATGCGCATGTTGTTGTGTCTGCTTGTTGTGCTGATGATTTTGCCCGGCTGCCGCAGCCAGGGGCCGGGCACCGGAGCCGACTGGGAGCGCGAAGCGGCTTTCAACTCACTGCCCACGCCCAGCGAGCTGGCCGCGCTGCGACAGGTTGCCGCCGCACCGCCGGCGAAATCCACCTTGGACCTGCTGATCATGCTGGGCCAGGAGTACAGCTCGGACCTGCTGCTCATGGCGCCGCTCGACATCGAATACCGCTATCCCACGGTCTCGCCCGATGGCCACTACCTGGCATATCTCGCCTGTATCCCCGGCGACGAATACGGTACGTTGATGGTCAAGAGCTTTACCAATCCCGATCCCGACGACTTCTATACGTACATGCAGATCGACAACGTCAAGGGGCGCGTGGCCTGGCACGATCCGACGCCGTAATCACCTAACGCAGGCATGATTGCGCCCGGAATTCGATCCATATCAAATCCGACCACGGGCCTATATTATTGTGGATAATTAACTAATCCCGCGGGAGACCACTGCCGGTGAGTCAAACGCCTGAAAAACAACGGGAGCGCGCGCTTAAGCTGCACAACCAGGGCCGCTTTGACGAGGCTCTGGACGCCTGGCTGGCGTTGCTGGCCGAGCTGCGGCAAGCCGAAACCGAGCCGAGGTTGCTGGCGGAAACCTACCTGTCCACGGCGAATGGTTACCTGCAAGTTATGAAATACGCCGAAGGGGAGAAGCTGCTCGACAAGGCCGAGGAGCTGTTCGCCGGCCTGGAACTGGCCGAGCAGATCACGGCGATTCACATGCGTAAGGGACGTCTGGCGCTGATCCGCGGGGACCTGACGCGGGCGCATTACCTGCTGGACCTGGTCGAACAGACGCTGACGGACCAGTCGCCGGAAAAACTGGTAGCGGAGTATTTCGAGTTGCGCGGGCGGCTGGCCAGCAGTGAACAGGACTATATCCAGGCGGTCGCCGACCTGACGCGCGCGGCGGAACATCGCCGCAGCCTGGGCAACAAGCAGTTGGAGCTGATTTCCTGGCTGAATGTCGCCGCGATGAAACTGGAGCTGGGCCAGGACGTTGAGGCCGAGCAAGAGATCAAGGACATCATCGCGCGCTTCAAGCAGATGGGTAACTTCCAACGGGGCTGGGAAGGGCGCTTGCTGTTGAATCTTCTCTACCTGCGCCGTCAGGATTTTGCCACGGCGCGCGATGAGATGACGCAGTGTCTGACGGATGTGGCTGAGCAGGTATCCGCCGCCTACCAGTTCGAGGCGCTGATCGAGCTATCGAATAGTGAGTTGCAGCTCGGCGACTGGCATGCCGCGCGCCGGCATCTGCAAAGCGCGTTGAGATTTGACGACCTGGCACAGGCCTATGCCCAACGCGCGGAGCTGTTGATCCATCTGGCGATGACCTATCTGATGGCCGCTGATCTGGCGGAGGCCCGGCATCATCTGGAATCGGCGCAGGAGAACCTGGTGTTTCCCGACGACCGGCAGCGGCAGTTCCTGACAGCCTGCCAAGCCGTGTTGGCCGTGGGCCAGGATTTTCCGGCGCAGGCCGGCGAACTCTGGCAGCAGTCCGGAATCGTCGCCTGGCCTGAGAAACAGACGCTGAATGGACGGCTGGTGATGATGCTGCTGGCTGGTTTGTCGCAGCATGTGGCCGCTGGCGCAGTGCGACTCAGTCCGCCGGCCGCGGACATGTTGGCGAGTTTCCTGGCGCAGACCCAAAGGTTTGATCGAGCCAGCGCAGACTAGCGCCCCGCAATTCCGCGATCAGTATCGGCTGCTCAGGCGCTGCTGCGCCGATTCCACCGCCGCGATGAAGGCGGTGTGGCTCATCTGCGAACAGTGCATTTTCTGCTCCGGCAAGCCGCCCAGGTGGGTAACAACGTCCTCGGCGGTCAGTTCCGCCGCTTCCGCCACGGTCCGGCCTTTCGCCAGCTCGGTGATCACCGAAGCCGAGGCCACGGCGCTGCCACAGCCGACAGCCTGGAAGCGGCAGTCGGCGATCCGCTGCCGGTCGTCCAGCGTCAGCATCATCAGCACCCAGTCGCCACAGGACGACTCGGCCCGTCCGGCCCCGTCCGGCTCCTCGATCAGGCCCAGGTTGCGCGGGTTCTGCGCGTGGTCGATCATCCGCTCAGTAAACTTGTCCATTTCGACTCCATCAGCTGGTCAGCACATAAGCATCGGCGGCCGCAGGCACGGGCCGTCTGAGGGAATTATACCTGGCTGAGACTCAGTATCATTTAGTCAGTCGTCCGGCGATGTTGCGGGATCCAGTCCAGGGCGAAATCGACCAGCGGCTTGATCTTGAACAGGCGTGAATCGCCATAGCACACGCGACCGGCTTGCCAGGTGTCCGGCCCGGCGGGATGGGCCTGCATGACCCCCCGGCGGATCTGCTCGAAATCTTCACCATCACTCCAGTGGTCGGCATAGGTCACCCACTGCCGCCGGCCAGCGACCAGCATCGCCGATCCCGCCTGCTTGTCATGCTTGCCCGGCCATTCCGTCCGGAAATCGGCCAGGTGGAGGATCGTGGTCCGGTTGGTGGCCAAGGTCAGCACATAGCCGGCGTTTTCATAGCAGCGTCCCAGCGGCGTGCGGCTGCCGTCGCCGCAGTCCAGGCTGTGGTCAGCGATCACCTGCTCAGCCAACGGGCCGCGGGCAGCCCAGGATTGGGCCGGATGGGCGCTGCGCAGCACGCCTGGCAAGGTACGGAAATAGTCGGGAAGGGCGCCCATGATCCGCGTCGGCGACGTCTGTGGGTCGTAGGCGGGCAACTGTTCGCGAAACGTCTCGTGCCAGCTGGCGGGGATCGGCGGATCCTGCCAGTTGATCGGATCGCTGTTGCCGCCGTCAAAGGTCGGCAAAACCAGGGTTCCGTCCGGTCCCAGCACCTCCTCCAATGCATCGATCACCGTTACCGGCCCGCCGATCACCCAGCCCAGTCCGCTCAGGCTGGAGTGCACCATCAGGAGCATACCTTCGCGCACGCCCAGCGCTTGCAGGTCGCGAACCAGCCACGCCCGGGTTACCGGGCCATCCGTGCTGCGCTTGACCGCATCGGCTTCGCTCATTTCACCACCTGTCTCAGCGGCGTTGGCCGCCGAGGTTATACCCGGATTCTAGCATTTCCCCGTCCGTGCTATGATTCCCGCCGTGGCCAGCGATTCCCAACCCGAGGTGGAGCCGGTTGTGCGCGGCGCGATGCAGGACCTGACGACAGGCAGCATTCCGCGCCATATCGTCACGCTCGCCATCCCCTCGGCGCTGACCAACCTGCTGCAGTTCAGCTACCATTTCGTCGACATGATGTGGCTGGGCCGGCTGGGGCCGAGTGCGATCGCCGTGACCGCGACCTACCACTTCTTCTTCATGGTCTTCGTCTTCTTCAACCAGATCGTCGGGCTGGGCAGCATTACCCTGATCAGCCGGACCTTCGGCGCCAAGGACGAGGACGGCTGCCGGCGCTACATTGGCCAGACCTTCAGCTTCAAGCTGGTGATCGCGCTGATCGTGATGGCGCTGGGCCTGACGCTGCAGCGCTGGATGTGGACCGCTTTCGGCTCGGCGGACGATGTGATCGAACTCGGCCTGCAGTACACCACGGTGATGTTCTCAGTGATCCCGATCTACTTAAGCGCGTTCACCCTGCGCACGGCGCTGTCGAGCATCGGCGATATGAAAACGCTTCTGAAAATCAGCGCGATCAGCACGGTGGCCAACCTGGTGCTCGATCCCTTCCTGATTTTCGATACCGTCTACATCGGGCCGTTCCCGGCGCTGGGCATCGACGCGCCCTTGTGGGAGATTCCCGCCGCGGGTCTGGGCGTGCGCGGCGCGGCCTGGGCCAGTTTCTCGGCGATCGCGATGATGTTTTTAATGGGCCTGTGGTACTTCACCAGTGGCCGGACCTTCATCCGCATCAGCTTAAGCCAGTTCTTCACCTGGGACTGGCGGACGGTCTGGCGCGTGCTGAAGATCGGCACGCCGCCGGCTTTCGGCGAGAACCTGCACTCGATCGCCCAGATCATCGTCGGCCGCATCATCAACACCTACGGCACGGCGGTCTTCGCCGCCAGCGGCATCATGGGCACGGCCTTCGGGTTGGTGTTCATCCCCGTCGGCGGCCTGGGCCAGGCGGTGGCCACGCTGGTCGGCCAAAACCTGGGGGCCAATAAACCCGAGCGCGCCGAGAAAAGCGTCTATGCGGCGTTCGGCATGACGGTCGTCGTGCTGGTGCTGATGCTGGCCGCGGCGGGCATCTGGACGGAGGGGTTGATGCGCCTGTTCCTGCCCGGTTCCGACGCTGCCTCGCAGGAGACGGTGCTGTGGGCGGTGCGCTTCCTGCGCGTGGCGCTGATCATGATGCTCGGGGTGGGCATCGGCATGATCTTCGGCTCGGCGTTCTGGGGCAGCGGCGACACTAAGCCGCCGATGTACGTGACGGTGGCGACCACCTACGGCATCCAGATTCCGATCACGCTGATCGGCGCGCTGGTGCTCAGGCTGGAGAACCCGATGTTCATCCTCTGGGCCTGGGTGATCAGCGCCTTGATCAACGCGAGCGCGATGTGGGTGATCTTCAAGCTGGGCCGCTGGAAGACCGTGCAAATATAAGTTGATGTTCGCTGAGCCCGATCAGCGTCGGGGTTGAATCCTATCTTTTAGCGTCGCGTTCCTCGACCGCCTGCTGGATGATCCGGTTCTTGATCGCGTCGCTGATCGCCAGACGCAGGGCCTCGGCGTCCAGGAGCTGCTGCTCCTTCTCGCCGATCTTGCCGTCCATTACCGCGATGCGCGCGAATTTCAGAAACAGCTCTTCATTAGCTGTATAAGCGCTCATGACTGTCCTCCAGACTAGTGATGGTTAGTGTAGCATGCTGTTTAAAGTGGCTAAACCGCCGGCGGCCTGTTATCGTCTGGATATCATGTTGCAGGACAAGTGGGGACTGCCGCGCCGGTGGCTGTTCTGGCGGGACGGCGCGTTTTGGCTGCTGCTCTTTATCCACGGGGCGACCGTTGTGGAAGTATTCACCGTGGCTGGGATCAACGCTTGGCCCTTTCATCAGCCGCTGTCGCTAGTGCTGTGGTCGGCATTACTGGTTATCGGGACTATAGAGTTCTGGGCGGCCTACGACAGCTACCGATGGGATATTCCCGGCCGCTGGGTCTACCTGGGGCTGATCATTCTGTTCTGGCCGTTTGGCATCGCTATCTATTTCATGAAGCGGCCGGAATGGATGGACGAAATCCGCTATCGCCGCAACAAGCCGATTTAGCGCCGGCTAACTCGCCGCCGGTGTCAGTTCGCGCAGCTTCGCCTCCGCCTCCGCCGTCAGGCCGTATTCGCCGATCTCCTGCTCCAGTTGCGCGCGCGTACCGTAGCCGTAGGCGAAGGCGTTGACGCGCGCGGCGGCGGTGGAATCGGTCAGCGCCCGGGCGTCGGTGTAATGCCGCGCGAACGATTGCTCCAGTTCGTCGAACTGCTTCAGCATGTACTTCTGGTGGTAGTTTTCGGCGAGATAGAACGTCGACGCCTCCAGCACGGGCGTGCGCACGGGTTCGCTGTACTTCGCGCCCCATTCGGCCAGTTTGGCCTCGGCCTCCTGGCGCTGCGTCTCGTTCATCGCGAACACGGCGGACAGGTATTGCGCGTTGGGCGACGGCACGCAGATGTTGCGCATGCCGAACAGCACGTCGAGCAGGTCGCCGTAACTGACCACCGTCGGATCGAAGTCCACCTGGACGGCTTCGGTGTGGTCGCCGAGGCTGTGGTAGGTGGGGTCGGCGGTGGTGCCGCCGGTGTAGCCGACGCGCGTGCGGATTACCCCGGGAATGGACCCGAACCGGGTCTCTACGCCCCAGAATCAACCCGCGGAGAAGGTGGCGGTGGAGAACTCCTTAGGTTGGGCGGCGTCGATCGGCGGAAGCTGCGAGGTCTGAACAGGTGGGTTGTCCGCCTGCTTGGCGCTGGCGCAGCTTTGTCCAGCCAGTAACAGCAACCCGATGCCGATAACCCCTGCCACCGCGAACGCCGGTAGTCTATTCATCGCATACCTCGCGGATGGTTGTACTGATTAGTAATACCGGCGGCTGGAGTGGATCAGTCTAAATGCGAATGATAATCAGTAGGGACGTAGCGGCGACCTTCGTGTCGCCGGATTATGTCATTTATCATTGGGTTGTTGAGCAAAGACTAACAGTGGGGCAGCCATCCTGGCTGCCACATTTAAAGGTCGCAGGCTGGAATCCTGCGCCACTGCTTGCCGTGGATGTCACATTCGAGGATAGAACGAATTGAATCCGGCGTCAGGGACGACGCCGCTACGGGACCAGCGCGAAGGCACCCAGGTCGTCGATGGTGTCGGCACTGCGCGGGGCGAGCCACAGAAAGTCGCGGTACTCGCAGACGAAGTCACCGGGATCCTGGCCCACGCCGACGGGGAGGTCGCCCATTCCGGCCGCGCCGCATGCCGTGACATGCGGATCGGTCGCGCCCAACCGCCAGCCGCCGGTGGCGACATTTGGATTCAGCCCCCCGGCAAAAGGCGGATTCTCGCCGGACGCGGCGGTATAGACATGGCCGGTGACGATCGAGGACCCGGCGGCGATCTGCATGCCGTAAGGCAGCCAGTTATAGCTGCCGTCGATGTTGAACAGCTGGGCTCCATTACGCGCGTTGATCAGCTGCTGGCCGGTCTGGCCGTTGTTGGTGTCCCAAATAAGGTTGTTGTTGATACTGGCGCTGGCGTTGACCGCCGAGCAGTCCAGGACCGGCGAGATATACGGCGTGACGATCGTGTTATTGACCAGCCAGAGCCGGCCGTGATGGTCGTTGCCGCCGTCCTGGCCCCAGTGGATCACCGTCTTGTTGCCGTCCATCGCCGTCGCCTTCACGATCAGGCAGCCGATGATTACACTGTCGGCACCGGCGTAGTCTGTCTCGCCCGCGCCGTCGACCAGGTCGAACTCGCGGTTGGCGCTGTCGTGCAGATAGCACCACTCCAGGCGGTTGAAGCGTGCGCGGCTTTTGTAGTTATGGCCGGTCAGCGCATGGTTGATCTCGCAGGCGCGCACCGTTACGCTCATTCCGCCCATGTAGAAATTATGGTTATAGCCGGCGTGGTCCCAGTTGCCGTTGTGATGCACGTGGCAGAACTCGACCAGCTGGTTGCGTGAGACGTCCTCGGTATCGTTGCCGTTGCTCATCAGGCCCATGTCGTTATCGTGGATCTCGCAGTTGCGGATCGTGATGTCGTTGGCCTGGTTGATGCGGACGCCCGCGCCGTTATCGCTATCGTTACTGGCGCCGGACAGCTCGAAGCCCGACACGGTGCAGCCGTCGGCGCCAGGCTGGAACTGGAAGATCGCCCGTGGCGTCGAGCCCACGCCGTTGTAGTCATAGCCCGTGCCGTCGATCGGAATGCGCGCGTCGCCGGGTTGCAGCACGGCGCGGAAGGACAGGTCCTGCTCCGTCACGAACAGCGCTTCCATGGTGTAGGCGGCATTGCCCGTCTGCGGATGGACCAGGATCGTATCTCCGTCCACGGCATCTGCCAGCGCGGCATCGATCCGCGCGTAGGTCTGGCCGGGGCCGACGGTGAAGATATTCGGATCGGCACTGACCGTGTCGCAGAGCACATTGGCGCCCTCGCCGGCGACGATCGCGACGAACAGGTTGCCGAGGTCCGACAGGCCGACGGACAGCTCCGTGCCGCTCAGCACGAGTGGCCAGCTGGTATACGGTCCCAGCCAGCGCCAATAACCGGCATCGTAATCGGCCAGGCCCACCCAGTAACCGGGCGAATCGGCAGCGTCCGCCGGCAGCAGTTCCGCCGCGATCAACAGGCTGTCGGGCGCCGTGTCGGCCAGCGCCAGGCGGAAGATGGCGTAACTCACCGCCGTAACGGATTCGCCTTCACTGAGCAGCAGCAGCGTGCGCCCCTGGTCCAGGGCCGTGCCACCAGTGCTGAAGGGCTCGCCGCCCGGCTGGCGCACTTCGCTGGTCGCATGGGCCGTGGCGCGCCGCACGTTGCCGTCGCCGCTCAGAACTTCGCCGGGCAGGACGCGGTCGACGGGCAGGGCCACGGGGAAACCGGCCGGCTGGTCCGCCAAAACTGCGGCCGGGCCGGCGCCGGCCAACTCACCGCCGGCTCCGCAGGCACCGATTAACATGGCGAGCGCCAGCATCAGCACAGCGATTGTGCGCAAGCTATTTCCACGGCATCGCATCATCAACTCCTCCCAACCCGGAGCCCGGCATGGGCGCCTTTTCTTTGACCAGCCCCGCGCGCGCAGGTTGCATCACTCCATTAATCTTACATGCGAGGTTTTCCTAGTATCGGCGGTATAGAATGGGGAAAACCACGGGCGAGGGAAGAGCATGGACAAGATCGGTGAATTCAACGGTTTTAGCAAGCAGACGCTGACGTTTCTGAAGAATCTGAAGAAGAATAACGACAAGGACTGGTTCGAGGCGCACCGCCGGGATTACGACGAGTACTTCGTCCAGCCGGCGCAGGAGCTCGTGATGGCGCTGGGCCCGCGGCTGGCGAAGCTGTCCAAGGGCGTCGGCTTCGATCCCAACCACACCGGCCGCGGTTCGGTGAAGAAGATCTTTTTCGACCAGCGCTTCGTCAAGGACCGTCCGCCGTTCAAGACCTGGCTCGACGTGATCTTCTGGGAAGGGCCGCTCAAAGCCAAGAAGGACAACAGCGTCTTCTTCTTCCGCCTGCTGCCGGACCTGCTGGTCATCGGCGCCGGTATCAAGGGCTTTACGCCCGAGACGCAGAAGGCCTATCGCGCGGCCGTCGATGACAACCAGCGCGGCGCGGCGCTCAGCAAGGTACTCAAGCCGTTAATGAAGCTGGACGGCTATCATCTCGGCGGCGCGCATTACAAGCAGGTGCCCAAAGGTTTCGATCCGGACCATCCGCGCGGCGAGTTGCTCAAGCACACCGGCATTCACGTCTGGTTTGAAACTAAGGTGCCGGACGAGGTGTTCAGCGCCGGGCTGATCGATTACGCCTACGAGCACTACCAGCGCCTGGCCCCGTTGCATAAGTGGTGCGTGGATTTGCTGGAAGGGATGTAAGCGCTACAGACCCTCCGGCAACGTAATCGCGAACCGGCAGGTCAGGTCGCCGCGCAACACGCTTTGCAGCAGCTCCACTTCCAGTTCCTGGCCGAAGATCACTTCCCAGCGCTTCTTGGTGAAGCCGCCGCTGCAATAGCAGAACTCGCTGGAGACCAGGCCGTCCTTGTCCTTGAGCGACTCGCGCGCCCAGGGGCAGTGGCAATAGAGATAGCGCTGCTTGTCCGGATCGGTCTCCTGCAGGTATTCGTGCGCCAGGAACGGGATCTTCGTCTGGTATAGCTTGTTGCCGCGGCGCACCACGCGCCCGACCTCCGGGTTCGCCTTGACGTACTCGATCACCTCCGGCGTGATCCGCTGGTTGAAGAACACCGTGTCGTCGGCCCTGATCTTCTCCAGCATCGCGATGAAATCGTCGTTGGCCAGCTTGAGGTATTCGTCCAGGCCGGCGCAGGCGTCGTACTTCTTTTTATCCTCCATGAACCATTCCACGCTCAGGTCGCGCAGGCAGCCCGACAGCACCTTGCGGTAGACGGCCGGCTCGACCCGTGCCTCCAGCCGCCCCATCACTTCGCGCATCAACCGTGCCTTCTCGCGGCTGGGCGTGCCCAGCGGCGGCGGCGTTACTCCGCCGAAGACCGCGTCGCGCTCCTCGGTGCCCAGCACATCCGCTAGCTTGGCGTAGAAGTTGTCCATTACCTCCGCGCCATCCAGCAGCGCCAGCACGCCGGCGTACAACTCGTCGTTGCGGATGTGATAACCGTACCGGGCCAGCGCGAGCAGGTTGAGATGAGTGTTCTCCTTGCTGTCGATCAGCCCGGCGATGAACTCCAGCGCTGCCGGCTCAATGGCTGTCTCCAGCGTCAGCGCCGGTTCCAGCCCGGCCAGATACTCCGCGAAGCGTTCCACGATGGCGATGCTCGCCGCGATGTCGTCGTCAGCCAAATGGCGCGTCTTTAGAAACTCTCTGAAGCCTTGTTTATCCATTGAATAGTCCTCCAAGCTGCTTTCACCAGCACTGATCTTGGATAGCAAAAGCATCCTAGTACTATACATTATTATAGTACTAGGATGCAAATGGATCAGGCTATTGCTTAGATGCTTCCAGTGTGTTCAGCTTCCGACCGGATCTGGTCGAACCGATTCGATCGGCCTACTTGCCCAGCAGGTTCAGGCCATATTCCGTGATGCCCTGGCTGCGCAGGATGCCGCGCTCGATGCAGCTGGGCGATGACAGGGTTTCGCCAAACCTCGGCTCGAACATCGGCGTATGAAACAGCGGCTCGGACGGCGGCAGCAACGGGCTGAGGCAACCCGTATCGCCCACGTTGATGGTTACCGGCGGCTCGTAGAACCGTGGCGGCTCATACGAGCTTATTGCACCAAAATCGTTCGTGATGCAGTTTCCGGTGAAAGCAGAACCAATTTCCCCGTAGGGGCCAGTGTTGATAAACATAAATCCTCCTTACTTTTGTCCCTCGCCCTAAAATATACCGCGCAATCGTCAAACTGCAAGGAGAAGTCGAGAAATAATGCAGGATTCTTAGATTGGTTACATCGGCCGGCCGACGGCACAGGCATAAATCGCCAGTTCATCCTCGCCGTCGACGCCGATCAGCTTGTCGACGAGCCCCTGGTCGTACGCGCCGATCGCGCAGCAGCCCAGACCGAGCGCCTCGCAGCCGAGGTACGCGTTCTGGCAGACGTGGCCGGCGTCGATGGCGATCATCTTGTGTGCCGCCACGCCATAGCGCCACTCCGCGCGGTAGGGCACCGTGCTCCAGATGAACGTGACGGCCGCGCGCGAGACGGTGCGCTGCTTCAGGCAGGCCTCGCCCGCCTGTTCGCCGATATCCGCCTGCAGCCGCAGCCGTGCCAACCGGTGGCTGAGTGCCAGGTAGCGATACAACCCCGGTTCGAGCTCCACCACACTCTGCACGACCAGGTAGGTTTCGAATGTATGCCGCGCGCCGCCGCTGGGCACGGTGCGCAAAGTCGCCGCGCCGCTGGCCGGCACGCTGCGCACCCCCTGGGTCGCCCACAGCAGCCAAGCCAGTTCGGCCAGCTTGACCGGCTCCGCGCTCCACTTGCGGCGCGATTCGCGCCGGGCGATCGCCTCCGCCAGCGGCATCGTGCCCATCTGCAATTCTGCCACCGGCGGCAGTTCGATCAACTCCGTAGCGGCGGGACCGGGCTGCTCCAGCGGTGGATAGGCCACGCGGCGCTGTTGGTCCGAGCCCTGCGCTTCCAGTTCGTCCCAGTTGGCTTTCAGCCAGTTCCGGCGATCCTTCATAATTGGTCCTTAGTCCACGCCCTCGATCAGCTTGTAGAGCGTGACGGTGTTACTCAGTACGCTGGCGATGGTCATCGGACCCACGCCGCCGGGCACCGGGCTGATCCAGGCCGTGATCTGCTCGGCCGCGTTGAACTCGACGTCGCCGACCTGCTGCTGCTTCGGCTGGCCGTTCTCGTCCAGCACGGGCTGGCCGTTTTCATCCACGGCGGGGATGAAGTTCGTGCCGACGTCGACCACCACCGCGCCGGGCTTGATCATCTCGGGCGTGACGATGCCGGCGCGTCCCGCCGCGGCGATCAGCAGGTCGGCGCGCTTGCATTCCGCGGCCAGGTCGCGCGTCCGCGTGTGGCAATAGGTCACCGTGCCGTGGCGCAGGAGCAGCATGATGCCCAGCGGCTTGCCAACCAGGTTCGAGCGGCCGACGACCGTGACGTTCAGGCCCTTCACATCGATGCCGTAGGCGTCCAGCAGCGTCACGATGCCGAGTGGCGTCGCCGGTTTGGGGCCGGGCAGGCCGATGATCATCCGCCCGACGTTTTCCGGATGGAAGCAGTCCACGTCCTTCCGCGGACTGATCGCCTGGACGATCACGCTCTCGTCGATGTGCTCGGGCAGGGGCAACTGGACGAGGATGCCGTGTACATTGCGGTCCTCGTTATAACGCTGGATGCATTCCAGCAACTCGTCCTGCGTGATCGAATCGGCCATTCGCGCGATCGTACTGACGCAGCCGATGCGCTCGGCCATCTTGTGTTTGAGGTTGACGTAGGTCGTCGACGCCGGGTTCTCGCCGACCTGGATAAACACTGACTGCGGCGGGCGCTCAACGAGCGTCACCAGCCGCTTGATTTCACGCTTCAGTTCGCCACGGACGCTTTTGGCCGTGGCCTTGCCATCGAGTAGCTGTGCCATGCCCTTATTCTAAACGGTGCAACGGATTACTGGACGTTGAACATCTCGAGCGGTTTTTCCGGCGCGATGATCCGGTTTTCCTCGCCCGTGGTGACATCGACCAGCGCCGTGGAGTAGTCCGCGTAGTCCAGCAGCAGGACGTAGCCCAACAAGTCGATCACGGGGCCGCGCAGGGCATCGGCGACTAACTGGTCACAACCCGGCAGATAGGCCCGGTTGCTATACAGCTCGAACAGCTCAAGGCGCGGTTCGGCCAGGTTGCGCTCCGCGTTGACCGGGTTGAACACATATTGCTCAAGCACCTGTTCACTCTGTCCCAATTCGCCGGTGTCGCGCAAGAGCCGCGACAGGCCGACGATGTAGCCCGGATGGCGCGGATCGACCAGTTCCAGCTTAAGCAACCATTTGTTGGCGATATCACGGTGGACATCAGTGGGATTCTGGCGCTGCTGGCTGTAAGCAATTTTCACCAACTCCCAGTAATAATCAGCCAGGAAGGGGGGCTGGGCGCGCTCCAGTTCCGCCGTGAACTTATCGCTGTCCGGCCAGCGGTCTTCACGCGCCAGGGCCAGGCCGAAGATCGCCGATTCCTCGGGTGCATAGCCAAAACGCGCATGGGCATCCATCACGCGCAGCACGGCCAGGTAGTTGCCCTGCCAGAAGTATTCGAGGGCTTCGCTGGCCGGCTGGGCCGGAAACTTGTCGGCTTGAATCCCAATGTCGTCAATTTCGGAGTTGACCAGCGCTTGATTGCGCACGATGATGCTCTGGTCCGCTTCGGCGACATTGTCGGCCTGCGTCAGCAGCGACGAGGCCTCCAGCAGCCGGCCTTCACGGTAGCGCAGGATCGCGCGGTTATTCAGGTTGGCCGCGTCGACTTCGGCTGCGTCCGGCAAGCCGGTGAGATGCTGATGCAGGCTGTACTTCTTGGTATCCATGTCGTAGTTCAGCCAGCAGTAGTTATGCTTGATCGGCAGCCAGCCGCAGTTATTCAGGAAATGCGGCGCGGGCTGGGAGAGCAGGTTTTTCGTCGAGAGGGCGCCGCCGGACTGGAATGACAAGTCACAGACGTCGTTAAGCTCGAAGACGATCTGGGGTGTGTCTTCGCTGATCAGATCATAGATTTTCAGATCGCCGCGCCGGTGGGACTGACCCGTGAGATCCATCCAGTCCCGCGTGATATAAGTCAGCAGATGCGCGCCAGTCAGCAGGAAAGTGAAGGGAGGCTTGGTGTTGATCTCCGGCAGCGACTGAGTCAGCAGCGACTCCACATTGCCGTTTTGAACCCGCGCGATCTCCAGGCGCCCGCCGGTGCCTTCGCTGAACACCGCGCCGCCGACCGGCTGATCCACCGAACTTAGCGGCGCGTACAGCTCATAATGAACCGGGCCTTGTCCGCTGAAATACTCCTTGAGCCGGGCGATGTCCTGCTCCGAAGCCGCCTGGGCGATGCCCGACAGACAGGCCGTGAACAGCACAGCCAGCAACCCGCGAAAAGCAACCTTCATCTCATACTCCTAATAACCGACTCCGGTGCTGCACCGCTCACGCAGCATAGCAATCAGGTCTGGATTAAGCAGTCCCATGTTCAATTCCTCGGCCTGGTTGTACCAGAACACGGCCGCGGGCAGCTCACCGAGCCGGCGATTGAGCTCGGCCAGCATGAAGGCCGTGCCGGCCTGTTGCATCTGGTTGAACTCACCATTGTCCCAGGCCTGCACCAGCCAGCGGCGCGCGGTGCCCAGGTAATGTCGTTCCAGGTCAATACTGCTATAGAGGTACTGGTAGAGCAGGTCGGAGTCCGGCAGCGTTTCGTCGCCGAGCGTGGCCATATGCAGCCAGTGATCAGCCCCGCGCAGTTCCCCCCGGCTGCGATAAAGCCAGGCCATCGCCAGGGCGAAATCCGCATCGCTGAGTTCCGGCAGCTGTCCAGTGTTGCGCAGCTCTTCCCAGGCCCGGGCCACCTGCAGCTGATAAGGCTCGAACAGCGAGGCCGGATCCGGCCCCTGTTCCGGAAACCGGGCGAATAACTCGCGCACGCGCGTATCGAACTCATTGGTGCCGCTGATCACATCAAGCCGCACGGCCCATCCGGCCAGGAGCCACCAGTTGCCGATCACATGCGCCGGAGCATCCTCGGCCTGCGCCAGCAGGGCGGCATTTTCCAGCTTTTCCCAGGCATAGGCGCCCGCCCAGGGCAGTCCTTCCGGTGCCAGTCGCTTGAAGCGCGGTTGCCCGAGCAAATCAGCCAGATCGCTGGCCTCCCAGGGTGTCGGTTGCTCGAATTCATCTGGCGGCGCCACATAACCGGTCGCCGGATCAATCACCAGCGCGTAGGCCAGCGTATTGAGCGGCGGGTGCGGGCAGCGGTCGTAGTCCCAGTCGATCACATTCACATCGTCCTTGAGTATATAAGCGACGAATGCTTCGCCATTGACCGGCGAGGTGAATTCATGCTGCTCCAGGTAGCGCTCGTTGGGGTCGAAGGTGACCGGCGCAGTGGTTCGCAGCAGGATGGCCAAGACGGGCAGCCAGCTCAACGCCATGCCGGTCATCGCGCACCCGCCGCCTGCCAGTTCAGCAGCGAGGCCAGATATTCATCGCGCTCGTGCAGGCTCATCTGCGTCGGATCGTAGCCGAGCCGGCGGATGATCCGGGCCGTCAGTCGCAGCCGTTCCTCGACCGGCAAGCTGTTGGAGCGGAACAGGTAGGCGCTCATGACGTAGCTCAGCGCGGGCGGGATCGCCGCCGAGCCTTCGCTGATCGCGATTTCCCGGCCGCCCCAGGAAAACGGTACACCGCGCGTGAACTCGCGCACGACCACGGTATCGGCGACCAAATCCCCCAGGCGTTGTTGGTTACGGGTGGAAAAGAAGCTGATCAGTCCCACCAGGCCGTAGCTGGGCAGGTTGTCGACGATCCTAATCAGATTGCGCAACAAGGCATCGGTGAACGTCAGCGGCAGGCCGCCGCGCTTGACCACGCGGATACCGGTGACCCGTTTACCAGGGGTCTGCCCGTTCCAGATCGTCTCGAAAATCACGTAGTACCCCAGCGTGGTGAGAATGATTGCCAGCAACACCAGGATCAGCATGACCGTGGCCCCGGTGCCCGGATCGACAACCATGCCGAAGGACGAGAAGATGATGACAATGAGCACCAGGATGAACGCGATCGAGCCCTGGATCAACCCGTCGATCAACTGGGCCAGGAAGCGCGGGCCGAAGCCGGCCAACGGCAGCCTGAGCTCGATGTTTTCAGGCGTCTCAACCGTCAAGACCTCGTAGTCTTCAAGAAACTCAGCGGCGCTTGTCACGATCAGGCCAGCTCCCCAGCCCGCCGGAATAACGTGGCCCGGCGGCTTGGCATATATTATGAACCATCGCCGGGCCCGGTTTGTTCCATTGCCGTTTAAAGGCGTCAGCTGTCGCTGGCGGAGCGCTTTAGCCCGATGCCACCGCGGCGCTTTGCAGGATCGCCTCGGCCTGGGATTGGATGCCCGCCGGATCGACGAACTGCACGTTCGGCGGAATCGTCCCGAACAGCTCCTTGGCGGTGTCCTGGTGTTTCATCGGGCAGGCGATCAGGACGGGAATTTCGTAGACCGTCGTGGCGTGCAACAGCGTCGCGGAATCGAAGTCCATGCCTTCGGCGGGCATCAGCTTATGCAGGTACGCTAATACAACATCGACGCGGTTATTGACCGACAACATCGCGACATTCATGCCGTGGCCGTCGAAGCCGTTGGACAACGGCAGAGTTGTGTAACCCTGGGCGTTGAGGCTGGTCAGCCAATTCGGATCCGTTCCCTCGAAGTAGCCAACAATCTTCTTCATTAGTATCCTCCTTCGCATTTGCATTGAGTAAGGCACGCGGTTTTCGACGTGCATCTTATTTAGATTGTAACTCGAATGAGAACCGGTTGCAGAATTTAGCGCGGACTAGTGGATCGACCCGCGAAAAAAAGGGCACGGCCGTAGCCGTGCCCGGATAGTTCGTTATTAGTTGAGCTTAAACCACGCCCTGGTCGAGCATCGAGTAAGCGATCTTCAGGAAGCCCGCGATGTTCGCGCCGTTCACGTAGTTGCCCGGGGTGCCGTACTCGGCAGCCGTCTCGGCGCAGTTCTTGTGGATGGCGACCATGATGTCGTGCAGGCGCTCCTTGACCTTCTCACGCGGCCAAGAAGTATGGCCCGCGTTCTGGTCCATCTCCAGGCCGCTCGTGGCGACGCCGCCGGCGTTGGCAGCCTTGCCCGGGCCGTAGAGGATGCCCTTGTCGACGAAGATGTCCACGCCGTTCGGCTCGGTCGGCATGTTCGCGCCTTCGCTGACCACATAGACGCCGTTGTCGACGAGGGTCTTGGCCTCGGCGGCATTGACCTCGTTCTGCGTCGCGCTCGGGAAGGCGACCTGGGCGCCCGTGATACCCCACGGACGCTTGCCGGCGATATACTCGCAGCCGTACTTGTCGGCGTACTCGCTGATGCGGCCGCGCTTGACGTTCTTGAGTTCCATCACGAAAGCCAGCTTCTCGGCGTCGATGCCCGCCGGGTCGTGAATGAAGCCGCCGCTGTCGGACAGCGTCACGCACTTGCCACCCAGCTCGTTGACCAGCTCGACCGTGTACTGCGCCACGTTGCCGGAACCGGACACCAAGCAGACCTTGTCCTTCAAGCTCTCGCCGCGGGTCTTCAGCATTTCCTCGGCAAACCACACGGCGCCGTAGCCGGTGGCTTCCGGACGGATCAGGCTGCCGCCCCAGTTGAGGCCCTTGCCCGTCAGGATGCCGGCGAACTCATTGGCCAGCTTCTTGTACTGGCCGAACAGGAAGCCGATCTCGCGGCCGCCCACGCCGATATCACCGGCCGGCACGTCCGTGCGGTCGCCGATGTGGCGGAACAGCTCGCTCATAAAGCTCTGGCAGAAGCGCATCACTTCGAGGTCGCTCTTGCCCTTCGGATCGAAGTCGGAACCGCCCTTGCCGGCGCCGATCGGAATCGTGGTCAAAGCGTTCTTAAAGACCTGCTCGAAGGCAAGGAACTTCAAGATGCCGAGATACACCGTGGGGTGGAAACGCAGGCCGCCCTTGTAGGGGCCGATCGCGCTGTTCATTTCAATGCGGAAACCGCGGTTGACCTGAACCTCGCCCTTGTCATCTACCCACGGGACGCGGAACATGATTACGCGCTCGGGCTCACAAATGCGCTCGAGGATTTTCGCTTCGACCAGCTTGGGATGGCGATCGAGTACTGGAATGATTGAGCCGACAACCTCTTTGACAGCCTGGTGGAATTCAGGCTCCGCCGGGTTCTTAGCGACAATCCATTCCATAAAGGAATCGACTGTATAAGCCATTTAAAACCTCCGCTTCCATTTATCCCCATGGTGGGGATGATTTAGCTAGTATATCCGACTTTCCGGATAAACGCAAATATAGGTATTGGATGCAAAAAACCTTGGTAAAAACGTCTTTCACGCCCCTATTATGGGAAAAAGGTGGCGATTCCGGTGCCAATCGGTGTGCGACATTACTTTAGCCAGGGCTAGCGGACAAATCTCTGCGGTTATCTCAATTGGTGTCGTCGGCTTCATCGCCGCCGATCAAATTCGTGGCATCGTTGGGCTGAGTTTCGGGCCAGTCGTCTTCCGGATTCGCTTCAGTTTCTTCCTCGGGATGAGTGGCGTTGTATTGGCGCCCCTTGCCCTCGGCGGGCGAGATCAGCGGTGCGCCCACCGGCGATTCTTCCGGGATCAACCAGCCGCTGGTCAAGTCCCCGGCCTGGACGAGACTGAAGTTGTTGAGCAGAATTGCGTTGACGATCGGATCGTCCGGGTTGTATTTCTCGCGGCTGGTTTCCAGGCGCGAGTAGGATTGAGCGTCTTCAGCTTTGATCAAACCGAGTTTGACATCCAGGCAGAGCGCGGGGTTGGTTCGCGGGTAGACTTCGCGCTGCTGCAGATCGTGTTCCCATTGGAACCGGCGGCGTTCCTGGCTGCCGCGTAGCATGACGACCCAACCCAGACTCGTTTTCCCCAGGTCAATGCTGGGCTTGATTTCCTCCACCAGGTAGAGCTCTGGATTCAGGGAATCGAAAAAACTCTCGTAGCGGGTGATCTGCTCTTGTGGTCCGGAATAATCCCGCTCGCCAATCTCATCGAGCACCTCGATCGCCAGCCGGCTGCCATACCAGACTCCGGCGCTGGCACCGGTGATGCCCAGGCCCACGATGATCCACAGGCAACCCAACAGGGATAACGCGATCTCGCGGCCGATACTCGGCTGAGCGGCGCTGTCTTTCGGCTGTCGCTGTCCCCGCGCTTTGGCTTTGGCGGAGGACGAGGCGTTGCGACTGGTCGCGCGCCCGGTTGCGCCGGACGAAGCGGAGGTTTCAGTGCTGCGGGCCACTAATCATCCTCCCTTCGCCGTTGGTGGGTCGTGATGACCTGAAGCAACTGGCGTTGCGCGGCGTCAGGTTTAGAGCAGCGCGGCAGCTTGATGGAGCGGTCGTACTTGGCTTTCCAATCTCGCGCATCTATCTCCTTGATCAGCTGATGAGCTTCATCGCTTGAGCGTTTCGCGTTCACTCTATCATCGCGCATCTGCCGCCGGCGGATAATAATCGTGCGCCGGAATACCCATAAAAGGGCGATCAGGCCGATACCGAAGCAAACGGCGGACACAAGTCCACCGCTAAACAGCTGTTGCCCTTGCGTCGCCCACATCGGCTAACATCCGCATGTACTGTTCTAGCGCTGTGGTAACTCGTTACCACGGCGTTCGTTGATGACAGAAGCATACCCCATTTCACGTAATGCCGCATCCAGCATCGAGGCGGTTTGTGGATCGAGGATCACCTGTTCGACGACGACCAGGTCGCCCAGGACCAGTACGGCTGGATCGTAGCCGGCTGGAAAGCTGCTGCGCTCAACCAGTGAAAACGCCTCGGTGGCGGTGTAATTGCCGGTCAGTTGGACAGTGTAAATAGTCGGTACGGTAGCGTTAAGCGGCTTAACATCAATACTGAGCTTGGCCGGATCATCGATTTCGATGACTTTGAAAGCCGCGGGACCTTCCAAGAACACCTGCATTTCCTTGATTGTCCCGTCTTCCCTGGCGACAACCGAAAACGGCAGCGCCGGCTTGGCCGCAACCTCGAGATCGGGTTTGAACAAGACGTCCTGCAACTTGATCACCAGACGGTAGGGGAACTCGCGATACTCGACGCTGTAGACCGGATGGGTGTTGGCATCCACGTATGTGCCGTTGTCCTGCCGCGTGGCGAAATCCAGCACCATGCGCGTGTAATCGGCATGTCCCCCGAAGCGCACGGCAGTCAGCGCGACATTATCTGTCGCGGTGCCGCCGTCGAATCGGCCCACCGTCAGGAACTCGGCGGGAGGTTTTTCCGCTGCCGCCAGCACCAACAGCAAGGCCAGCAAGCAAGCCACGAAGATCGCAATGCGATTCAACATGATGTTTACCCCGTTTTCCACCGGTAACACCGGTTATCTCAACCCTAGCCGGGTTAGTCCCAGGCTGCGGCAATTTTAGCATAAGCGTTGCAATTCTGTGGATAACCTGTGGATAACTACCCAGATGGGCGAGCGGTCTCGGGTTTGCTGAAGGCGGGAAACAGGATCAAATGGTGGGGGAGAACATGATAATCCGAACACGTCGTAGGGTGCTCGCTCCTATAAAGATTACCAAGGCTAGAGCAGCTCAATAACGAGCGGACAATCGGCCGCGAGATGATTCCTCCGACGGGTCCGGCTGGGGAATTGGCGGGTTTGCGCCACAAGGGAAACGGCCGGCCGGCTGGCGTTGTGCACCGCGATCTCGCGCAGCTCCCAACGGATGGAGATGGCGCTGGTACAGCTTGGGTCTTGGGGACACGTTTCAACCATCGGGGGGCATACTGCGGTGAGGTCATTTGATCACCGCTCGTCGTGGCACATTAACACTGGATTCACCAGGACACGCCCGTCGCGTCGCGTCGCCGGATTATTTCATTCGAACCAATATGAGTATATCGTGTTAATTGCGCTAATATTTGCCGATTGGTTTTATCACACTGCAGTGCATAGGGTCAGACTCAAATGCAAGGACAATCCACAAGCCAAAAAATTGCCAATAAACTTATTTACTACTGTGCATCTTTGTGGTAATTTATGATTACGAATCAACCGGTGTGAATTGGCTATCATTCCCTGGAGGAGGTGTGGCGCTGTGGTATGAGCGTACTGGCTGGCGACGTGCGTCGCGTAGCAGTAAAACCCTTTATGTGTTTTCTATTTTCCATATCTTGTTATTGTATTGTTTGGCTTTAATATCTGTTCCTGGCTGAATGTGCAAGTCAGAAACGAATCCAGAAAGGAAAGAATGATGCTTATTAAACCACTTTTAGGCACAAGGCTGGGCCTAGTTGCGGTGCTGCTGCTGGCGGCCAGCATGCTGATGGCATGCGGCGGCGGCGGTGGGGGAACCG
>JAFGCY010000029.1 GCA_016932385.1 bacterium | reverse complement strand
GACGCCCAGTGCATGTGGCTGGTCAAGGATCCCGGCAACTATGAAGTGATCGTGGCCGAAAATATGTTCGGCGACATTCTTTCCGATCTTTCCGCGCAGCTCGTTGGCGGATTGGGCTTCGCTTGCTCGGCAAACATCGGCGACAAGCTGGCGGTGTTCGAACCGACCCACGGCTCCGCGCCGAAGTACGCGGGGCAGGACAAGGTCAACCCGCTGGCGATGCTCTTGTCGGCCAAGCTGATGCTCGACTGGCTGGGCGAAACCGACCTGGCCGTCCGGCTGGAGAACGCCATCGCCGCCGTGATCGCCAAGGGCCAGGCGCGGACCTATGACATGGGCGGCAGCACCAAGTGCTCGGAGATGGGCGCCGCCGTGATCGCGGAGCTGTAAGAAGCATAAGCACATGTTCTGGTAGGGCCGATCGGCCTCCCCGCATGTATATAAGATACAAGGGCCGATCACGCCATGGCGTGACGTCGGCCGCAACGGTGGCTTAGGCAATCTTGCCCATCAATTGGGTACAGCCACCTCGCCATGGCGGGGTGGCAGACCTTAAAATGCCTGCGGCCAGAGCCGGCCGTAGCACCCTCGCTTCGTCCAGCATCGAGATTGCACCTCGGCCGTGGCCGGCGCCGGTGCCGGCCCTACCTAACTGACAACTGCTCCCTGTCCATTGCCTGCTGATTACTACTGACCCCCTCCCAGTTCACCCGATTTTCAACAATGAGAATGAATCCCAATCGCATTATTGGAGGTATCACTACTATATCGTATAGCAAGGAGTGTACCGCGATGAGTACATTTCACGACAAACTGGCGAAATTAATCCTGCGCTACGGCACCCTGGCCGGGCGCATCTTCCTGGCGCTGATCTTCCTGGGCGCGGCTTTCAACAAGATCACGAACTTCGCGGGCGTGCGCGGTTACATGCAGTCGGCGATGGGCGGGCTGTCCGAGGGCGTGCTCAGCTTCCTGTTGGCCGGCGCGATCGCTTTCCTGGTGGTCGGCGGACTTAGCGTGCTGCTGGGTTGCCAAGTGCGCACCGGCGCGCTGCTGCTGTTTGTGTTCTTGGTGATCGTGACGCCGATCTTCCATCCTTTCTGGGCGGTGCCGGCTGAGCAATTTCAGATGCAGATGGTCAATTTCCAGAAGAACCTGGCGATCATGGGCGGCCTCATGCTGGTGATGGCCTTTGGCGCTGGTCCGCTCAGCGTGGACGCCTGGCTCCAGACGCGGCAGTCGGCGGAAGTGGAATCCGGTCCGGGCGGCTACGAGCCGGCCACCGTAACCGAATAAATTACCCGCCCTCAACGTCCCAGCACCGAGTGGAGCCCCAGCATGAAAACCAAAGCAGAACTACTGAAAATCGAGGAGTTTTTGAAACCCCAGAATCCCTGGGCCTATTCCAGCCGCGACGGCTATCTGGTGATGGACGGCCGGGTCCGCATCTACGGGTTCAGCTCGCCGCCGCTGCCGGTCCGCGAACCGCCGCGCATCGCCCGCCGCACGCCGGTGCAGCTGGAGCTCAAACCCGGGCGCTACTCCTGGTGCACCTGCGGCCACTCCAAGGACCAGCCGTTTTGCGACCATTCGCACCGCGCGCTACCGGAGAACCAGCCGTGGCGCAGCTACAAGTTCCAGGTGCACGAGCCCGTCCGGGTGGAACTCTGCCGCTGCAAGCGCACGCAAAACCCGCCGTTCTGCGACTGCAAGCACTCGCGGTTGAATGAGAGCAATTAGTGGAGATTACTACCTGCGGTGCTTGAAAACCAGTGGTGCAACCGCCCCTATTGTGCGCGGTTGGATCGTAATTACTTTGCGTAGTTCCACGAGTGAAGCAGCAAGTAAGTTGAATGTGCGGCAAAGGTTAAGCAGTGCATCCGATCACAGAATCCCGGCGAACCCGCCTTTGATTACTATCTACTTTGGCCTTCTGCTTTCACTTGCTCGCGCAAGCACGGGGGCTTGCGCTACTAAGTTGATGCTTACGCTTGCCTACTAAGTTGATGCTTACGCTTGCGCTACTAAGCTTATGCTTACGCTTGCCACTTACGCTTCTTTTTACTCCAGCGCGCCCACGATCGCCGCGAACTCCGGAATGCCGTAGAGGTTCATCAGGTCGGGATCGGTCTGGGCCTGGGTCTTCAGCGACGGGTCGTAATCCAGCGCCAGGCGCAGGTTGTCGAGCGCTTCGCGCGTCCGTCCGCCCAGGGCCAGGGCGCAGGCGTAGTGGTAGCAATGCGACTTGTCCGCGGGTTCCAGCGCCAGCAGGTTCTCGAACACGTCGTAAGCCATCTGGAACTCGCCGGCGTAGGCGTGCTTATAGCCCTCGCTGATCAGCGCCTGCGGCCGCGCCAGGTTTAAAAGCCGCGCCAGCTCGACGAACGGGTCCACGGCGTCATCCACGCGCAGGTCGTACTTCGTGCCGGTATAACCGCCGTAGCCCGCCCCGGCCTGGCAGACCAGCATTGCCGCACTCTGCATCCCGCGGCTGTCGCCGCCCGCCAGCTGCCCGGCGGTCAGGGCCAGCAGGAGCCGCCCGGCGAAATCGTCGATCATCAGCGCCCGGGCCAGCTCCGCGTCGATGCCAACTGCGCTCTCCAGCTCGCCGGTTTGCATCGCCAGGTCCATCGCGGCCACCACCTGCGCGCCCGTCAAGATGTTGCCCTGCACGGCGTAAACGATACCGCCGGGGGTGACGCCGGTCTGGCCGCCGGCCCAGTCCAGGCACTCCGCGCCGGTGTAGCTGTAGGCGTCGGCGGGCGTGCGCGCCGCGACCGCGCCGAGTTGGCGGCGGGCCGCGTCCGCGTCGTCCTTGAGCATCGTCGTCACGGCCTGCTCGGCGGTCATACCGTCCTTGATCAGCATCAGTCCGCGCTCTCCGAAGGTCGGATTGCCGTAGGCCTGGCTGGCGATCGCGCCGATGTCTTCTTGGGCCCAGGGCACGACGGAGCCCACGGCAAAGAACTTGCTCTGGACCGCCACGCCGACTTCGCCCGTTGCCGGGTTGTAGGCTACGACGGAGAAGGTGGCGATGTTCGCGACGTCCCGGGCCGCCTGGGCGGCGGGCGTTAACATGCCGACGGCGGCGGTCAGGGCCAGGAAAACTACGAAGTGCAGATAGCTCTTACCGTTCATGAAAGAATTGTAGCGCCCGGCCGGTCCTACAATAAAGCCGTGGCGGATGAACCAACCAATGTGCTGTTCGTGATCGACGCGCCGGCGGAGCTGCGCGAGCACCTGGCGCGACAGCTGGCGGACGTGCCGGAGCTGGCGTTGGCCTTTGCCGACCCGCCGGAGGAGGCGCGGTTTCTGGAACTGGCGTCCATAGCGGACGTGATGGTCGGCTGGCGGGTGTCGCCGGAGGTGCTGGCGGCGGCGGGCCGGCTGCGGCAGTACATCTTCGGCGGCGTCGGGGCCCAGACGGTGCTCAAGCTGATCGACGCCGAGAACGAACGCCGGCGCGAGACAGGCGGAAACGAGATCACGCTCCTCAAGTGCACCGCCAATACATATGCCACGGCGCAGCACGCGGTGGCGCTGTTGCTGGCGCTGGCGAACAAGATCATTCCGCACCACAATTGGATGGCGACGGGCCTGTGGCGGCGCGGGGACGACTACGCGCAGTCGGTAACGCTACGCGGGCGGCGGATCGGCCTCATGGGCTACGGCGACGTGAACCAGAAGGTGCACCGCTTCCTGGCGGGCTTCGCCGTGGAGTTCGCCGCCCTGACGCGCACGCCGCGCGACTACGCCGGCGCACCCACGACCGTCGCGGGCTACACGGTCGAGCAACTTGAGGCGTTCCTCGACGCGGTGGATGTGCTGTTTATCGGCGTGCCGCTGACCTCGCTGACCGACGGGCTGATCCAGCGCGAACATCTGCGGCGCCTGGGTTCGCAGGGGCTGATCGTCAACGTCGGCCGCGGGGCGGTGGTCGACGAGGCCGGGCTGTACGCGGCGCTGGCGTCCGGCGAGATCGCCGGCGCGGCGCTGGATGTCTGGTACAACTACATCCCCGAGCCCGACGCGGCGGGTCGCAGCTATCCCTACGCCGCGGAGCATCCGTTCCACGAGCTGGGCAATGTCGTCTTAAGCCCGCACCGCGCCGCTTCGCCGGTGTTCGCGCTGACGCGCTGGGACGAGGTAGCGGACCACCTGCGGCGTTTCGCCGCGGGCGCTCCGCCCGTCAACGTCGTCGACCTCACGCGCGAGTATTAGCCTTGGCCGGCGTACTGCGCCGGTCCTGCTAGTAATCGCGCGTGCGGTATGAGAACTCGATGCCGGACCAGGTGGCGTTCAGGCTTGACACCGCCGGCCGGCCGTTGTTGTCGATGATCGTGTTTTGGCGGCCGGCGCTGCCGTTGTCGCTGGCCAGCTCGGGTTCGCCCCAGTTCGTGCCGTTGGCATCCTCGGCCCGCACGACCATCAGGCTGTCGTCATTCGCGTTCATGAACGCGATCGTCGGAATGCCGTCGACCACCGCCAGGCTGCAGTAGAAGGCGTCCATGCCCGCCGGATTGACGCGGACCGGCGTCTCCCAGGCCGTGCCCGTCGTATCCTGGGCGCGCGCGTAGCGTATCTCGAGAGCGTCCGAGCAGCTATAGGCGATCGCCGGCCGGCCGTTGACCAGCACCAGCGACGGGTACTGCCCGGTCAGGGTGGTGCTGTCATCCACGATCACCTCGGGCAGGAACGAGCCGCCGTTGACATCGTTGGCGCGCGCGTACTTCAGCCGGATACCGGTGGTGCTGTCCGGCCAGGCGACGGCGGGATTGCCGTTGATGACCGCCAGCGACAAGCACATCGTGTTGGCGCCGCCGATGCCCACGTTGACGGAGCCCGCCGGCCAGGCCGCGCCGTCGGCGTCGGAGGCGCGGACGTAGACTACATTGCCCGTCCCGTCATGGCAGGCCACCGCGGGCCGGCCGTTGACGATCTGCATGCAGGGGCCCCCGCCCCCGCTGCCGGCGGTGATCACGTTCGTGGGCATACTGGACCAAACATCGCCCAGGTCATTTGTCGACTGCACGTACATGCAGGTCGTGGTGGAGTAATCGTAGTAAGCCATCGCCGGGAAACCGTTGACCTCGCACAGCGAGGGCTGGATGCCCGTCCACATCCGGCGCGGCACGCTCCAGTCCTCGCCGGTCGCGTCCTTGCTGCGGATGTAGACCAACTGGGCGGTGGCTGTGCTGTACGCGCAGCCCAGCATGCCGTTGATCGGCGCGAGTGCAACGCGGTCGATCGTGACCGGCTCGCCAGCGTCGATGATCTGCGTGGACCAAACATCGCTTTCCTGGATCAGCACGCTGACGGTGTCGATGTCATAAGCGCCCAGCTCGTCCTCGACGCGGAACTTCACGTTACGCAGATAAGGCGTGTTGTAGGTCACCGGCGGCGGATTGCCCGTCGTGGTGCTATCCCATTCATAGATACCGTTGCCGTCGAAGTCCCAGGCGTAGAGCGCGATCGTGCCGTCCGGGTCGTCGCCGGTGCCGGTGAAGGTCACCTCCAGCGGCGCCGGGCCGCAGGAAGGATCGGCGAAAGCACTGGCTACCGGTCGCTGGTTGCCGCTGACGATCAGCGACACCGCCGCTCCGGCCAGGGCGGTTCCGCCCCCGCTGCTTCCGCGCACCGCCGGCCGGACCAAGCCGCTGGAACTGGTATCGGCCAGCCTCGCGCCCGTCAAGTCGTTCAAGATCTCGTACTCACCGTCCCCGTTGAGGTCCCAGTCATATTGATCGGCGCCGGAAGCCGTCAGGTTGGCGACCATGTTCCGGCTGCCACTGACCGTATCGGTGGTGAGGACCACCACCGGCGGAGTGCCCATCAACGGGATCCCGCTGACGACGTCGCTGAAGGGGCTTTCGTTGCCATTGGTATCGACGGCCGTGATGCGCACGTAAGTCAGGTCAGCTAATCCGGTCAGGAGATAGCTCTTTTTGCCCTGCAGCGACGGTACTTGCCGGACACCGGCGCCGGATGCGTCCAGGAACCAGCTGGAGCAGTAATAGACCCGGTAACCGGCCAGGTCGTCAACCGCGAAGTCGACCCAATCCAACTGCAAACCACCGACCACCGCAGTCGCGGTGAGGGAAGCGGGCGTGGGCGGCGGAGTGCCGTCGCCGCTGTTCACCGGGCTCGCGCCAATCCCGACCACATCGAACTTAGCGCCGTCGTAGGCGACGACACACACATAAGTATTACCGAGGGCGGTTAGGTAGTCCGCGGGCGGGAGGCTGAACCGCACCTGGCCGTCGTCGAGCGGCCCATACCATTCCCAGGCGCCGGCGTCGTAATTACCCACGCCCAGCCAGTACGAGCTGACCAGCACGTCGCTGATCGGCAGCAGGTTCACGTCCGCCGAGACCACGCCGGGCTGGACGCCGCCCATTTCCAGGCGGTACATCGCCCAACTGAGGCCACGGTTGCCCGTAGTGCCGCTGGCCAGCCGGCTGGCCTCGCCGCGGTCGGTCACGTCGCCGGCTTCGTTGAAGCGGTCGCGGCCGGCTTTGAATTCGCTAGCAGCGTTGATCCCACTGGTGGTTCGGCTGCTGGGAATCACATAACCATCCGCGTCCACCGTTTCCCAGGGTTGGGCGGCATCCACGGGCAGCCCGACGGGCCAGTCCGCCGCGGCGAGGGTGCTCTCCGGCGCCGTGAGGCCCGTGCCCGTCTCGATCGCGACCTGCCTCGATCCGCCGCAGCCGCCCAGGAGCAGAATCGCCGCTATCAGCAGGGAAATCAAGCGCAGGTGCATGCCAGTAAACGATGATGTCATCTTTTAGCTCCAATGGTTAAAAATCATTCAGTCAGCAGGTGTCGATAGCTGGATTGTAACACGGGCCGGAAGAATACGGGTGGGAAGGAAGGGGAGGCCGCAGGCGATACCGGGGCCAGGCCCCGGCACCGCTGCGGTAATCCGCACTGCCGCCCACGGCAGCGAGCGCGTTAGGCCGTGATATCCACGACCGCGCCCACGCCGTCGGGGTTGACACTCGGGATCGAGGCGAGCAACTGCGCCACCGCGCTGGCTTGCAGATCCTGGTACTCCTTGACGGTGTTCAGGGTCGCTTCCAGCCGCGCCTGCGAAGTCCGCTGCGCTTGGATCCCTTGGGCTAAATTCAGTGCACAACTGAGATCCATCTACGCCTCCTTGCGCGTGTAAACCCGAGAGCAGTCGGCCGGCGCCTAGGCGCCTATAGTTCCTATCGGCGGCGGCGGCCCGAACTGGAGCAGGCAATATTGACGGGAAGGGCGTTGTTGGCTATAAAGGGCGTGGCACCATGACTTGCGGAGAGGACGGACAACAGGCACCAGCGGAAGGCAAAGGCCTTAGCCGGCGGCAATCGCGCCGCAAAGCCTTTGAGCTGCTGTTTGAGCTTAAACACCGCGACGACCTGACGGTCGCGCTGATCCTCGACCGCACCTTCACCGATCCGGACGTGCAAGCCCTGTATCTCGTCGACGAGGACGAGGACGGCTATGTCTCGGGCAAGCTGGACAAGGGGGCGGTGCGCTTCATCGGCGAACTGGTGCACGCCGTCAAGGATCACGAGGACGAGCTCGACCACGAGCTGGCGCAATACCCGCACGACTGGAGCTACGACCGCATCGGCGTATCGGAGCGCGTGCTGCTGCAACTTGCGCTGGCCGAGATGGTCTATCTTGGTACGTCCTACAAGGTTGTGATCAACGAAACGCTGGACATGGCCAAGCTCTATGCCCAGGACGAAGCGCGCCGGTTCATCAACGGGATCCTGGGCGCGGTGGTGCGCAACCTGGATGAGATTCGCGCCCGGGCCAGACCGGCGCAGGAGGAAGAATGAAAACGCGGACGATCCTGCTGGCGGCGGCGGCGGTGTTGATGCTGCTGGTGCTGGTGTTCGTGTTCCTGTTCTCGCCGCTCAATCCGATTAAACAACGGGCCCAGGCCGCGCGGCTGGCCGAGGGCACCAACCTGGGTCTGGACGTCCGCTTCACCTACAACGCCGACCTGCTGACCCCCGCCCCGTTCGACGCGCGAGCCGAATATCCCCTGCGCCTGGACGGCGACACCTTCAGCTTCTACGGCAAGCGCATCCGCGGGCTGGGAGCGATGCTGGAGCGCGATCCGGCCCCGCTGCTCTACGACTTCGTCGGCAGCCAGCACGTGGAGGCCTTCGAGCAGTGGTTCGGCCTGGAGCAACTCGGCGAACCGCTCTACGAGGACGCCCAGATCGGCGGGCGGCTGGGCTTGCACCAGGTGATGGTCTACCAGCGCACGGCCCAATCACGCGGCTGGCCGTCCTATTTCCCCAAATCCGTGACCGAGCAGGGCGAACAGGAAGCGCCGGCCACGGCGGAGGAGGTCGTCGACCGGCTGGCCGTCCAGTCCGGGGTCGAGGTGGCCTACATCGAGGGCTGGGTGCTGTTCACGGATTCCGACCTGTTCTTCTTCCAGGCGATCTCGCCACGGAAACTGTCCGGCGCCGAGCGCCAGGCCTGCACCGACCTGCTCGACAGCATGCAGTTCGACGTCCTGCTGGGCTCGCCCGAGGAGGAGCCGGCGGCGGAGGCAGCGGAGCCGGCACCCGCGGCCGAGGGCGAGGACGGAACCGCCAGCGGCGACGAGGCCGCCGAACCCGCCACGGAGGCGGCCCCGCCTGCGGAGGCGGCGGACGGCGCGGGGGAATAAGCCCGGTCTGACATCCCGGCGCCGTCTATGATATCCGCATGTCCAAACGTGGTATTTGCGGATTACTAGCCGTCGTTGTGCTGCTGATCACCGGCAGCCAGGTTGTCCTGGCTACGCCCCCGTATACACTCACGGAGCTGTTCACCGAGCCCTGGCCCTTCGGCGTCAGCGCCCGTCAGGTCTCGATCAGTGATGACGGCGCGTTCATCGCCTGCGGCTGGAACGCCGACGGCCAGCACGACCGCGACCTGTATGTCTATGACGTCGCGGCGGACAGCTGGCGGCGGGTGACGTTTTTCTGGGACGAGCAGCACCAACGGCTGAAGGCCGAGCACGTGCGCGAGTTGGACCAGGCCCGCGCGGACTGGGCGGAGGAGCACGCCGCGACGGCATCCGCGGAATCCGCTGAGGCCGCGGACGAGGACGCCGAGGAGTTCGATGACAGCGAATTGGTCGAGCAGTACGAGGAAGACCTGAAAAAGGCTTACGACAGCTTCTACGGATTGGGAGAAACGCTGTTCCTGGCCGGCGGCCACGAGCTGCTGTATACCTACGACGGCGAGCTGTACTCGCTGGCCGTAAACGATCCCGCGGCCCAGCCCCGGCGGCGACTGGCGGCCGAGCAGGGCTTCGGCTCCCTGGCGCGCATTCCCGGGCGTAGCGAGATCCTGCTGGCCTGCGACGCGGATGTCTTCCTGTGGCAACCCGCCGACGGCGCGTTGCGCCAGCTGACCTTCGGCGGCTGGAGCGATTACGACAACACCTCGGTCTACGATATCTCCGGCGACCTGCAGTGGCTGGCCACCGTCCGCCGCGACTATACCGCCGTGCGCAAGCAGCAGATGCCCGAGCTGCTGGCCGACGATCCCTACACCACGTCGCATTACCACGTACGGCCCCAGGACACGCCGGAAAGCGTCCGGCTGCAACTTCGCGACCTGACGCAGCGCAAACCCTGGGTGATCGACGTCGAGTTGCCGGTCGAGCCGTTTTACGAGGTCGAGCACCTCGCCTGGGCGCCCGACGGCAGCCCGCGCCTGCTGGTCGGCACGATCACCGGCGACGGCAAAACCTACGAGGCCTACCTGGTGCGTCCGTTGGCGCCGGGCCATCCCGAGCACAAGGAATACGAAACCGAACTGGTCTACCGTGAGCAAGACGAGTACTGGATCAACTGGGCGCGCACGGGAGTGCGCTGGGACAACCGCGGCGGGCTGTTGCTGCACAGCGAGCGCGATGGCTGGGCCGGGCTGTACCGGCTGGAGCCGCCGCCCTTGCCGGACCAGTCGCCCAGCCCGGTCCTCGAACTGGTCAGCACCGCGACCGAAACCAGTGAGACAGAACCAACCTATACGCCAAGGCGGCTGGACACCGGCGGATGTGAGATCAGCGCCGTCTATCCGCTACGCCACACGCCGCTGGTGATGGTCCAGCTGCTCGATCCCGACCCGGCCTCGCGGGCGATCGGGTTCTTCGACCTGGACGTCAACCAGCTGACTGCCAAGTTGTACCTCGGCGGCATGGCGTCCTGGCTGGCCCTGTCCGAGGACGAACAGCAGCTGGTCTTCGCCAACAAGACCGCCACGCAGATGGACGACCTGTATCTCTACAACCTGGACGGGCCGGCGCCGGCGCGGCTGGTACAGGCCCGTAATCCGGCCGCGTGGCTGGAGTGGACCGCCAGTTGGTCGCAGCAGTTCATCCAGGTGCCGGGCCCCGGCGGCGACATTGCGGTCAAGCTCTGGCTGCCGCCGGACTGGCAGCCCCAGCGCAGCTATCCGCTGCTGATCTGGCTGCACGGCGCCGGCTATGCCCAGACCGTCAACCGCGACGCCGGCTTCTATACGCTGTTCCATCCCTGGGTGGCGGAAGACCGCGGTTGGATCGTGGCCGAGGTCGATTACCGCGGCAGCGAAGGCTACGGGCGCGACTGGCGCACCGCGGTTTACGGGCAACTCGGGCATCCCGAGGTGGCGGACCTCCAGGCCACCAAGCAGTTCCTGGTCGAAACCTACGGCGCGGATCCGGAGCGCACGGCCCTGTGGGGCTGGAGTTACGGCGGATTCCTGACGCTGATGGCGATGAGCCTGGCGCCCGAGGACTTCCCGGTCGGCATCGCCGTCGCGCCGGTGACGCGCTGGGAGAACTATTTCTACTGGTACAGCACCTGCCGGCTGGGCCATCCCGATGACAACAAAGAAGCCTACGAGCTCAGCTCCGCCGAGACCTACTTGGCCGACCTGACCGGCAACCTGCTGATCGTCCATGGGCTGCGCGACGACAACACCCTGTTCCAAAGCGTGGCTCAGTACATCGAGAAGGGGCATGAGCTGGGCGTCCCGATCGAGCTGAAGCTGTTCCCCAGCGACAACCACGGCATCGGCCATGACCACCACTACCTGAGGATTTACGAGGCGATCCTGGACCACTGCGAAAGCCAGTGGCGGGCCGCCGGCCGGTAGGCGGGAGCACTCCGACCGGCCCGGCGGGAAGGCAAACAAACCCGCGCGGAGATATAATTG
>JAFGCY010000028.1 GCA_016932385.1 bacterium | reverse complement strand
CAACTTTCACTTTCCACTTTCACTCATTGGATACCAGCCAAGCAGTGATGATCCTACAGCGCAACCACGCCACGGCGTGGTCGCGCTGCTTTTGAAAGCAACCGCGGGCGGCTATGCGACCGAGCCGTGAGCCCCCGGCTTGCGCCCGATGCGTTCACGTGGTATAGCTGTACTAGTGGTGCTGTTAACCTGCGGTGATACTGTTAAGACCCGGCTCAGTTAACCGGGTATTCCTTGTCGCGCACATAAGTATTTATCAGCACACATTGCCGGGAGGCCTGGGACATGCAGTACTTAATATATACTCGCGCGCTCCGCGTTTACTATGTGATCGCCTGCGCTTGTTTGCTGTTGCTCGCAACGAACTGCGGTTCGGGAGGTTCGGCCACCACTGGCCGCCTCACGCCGGATCCACAGGTATTCGCCCTGAACGTTTCGCCGCAGAGTCTCTTCGACGGCGCTAGCGCGGAGGACTTCGCGCTGTCCGTCACCGAGAGCGCCAACGGGGCCGAGGCGACGGTGCGGGTCACCGGCGCGGTGGGCCTGAAAGCGCTGTATCTGGAGCTCGAGTTCGATCCCACGCGCTACACGCCGGCCGGCGTCACCGCCAGCGAGGTGCTGGGCGCCCGGACCGAGCTGCTCGTGCTGGAAGTACTCCGCGACCGCGGGCATGTGCATTACGGCCAGGTACTGATCCATCCGCAGGACCAGGTCGGCTTCACCGGCGACGGCGTACTGGCCACGTTCCGCTTCCGCGCCGAACCGCAAGACGCCACGCGTAGCGTCAGCGCTCCGCCGGCCTCCGCCGCCTCGCAGACGCTGCTGACCAAGACGGGCAGCCTGCTGCAGTGGTACTACTACAACGTCGGCGACTACAACCAGGACGGCCTGGTTTCGGTGCACGACCTCACCCCGCTGGGCGTGCACTTCGAGGAGCAGTCCGCCGGCTTCCCCGCCCCGTTCCCGATCGGTACGGTCCAGTCGGCGATCGACGGCAACGGCGACGGCTACATTACGATCCACGACATCACGCCGATCGGCGCCAACTTCGACAACTCCGTCCTGGGCGGCTATCACATTTACGAGTCCGCCACCCTCGACGACTATCCGGCCGACCCGGCCGACTTCGGCAGTGTGCCGACGATTGCCGAGTTGGACACGATCGCCTTCAACCTGTGCCAGGGCACGGCATCCGCCGACCGCCTGTGCTTCGAGGCGAACATCACCACCTCGCTGGTGGACGGCTATTACTGGGTGCGGCCGACCGACGGCACCAATGACGGCACGCCCAGCAACCTGGCCGGCGGCGGCACGACCGCGGCCGTGCAGTTCGACGTCGCCAGCACGCCCACGCTGGGCGCGGGTTCGCAGGCGGATCCCTACGCTGTGGACGGCGGTAGCGTGATCGACTTCGAACTGATCGATCCGAACACGGCGAGCCCGATCCCGGCTACGGATACCGATGCCGAGTTGATCCTCGACAACCCCGCCGCGGGATCGCTCAGCGGCTTCCAGTTCAGCGGCAACGCCGCCTACAGTGGCCAGTTCGCGGTGTACGCCCTGTACCAGGACAAGCCGACCAATCCGCAGAAAATCTGCTTCTATGTCGCGCAGGGCGCCGGCGTCAACAACGCGCCGAACGCCATCGCCCACGCTGCCCCGACCGCGGGCGGCGCTCCCCTGAACGTCGTCTTCGACGGCGGCTTCTCCTACGACATCGACAGCGGCGATGCGATCGCCAGCTACGAATGGGACTTCGGCGAGGGCGGCGGCTTCCAGCTGCTGACCGACGTGGCGACGCACCTGTACACGACGCCCGGCGCTTACACGGCCCGCCTGCGCGTGACCGACACCGTCGGCGCCACCGACACCGAGTCCCTGGCGATCACCGTCGGAACCGCCGACACCTCCGGGCCCACGGCGCTGCTGACGGCGATCCCCGCCTCCGGCAGCAAGCCGCTGGCGGTGGCCTTCGACGCTTCCGCCAGCTCGGCCGGCGCCAGCCCGATCGCCTCCTACGAATACGACGTGATGGGCAACGGCGCCTTCGTCCTGGGCGGCAGCAGCTACAACTACACCTACAACCAGGCGGGCACCTACCGCGTCACCCTGAAGGTCACGGACTCCGCGGGCCGGCTGGACTCCGCGGTCGCGGACGTGATCGTCACCGAATCGGGCACCGCTCCGGTCCCGCCGACCGCCGCCCTGGCGGTCACGCCGGACAAGGGCCAGGCGCCGCTGACCGTCACATTCGACCTGACCGGCAGCACGACCGGTACCGGCGTCACCTACGATCTCGATCCGGGCGACTCCAGCTCCACCTATGATCCCTCCGGCTATCCGACCCAGGGCCACACCTACGGGGTCGCCGGCACGTACCTGGCGACGGTGGTGGCCACCGATTCCGCGTCCGGTCTCAGCAGCGTACCGGCCTACGTCGCGGTGACCGTCCAGGCGACCGGCGCGCTGACCGCGATCCTGGGCGCCACGCCGGCAACCGGTGCGGCGCCGCTGGCGGTGACCCTCGATGCCACCGGCACCAGCGGCGGCACGGCACCCTATACCTACGACTTCGACTTCACCGACGACGGCACCTGGGATGTCACCGGCAACACGCTGGGCACCGCGGACCACACCTATGCCACCGCCGGCACCTACACGGCCCGTGTACGGGTCACCGACGGCGCGTCCGCCACCGATGAAGACACCGTGACCGTCAACGTCACGAGCGGCTCCACTCCGCTGGTCGCCGACCTGACGGCGAACCCCACGGGCGGCCTGGTGCCCCTGACCGTCAGCCTCGACGCCACCGGCACCACCGGCGGCGTGTCGCCCTATACGTTCGACTTCGACTTCACCGACGACGGCACCTATGACGTCAACGGCAACACGACCGGAACGACGTCGACGATCTACTCCACCGCCGGCACCTACACCGTGCGCGTGCGTGTTACGGATTCCGCCGCGCCGACGCCCGCCACCGACGAGGACACGGTGACAATCAACGTCAGCGCCGGCGGCTCGCTCACGGCCAGCCTCGTCGCCACTCCACCGGCCGGCGGGATCCCGCTGGCGGTGACCCTGGATGCCACCGGCAGCACCGGCGGCACACCGCCCTATACCTACGACTTCGATTTCACCGATAACGGGTCTTACGATGTGGTCGGCAACTCGACCGGCACGACTCCGAATAGTTACGGCGTCGTCGGGGATTACACGGCCCGCGTGCGCGTGACCGACAGCTCCACGCCCACGCCGCTGACCGACACGGCCACCGCTCTGATCGAGGCCACCGCCCCGCTGACGCCGGCCCTCAGCGCCACGCCGCCCGACGGGCTGGACCCCCTGACCACCACGCTGGACGCCACGGCCTCCTCCGGCGGCAAAGCACCGCTGACCTTTGACTTCGACTACACCGACGACGGTGTTTACGATGTGAACGGCAATACGACGGGCAGCGTCAGCGGCGTGACCTACACTCCGGCCGGCCCCTACACGGCGCGCGTGCGGGTAACCGATTCCTGCGCCGTGCCGCAATCGGTGGAGACCACGGCCTCGGTCTACTCGGCCGAGCTGCTGGTCGCGAACCTCACCGCCACGCCGGCAACCGGCTTCGCTCCGCCGGCCGACACGGTATTGCTGGACGCCTCGGGCTCTACCGGCGGCGTTCCGCCGTTGCAGTACCGCTTCGATTTCGAAAGCGACGGGACCTGGGACACGACCTGGAGCACGACCCCCACCGTTACACCCACCGCGCCGTACTACTGGCCGGGCTACCACACGCCCACGGTCGATGTCCAGGATTCCGGTTCGACGCCGCAAAACCAGCAGGCCAGCACAATGTTCACCGTCGCCCGTAACGCGGCCGCGACGCCCCCCAGTGGCTGGCACGTGGTGACCGTGGTACCGGGCATCACCGCCAACTGGATTAGCTACACCAGCCTGACGCTGGTCCAGGGCATTCCGGTGATCAGCTACTACGACGACGACACCGTCACGCCCGGCAAGCAGGGCTTGTATTTCGTCGCGGCCAACGACAACCAGGGCAATACCTGGCAGGCGCCGGTCCAGATCATGCCCGGTGCGGTCGGGGTGCATTCCTCGATCAAGGAGGTCGTCGGCGAACCGGCGATCGCCTTCTTCAACCAGACCGCCGTCGACCTGGAATACATCCGCCGCAACGTGACCTGGCCCGCCGGCGCGATGATCCTGGATACGCCCGCCTGCGGCTCGTGGTGCTCGATGGACTTCATCTTTGATGACAGCATCCAGCTCTGGCTCCCGGCCGTCAGCTACATCGGCGAGATCGGGCTGTGGGAGTTCGAGTGGCAGTACCACGGCGCCGACGTCCGCTATATTCCGTCCGTTTATCCGCCGGACAACCTGGGAACGGCCTGGCATACGCCGCAGATCATCGAATCCAGCCTGCCCACGGGCTACCCGCAGTTCGCCTGCACTTCGCTGGAATACGTCGACTACGGCAACAACTACCCCTCGCCGCCGCCGCCCTATACCTGGAGCCCGGCGGTCAGCTATATCGCGCTGGACTACGTCTTCCCCAACGGCCTGAAGTACTCGATCGCCAACGACCGCCTCGGTTGGACCTGGTCGCGCGCGGGCTTCCCGCTGTGGGTGGTCCAGACCAACGCGGCCACGGTCGGCACGATGACCTCGCTGGAGAAATTCCCGGGCAGCCCCTGGAACCCGAACCTGATGGGCGCACCGGCCGTGACACCCGGCATCGGCTGGCGGCCCTGGATCTCCTGGTGCAATGCAAGCTTGCCCTCGCCGCTGGCCCTGGAGGAAGGCCTGGACGACCCGGGCACAAGCTGGCTGTTCCCCAACCACTCGCCGGATCCAATCCTGCCCACCTGCGGCGACTTTTCATCGCTGGAAATGGTCGGACCCGTGCTGGGGATGAGCCATACCGATTACGGGAACGGAGAACTCTGTTATATCGACATGGCGGCGACCAGTCCCTTGTTGTGGAACGCGACCGAGACACCGGACAGACAGCCCGTCCCCGGCGCGGACCATAAATGGGGTTCGTACCTGATCGAGAACCAAGGTTATCCGGCGATCAGCTATTACTATTCGACCGGCGCAGCCGATGAACTGCGCTACGCCGTGTTCTATTAAAGCTCTGGCTTCGGGGCCGGCGGTTAGTAGGTACTCACCGGGCGTGAGACCAGGCTGTTCGTGCCGTACCAGATCACGAGGTTCTCGGTGTCGCTGAGCAGCACCTGCGCGCTCGGACTCGACGGATCGGCGCCCGGCACCAGCAGGTCGAAGTTATCCTGCTCCTTGTAGATCTGCGATTCCGTGCCGAACTTGATCGCCACGTACTGGCCGATCAGCTTATCCGGAATCAGAAACTCGAACAGCCCGTCGGCGCCGCTGCGCACCGTGTTGCGCTCGGTGATCAGCGCGTTCTCGGTCACCGGATGCGGTACGTTCACCGGCACCTCGGCCGATCCGACCGGCAGGTCGACGGGAAACTCCAGTCCGCCGATGGGGATGTACATGCCCACGTCGGTCGCCACGCCGTTCCCGTTCGAATCCACCACGCGCCCGCGCACGACGGTGTCCTGCTCGCTGGGTTCCATGATCGTCTCGGTCAGGCCCGCGAATATCGCCAGCGAGCCGATATACCCGCGCATATCCTCCGTGGGCAGGACCGCCGTGGCGGTTAGGGCGCCGACGTCAACGGTGGCAAACGTGTCGTTGCCCCAGCGATACCAGCGGGGCTCGATATCTTGGGTGTCATCCTGGTGGTCGAAGCGATAGACCACGTAGCTGTCGCCGGCGGTCAGGGCCACGTCGTCGCGGATGTCGAAACGCACGGTTATATCGTTGAAGAAATAGGCGTCCGCCGGCGTGTTGACGACCAGGCCGGCCAGCACGTCGTCCTCGTGCTCGGCCGCCATCGCATCTTCATTGGCGGTGGTGATCGCCGACTGGTCGACCGTCGGGAAATAGCGCCACGAGCCATCCTGGCGCATCAGGTCGTCCCCCAGCATGATGATCGTCTCCTCGTTGAAGGTGTTGGCCGGGATCTGGACCTGGGCCCGGCTGGGATCCGCCAGGCTTAGTGTCGCGGCCTGGTTGGCCGCCACGGTCCACTGGCCGGAGTCCTCGGTCAGGAAATCATCGTTTCCCGCGCCGCAGCTGATCAGGACGGCCATCAGCAAAAGGCAAAGCCAGCTGTAATAACGCATTGCGCTCTCCGTTGCAGGGCTATCTCACTATTCGGCGACGGCCGCCCGAAGGCAAACGTTCGATTAGAAATGCCCCGGTTTATCCACGACTTATCAACAATTATTGTAGCACTGCCCGGCCTGGAAAGACCAGTCAACCGCCGCGTTCACCCCTGATCGCGGTATGTGCCGATGATCGCGCGCAGGTCCGGTTCGGCCTGCGCGTCGAGATAGGCCGACAGGCCGGCCTGGATCTCCGGCACCAGCCGTGGATTCAGGAACAGCCCCGTGCCCAGTTGCAGCGCCGTCGCTCCGGCCAGCAGGAACTGCACGGCGCTGTCGGCGTCCGTGATTCCCCCGCTGCCCAGGATCGGCAGCTCCGGCAGCGCGCGGTGGCAGCGCCAGACGTGGTAGAGCGTCGCGGCGCGGATCGCCGGGCCGCTCAGCCCCGCCGAAGGCCGGGCCAGGTTGCTTTGGCGCGTCGCGATGTCGATCGACACGCCGTTGAAGGTGTTGGCGATCGTCACGGCGTCGGCGCCGGCTTCCCGCGCGCAGCGCGCAAAGGGCACGATGTCGGTCACGTTCGGCGAGAGCTTGGCGACCAGCAGGCGCTCGGTCTCGCGGCGTCCCAGCTCGACGGTACGGGCGAGCACCGTCTCGTCCGTGGCGAACAGCGTGCCGCTTTCCACGTTCGGGCAGCTGAGGTCCAGCTCGTAGCCGCACAAGCCGGTATTGACGCCCTCGGCGCTCAGGCGCGGAGCGCAGGCCGGATCGCTGGCCAGCACCTGTTCCACCCGCGCCACCACCCGCGCGAACTCCTCGGGGCTGTGCCCGACGGCATTGACGATGAAGCTCGTCCCGCGCGCCGTCAGCCGCGGCATGATCTCCGCCGCGAAGGCCTCGACGCCGGGATTCTGCAGGCCGATGCAGTTGAGCAGGCCAGCCGGCGTCTCGCAGAGCCGCGGCGTCGGATTGCCGGCGCGGGGCTCGGGCGAGACCGCTTTGGTGATCACGCCGCCATGGCTGGCGGGATCGACCAGTTCCGCGTACTCCTCGCCGTAACCGCAGCAGCCGCTGGCCAGCAGCAGCGGGTCGCGCAGGGTTATCCCGCGCGGCAAAGCGGTCCTCAGCCTGGAATCAGCCATGCCAATATAGTAGCAGCCCCTGGCCCGTCTGCTCGCGATTGCCGGCGATTGCGCCGCCGGCTACAGCGTGCTGCGGCACATGATCTGGTCAGTCCGGTAGTTCTTGTAGAGCAGGTGCCAGCGCCCGTCGTAGCCGACCACCAGTTCCGGCATCGTCATGTAATCCAGGCCGTCCGGCAGCGGCAGGTTTTCCCAGCCGCCGAAATTGCTCCACTCGAAGATGTTCTGCGTACTGCCCAGGTTGCTGATCAGCCCCACCGCGGTAGGTCCCCAGGCGGTGGCGCTGCTGACCGTCCGCCGCAGGTCGTCATGCAGCAGATTTAAATCCATATTGAGCGGCGTGGTTTTCGCCTCGCCAAACAATGGGAAGGTCATTTCCAGCCTGAACGGATTGAAGCTCTCGCCTTGCGCCGCCCAACAGACCTCGTAATACTGGTTGAACTCCGGTCCGATATACGCCGCGGTATCCAGTGTCTTGCCAAACGTCTCTCTGGCCACGAGGCAATTCAGCGGATAGGAGAACAGCGGATGGACATACGGTTCAAACGTGCCATCATAGCTTTTCTGGAAACCGAGTAGCCCTTCGTCCATGGCCGCACCGCCGGTGATGACCATATAGCGCCGATCAACCATCCCCCAGCCGGGCAAGGCCGCCCCCGTCCACACCGGAAAATCGCTGAGCACATCTGTCGTCGTTGAAAAGCCGTCGTTCACGTTGCCATGCACGAAATACATCGTGTGCGGCGGAACATCGCGATCGACCATCCAGTGTATATCAGGGCTGAGCGTGTGGCGGGAGAGGAACGGGCGGTGGCCGATTTCGCACCCGCCGATGGTTTCCTGCAACACGAAGTCAGCGCCGTCCCAATACCGGAGTTGGGCATCATTCGTCATCGGGTTCACGTAGGACACATAAACTTCGCCGAGCACGTTGGTAGTCAGATCCAGCGCATTGGACAGGCCGGGCAGATCCGCCTGGGTGGTCCAGGTTTCACCATCGGGACTGGTCACATGGCGCCCGACACTAGTCGAAGCGCTGTGCCAGATCGCATGCAGCCCATCCGCTCCGCCGATACCGTACATTTCAAACCCCTGACCTTCGCTGGTGGGCAGCTCGAACTCATACAGGGCATCGGATCCATCGTCTAACATCCTCAGCAGGCGGAAATTCTCGTCGCTATCGCCATCGAGGACCACAAAGGCGTCGCTTTCGGGATCGTCGAACAACACCAGTTGCATGCCGGGATCGTTGCCCAGCGAGGTGGTATTGCGCGCGCTCCAGCCTCCGTCCAGTTCGTAGAGCGCCGAGACGCCGGTCAACAGGCCGAAATAGGCATAGGCCCGGTCGCCGGCGAACAGCAGGTCGCAGGCGGGCCGGTTGTTCGCGCTGTTATCGATCGCCAGGTTCGCGCTCCAGGCACCCAAGCCGAGATGCGTGGTGTAGTAGTGATACTGGGTGATACCGTCGTTCAGGCCGAACAACACCGCCGCCTCGTTGGTAGCCGGATCGATTTCAATATCGACCGGCCCGGTGGACACGGCGATACCCAGCGTGTGGTCCAATCCCACCACGTCCAGGGCCGGGTCCCATTGCAGCCAGTGTGTAATATTGTTTGCGCCGTCCCAGAAACGCACGGCGATCTCCGCTTGCCTGTTGGCGGTGTTGTAGACTGCATCGATATTGCTCAGCCCGTCTTCCAGGTTGCCGACCAGCTCGTGAGAATTCCCGGTTCCGCCGACGCGGTTGGCGATCAAAGAATGCGCTCCTCCGCCAACGCGCTCGTAAATCAGCCAGGCGGCATCGCCATCGGTAACCGCCGAGACCGCCGCGCTGCCGCTCCGCGTGCCGATATTGATGATCACCGTATCGGTGCCATCGCAGCAAGCCAGCATGAAGCTGTCCATCATACAGACCGGGAAACAGAGCGAATCGCCCAACACCACCGGTTCGCCGATATAGGAAACGGCGAGGAATGGGTCAAAGGCGCTTTCCGGATTGGTGTAGGCCGGCCGCAGGAGCGGCTCGAAGCTGCCACCAGCCTCATTCTCCACCCAGAATACCAGCCCGGGCATGGTCCGGTCCAGGCCGCAGATCACCATGCGCTCTGTGCCGGGCAGCAGGCCGCCCCGCGGCGACCGCAGCCGCGCCTCCAAGCCCGCCGGGTCCGGCTCCTTAACCACCACGGACTCGTTTTGCCAACGGGGATAGGCGATCACCGGCACGTAAGTGCGCATTTCATACCCGCCCGCCGAGTACTTGGCGACCAGCCAGTACGTGCCCGGCTGCAAGGTGACCGTGATCTGCGGGTCCATCCCGTTAATACTGACCGGGCTGTTATACAGCTGCACGCCGTAGTAATCGGTGGCGTGGCCGTCGGGATCGAACGAGCCGCTCAGATCGAGTGTGATTTCGGTCGGGGCGTAAAACGGACCCCGCGGTATCTCGACATCCACTACGGGGTATGATGCGTCTCCGGTAACCGGCCCGTTGATGAGAGTATCCCAATCGCTCAGATTGCCGCTGGTATCCACGGCGGCAATGCGGTAGCGATAACTGACATCGAGCTCGGCGGTTTCGTCATGAAACCAGGCTACCGTGATCAGCTCGTCCGTCAGGTCCGCGAATTCGCCGGCTGCCAACGGGGCCCGCTGCAGCCGGTAACCGGCGAAGTCCGCGGCCAGTACGCTGGCGCTATGGGCCCAGCGCAGGTAAAAACCGTGCTCGCCGCCCTGGCCATCTAAGGCCGTCGGCATATACGGCCCGAGAGTACCGCCATCCACGCCGACCTCAACACCGTTGACGGTCACTCCGCCGCCGTCGGGAATGATGATCGCGAAGTAGTGCCAACCGCGCTGCGAGACGTAGGCCGACGGATCCGTGTAGCCATCGAGCCCAGGGATCTCCACCGTGGCCGGGCCAACGTAGCTGCCCGTGAACCGCCAGCCCCCGCTGACATAATCGCTGAACGCGATGAAGTAATTACCGGCCACATCGGCCAGGTCGAGCCGGACCGAGGTCGGGAAGCTATCGCCGTCGAAGCCCATCAGCCCGTAAATCGCGAAGGCGGTTTGGCCTTCCGCCGCCAGGACGATCTGGCCGGGCAGCGACGGCTGGCCACCGGCGCGTCTGAGCGTCTGCTTCGGGTTGATCTCGCACCAGCCCGGGCCGATCGCGCTGACATCGTGGTTGGGCTCCGGCAGCTCGGCCAGCCCCGGCAACCCGGCAGCTTCCTCCGCGGCAGGTGCGGAACTGCTATCCACCGGGACGTCCGGCGCCAGCAGCGCAGTCTTGGAACCGCCACAGGCCGTTAATGTGGCGAGACAAAGGAACACGGTGGCCGCAGCGATCAGACAACGTTGCATCCTAATCCTCCCGGTGCTTTCCGGCTGAGTTTTTGCTTTGCTCGAATTATAAACGAAACAAAATGTTCGGTTGTTATACTGAAACCAAGGTAAACCGGATATGTTACCCATAATCAACCAGTTCGCTCCGCCGCCCGTAACTCCCTCGCGCTCGCCCTGGCCGATGGTCTTCGGCGTCGGCTGCGTGATTGTCGTGCTGTTCACGGCTTGGCTGATCTGGCGCGTTGAATCGGCGGTCAGCACACTGACCAGCGGCGAGAACCGGCCCCTGGCCGACGCTGTGCTGATGGTCGCGCTGGCCGACGAGAATGTCATCCGCTCCAGCGCCGCGCGCGTCGCGCCGGCGGATCTGGTCGCCGATCCAGCCGCCTACGACCGCAAATGGGTGGCGGTGACGGGCTCGGTTGTTATACTGCAGAACCCGCACGGTGCGCCGATCAGCCAGTCGCAAGCGCAGCCGGACGAGCAGGTGGTCTACTGGCTGGAGGGGCCGGTCGCCGTGATCGACACCTCAGACGCCCTGCCGGTCGCTGCCGCCGGCGCTTCGGTCACGGCCTGGGGCCGGCCGCTCGTGGTGGCGGTGAACAAGCTGGGCTTGAACGCGGACGGCAAAGCCCAACTTACTGACCTGGCCGGCGGCGAGATCGACCAGGTGCCGCTGATCATCGCCAAATGGGTCGAAGCGCCTTAACGCCTGCGCCGAACCTACAGCGTACTCCGGCACATTATCTGATCGGTGCAATAATTGCGGTAAATGATGTGCCAACGGCCGTCCCGGCCAACGACCAGTTCCGGCTTCGACATGTAGTCCATACCATCAGGCAGCTGCAACTCCTCCCAGTCACCGAAGTTGCTCCATTCGAACAGCACATCATCGCCCCACAGGTCCGCCATCAGCGTCACGGCGGAAACACCCCAAGTGATCTCGCTGCTGACCGTGCGGCGCACCTCGGCTTGATACGGCTCCGTTTCCATTTCAAGATAAGCAATGGAGTTATGGCCGAATAACGGGTGTTGCAGCGAATACCGGCGGGGAGTCATCAGATTGTCGTGCGTGGTCCAGTAGACCTCGCAGTATTCATTCACGCGCGGTCCCATGTAGACGCTGGTATCGATCGTTCTACCCCACACTTCGTTCGCCGTCAGGAAGTTGTACGGGAAGCCGACGATAGGTTGGAAGACCGGGTCCAGGGCGGAACCGTTGCTCACGAAATAGCCCAGCGTTCCTTCCGCCCAGTTCATACCGCCGGCGAACATGACATAGCGCTGTTCGATCAACCCCAGGCCGGGGAGTGCCGCCCCCACCCAGATCGGGCTATGGACCAATGGCACGTTCACGGTGGTAAGTCCGAGGCTTTCGTTGCCCGTGACGTAGTTCGCCGCATGCGGCGGCACTTCCTGGTCCACGACCCAGGTAATCTGGTTACTCAGCGGATTGCGCGATAGCAGAGGCCGGGTATGGATATGGCAGCCTGGGTATGACAAGCGCGAATGGAAATCGCCACCATCCCAGTAGTAGAGTTCGGCAGTACCTAGCAGCGGATGAACGCCCGACGCATATACTTCGCCGGTCGACGTGCTGGAAATATCCAGGCTGACCCCGCCGTCCGGCAAGTCGCCGTGGATGGCCCAGGCTTCTCCGTCAGCGCTGGAAACATGGCGCCAAAGCTGACTGGTCGCCGCATTCCAGACCAGATGGATGCCGTCGCTGCCGGCCGTGCCGTGTAGCTCTTGCCCCTGGCCCTCGGTGGCTGGCAGCGACCAAGGATAGAACGTGTCTGTCCCGTCCGATTCCAGTCGCTCGATGAAGATCTCGCCATTGGGAACACGGCCGAAGGTCGTAAAAGCGGCGCTGGCGGGCTCGGCTACCAGCGCTAGTTCCGATGGCGCGAGGAACGGCGCCGTGCAGGAATTCCGCACGGTCCAGCCGCTGTTCCATTCGTAAAGGTTGGTGACGCCGCTGAGCAGTCCGAAACTGGCGTAGACGGTGCCATTGGCGGCGATCAGGTCGGCGCAGTAGGAGTTGGTCGACGTGTCGTCGATGGGCGCGCCCGGCGACCAGGTCCCGCCGCCTTCATATTGGCGATAGACGTGGTAGTAATGCACTCCGCTGGACTGCCGGAAGATCACGCAAGGCTGTTGTGTAGCCGGGTTGATCTCCAGGTCCACCGGTCCGTTGATCGTGCTGGCCCCGATTACAGCCGAGACGCCAACCGCCAGTGTTTCCGGATTCAACTCGGTCCAATGCACGTCATTGCCGGCTCCCGTATCGTTGCGGAAGACAATGCAGAATGAGTTGCTGGCCGGGTTGTAGGCCACATCCAGCGCGAGCAACCCAGCAAGCAAGTCGGGAAACAGCTCAACAACTGAACCTGCTGCGCCCAACTGCGCAGCTCGCAACACCAGAGTACCTCCAGTATCTGCTTGGTAGAAATACCACAAGTGCCCGTCGCCATCTGCGGCCAGGGCGAATGCTGGCGAGGTGCTTCTTAGACACAGTGGGTAGGCAGTGGCGTTTTCGCCATCGAAAGCGACACACTCATTATAAGCCGCCCCGCTGAAGGGGAAATACAAGGTGTCGCCAATCACGGTCGGTTCACCTATTCCATCCACTCCGTAGATGCAGTCAAACGGGTGGATGTATGCCGGTACGGGATAAGGCCGAAAACCCGTTCCCGCCTCGTTCTCACACCAGATGAACAGCCCATGTGAAGTCGGGTCCGCTCCGGCAAAAACGAGTTGCCCGGTGGCCGGCAACCGGCCCGCGCGCAGGAACAACGCCCGAGAGAGCGTGCATTGATCAGGGTCTCGCACCAAATACGATTGGTCCTGCCAGCGCGGGTATACCGCAACCGGCAGGGCGATCACGTTACTCCGCGCGCCAGCGGCGGCATTCAACAACACAAAATAGGTTCCCGGCTGCAGCGTAACGTTAATGACCGGGTCAGCCCCGGTGATATCGATCGGGCTGTTAGTGATTTTCACGCCGTATTCTGTCAGAGCTTGGCCCTCGGGATCAAACGACTCACTCAGATCGAAGGTTACCTGCGCCGGCCCATAGTAATGGCTGCGCGGCAATGTCACATTCACCATCGGCAGCGCTGGCTCGCCGGTCACGGGACCGTCGTTGCATACCGACCAGGGCCCAAGATTACCCGTCGTATCAACCTCGGCAACGCGGTAGCGGTAGACCGTGTCCAACTCGGCGGTCGGATCCTCAAACCAGCAGGCCATCACCGGCGCCGGCGTCAGCCGCGTGAACTCACCACCTAGTATCGGCGCACGTTCAATGACATAGCCAGCGAAATCAGGCTTCAGGTAATGGGCGCTATGGGCCCACATCAGGTAGAACCCGTTCTCACCACCGGCGCCGAACAGGGAGCCGGCTGATCCGGTGACATCCTGGCCGCCGTGGACGCCCAGTTCCACGCCGTTGATGGTCAGGCCGCCGCCGGTCGGAATAATAATCGCGAAATAGTGCCAGCCTTGCGGTGAGGTATAGGCATCGGCGGCTGAATACTCGCTCAACAACGGAATCTCAATCGTCCGCGCCTCATCCCAGTGGCCCAGGAACCGCCACTGGCCCGCCGTGTAGTCGCTGATCGCCAGGAAGTACTCGCCGGTCACGCCCGCCAGGTCCAGCCGGTAGCTGGTCGGCATCATATCGCCGTCGAAGCCGCGGACGCCGTAGATGGCATACGCCGGGCTGGAAGCGGCGGCCAGGATGATCTGGCCCGGCAGCGAGGGCTGGCCACCGGCGCGGCGCACGGTCTGCTTGGGATCGATCGTAAACCAGCCGGGACCGGCGATGCTCAGCTCGCGGTCCGGTTCCGCTAGCGCGTCCAGCCCGGGTATCTCCGCCATTTCAGCTTCGCCGGTGAGTGCCGGGCCGGTAGCGGCGGTCCCGGGATCGGGCGGTTCGACTGCGGATCCGCCGCAGGAAACCGTCAAGGTAAGGTTGAGCAACACGCACGCAATCGCCAGCATCCAAATCCGCATTTTTTCCTCCCGTGCGGTCTTTCCCGCGACGGCTTCTCAACGTAACAAAATTATAGTCACAATCCTGAGTGGCTATTCAATATTCTGGCACACGCCACAATCCGCTATCTTACCCACTGTCCCTGGTTCAAACATCCCACCGGACGGACCGGCAGTTCCTGGTGGCAAAATATCCCTGTAACCAGCCGCCACCAGGGAGAGTTGCCATGAAAAACCACGGCTTCCGCGATGCTGCAACCGTTCTGTCACCGCTGTGCCTGCTGATCGCCTGTCTGGCCTGCCTGGCGGGCCCGGCCGCCGCCGCCGAGATCCCGTCCATCGACAGCGAAATCGCCGTGCCCGGCTGGTGGGTCATCGGACCCTTCCCCGCCGGCGTGCGCGAACCGGGCACCGACGGCCTGGCCTACTACGACGAGCCGCCGCTGGACAATCCGCTGTTGCAGACCAGCTTCCCCAGCCTGCTGGTGCCGGGCGGGCTGGCTCGTTGGCATTACATCCCTTCCGGCGATGACGGCACGGTCACCGTCGACTTCCCCGAGATCACCGAGGAATCGCTGGAGTTGATCACCGACGCATGGGGCTTCGCCGGCGCGATGGACAAGTCCTACGCGTTCATGTCGGTCGACGTTCCCCACGGCCCGCGCCGCGCCCTGATCGATCTTGAACGGGCGGGCGGCTTCCAGTTGAACGGCCTGCCCTACGGCGCCGATCCCTACGGCCACCATCTCGGCCCCACGCCGGTCGTGCTGGACCAGGGCCCGAACGAGTTCAAGATCACGATCAGCCGCGGCGGCAGCTTCCAGTTCCGCATCCTGCCCGCCGAGCAGGACCTGCTGGTGCTGGACAACGCCCTGACCCTGCCGGACCTCGTGCGTGGGGAAGTCCCGCCGCGCTTCTTCGGCCTGGCCCTCGTCAACACCACCGACGAGTGGATCGAGCTGTCCGGCTATGACGTGACCGGCGGCAGCGCCGCCAGCCTCTACGGCTGGGCCGAGCATTATCCGGTGCGCATCGCGCCGCTGGCGGTGCAGTCCTACGCCGTGAAGCTCTGGCCCGCGCCGGACGCCCTCGCCGCCGACTTCCCCGACGACAAAGCCACGCTCGAGCTGCAGCTGAACTACGGCACCGGCACCCAGGCGGTGGAGCTGGAGCTGAACGTCGTCGATCCCGCGGCGGCGCGGCGCGTGACGTTCATGTCGCTGATCGACGATTCGGTGCAGTACTACGGCCTGCTGCCGCCCAAGGACTACGACCCGGGCAAGCAGTACGGCGTGATCGTCAGCCTGCACGGCGCCGGCGTCGAGGCGATCGGCCAGGCGCGCTCCTACCAGCCCAAGGACTTCGCTTTCGTGGTGGCGCCGACCAACCGCCGGTGCTTCGGCTTCGACTGGCAGGACTGGGGCCGGCGCGATATCTTCGACGTGCTGTTCCACCTCTACGCCACCCACCTCGGCCAGATCGACGACAACCGCGTGCATCTGACCGGCCACTCGATGGGCGGCCACGGCACCTGGTACAACGCCTTCACCGACCCCGGCGTCTGGGCCTCGGCCGCGCCCTCCGCCGGCTGGACCACCTTCGACCTGTATGTGCCGATGTATCTCCGCCGCAACGCGACCACCGGCGACCCGCGCGCCAACCTGATCTGGCAGCTGGCGCTGCGCGAGGACAACACGCTGGTGCTGGCCGACAACGCGCTGAACCTGCCGATCTACGCGCTGGAGGGCGGGGCCGACGACAACGTGCCGCCCCAGCAGCCGCGGATGCTGGTCGAGGAGCTTAAGCGCCGCGGCTACGAGGTGGAGTACGAGGAGGTGCCGGGCATGGGCCACTGGTGGGGCCGTCCCGAGACGCCCTTCACCGACTGCATCGACAACGAGCGGCACAACCGGCTCTGGCGCGAGACCGTGCGCGATCCCTGGCCCCGCCACGTGCTGTTCCGCACGCACAACTTCTCGATCAGCCACCACGCGTACTGGGTCTGGATCGAGGCGCCCGAGCAAGCCTACCGCGACACGGTCATCGACGCCCAGGTCACGGACGACGGCGACGTCGTCGTCAAGACCACCAACGTGCGCGCGCTGATGCTGGAGCTCTCGCCGGAGCTGTTACCCGGCGGACTGGCCCGGCTGACCATCGACGGCCAGCCGTTCGAAATCCTGATCAACCGCCGCGCCTACCTGCACTTCCAGTTCGTCGACGGCCGCTGGCAGACGGGCCGCTACGCCCCGACCGGCCTGCACAAAAGCATGACCTGCTACGGCCCCTGGCGCGAGGTGATGATGGCGCCGTTCTACATCGTCTATGGCACCAGCGGCGGCGCGGAGAAGGCGCGGATCAACCTGAACCTGGCGCGGCTCTACGCCCAGCAGTGGTGGTACCGCGGCAACGGCCGGTGCACGATCATCCCCGACACCGAGTTCCGCCGCGAGCTGGACGAAAGCAACCTGATCCTGCTGGGCGGGCCGGACTGCAATACGGTCACGCGCTGGCTGGTCGACCGCTTCCCGATCCAGCCCGTCGAAGGCGGCGTCAGGGTCGGCGGGCGGCTGGTCGCCGGTGACGACCTGACCTACAAGTTCGTCTATCCGCAGCCTTACAGCATCAAGGGCAACGTGGTGCTGGTCGAGGGCGGTACCAGCCCGGAGGCGATGCAGCGCCTGGCCTCGTTCACCGGCGTCTACTCCGGCGGTGGCTTCCCGGACTGGATGGTCTGGGGTGACGGCGTGAAGCTTAAGGGCTTCGCCGGCGCGCATGCCGTGGGCTTCTTCGACATGGACTGGCAGGTCGCCGACGACCTGACGTTCTGGAACGAGCCGCTCATCGACGGCCTACGCTGAAATCCGGCGGGCTTGGCCGTACAATGTAGGTATGCGCCTACGCCTGCTCTTGGGCATCTGCTGGCTGCTCATCCTGACGAGCCCCGCCTGCGCCGCGCCCGAATCCGATACCGCGCCCGTCGAGGCGATCGCCGCCGACTCCTGGGTGCTGGTGATGCTGCCGGACATCCAAAGCTACGTCGACCACGCGGAGCACTATCCGCTGCTGACCGAGATCATGGAGTGGATCGCCGCCAACCGCGACGAGTTGCATCTCGCGCTCGTGGTCCAAGTCGGCGACCTGGTCTTCCAGAACGGCGTGCCGCTGGCCGAGCAGAGCTCGGGCGACCAGAACAGCACGCAGCAGTGGCGCAACGTGCGCGACGCGTTCACACTCCTCAACGGCGTCGTGCCCTATATCGTCGTGCCGGGTAATCATGACTACGGCATCGTCGACGCCGACGGGCGCTATACGCAGTTCAACGACTACTTCCAGCCCGCGATCAACCCGCTTAACGATCCCGCCCAAGGCGGCATCCTGGCCGGGCTGGGCGAAAACGCCTACGGTGCCGAGACCATGGAGAATGCCTATTACGATTTCCTGGCGCCCGACGGCCGGCGGATGCTGTTCCTGGCGCTGGAATGGGGCCCGCGGCAGGCCACGGTGGACTGGGCGCGCGGGATCGCGCTGCGGGACGAGTACGCGGACTACACCAAGGTGCTGGTTACCCACGCCTACATGTATCACGACGACACGCGCTTCGATTTCGCGACGAAGGGCAAGGATCAAGGGGCCAACCCGCACGTCTATACCGGCACGTCAAGCGATACCAACGACGGCCAGGAGCTGTGGGACGAGTTGGTCAACGCCGCGCCGGGCTTCGAGCTGGTGCTGTCCGGCCACGTCGGCGGGGACATGGTGGGCTACCTTGCCAGCGCAAGCGATTATGGCCGGAGTGTGCACCAACTGCTCTTCAACTCGCAGTTTTTGCCGCTGGGCGGCGAGGGCTGGATCCGCCTGCTGGAGTTCGCCGCCGACGGCAAGACGGTGCGCGTGCATACCTTCTCGCCGTATTTCTACCAGGACGGCGACCCGGCCACGGCCGCCTGGCGCACCGGCCCCGACGACGAGTTCAGCTTCGAGCTGTCGGGGTTATAGCAATCTTTCCCCGACAGGCGTGGGGCGACACATGTGTCGCCCGTAACGTTGGCATTAGCACATAAGTACTGCAGAGCCATCACGATCGCTGCATCCGCCGAATGCCGATTCGTTTTCTTACCGGCTGCGCCCAAGATCGAGATTCCACCTAGGCTGCGGACGACGTCACGCCGTGGCGTGATCGTCCCGACAACAAACTCCCGCCAGCTCCGCCACATATCTCGATTCAGCCTGCATCAGGGCGAAGCATGGCTTCACCCCTACCCAAGCAACCCGCATCCAGCCTAGTCCCTAGTTCCTAGTCCCTGGTCCCTTTCCCTTTAACCGTTCACCTTTAACCTTGTCACAACGCAGCCGAGGTAGCTGTTCAGCCGAATCCCGCGCCAGGGACGGCGCCGCTACGTTTCTAGTGCATGCGCTTATCACTTGCGCATCCCCTCACCCCTTGCCAACATGCCATATCGTGGTAATATGTATCCCCCCATCGGGTGGTGGCTCAGTCAGGCTAGAGCGCTGCGTTCGGGACGCAGAGGTCGCGAGTTCAAATCTCGCCCACCCGACCATCTCCTTTTTCGCTGCTGCGGCTTGGCGCGCGGCTATTCCGGCTTGCCGTCGTCGATCCAGACTTGCCAGAGGTCCTTGAACTCGTTGCTGAGCGGACCGCCGGTCTGCGGCATGGCGTTCATTAGGATCTGCGCCAGGGCATTCTCGCCGTTGGCCGCCGCGTTGGCATAGCCGTCCAGGCTGACCCCGCCGCTCGTGATCGACACGTGGCAGGCCGCGCAACGGCTGGCGATGATCGGGCTGATGTCGCTCGTATAGGTCACCGCGGCGCCATAGGGAGTCTGGTCGGCCACCCAGGCCGTGAAGGCGTCCTTCTCGTCCTGCGTCAATCCGCCGTGGCTGCCGTCGACCGCCTTGGTCATGACCGTGGCCGAATTGTCCCGCGCGCCGCGGTAGTGCTCCAGGGACACGCCCTTCGGCGGCGTATTACCACTGTGGCAGGCCGTGCAGTTGTCGGCCAGGATCGCCTGGATGTCGCCCAGGTAGGTCGGCCCGGGCACGACCCCGTCGTCGTAGCTGAAGGTTGCCTGGTTGACCGTCACCGTCTGGCCCCCCTCGACCAGCACGGCCAGATAAAAATCGCCGGTGGACGACAGGTAGGTCCCCGTATCCAGCGGCAGCTGCACGCTGCTGTTATAGGGCCCGTAGACCGCCCAGTAGCCGGCGCCGTAATCCGACAGCGCCACCCAGGCGGTGTTGCCCAGGGCGATCGACAGGTCGACTCCCGCGTTGTAGGTAGCCGTACCCGGCCGGCCGGTCGCGAACTGGTAGACCGCGTATTCGGTCGCACCGGGCGCCGCCGTCAGGGTCAGCTCGTCGCCGTTCTTGGTGACATTGGTCGAGGCCTTCCAATAATCGTAGCCCTTCTTGCTTCCGGCCACGGCGGCCGTCGGCTCGCGCGGAACCTCGCCGCCGGGCAAGGCCGGCAGCTGCGCCAACAGCGGCTGGTCGGCACCGGTGGTATCGATCCGGTCGGTCCGGCCGCCGCAGCCGAACAAGGCCAGGAAAAGTAGGACAAGCAGCCAGGCCCCGCCAGATCGCCAGTCAGTACGCGCCATCTCGAACTCCTAGTCAGCAGGTAACCCCATACCTTGAAAGCAATACCTGTCAGGAGCCGTTTGGCACTTAAATGACCAAACCCCAATATCCACGCTTTATGGCAGGACGACCTGCACTTCCGCCACGTACAAGAGCTTGCGATCGCGGCTGGCCAGGAAATTCCCCAGCATGTAAGCCAGATCGGGCTCGACCACTGCGTCGTACACGCACTCGCCGTCCACGTTGATCACCAGGTTGTGCGTAAGATCGATCATCTGCGGATGCACGCGCACGCTAAAGGCGCTCAGCCGCGAGCCCTGGATCTCGATCCGGTTGGCGCTGAACTGCAGGTTGGCGCGGGCCGAGGGCAGCTCGCGCTTGAACAGCAGGTAGCCGCTGATGTCGGGCAGGTGGCCGGAGAGCGGCACCAGCGTGTCGTCGCGCTGAACCTCCAGCTCGATGTAATCGCCGCGCTGGAGCGTCTGCTTGTACTTCCACAGGTCGTCCCCGTCGATGATTTCGCAGTCGCCGGCGCGCACGATGATGTCACCGGCGAGGAGCCCGATGTCGTCCGCCGCCGAATCGTCCACCACCGACCCGACCAGGATACCCTCGCCGGCGTAGCCGTCGGCGGGGACAAAGCCGACCGTGATCGTCTCGTCGACCAGCACCGTGTTGTAGTCACGGTGCCAGTCCGCGGCCTCGCGGATCGCCATCTGGTCGATCGAGAACCAGCGGCACAGGCCGTACTCCGGCCTCGCCGTCTCCCAGGTCAGCCGCGCCGGCAGCGGCTCGCGCGGGTGGCGGTCCATGAACGCGGCGATTTTGGGGAACTCGACGTCGCCGTAGGTCAGGTCGTGTTGGCCCTCGTGCTCGTAATAGGTGATGTCCGCGCCGGCCGCCAGCGCCAGCTCGATCGTCGGGCGCATCCGGTTGGACGGGTACAGCTCGTCGTCGAACGTCGTGATCGCATAGACCGGCGTGTTGGCCATATTCGGCGCGTAGGTCGGCAGGTCGCCGTCCAGGCTGTACACGCCCATGTGGCCGTTCAGCGCGAAGAACGCCGCGTAGTCCGACGGCACGAGCATCGCGTGGCCGAAGCCCGCTGAGCCGCCGTCGGAGAAGCCGAGCATGTAAACGCGGTCGTCGTTGACGTTGCATTCGGTCTTGACCGCGCGGATGATGTCGCGGATGTTCGTCATGCCGACCTCGTCCCACCAGCTCGCTCCTTCCTGGCCGAAGGGGAAAGCCATCAGCATTCCGTGCTCCCCCGCGAAGGCGGTATAGCCCGAATCGCGGACCTCCTCCAGCGGCTCCGCGCGGATCTCCGGGCGGCTGACCCCGCCGTGCAGCGCTACCAGCAGCGGCGTGGGCTCCGCCGGATCGTAGCCGGTCGGTACGTAGAGCACCCAGGGGCGCGTCACGTCGTCGAGGCAGAGGTTCTCGCGCAGATAAGCTTCGCCACCCGCGATCGCGGGGAACTCAATTTCCTGGATATACGCAGCGACGTCCTGCCAGTTCGCGCCGGATGTGGCGATCTCGTCCACCAGCGCGTCGCGCTCACTACCGGCTCCCATCGCCAGCAGCTCGTCCACCTGGGCCTGCCAGTCCGCCGCCCAGCCGGGCGCTATCGTACCCGCCAGCGCCACAACCAGGATTGCCACCATCAAGACGTATCGCGCCATGACCATCTCCCATCTCAGAAGCTACGGGCTTAGCATAGCAGCCGCCGCAGGTTGCTATCCTTTCTGATTGGTTTGTCAGTTTGTCTCACCAACGGTAGTTATCGCTGCTACAATCTCACAGTAAGTTATCTGGCTTTATTTGCCTGGGGAGGTACACCGTGTTGAGGCTTCATCATCACCTCGGAGTTTCAGTTTTTGCCTGCCTGCTGGCCCTCATGTTGTTTTCCTGTGGCGGCGGCACGCCGACCGTTGATTCCGCTCTTGTTCCGGTCGCCGATCCCGGCCCGGCCGCGCTGCCGATGGACAACGGCTGGCCCACGGTCCTGCCGGTCGACGGCGTCCAGCCCTGGGAAGCGACCGACGCGGACGGCAACGTAATCGATACGCGCGCAGCATCCGGCATCAACGCCGACAGCTTCGTCGCCGCCGGGATCGAAACGTTTGCCGAAAGCACTACGGGCACAGCGAACAACTACGATGCTCTCAGGATCACGAGCGGCGAGCCCGCTGGCAACCTGCTCAGCTGGGCCATCTACCGCCTGCGACTCGGCGGAGAGCAGCCCGGCGTGGTCGGCTTCGACGTCAATCCGCTGGCGATGAGCGACGGCGGACAGAGCGCTTACTGGGTCGGCCTGGCCGATTACGGCGCGGACTGCTGGGAGTGGTACGGCCCTTATACCGACAACCACGTGCGTATCCCGACCGCCGCGCGCGTCGCGGCCGGCGCGGACTACCTGACCGGCACCGGCAACGCGATGGCGCTCGTGCTGGCCCATGACGGCGCGGCGCTCGACGTCGTCGCGGTCTCGGCCAATCCGCTCAGCGACGGCGATGCCGCGACGCCGGACGCGCCGGAGAACGTGACGGCCACCGGCGTCCCCGCGGGGATCCTGGTCAGCTGGGACGAGGTCGCGGCCGCCGACCTGGCGGGCTATTACGTCTACTTGTGCGACGCGGAATTCACCCTGAAGGACGACCCGCGGGCCGTCAGCTACTTCATCGCCTCCGGCGGAGCGAAGTTCTTCCCCGGCAAACCGATCAGCGCCTGGGTGGGCGTAACCGCCGTCGACATCGCCGGCAACGAATCGGCGCTGAGCACGGTCGTCAGCGCCACCCCGCTCGCCGGCGCGATGCCGGAGCTCCTGCTCACCGCCAGCCGGCCCAGCGGCCTGATCCACTCGGCGATCAGCCTGACCGCCAGCGGCGCCGCCAGCTACGACTGGGACCTGGACGGCGACGGCACCTTTGAGATCACCGACGACGCCACCGGCACGCAGCCGGCTTACACCGCCGAGGCCGGCATCAACCGCGCGGCGGTCAAAGGCACCACCACGGGCGGCGGGATAGCCGGAGCCGGCATCAGTATCCTGCTGGGCACCAACAGCCGCCCGGCCGCCAGCGCCACCGCCGATCCGCAGTCCGGCCCGGTCCCGCTGGCCGTGAGTTTCACCGGTGACGCGGCGGACGAGGAGGACAGCCTGGAGAACCTGACCTTCGCCTGGGACTTCGACGGCGACGGGCTGTTTGAAGCCAACACCGACACGCTGACCCCGCCGGACCAGGACTACGCAGACGTCGGCATCTACAACGCCAAGCTGCGCGTCGAGGACCAAGCCGGCGCCTGGGACGTCGACACCGTGGCGGTCTGGGCGCACGACCCGCTCAACCACGCGCCGACCGTCACCTTGATCACCAGCACCAACGGCGGGGTTGCGCCGCTCGAAGTCAACTTCGAAGCTGTGGCCAACGATATCGACGGCGACCAGCTGTACTTCTACTGGGACTTCGACGGTGACGGCGTGATCGACTTCCAGAGCTTCGACGAGTACTGCACGCACATCTACACGGGCACCACGACCGTGATGACAACCGTGTACGTCCGCGACATCCACGGCGGCTCTGGTAGTGCATTCACGCTCATCATGTCCAACCAGGCGCCCGTCGCCGCGCTGACGGCCACCCCGCCGGCGGGTTACGCGGGGTTCACCGCCTACCTGGATGCCAGTGGATCCTCCGATGCGGAAGGGATCGACAACTACGAATGGGACCTGGACGGCGACGGCGTTTATAGCGAGGCGGGCACGGAAGCCGACTACGAGGGTGTGGCCAGCTTCTCGCTGCCCTATCCCACGCCGGGCGAGTACACCGCCACGGTCCGCGTCACCGACGGCTTCAATGTTTATACCGGCACGGACACGGCCACGGTGGACATCCTGGTCCACGGCTGGGTGGACGTACCGGTCTGCACCGCCGGCGGCGAGAATTCCGACGCGCCGCTGACCATCGTCGACGGCAGGCCGGCATTCGCCTACTGCGATTACACGACGTTCGACCTGCGCTTCGCCTATAGCTCCACCGCCGACGGCGCGGCGGCCGCGGACTGGACCACCGTGCTGGTCGACGAGACCGGCAACGTCGGCCGCTATCCGTCGCTGGCGGTGATCAAAGGCAACCCGGCGATCGCCTATCACGACGAGTCCAACTCCAACCTCAAATACGCCCGTTCCAATACTGCGACCGGCGCCAGCGCCACCGACTGGACGCAGATCGTCACCGCCGACGCTACGGCGAGCACGGGCACGTACGCCTCGCTGGCCACCGTGGCTGGTAACCCGGCGATCGCGTACTACGACAACACGGACACCGCGCTGAAGTACTCGCGCTCCTCCACGCCGACGGGCTCGGCCAGCGGCGACTGGGCGGGTTACTTCATCGTCGACACCGCGACGGATGTCGGCCGCTACGCCTCGCTGGCCGTCGTCGACGGCAATCCGGCGATCGCCTACATGGACACCAACAACTCCGCGCTGAAATACGCCCGGGCCTCGACCAACACCGGGGCGCTGGCCGGGGACTGGAGTACGGTCCTGGAGATTGACAACGCGGGTACCGTCGGCTACAACGCCAGGCTGCGGATCGTGGCGGGCACCCCCGCGATTGCCTATACCGACCTGTCGAGCAATGCGATTAAATTCGCCCGGGCCGTCACCGCCGCTGGCGAGGATGTGGACGACTGGGAGCAGATCGTCTTCGTCGCCATCGGCACCAATGACCTGACCAATTCAGCGCTGGGAATCGTCAACGGGCACCCGGCCGTCACCTACCGGGACAACATGGAAAACAGATTGCGCTACATCCGCTCGACCACCGCCACCGGCGGCAGCGAAGCGGACTGGACCGATGCCCACCTGCTCGGGGACTGCGATCGCGATACTTGCGTGACCGAGGTCAACGGCAAACCGGCGATCGTCTATTACGTCTGGACCACGGAGTACGAGATCCATTACGCGGTTTGTTATTAGGGAAGTTTAAGTCGTAAGTTTAAGCTTAAGGACTGGTAGCACAAGCGTCTCCGCTTGCGTCCCCTCCCCGGAGCGCCGGCTTCCAGCCGGCATTCCCGGCCGCCAGGATGGCAGCGCTCCCCGGAGCGCGGGCGCCCCCGCCCACCGAGAAAAGGTTAAAGGTGAAAGGTTAAAGGGGGCGAGAACTAACATGCTAGCTCGGGATATATTTCCCGCCTGACAAATTCACAAGTAGCTGGAGAGAAGTAGTTCTATCCCCCGCCTAGCCCTTCTTCTTTTATTCCCCCCTTTAACCTTTCACCTTTCACCTTTAACCGTTAACCTTTCCCAAGACGAGCACGGCTGCCCATACTACTGGGAAAAGGGACGCAGCCCCGCCTGGGCGGGGCCGCCCAACTAAAAACCGACAACCTCCCCCCAACTGTCTCCCCGAATTCGCCGTGAACCGTCCACCCGCCGGGCGGCCCGGCCGCGTTATGATGTTGGCGGGAGGACGTTATGCGTACACGCGATAGAACGCTCTGGCGGCGGCTCGATCGCCTCTGCGACTGGCTTGCGCTGAAGCTCTTGTTCCTGGTCGCGATCGGCCTGCCCAGCAGCTGCGACACGAAAAATGCCAATGTCTGGTGCGGCGGTGTGATGGGCCCCATGCCCACGGTCACCGTACCCAGCGAGATGTATGGCAACGAAGAGGCTACCTGGGTTATCACCTGGACGGATTCCACTCCGCCGTACAACATCGACATCGACATGGGCGGCGGCGCCGTGCCGAATAACGTGCGGATCGCCCCGCAGACCGAGCTGAGCACTTACCTGACGCAGGCGGCTGAAAGCACCGGTGACGATCCGCCGGCAGGCTAGTTGGCGCTCCCCCGGAGCACGGGCGCCCCTCGAAAATAGGTTAATGGTTAATGGATAAAGGTTTGAGTTGCGTTTTGCCTTCCTCTATCGATGTCCTGGCTTCGCAAGACATTGAAATCGCTCAGAATCACCTTGGCGCTGGACCAACCTTTAACCTTTCACCTTTAACCTTGCCCGCACGCAAGCGGAGACGCTCGCGTTACTAATCAATGTCGGCAAGGCTACAGGTAATCCACCATCCTAAATCGGCTCCAGGCCCAGGCTGCCGATATCGGGCCGAGGCTGGCTCCAGTCGCAGATCCCCAGCGTATAACCGTCCGTGCCGCCGGCCGTTGTCCGCTCAAGCCTAACCTGCCGCTGGCCGTCCGGCGTCAGATACCAATAGCGCTGGCCCGGCCGGCAGTAATTACCCGCGCGCTGGAACCCCTCCTGCTTAAGCGCCGCTTCGATGTGGCTGACCAGCTGGCTCTCGCCGCCCGAATACTGAAAGGCGACCTCCCAGACCGTCATCTCCGCGGCGGAGCCCTGGTTCTTCAACTCGCCGTCGCAGGTGAGTTTTCCGTTTTCGCCGGACGGGCCGGGCAGGCTGACCTGCTTCGCTCCCGCGGGTACCTTCAGTGACGCGATCGGCCAGCCGGCCGGATATTTGAAGCCGCCGCCGGTCGCCCCCGGCACGCAACCCGCGGCCAGGATCACCAGCAGCAGCAATTGAATTATCCGCATGACTCCCCCTCGCTGATAACTGGCATCCTCATACAGCGCGACGCGGACGTAGCGGCAACGTTTAAGCCACATGATCGCCCTCCTAAGATAAGGTTAATGGTTAAAGGTTGGGCCAGCGTCGAGGAGGAAGTGTACGTTAAAGCTGTCTAGCGAAGCCAACGTATTAATGGGATTAGGGCAAAACACAACTCAAACCTTTAACCTTTCACCTTTAACCTTGCAGGCCATCAGCCAAAAAATGGATGAGGCTAGCAGGTACTTACGCTGATCATTTCCGCAGCCCCCTCCCCCGAACTAAACCGGCGCTTATAGCGTCTGTATAACCGGCAATGGGTAGCTGGGTTTCAACCGCGGGTCGGATCGCGGTGAATTCTTTATAAAAGTGAACGAAGGAAAGCGTCAGCCGGTATAATACCTCACTTAAGAAATGGACAAGCAAATCACCCCCCCCAACCAGCCGGAACGCAAGGGACCGGATAAGCTTGGCGGCACTGCTGCGGCCCGCCGGCGCCTGCTCGAAGACCTGTTGTTAAGCATCAAGCTCGCCTCCCAGGAGGAGCGCATCGCCCTGATCATCGAGCTGGCCGGGCGCGACGAGCTGACCCTGGCCGAGCGCCGCCAGGTGCTGATCGCCACCCAGCGTTACCTGGTCAACGCCCGCACCGAGCTGCCGCGCGAGATCGCCGGCCTGCTCTGGGCGATCCTGCGCCTGGCCAACCGCCAGGACCTCAGAAGAAAGGCGCTGGAGTTGTTCCGCACGGCGATGGAGGCGATGCCGCGCACCGAGGTCGTTCCGCAGCTCAAGGAGCCGCTGTTGGAGCTGGTCAAACAACTATTGCCCCGCGGCACGGACGCCGAGTTCAGCCCCGAGCTGTTCCAGCGCGCCTCGCGGCGCCTCTTGAACAACGACAATTCCGAGAGCGTGATCCACCTGATCTCGCTCGGGCTGTTCTTCTTCCCCTTCAACGGCCCCCTGCGCGAGATGCGCGCCGAGGCCAACCTCGACTGCGGCCGCACCAATTCGGCGATGAGCGACTTCGAGGAGCTGGTCGAGCAGTTCCCCGAGCGCCTCAACTTCCGCCTGGCCCGCGCCGAGGCGGCGATCCGCCTGGGCGAGTACGAGGAAGCGATGGGCGACCTCGAGGTCTACCTCAAGCACAATCCCGACGATCCCGAGGGCCTGAGGAAGAAGGGCGAGTGTCTGTTCCACCAGGGCCGGCACTTCGAATCGCTGAGCGTGCTCAACGAGCTGTTGAAACTGGAGGGCGACAGCGCCGAGTTGTTCGTCAACCGCGCGCGCGTCAACGAGCAGCTGGAGTTCCTCGACGACGCCCAGCAGGACGCCGAGCGCGCCCTGGAGCTGGACAAGGGCAACCAGGAGGCGCGCCAGCTGCGCCAGAGCATCATGTTCCGCCGCCAGAGCTACGGCATGGAGGACGACCTCTATTCCGCCTTCGTGCGTGGCGACGAGGAGCTGTTCCTCGGCGAGCTGAAGATCCCCGAGACGCGCTTCGCCGACATCGGCGGCCTGAACCAGATCAAGCAGTCGATCCGCGAGACGATCGAATACCCGCTGAAATTCCCGGAGGTCAGCGAGCGCTACGGCAAGACCGCCGGCGGCGGCCTGCTGTTCTTCGGCCCGCCCGGCTGCGGCAAGACGATGCTGGCCCGCGCGGCGGCCGGCGAATGCGGCGTGACGCTGGTCAACGTCAACCTGGCGCACGTGCTGGACAAGTGGGTCGGCAACTCGGAGAAGGCCGTCAGCATGGTCTTCGCCGCGGCCCGCAAGCGCGCCCCCTCGATCCTGTTCTTCGACGAGGTCGATGCGATCGGCGGCAACCGCGCCAACCTGCAGACCGGCTGGGAGAAGAAGCTGATCAGCCAGCTGTTGATCGAGCTCGACGGCCTGACCAGCATCAACGAAAACGTGATGGTGCTGGCGGCGACCAACACCCCCTGGGAGGTCGACTTCGCGCTCAGGCGCCCCGGCCGCCTGGGCCGGCTGGTCTTCGTCCCGCCGCCGGACGCCGGGGCCCGCGCCGAGATCCTCAAACTCTACCTGGAGAAGAAGCCGTTCATCGAGGACGGCATCGACTACGCGGCCTTCGGCGCCAAGCTGGAGCACTACAGCCCCGACGCGATCCGGCAGGTCGTGGAGAACGCCGCCGCGATCCCCTGGCGCGAGGCGATCGAGACCGGCGCGGCGCGGCCGATCGGCGCCGTCGATATCGCCGTGTCGATCGAGCAGACCCCGCCCGACCTGACGGAATGGGAGAAGGTGGTCAAGCGCTACGAGGAGTTCGCCAAGCAGAGCAACAAGCAGGTCGGCATCGGCTTCAAGAAGCCGGCCGGCTCCGAGGGACCGATCAACCCCAGCTAGCCGCCGCGCTCGCTCCCGCGCGTTTATTCAGGTGCCGGAATGTCGATGAAGCGCGCCGTGGCGACGGTCAGCGGCACCGCCGGCTCATCGGCCAGCGCACAGACTCCGCGCATGTTCCAGACGCGGCCCTGGTGCGACTCGATCGTGCTTTTGAACACCAGTTCGCGGTCCAGCGGCACGGGTTTCTTGAAGCGCACGGTCAGCTCGCCGGTCGCCACCCAGGCCCGTTCTTGCTTGAACAGGTGGTTGCTCATCAGGTCGTCCATGATCGTCGACTGCAGCCCGCCGTGGACCACGCCGGCGAAGCCCTGCCAGTGCGGCTTGGGCTTAATGAGCGTGCAGAGCGCGTCGCCCTCGGCGTAGAAGGTCAGATGCAGCCCCAGCGGGTTCTTCGAACCGCAGGCGAAGCAGAAATCGTTGTCGGTAAACGCGTTGTTGGTATCAGCCACGCGAAGATTATAGTAGGAACGTCACTTGTGCCGCCCGAACAGGCCAAAGGGCAAAGTGTCACCTGGCCCTTTTCACATCATACAAGCGGCGTCGTCCCTGACGCCGGATTGGTTGCCTGTTATCAGTTATCAGTTATCAGTTATCAGTTATCAGTTGTCAGTTGTCAGTTGTCAGTGGTCAGTGGTCAATGGTCAGTCGTCAGAATCAGCAGTAGCGCAAGCCCCCGTGCTTGCGCATCTCGAACAGCGCAACCCCGCCCAGGCGGGGCCGCCCCACGTGTTTTTAGGCGGCAGGCAAGGATGCCCACCCCACTGCTGGTCTTTTATCGCTGACCACTGTCCACTGACCACCGATAAGTAATCCGGCGATCCCGCCGTCGGCGGGACTACGTTTTTTTGCTAGTCCCTGGTCCCTAGTTCCTAGT
>JAFGCY010000027.1 GCA_016932385.1 bacterium | reverse complement strand
CCCATAAATCAAGCGCTGATCCTCGTTTGGTGTCGAAATTACTAGTAGATGGCCAAAGCGCAGTGGCGGCCGGGACGGCCGCCCTACCAAACAAGTCTGACCCCTGACCACTGATTACTGACAACTCCCCTACCCTACCCCGACATCCATATCGGTGTCCGGGGCGGGATGGCCGAGCTGGCGGCACATCGCCACCACCTGGCCCTTGTGATGGAAGCCGTGCGTCACGACGTGGCAGATCACGAGCGCCGGCGTGGTGACCAGCTTGCCGTCGGAGAACATCAGCTCGCAGGGCGAATTCAGCCGCTCGTCGGGCAGCTCGTCCAGGTAGTCGCGCGTGAACTGCGCGGTCTCCTCGAAGATCTGGCGCATCGCCTCCACGTCGTCGGCCGCGACATGTTCGCCGTGCTCGTACTTGCCGTGTTTGAGCATCGTGATCCAGAACTTCTCGGAGCCGGCGAGATGCATCAGCTGCTTTCTGATCTGCGGGAAGCCGAAGCCTTCGAGCGGTGTCTGCAGATCGGCGCTGGGCAGCGTCGCCACGTGTTCGAGCAGGGTGAAATAGCTTTGATGCGCGCGACTGTGAAGCTCGATCAGCCCGGCCTTCGTAAACATCGACAACCTCCCCCGCGGGTCACTATTCCTTGGCGGCTTCCGCGGCAGCTTTTTCGCCGTTGATCTCGTCAACATCCAGCAGGTGGCCCATTTTCTCCACCTTGGTCAGCATGTACTTATGCCCCAGCGGCGAGTTGGCGCCCTGGGGCGGGATCGGCACGCGCTCGGCCAGCGTCAGCCCGTAGGCTTCGAGGCCGACCAGTTTCTGCGGGTTGTTGGTCATCAGCCGCAACCGCCGCGCACCCAGGTCGCGCAGGATCTGCGCGCCCACGCCGTAGTCGCGCATGTCCGCCGGCAGGCCCAGCGCCTCGTTGGCCTCGACGGTGTCCAGCCCGTCGTCCTGCAGGTGGTAGGCGCGGATCTTGTTGATCAGGCCGATGCCGCGGCCCTCCTGGCGCAGGTAGAGCAGAATGCCGCTGCCTTCTTCGGCGATGCGCCTGAGCGCCCAGTCCAACTGGTTACCGCAGTCGCAGCGCGCCGAGTGGAACGTATCGCCGGTCAGGCACTCGCTGTGCACGCGCACCAGCACTTCATCCTGGCGGCGCACGTCGCCCATCACCAGCGCGATGTGGTGCTCGCCGCTTAACGGCACGTCGTAGCCGTAGATCGTGAACTCGCCGTAGGCCGTCGGCAGCTTGGCGCGGTCGACGCGGCGCACCAGGCTTTCGCGGTTGAGCCGGTAGCGCACGATGTCCGAGACATGGGTGACCGGCATGCTGTGCTTGGCGGCATATTCGCGCAGGTCGTCCTGGCGCGCCATCGAGCCGTCCTCGTTGCAGATCTCGCAGACCACCGCGCCCGGATAGAGCCCGGCGATCTCGCACAGGTCGATACTGCCTTCCGTCTGGCCGTGGCGCTTCAGCACGCCGCCGGGATGGTAGCGCAACGGGAAAACGTGGCCGGGCCGGTTCAGGTCGGTCGGCTGGGCGTTGGGGCTGACCAGGATCCGGATCGTCTGCGCCATATCGGCGGCGCTGATGCCCGTGGTGGTGCCCTCGGCGGCGTCGACGCTGACCGTGAACGCCGTGCCCAGCTTGGCCGAATTCATATCGGTCATCAGCGGCAGGCTCAGTTCATCGCAGCGCGCCGGCTTGAGCGGCACGCAGATCAGGCCGCGCGCGTGGGTCTTCATGAAATTGACGATCTCGGGCGTGATGTACTGCGCCGCGCAGATCACGTCACCCTCATTTTCGCGGTCGGGGTCATCGCAGAGAATGCACATCCCGCCGGTGCGCAGGGACTCGACGGCCGCCTCGATCCGCTTCAGATACTCGTTGTTGGAATCCTTCATCAATCCGCCTCGCCAAATCGGCTTGCGTAAATTGTATCCTCTGACGCGCGTTAATTGCTTACCACCGGTCTACAGCCCGCCGCCGCACTACTTCCCGCCGTATCCCCACTCACGTAATTTCTCCGCCGTGATCCCGCCGCCGCCGAGCAGCTGCTCCAGGTTGTGGCGGATCGCCTTGATCAGCATGTCCGCCTCGATATTAGCGGACTGGCCCACGCGCAGGTCGGCCAGCGCGGTCTCCCGCCAGGTCGTCGGGATGATCGAAACGCCAAACGACGCGGGGTTGGCCTGGGCGTCCAGCTCCTGCACCGTCAGGCTGACGCCGTCGATCGCGATGCTGCCGCGGTCGATGACCAGGGGAACCAGCCAGGCGGGCAGCTCGAAGCGCAGCAGCCAGTCGCCGGATGCGGCCTGGCGGCGCTCAAGCAGGCGCGCCGTGCCGTCGACGTGCCCCTGCACGAAGTGGCCACCGAAGGCCTCGCCGGCCGCCAGCGCCGTCTCCAGGTTGACGCGCGCGCCGGGGCTTTTCTCCTTCAGCGTGGTGTTGTTCAGCGTCGCCTCCAGCACGTCGGCGGTGAACCCGTCGGCGCTGAGCCCGGCCACGGTCAGGCAGGCGCCGTTGACCGCCACGCTGTCGCCCAGCGCGAGGTGCGGTCGCAGCGCGGCACAGGCGATGGTGATCCCGCCGGGCTTGAGTACCGCGAGCGTGCCGATATGCCTGATCAGGCCGGTGAACATGCGGCCATTGTAGCGCGGGCGCATGAGTCACGCCTATTAATCAGCCAGATGTCGCCGGTTTGAGCGGTTGCGGAAGCTCAAAGCTGAACCGCGCCCAGTGGCCCTCCTCCGACTCCGCCCAGATGCGTCCGCCGTGCAGGTGGATGATCCGCCAGCAGGTGTAGAGCCCGACGCCCGTGCCCTTGCGGCTTTTTAGCTCCGCCGTCTGCAAACGCGAGAACTTCTTGAACAGCCGCGGCAGCTCGCTCGCGGGGAAGCCCGGGCCTTCGTTGAGCACCCCGACATGCAGCAGACCGTCGTCGAGGCTGACGCTTAGCTCGATCCGGCCATCCGCGTTACCGTACTTCACGGCGTTGGAGAGCAGGTTGACCAGTACGATTTTCAGCAAGTCGGTGTCGATCTCCGCGGCCAGCGCGCCGTCCGGCGGCGTCCAGTCCAGCTGCATCCCGCACTCGGCGAGCTGCGCCTCGACGATCTCCAGCGCGGGTTGGACCACGCCGGCGACGAAGTCGTCCACCGGCCGGGCGTGCAGTTCCAGGTTGCCGCCCTCCAGCCGCGCCAGGTCCAGGTACTCGCGCACCAGGTTCAGCAGGTATTCGACCTTATTCTGCGTGGCGGCGATCTTCTGCTCTTGCTTGTCCGTCAGCTCGCCGAAGTACTCGTCGAGCAGCAGCTTGTTGGTCATGATCACGGAGGACAACGGGCTTTTCAACTCGTGGCTGACGAAGCCCAGCATCTCCATGTAGCTCTGGTTCAGCTCCTCGATCTCGGCCAGCCGCTGGGCCTGGGCCACCGCCTGCGCCAGCCGCTCGCCCGTCGCCAGGTGCTGCGCGACGTGATCCTCGGAAAAGGCATGCCCGGCCACGGCGTGCCGCATCAGCACGCCGATCAGCTGGTCGGCGCTGTAGAGCGGGCAGGTCATCGAGGAGCGGTAGCCCAGCTCGACGAACAGCCGCGCCGAGGTGCTCTGGGGATTGAGCCGCAGGAATTCCGGCAGGTCGTGGATCAGGCGCACCTTGTTCTTGGCCAGTACGCCGCGCTGGGTGGCGCGGTGGATGTCGGTGGCGAAGCCGGCCAGCTCGCGCCCGGGCACCGCCCCGTCGCCGCGCGACCAGCGGATCACCATCCGCCGGCCCTCGTCCGCGATGAACGAGAGCGTAATGCGGTTGCAGGGGCAGATGCCGATCGTGGCGTCGAACAGGAAGTCCATCAGGCTGGACATCGACTCCTGGGCGGCGACCATCCGGTTTATCTTTGATAGCGCCGCGCGGATCTCCGCCGGAAACTCGTGCTCGCGCTCGTCGACGTGTAGGACGTCGAAAAACTCCACAATGCGTCGGGGATCGGTCATAGCGTGCCGCCTGCCGGCAGCTGCCGGCGTTACAAATATAGCGCAGGGAAGACGGAGCGCGGCGTATAAGCCGGCTGTAGCGGCGCCGTCCCTGGTTGCGCGCTGTTAGCGAACAAGTAAAAGTGAAAGTGGAAAGCGAAAGGGCGGGAGATAATTCGAACGTTCATCCTCTCCGCAGCATCCCGACAAGCACGCGCTTTATTCTTCACTTTCTACTTGAACTTTCTACTTTACTTGTTCCCGCGGATGAGTCATCCGCGCTATCAATACTTTGTTGCGCATGCAACTACCGGAACAGCGAGCTGATACTCATCCCCATGTGGTTTCTTCGGATCGCCTCGGAGAGGATCGGGGCCACGCTGATGTGGCGGATCTTGTTGACGTTCATCTCCGGCGCGCGCGGGATGGTGTTGGTCACCGTCACCAGGTCGATCGGGCTCTCCTGGATGCGCTTGACCGCCTCGCCCGACAGGATGCCGTGGCTGGCGAACACGCGCACCGCCTTGGCGCCTTCCTCCAACAGCCGCAGAGCGCCGTTGCAGACGCTGCCAGCGGTGTCGATCATGTCGTCGTACATGATCGCGCGCTTGCCTTTCACCGAGCCGACCAGCTCGATCACCTCGCTCTTGTTCGGCTCGCTACGGCGCTTGGCGATGATCGCGATCGGCAGGTGCAGGCGGTCGGCCACGTACTTGGCGCGCTCGGTACCGCCCACGTCCGGGCTGACCACCACGCAGTCCTCGCTGGCCCAGCCGTCGGAATAGATATAGTCGCAGAGCAGGTTGGCCGCCGTCAGGTGGTCGACCGGAATGTTGAAGAAGCCCTGGATGCTGTTGGAGTGCAGGTCCATGCCCAACAGCCGGTGCGCGCCGGTGTTTTCGATCAGGTTGGCCACCAGCCGCGCCGTGATCGGCTCGCGCGGCTTGACCTTCTTGTCCTGGCGCGCGTAGCCGTAGTACGGCGTGACCGCGGCGATCGAGAACGCGCTGGCCCGCCGCAGGCTGTCGATGATGATCAGGAGTTCCATCAGGTTGGCGTTGACTGGCGCGCAGGTGGATTGCAGGATGAAGCAATGCGCGTCGCGCACGCTCTCCTCCACCTGGACGCGGATCTCGCCGTCGGAGAACCGGCCGACCAGCGCCTTGGTCAGCGGAATCCCCAGGTGCTCGCTGATCTCCTCCCACAACTCGGGGTTGGAGTTACCGGCAATCAGCATCAGCGGATGCGTCGATGGGCTTTTCATGACTTACCTCCACCGGGCTCTTCGGCATTAAGCTTACCTTGCGCCTTGTCCTTGCGATGCTCCAGGCGCTCCTTGAGCTTCCTGACGTAGTCATCCTTGTTTTCCTGGCGCGCGCGCCCGATCGCCAACGCACCGGCCGGCACGTCACGCGTGATCGCCGAGGCCATCGCCACGTAGGCCTCGTCGCCCAGCGTGATTCCGCCCTGCAGGGCTGAATTGGAGCCGATGAACACGCCGTCGCCGAGCGTGGTGTGCAGTTTCTGCACCCCGTCGTAGTTGCAGAAGATCGTGCCGGCGCCGATGTTGCAGCCCTTGCCCAGCGTGGCGTCGCCGATGTACTGCAAGTGCGGCAGCTTGCTGCCCTCGCCGATGTCGGCATTCTTGGTCTCGACGAAGTTGCCGATTTTGCAGTCGTGGCGGATCACGGTGCCGGGGCGCATGTTGACGTAGGGGCCGGCCGAGACGTTGTCCTCGATGATCGACTCCAGGCCGCGCACGTGCCGCAGCTCGCAGTTGGCGCCGATGATGCAGTGCTCCAAGAGGCAGCCCTGGACCAACCTGGTCCCCCGCCCGATCTTGGTCGCGCCGGTCAGCACGCAGGACGGGCCGATCTCGACATCGGGCGCCAGCCGGACGTCGGCGTGCAGGTAAGTGGTCTCCGGCAGGCGGAAGGTCACGCCCTCGCTCATCCAGTAACGGCGCAGGCGGTTTAGCAGCACCTGCTCGGCGTCGCTGAGCTGCTCGCGGTCATTGACGCCGACGGGCATCATGAAGTCGGCGGCCTGGACCGCCAGTGTCGGGGCGACGCGCACGGCATCCGGCAGGTAATACTCGCCCTTCTTTTCGCTGGCGCCGAACTGCTGGGCGGCCTGGTCGAGATGGGCGAACACCTTGCGGTCGAACAGGTAGATCCCCGTGTTGATCTCGTTGACCGCCAGCTCCTCGGCCGAGGCCTCGTGCGCCTCGACGATCCGCCCGGCCAGGTCCGGGTTGTCCCGGTCGCGGATTACGCGGCCCAGGTCGCCCGGCGCTGCGACGACGGCGGTCAGCACGGCGTGCACCACCTCGGGTTGGGCCACGGCGGTTTGAAGGCTGCCGAGTTGCTCGGTGGTTACCAGCGGCGCGTCGCCGGGCAGAACCAGCAGGTGCGTGATGTCCGCCTGCAGCGCGTCGCGGCACTGGATCAGCGCGTGGGCCGTGCCCAGCGTCGGCTCCTGCAGGACGAAGTCGACGGGCAATCCGCCGTGCCCGTTGTCGTAATGCTCCATCAGCGCGGTGGAGTGCGTCCCATAGACGACGATCACCTGGACCGGCTTGAGCGGCACGACGGCATCGAGCACCCAGTCGATCATCGGCTTGCCGCACAGCTCGTGCAGCACCTTGGTTTTCTCTGACTTGAACCGCGTGGACTTGCCCGCGGCGAGGACAATCACGGCGAGTCGCGTTTGCATCACGGCGATTATAGCGCGGTACTAGCTCTCGCTCAGTTTCTGGATCAGCAGCGTGGGTACTTCCTCCAGGCTGACGCGGTCCTGGCTCAGGCTGTCGCGGTCGCGCACCGTTACCGCCCCGTCCTCCTCGCTGTCGAAGTCGTAGGTCAGGCACCAGGGGGTGCCGATTTCGTCCATCCGGCGGTAGCGCTTGCCGATGCTGCCGGCGTCGTCGAACTCGCAGCTCAGGCCCATCTCGATCAACGTGCGGTAGAGCTTGTAAGCCTTGGAATCGGGGCCGGAGAGCTTCTTCGATAGCGGGAAGACCGCGCAGGTCACCGGCGCCAGCCGCGGATGCAGCCTGAGCACGATGCGGATGTCCGCCTCCTTGCCCTCGTGCTTGGTGTCCTGCTCGTCCTCGTCGTAGGCCGCGGTCAGCACCGCCAGGAAGGTGCGGTCGAGTCCGACCGAAGTCTCGATGCAGTTGGGCAGGTAGGTCGCCAGCCGGCGCGCCTCGTCCTTATTCATGCCGCTCTCGGTCAACAGCCGGTGCGCGTCGTCGTCGAAGTACTCGAACTTCTTGCCGGAATGCTCCTGGTGCTGCCTGAGGTCGTAATCCCCGCGGTGGTGGATACCCTCCAGTTCGCCCCAGCCGAAGGGGAACAGGAACTCGATGTCGCAGGCGGCCTTGGCATAGTGCGCCAGCTTCTCCGGCGGATGGTCGTGGATGCGCAGGAACTCGTCGCGGATGCCGAGCGCGGTGTAATAACTGCGGCGCTCGCCCAGCCAGTACTCGTACCAGTGCTGGGTCGGCGCCAGCGAGCCGGGCTGGTCGTGCAGGCCCGGCGTCTCGGCAACCTGGGCGGCCTTGAGCTGCTCGATCAGGCTGTCGGGGCGCACGAAGAACTCCAGCTCCATCTGGCTGAACTCGCGCGCGCGGAACAGGAAGTTGCGCGGGTTGATCTCGTTTCGGAACGCCTTGCCGATCTGGGCGATGCCGAAGGGCACGCGCTGGCGCGCGGTCACGCGGACCGAGTCGAAGTCGACGAAGATCGGCTGGCAGGTCTCGGCGCGCAGGTAGCCGGTCTGGCCGCCCTCGCCGGTCGCGCCGATGCCCTGCTTGAACATCAGGTTAAACTGGCGCGGCGCGGTGAAGCGGCTTGCCTTGCCGGTGTTCGGGTTTAGCGGGTAGTATCCGATTTTTTCCTTCAACCCGTCCCAGAACTTGGTCTCGTCGGTCACGCCGGCCTCGATCGCCTCCAGCGCGTAGATCTCGGCGGCCTCGGCGTCCTCCTCGGTGTGATAGAGCAACTGGTCGATGCGGAAGCGCTCCTTGGAGTTCTTGTCGTCGACCAGGGCGTCGTGGAACGCGCCGACGTGGCCGGAGGCGACCCAGACCGCCTCGGGGCCGATCAGCGCGGCGTCCAGGCCGGCGACGTTGTCGCGGCGGCGCACCATGTAGTTCCACCAGAAGCGCTCGATGTTGCGCTTGAGCTCGACGCCCAACGGGCCGTAGTCCCAGAAGCCGGCCAGCCCCGAGTAGACCTCGGAGTTTTGGAAGACGAAGCCGCGCCGCTTGCACAGCGTCACGAGCTTGTCCATCTGCTCCATGCCGGAGACCTGTTCGCCCAGTGTACCCATAAACCACTCCTTGGGCGCGAAACTGGCTGTCCCGCGCGGCGAAAAGTATAGATGGTTACCGGTATTGGGTGAAGTAGCATGGGTATCCATACGCGCGAACCGCATTCCACAACGCGAGTGTCTCAACCGCGATCAACAAGTAAAAGTAGAAAGTGAAAGTAGCAAGTTGGGAACAGAAACCAGAGAATTGCATTGAAGCCACGTTCCACTTTCACTTTCTACTTTCCACTTTCCCGGCCAACTGTGTCCATCGAAACAGCGCGAAACCGTGACTATCCGTGTCCCGGCTGAACGGCTACCATTGAAAGCAGGTAATCATGGCGCACAAAGCGCAGGGAGGTCTCAATGATCAATTTATTGGTTGCCGCTTCCACCAAGGCCAAGGGCACGGCTGCCCTCGGCATCGCCGTATTGGCCTGCATAACCGTGCTGGCCGCGCCGGCGTTCTCCGGCCAGCGGTCCGACGACCCGCTGGGTATCGCCGTCTCGCCGCAGACGTTCATCCTGGGCCAGGAGCAGGGCTCGGTCAGCGTGCATACGGACCTGCCGTTCAGCCAGGTGGACAAGGACTACTGGGTGACGCTCAACGGCGTGGCCGCGACCGGCATCGGCGCCGACAGCTGCGGCGACCTGGTGGCCAAGTTCGACGAGGCGGAAATCGAGGCGATCGTCGCGCCCCCGTCAGCGGTCCTGACGCTGGAAGGCCAAAAAACCGACGGTACGCCGTTTTCCGGTTCCGATACCGTCCGCGTGATCGTAGACCCGCGCCCGGAGTAAGGTGCGGCAGTTCGCTTACGCCCCCGTAGTGGTGACATGTGCAAAAGCTGATTGTTTACAGATTGACAGGTTACGTTTAGGCAGATTCGCAGGTTATGAAGCTCTAACTTAGAAAGCTACGCATTGCTACACAATCCCGAGGGAGCCGCCCCAGGCTCCCCTTTTTTCAAGTCAAAGCAGCTTGCGCCTAAACCAGATTTAATTTGCCCGACACCCCATCCGGCATTATGATAGACAAATATCGAACAATTGCATCCAGCCCGTGTCCAATAACCAGGGCAATTGACAGGTAGCATGTCATGATCAGTATGCCGGATACGCCAGCCATTACATCGTTTGTCGGCCGTGAGCGCGAGTTGACCGAGCTTAGCCGCCTGCTGCTGGACGGCGTGCGCCTGGTCACGGTTACCGCGCCGGGGGGATACGGCAAGAGCCGGCTGGCCGCCGAGTTGCTGAACGTGCTGCGCCATAACCACGGCCGCGAATGTTACGAGGTGCTGCTGGCCCCGCTGGACGACTACCGGCGCATCCCCTGGGCGCTGGCGGAAGTGCTGGGCCTGCACCTGGCCAGCGACAGCGAGCCGCTGGACCAGTTGGCCAGCTCGCTTAACGGCCGCCGGGCGATCCTGCACTTCGACAACTTCGAGCACCTGCAAGCCGGCAACGAGTTCATCGCCGGCCTGCTTGAGCGCGTGCCCGACCTCAGGATCGTCGTCACCTCGCGCGAGATCCTGCGCCTGCCGGACGAGTACGTCTTCGAACTGGAGCCGCTGCCCGTCGAAAACGGCGCCAGCGCGTTTTCCCACCCGCACCAGCCGGCGGCGCTGATGCTGTTCGCCAACCGCGCGCAACGGGCGGACCGCTCCTTCATCCTCACCGACGAAAACGACGCGGCGGTCGCCGAGATCTGCCGCGAGCTGGACGGCGTGCCGCTGGCGATCGAGCTGGTCGCCGCCTGGAGCGGCACCTACGACCTGGCGGAACTGACGGCCCAACTGCGCCATCAGCTGGACATCCAGGCGCCGGCGGAGGAAGGCCCGCGGCGCCAGGCCAGCCTGCGCGCCAGCTGCGACTGGTCCTACGCGCTGCTCAACGAATACGAGCAGGCGACCTTGCGCTGCCTGAGCGTCTTCCGCGGCGGCTTCACGCTGAGCGCGGCCCAGGCGGTGCTGCCCAGCATCGACCTGGAGGAAACGCTGACGGCGCTGGCCGAGAAAAGCTGGATGTTCGCGCGCGCCACCAGCCTGGGTGTCCGCTATTTCATGGCCAACAAGGCGATCCGCGAGTACGCCTACCAACAGCTCCTGGCCAGCGACGATTACGAGCTGGCGGTCGGCGCGCACTGCCGCCACTTCGGCCAGCTGCTGGAAAGCCTGTGCGAGCAGCTGACCACGGCCGAGCAGTTCACCGCGCTGAAAGCGCTCGACACCGAACGCGAGAACCTCTACACCGCGCTGGACACCGCGCTGATGCAGTCCGATCCGACGCTGGTTCAGCCGCTGGCCCGGTATCTGCAGGAGTATCTGCTGATCATCGGCGCGGCTCGGCCTTGCGCGGACTATTACACGCGCATCGCGGACTACGCCGCCAGCCACAAGGACCGGCATCTGCAAGCCCAAGCCGACCTGGCGCTAGGCTACGCCTACACGCGCCTGGCCGATTACGCGACGGCGCGGCGCCACTGCGAACAGGCCGCCGAGCGCTTTGGCCAGCTGAGCGATACCGCCGCGCAAGCCGAGGCCTGGATCGCGCTGGGCGAGATCGAGCGGCTGGAAAGCAACCTGGACCAGGCGCGTTTCCAGTTCAACCGCGGCCTAGCCGCGCTGCGTGAGACCGGCGATCTGCACGGCCTGTCCAATGCGCTGTTCGGCCTGGGACGGGTGGCGGAAAACGAAAGCGACTTCGCCCTGGCCCGTGAGCTGATCAACGAATCGCTCTCGCTGAGCCGCGAGTTGGGCGACAAATACGACATCGCGCTCTGCCTGAACAGCCTGGGCAATATGGCTTACCGCGAGGGCGATTACATCAGCGCGCGCGCCCTGCACTCCGAGAGCCTGCGCTTAAGGCGCAGCTTGGGCGACCGCCGCGGCATCGCCCAGAGCCTCAGCAACCTCGGCAACGTCGAGTTCGCCGAGAGCGACTACTCCGCCGCCTGGACGCTCTATGCCGACAGCCTGCGCATCCGGCGCGACATCGGCGAGCTGTTCGGCCAGGCCGCCAGCCTCAACAACCTCGGCAACGTCCAGTACTGCGAGGGCAACTTCGCCGACGCCCAGCAGCTGCACTTGGATGGCCTGGAGATCAAGCGCACGATCGGCGACTACATCGGCTGCTCGTATTCGCTCAACAACCTCGGCAACATCGCGATCCGGCTGGGCGATTACGCCCTGGCCCGGGCCCAGCTGGCCGAGGCGGTCAAGATCGCCCGCGAGGTCGGCAACCGCGAGTGCATGATCGCGCCCGTCGCGCTGATCGCCAACCTGCTGGCGCGCACTGGCAAGCACCGCGTCAGCGCGATCCTCGCCGCCGGCGTACGCCGGCAGCTCGAAGTGACCGGCCTGGCGATGGACCCGATGGACGGCGGCATGCTGGAGGAAGGGGAACGCGACGCACTGGAAAACCTCGCCGCATCCGACCAGCTGGAAGTCAAGGAGGCCGGCGCGGAGATGGGCCTGGACGATCTGATCGACCTCGCCCTGCGCGAGTTGGATTAAAGCAGTTGAGCAACCGCCCCTGGTTGCGTCTTTAACATAATGCACAAGCAGGGGCGCTTGTGCTACTTAAGTAGAGCAAGCCCCCGTGCTTGCGCGGAACTAGTAAAAGTAGTAAGTAAAAGTGGAAAGTGTTGAAGATACTGCGTGGTGAATATCCCACTCAAGCACCACAGCGAAGCCATTTGATTGCTTTCTACTTGCTACTTTACACTTTCACTGATCCGATACAGCAACCTGTCCCGGCTCGCATCATCGCTAAAGTCGCCGATCTCCAGCGCCAGAGCGCGATACGCCGGCTCGTCGTAGGCCTCTGCCGCTAGCAGCAGGATCCGCGCCAGGCCGCCGTAGTGGACCTCCTTGATCTGCTGCCACTTCCAGTCCACGGGATGCCTGGCGGACTCCGCCAGGAAGTCGATCGCCGCGCGGATCCCCGCGCCGTCCTCCGCCTCGTAGTTCCACAGGTCCACGCCGATCTGCTCGCCGATTAACGCCAGATAGACGAACGCCTGCAGGTTGTAGACGCTGTAGTCCCAGCTCTTGGTGCGCCGCAGTTCCTGCGGCTGGTGGCCGTCGGGCTCGATCTGCAGCGCGATGCGGTTCTTACTGGCGTTCTCCAACTGCCGGCGCGCGAAGTCCGCGTCACCCTCGAACAGCGCATAGTGCGCCACCTGGGCGTCGTAGTACACGCCGTGGTTGTTGGACGCCAGCCCCTCGGTGATCCCGTTCGTCGAGGTCAGCAGCCACTTGCGATAGTCCGCGAACCACTGTTGAAGCGCGACGTGGTCCGCCGCCGTCCAGGCCGCCGATGGCTCCAACAGCACGGCGCAGTCGCAGACGCGCCCCAGCTGGGCCGTATCGATGATGCCCCAGGGCCGCCCGTCGCTGGCCCCCGGCACGCCCTGGGCGTACGTCAGATGCGGGTTCATCCGCGTGGCGGGCGCGAGGAACCACGCGCGCAGGTGCGCCGCGGCGTGCGTAGCGTAACGCCCCTCTCCGCTGAAGTAATAGGCCAGCGCCAGCGTCTCCACCGTGCGCTGCATCTTGATCATGTTGGGCTTGTCGGGGATCTCGTCCACTCCGGGATTGCGCTGGCCGTCGCGGTTGACCCAGGGTAGCCCGTCTTCTGTGTCCGGGTTCGGCCAGAAGTAGATCGCCAGCGAGAGGTAATCGTGCTTGTCCCCGCTGGGCGGCAGCTGTTCCTTTTCCATTACGCTGACCGGCGCTATGTCGAGCGCCGTATCCGCCTCGGCCAGCAGGCGTTCGTAGGCCGGCAGCAGGGCCGCATCCCCCGCGGCGATCCGCGCGCGGTTCTCAGAAAGCAGCGCGCCGTCCCAGGAGTACACGTTTGGCTCGTCCGCGGCGCGAGCGTATGCAATGTATCCGGCATTCGCCAGCATCAACAGGCAGATTACACCGACGGCAGCTGCACCGAGTCGCATAGTGTTAGCTTAGCGCAAGTTGTTGGTGCCTAGAGCGCTTCAGGACACACTCACGTAGCGGCGACGTCCCTGTCGCCGGATTAATCCGGCGTCGCGGAGGACGCCGCTGCGATTTCCCGGCTACAGCGCGCGGGTATGGTACAGGTACCACTCGATGCCCATGATCAAAAGCACGATCCCGATCAGCCAGGTGAAGAACTCCAGGTTGGTGCGCACCTCGCGGCGGCCGACGATCTCCTCGGCGTTCAGCCCGCCCGCCAGCGCTTCCTCCACGCCCTGGATGCGGATCGTGCCCGCCGGCGCGACGTTGCTCTCGTCGTCGTTGACCAGGCTGACCGGCAGGTCCTGCTCCTGGATGACGTCCCCGCCGGCGTCGTAGTACGCCAGGTGGTAGACGCCGACTTCGGTCGTCCCGCTCAAGGTGAAGTCGCGAGTGCCCAGGTCGATGCCGATGGTATCGCCGCGCGGGTTCGTGACCTCGACACGCGTTGCCTCCAGGGGCGCGATCAGATCGACTCTGGAGCCGGCCGCGGCGCTCAACCCCAGCAGGCCGGCGCTGGACTGGCCCAGATAGCTGATCGCGTTGGCCATGAAGATCGGGAACGAGCGCGAGAGCGGGAACGCGCTGTCGTAGAGATCGAAGGCCAGGTAAAGCGTGCGCTGGCCTTCCAGGCTGCCCTCGACCAACAGCGGCCCCTCGCTGGCGTCGACCAGCACGCGGCCCCAGGGCTGGAGCTGAGTGCGCCGCATCGCCTTGGGCCGCACGTCGGTGAAGCGCGTGTAGCGCAGCACCGGATGGCCGCGGTCGAGGCCCACTACCGTTGGGATGACCGGCGGGTCGGCGCTGTAGTCTTCCTGGGCCAGCGTGCCGGGCACGACCGGCAGGAACGGGTGGTTCAGCGTGTCGATAAACAAGTAGCTGGCCGTCGGATCGATTCCGCTCGGGGCGTCGCCCTCAACGATCCAGACGTCGATGCGCGGTGGCGGTGCGCCTTCCTCGCGCGCCAGTTTCGTAACCAGCGCGCCGTCCTCGTAGGTGTACAGCTCGATCTGGTCCATACTTTCGAGCAGCTGGCGCAGCAGGATACTCTGGCCCTGGGTGCACAGCGCCACCTTATAGCGCATCTGGCGCTGCATCACGATGTAGGCGGAGTTGTCCTCCAGCAGCGGATCGTCCTGGTCGATCGTCACGTTGATCGGCGCGTCGATGTACGGCAGGCTAGTCAGCACGACTTCGCTTCTCTGGCCGGCGTTCAGCTCCACCGTGCGCACGTCGATCACGTCGTCGTCGACGTTGAGCGTCAGGTCGACGGTTTCCGGCTCGCCGTAGTAGTTATGCAGCGCGACGAACAGCTCGAACTCGTCCGTGAACGGGTTCTGGCGCGCCCCGGCGTTGACGATCGCCAGGTTCTCGCCGCTCTCGCCGAGTGGATAAAAGTCGATGCGCAGGTCGCCCACCGCCACCGGGCTGAGGTCCGGCACCGCCCCGTCGCTGAAGATCACGACGCGCGTCGCCGTGCCTTCGGACAGCGTGGCCACCAGGCCCAACGCCGCGTCCAGGTTGGTTTCCCCGCCCGCCTCGTCGCGCGCGCGCCTGAGTGCGGCCAGCAGTTCCGCTTTGTCCTTGGTGAAACTCGCCAGAATGCGCGGGGTCGGCCCGGCGGCGATCACCATGCCCTCGTCGTTGCTCTTGAAGTCCGCCACCAGCGTGCCGGCGGCGTCGATCGCCTGGCCCAGCCGGTCCGGCCGCACGTCGGACGTCAGCATCGAGGCCGAGGTGTCGATCAGCATCACCGTGCGCCCGCCGGTCAGCGCGGTGCCGAAGATAAACGGCCGCGCCAGCGCGAACACCAACAACAGCAGCGCCAGGATCTGCAGGATCATCAGCAGGTTGCGCCGGAGCTTCTGCCAGGGGGCGTTGGCCTTGAAGTCCTGCACGGAGCGGTCCCAGAGCAGCGTCGAACTGATCGGCACCTTGACGCGCCTAAGCTTGAGGATGTAGAGCAGCACGATCCCGCCGGCCAGCGTAGCCAGCGTCAGCATCCACGGATTCAGGAAAAACCTGTCCACCGGAAGGATTATAGCCTTTCGCCACAAGCGAGGCGATCATCCAGCGCTTGGCGTAGCGCCTCGGCGATCTGGCGCCGGGTCAGTGGCTTCAGCAAATATTGGTTTATCCCCAACTCCTTGGCCCGGTCCGGTGTCAGTGACTGGCTGAACCCGGTACAGAGAATTATCGGCAGACCCGGCTTGATCGCCAGCACCTCGCGCACCAACTCGCTCCCCGTCAGATCTGGCATCGCCTGGTCAACGATCATGGCGTCGACCAGGTCAGACTCCGCCTGGAATTGCCTTAGTGCGGCGCGGCTGTCGATAAAAGCGCGCACCTGGTAGCCCAATTGGCACAGCATTTGCTCGATCATACCGGTAATCGCCGGTTCATCGTCAACAATCCAGACCCGTTCATTGCCGAGTGGCAGCTGCCGAGACTCTGCAGCTCGGGGGGGGGACGCTTCCGTTGCCAAGGGCAGCCACACAGCAAACGTCGCACCACCGGACAGCCGGTTGTGGGCTTCCACAAACCCGTCCAGGCTGGTTACCGTGCCGTGAACCACAGCCAATCCCATACCGGTGCCCTGGCCGATATCTTTCGTCGTGAAGAACGGGTCGAAGATCCGTGGCAAAATCGCCTCGTCGATGCCGGGGCCTGTATCGCTGACAGTGATCCTGGCATACCGGCCGGCCTCGATACCGTGCTGCGCAATCAACTCCGCCCCTGGTTCCTCGATCTCAAGCCGCAATTCCAGTTGACCGCGGCCTTCCTGGTTGGTCATTTCGTAGCTAGCGTTTGTACACAGGTTCATCAGCACCTGGTGGATTTGCGTCACATCGCCACTGATCACAACCGGCTCGCTCGGGAGCTTAATGTCAACGTCGATGTTCGCCGGCAGAGCACTGCGGATCAGTTTGCCGACCTCTACTACCAGCGGCTTGAGATCCATCCGTTCACGCTGGAACTTGCGCTGCCGCGCGAAGGTCAGGATCTGGCGGACCATTTCCGCCGCCCGTTGGCTGGCGGTTGTAATCTCCTGGATCTTGGCGGAAGCCTCATGGTCGGCCGGCAGGCTCTCCTGCGCCAAATCGGCGTTGCCGATGATCGCGAAAAGCAAGTTGTTGAAGTCGTGGGCGATGCCGCCGGCCAATACTCCGATCGCCTCCATTTTTTGGGCCTGGCGCAACCGACTCTCCAGGCGGCGGCGGTCCGAGATATCCGCAATGATGCCAATTAAAAAATCGGTCTTGTCATCGTCCCCGTGCACTCTGCATAAGAAGACCTCAACGGGGACCTGATCACCGTTACGGTGTAAATACTGCTTTTCGAATCTGATGCCGGGCACATTTCCGCTGATCACATCCTGCACGAGTTTCTGTTCCTCGGCGAATTCCTCGTCGGTCATGATCTGCTTGATAAGCATGCCATGGAGCTCTTCCCGCTCATAGCCAAGCATCGCCGCGAAGTTCTGGTTGCAATCCATAATCTCCCCGCGGGTACTGACCACCGCGATACCAGCCAATGAGTTGTCAAACACGGCACGGAATTGCTCTTCGCTCATGCGCAAGGCCGCTTCGACCCGGCTGCGCTCGGCAACCATCTTGTTCGCCGCCTCCGCCAGCACAGCGTATTCGCGAAACGGCTGATCCTGCGGGTCCAGTGACGTATGCTCACGGCTGGCCCGATCGAAAAAAACGATAAACCGGCGCAGGCCGGCGTCGATCGCGCGGCTGAAATACGCCGTGCTGCCCAGCCAGATTGCCATGATCCCAATAAACACGAGCAGGATGAATCCGCCGTTGATCAACAGTTCGCGCAGCAGCATGGCGCGCCGGCTGGCAATCTCCTCTTCGATCTGCCCAATGTACATGCCGGCGCCGATATACCACTGCCAATCTGATACGCCTCGGGCATAGCTGAGTTTCGAATCCGGTCTTTGCCCATCCAACGCCGGCATTCTGTATTGCACGAAACCGCCGCCGGCTTGGGCCGCTTCGATGAGGTCAGCCACAACTTGCTGATTATGCTCCGTTCCGCCGATAAGCATATTTTGCCCTTTGGCGGGACCTGACAAGCTGACACCTTCGTAGGTGCCGGCGAATACGTACCCATCGCGCCCAAACTTGATCTCATCGACTCGCGCGATGGTTTCTTGCTGGATGTCCGCGGTCACATCGTCCAAGTATTCGCCGGTGCCAATCAACCAGTCAAACGGTGGGAAGTATTTAACGTAAGCAATTTTGAAATGATCCGAACCCGAACGGTTCGGCTTTGTCCAGTTATACTCAACGAACCCGGCTCCCTGGTCCCGGCAGAGCGCCGCCATTTCCTGAATAACCAGTACGCCGTCTGACGATTCCATCTCCCACAGGTTCTGGCCCTCCATTTCCGGCCGGTCGGCGAACAGCATCTCGATCCCGTCCAGGCTTGTTATAAAGTAATAACCGCGGCCTTCGTTGAAACGAATCGGACGCAGGGCCTCGATAATTCTTTCCTGGATTTCAGCATCGGGCAACTTCCCGTGGTTCCTGTCATATATATGCTGGGCGATCGCCGCGGCTTCGTCGACCCGGCTGCGGATCGAATCTCTCAATCGCTGCTCGGTCAGCGAGCGCATGTACTCAATGTAATCAAAGACCTTGTCAACTTCCTGTTGCAGTTGCTGCTTGTCCGCCTGATAGACCTCTTCGTGCAACCCCGCGATATCGTGTCGAAAATCCAGGTAGCGCTCGCCAAACCAGAAAATTCCAACGGTAACGATGCTGGCCAAGGCTACACCGATCAGGTTTAGAAAGTACGTTCTGGCCATTGATCGCTTGCGATTGAGCAATCTGGACCTCCAGCACATCAGCAACGTTGCTACCCCAATACTTTAGCAGCGAAGTTATTGAATTATTCAGTTTTTACGTAGCTTTATCCACAGTTGGTCTGCTGCGGCAAACAGGCAAGCGATCAGTCTTCGAACAGCGGAGCATCCTGGGTTCCGCTGACCGGCGGCGACGGCAAGCCGCAGTACTCATAGGCGCGGCCGGTAGCGACCCGCCCGCGCGGCGTTTTCATCAAGAAGCCCAGCTTCAGCAGATAGGGCTCGTGCACCTCGGCCAGCACGTCGCGCTCCTCGTGGAAGACGGCCGCCAGCGTGTCGAGCCCCACCGGCCCGCCGCCGAAGCGGTCGATCACCGTCTCCAGAATCATCCGGTCCATCTTGTCCAGCCCCTGCGGGCCGATGCCCAGTTGCCTGAGCGCCGCCGCGCAGATCTCGCGCGTGACCAACTCGGCTTGGTTGACCTGGGCGTAATCGCGGATGCGCCGCAGCAGGCGCAACGCGATCCGCGGAGTGCCGCGGCTGTGCTCGGCCAGGTGCAGCATGGCGGCTGCATCGATCGCCAGCTCCAGCTGCGGCGCCGCGCGGCCGATGATCACGGCCAGCTCGTCAGGTTGATAGAACTCCATCTGGAACAGCGCGCCGAAGCGGTCGCGCAGGGGCGCGCTTAACAGGCCGCTTCTGGTCGTCGCCCCCAGCAGCGTGAACTGCTCGAGTGTCAGGGTGATCGTGCGCGCGCCGGGGCCGGTGCCGGTGACGATGTCGACCTTGAAGTCCTCCATCGCGGAATAGAGCGTTTCCTCCACCGCCCGCGGCAGGCGGTGGATCTCGTCGATGAACAGCACCTGGCCGCGCGGCAGGCTGGACAGGATCGCCACCAGGTCGCCGGGCCGTTCCATCAGCGGCCCGCTGGTCGCCGTCAGCTGCGCGCCCATCTCGCCGGCGATCAGGTGCGCCAGCGTCGTCTTGCCCAGGCCGGGCGGGCCCGAGAACAGCAGGTGCTCCAACGGCTCGCTGCGCAGCTTGGCGGCCTCGACCATCATCTTCAGGTTGCCGATCACTTCGGTCTGGCCGGCGAACTCGGCGAAGCTCTTCGGGCGCAGGCTGATGAACTCGCCATCCTCGCGCCGCGCCTTGAGGCGCATCACCGCCGGATCGAGCTTGTCCATCACTCCCCCCGGTTATCCGGCGCGGTCTCCAGCGGACCGCACCCCGGCTGGCCGGCGTCCTCGGCGGATTCTGCGTCGTCCTCGACCACCTCGTACAGCCCGTCGATCGCGCGGTCGATCAAGAGCACACCGTTGAGATGATCGACCTCATGCTGCAGCACGCGGGCGTAGAACCCCGACTCCTCCTCCTCGATGGTGTTGAAGTCCAGGTCCTGGTAGCGGATCTTGATCCGTTTGGCGCGCGGAATATCGCCGACCAGGCCTGGGAAGCTCAGGCAGCCCTCCGGCCCGATCTCTTGCTCGTTGGAGAACTCGATGATCTGCGGGTTGACGTACGCGCGCTTCTCGCCGGTGCGGCGGTCCTCCGCCACCAAAAAACGGATACCCTGGCCGATCTGCGGCGCCGCCAGCCCGACTCCGACATAGACGCGCATCGCCTCCTGCATGTCCGCGAAGAGCTGCTGCAGGTCGAATTCGCCGGGCTGGATCCGGCGCGCCGGCCGGCTGAGTACTTTCGCTGGGTAGGTCACAATCTCAAGCGACATCGCACTGATTATAACCCCGCGGCGTCGGCTATTATCTGATCATGGCACAACGCATGCTGCTCATCGACGCCACCGGGCTGATCTTTCGCGCTTATTACAGCATCAGAAGCGAAATGTCGGCGCCGGACGGCACGCCGGTCAACGCCGTCTACGGGCTGATGCGGATGATGATGAAAGTCTTCCGCGATATTCCCGCCGCCGCCTGCGGGATCGTCTTCGACGCCGGTCGCAAGACCTTCCGCAACGAGATCATGCCGGAGTACAAGGCGCACCGGCCCGAGCCGCCCGACGACCTGCGCCCGCAGTTCGGGCTGTCGATCGACACCGCGCGGGCGACACAGGCCCCGGTATTCATCCTCGAGGGCTTCGAAGCCGACGACATCATCGCCACGCTGACCGGCCAGGCCCGGCGGCAAAACTACTCCGTGTCCATTCTGACCGGCGACCGCGATATTCTGCAGCTGCTCAGCCCCCAGTGCGAGGTCCTCATGCCCGCGAAACGCGGCGAATTCACCGTCTTTTCGGAAAAGGCTTTTACCGATAAGTACGAGTTTCCCGTCGAGCGTTTCGTCGACTTCAAGGCGCTGATGGGCGACCCCAGCGATAACATTCCCGGCGTGCGCGGAATCGGCGAAAAGGGCGCGGCCAAGCTGGTCGGCACCTACGGCAAGCTCGAGCAGATCTACGGCAACCTGGATCTGGTCAAGCCTGCATCCATGCAGGCCAAGCTGCGCCAGGCCAAAGAAGAGGTGTTCATGTTCCGCGACCTGGTGACCCTGCGCCCGGACGTTCCCGTCACCTACGACTTCACCCAGCGAACGCTGCCCGATTTCGGCGCTCCCGAGCTCAACAAGCTGCTGTCCGACTTGGGGTTTAATCGAATCCGCCAGGATGCCAAAGACATGGGCGACCTGATGGCAGACCTATATTAGGTTTGCGGTACAGTTGCCCACAGCCCGTGATTGCGAAGCGGCCCGGTTGAACCCGGAAAACTCGTTATTCAGGGTTTAACTATTCCTTAACTTAAGCTATAATCCCGGTGCCTTCGTGGCTATCACCCCGTAGCCACCCAGGCGTTAACCCCTTACTTTTTACTTCCTGAGGAGGAAGGTAATGCGTGCACGTATAGTTATGCTTTTTGTCGTTTTGTTCGTTTTAGCTGGCTGTAGTAGCGGTGTTAATTCACTTATCGCCGACAGTTCTGCAAAGAGAGTTTCCGATGCCGCGTTCAGCGCCGCCTGGAACAACAACTGCGGTAACTGCTCTTTCGAGGACAACCGGGCCGCGACGTTAACCACGACGCTGGGCGACATGTACTGCGGTTCCGACTTCTCGATCGACATCGAGCGCCTGGACATCTTGATCAGCATCGAGCTGGGTGAGCCTTCGGGGCTTGATGGAGCTTCGGAAACAGCGCTGTACGTCTGGTATGACAGCGATGGTGACGGCGAATTGGAGTAACGGGAGACTAAGGATGGATACCGCAGTTATTGACCATTTGATCAGCGTGGATGGATCTAGTATTTTAGAGGAGAAACGGGCCATGAAAGAGGACACCTGTGTTGTCGGCATGGAGTACGTCTGGTTTGATTCACTGGCGGATGACTAACCACAGCTGCCGGCGCAGGCGTGCCGGCCAGGCATTCTAAAAAGCAGATCCGAATTGAGCTGGAGCCGCAGGCGGAGGGCCGTTGCCTTTCAAGTGTGGCTTCAGCCATTCTTCCAGGCGGCAGTTGGTGCCGCGATTCAGTTCAATCGAGCGTTCGCGGAAAACCACTTCAACCCGCTCGGTAACCAAGCCCAATTCCAGAGCCCTCGGCAGTATCTGGTTCTTGAAAGAGATTAGATGACCGACAATCTCAGCGCCCTTGATCAGCCAGATCAGATCCTGGGGCTTGGCCTTGCCTGTAACCATCTGCCACATGACATGCACGCGTTGCCAGGACCACTCGACATTGAATCCATGCGCGTTGGTCACGGCGAATTCGTAGGCGTCCTTCACATACTGTGGCTGGCTATAGCGAAAAGCCCAGCTCGCAATGTAATGCCAGAGCTCCGTCGAATACTCCTCTTGCGGAATCAGGCGGAACATCTGCTCGAACTCCGGCGGTTCCAGCATCTTCCTTTCTTTCTGGTCCAGCAGCATCCGAAACTGCAGGTTCAGGCGCCGCCGCAGCTTTTCCGCCTGCGGGATCATGCTGGGCTTGGCCATGCGGTCGAATATTTTCGGCAGCCATTCCCGCATCCAGGTCTCATCTTTGAGAGCGCTTTGGCATTGGTATTCCAGGTAGGTGATCTGGTAAAGCAGGCACTCGCGGTCTTGATCGGGGAAATCGGCGGAGATGATAGCGTCCTGAGCCGCACCAATGGCATCAATGATCGCTTGCCGATCGCGTTTGTAAAGGGCAACAACGACCGGTTCGCACCAATCTATATACCACTTCACCTGGTCCATGCCCATCCCGCTGACTTGCAACATACGTGCCTTTCTTGACCTGTTGAGCCCCGGATGAATGGCACAACTACCGTGCCATCTTGCCGTTCCATTATACCGGCAGTTTGATTATTATTAAAGGGCAAATCTAATATTTAGTATACATTAAACTTCTTGGCCTAAATCAGATCTACTACCGGCCGAAAGACTATTTATTTGTTTCCTGCGCGGCAATCTCACAGAGAAATCTGGCGAACTTGGGCCCGGCCAGGCTGTTGGCCAGGTTGTTGGGATGGCTGTCGCTCTCGTTGGCGTCTTTCTCGAAGTCCCGCAGCAACATGTTCGCGGTATCACTGGGTTGATCCGCTTCCGCCAGCTCGTTGTACAGGTCGAAGCAGAACACATTCGCCTGGCCCGCCAGATACTCGCCGCTCAGCCAGTTGGCGAAAGCGCGCGCGCGCCGGGCATCATCGGCTGTCGTCGCCAAATGATGCAACGGCGGAGAAGTCACGACGACGAACTTGTGCTGCGGCTGCGTCCCGAAGAAGTCGCGCATTTCCAGGTACCACTTCTTGTACTGCTCCAGCTTGGCGTCGCTGTTGATCGCATTGGCCGGATAGCACGATTTGAACGCAATCACCTCGTGATCCTTCAGGATCTGCTCGCGGCAGCGGACGCAGGTTTCGTCGCCACTCGTCCACAGAGCATGCAGTCCATCCGGATTGGTATTGTCCCCGGGAATATCGTAACAGCCCGCCTCCTTGCCTTGCGCGTCGCGCAGTCCCTGCTTGTTGTAGCCGTGGTCCCAGAAGCCGATGCGCGTGCCATGCTCCTGGTTGAATTTGCCGATCTCATTGCGTATATCGCCTTGGCTGATCAGGTTCGAGCCACAGGAATGATGGATGAACAGCACGCTGACCGGTGTATCGCGCCACGCACCCGCGGTTGTCGCCGCCGTATCCGTACTCGTCGAATCACCGCCGGAAGCCCGTGTTTGTTCGGCTTGCGGGCATCCGCAGAGTATCAACATCCATGTAAAAACTGCTATCCACAGCAGTGAAAGATGGCGAAAGGACTCGTGATTCATACGGTTTCTCCCGCATCGATTTTAACACCATTGGACAACTCGGCTGCCTTCATTTCAACGGCTCCGGGTATACGGGGAGTTAATTCTCTGTAAAATGACAAGTTATTCAAGTATCCCCTTGAGGCACTATCTGGTTACTCACGGTAATATTGGACAATTTTTGTAATAGCACTCAGGTGTTAATAACATGTTCATATCACGTTGATAATCCCGAAAATCGGTAAATAACTAGATTTAACCTTTGTGGTTCGCAGGCATCAGGAAAGGCGCGGGAGATTTTCCGGGCCAGTTCTTCAGAATCAGCAAATTTCGCCGATATACAAAAAGTAGCCCACAGCTGCTTAACCATCTGCGACGTTTTTTGCTATACTATTCCTGATCAGTTAGATTGTCTTGCTTGGCATTTTAACTGGTATTAAAATATTATCAATATTATAGGATGTTTGATATGCGGGCATTAGCGTATTTTGCGGTGATCGCGCTGTTTGGACTGCTGTCCTCCTGTGCCGGTTCAAGTATGTCGGCCAGTTTGGACGATTCCGTCCGGATGGTCTCCGATGATGGTGCGACCATGGGCACGGGTGGGCCCACCACGGATCCGGATTACGTGTTCTACAACTCCGAAGGCGACGACCCCTTCGAGTAAACAGATGGACGCAGTAGTCGAACACATCAGCCGGACGTATATGGAGGTTGTGGAACCAGAGCCGGTATCGGCGGATAACGATCGAAGCGTTGTCGGCATGAACCTGGTGTTCTACAACAGCGAGGGTGATTACCTGGACTGAACGCCAGTCCAGCATCTGAGGATCCGGTGAATTAGACCGCTTTTGCGCCACGGATGGTTGGCCGGGAATACACGCACACCAGATGCGCGTACGCAGTTGCGATGGCCGCGTGCCGGGCAACAGACTCTGAACAAGAGCAACCCGGTAGACGCAAGCCCACGCCCGTCGCCTTTTGGCAGGAAGGAAGACTCGGGGGACGCTTTACTTCATCAGGGGCAGTTCGTTGGCCGCATTGTAATAAGCCTCAACTTCTTCGATGTCGCTGAAATGAATCGTCCGCTCTCCCAGGATCTGATAGTCCTCATGGCCTTTGCCTGCCACCAGCACGATGTCGCCGCGCTGGGCGATCGTCAGCGCGCGGCGGATCGCCTGGCGGCGGTCCGGCACGCGCTCCGTCGGCTTGCCCCGTGGATCGATGCCCGTATAGATATCGTCAATGATCTTATCGGGATCCTCGGTGCGCGGGTTGTCGCTGGTGATCACCGTCACGTCGCTGGCGCTTTGCGCCGCCCGTCCCATCAGCGGCCGTTTGCCGGCATCCCGATCGCCGCCGCAGCCAATCACGGTGATGATCCGCACATTCGGCCGGCGGATTTCGTCAAGTGCCGCCAGGACATTCTCCAGCGCGTCGGGCGTATGCGCGTAATCCACGAATACGAAGCGCCCCTGGTCGTTGGGTACCGCTTGCAGGCGGCCCGGCACGTGCGCAAACGCTGCCAACCCGTCGATCACCTGGGCCAAGCTCAATCCTTCCAGCAGGGCAACGCCCGTCGCTCCTACGCAGTTATAGATGTTGTAGCGGCCCACCAGCGGGCTCGTGAACTTGCCGTGGTTGATCTTCTCATCCCGCGTCGACGGCCAGACGCCGTTTTTCAGCACGAGCTCCCAGCGCAGGCCTTCGACCCGGTTCTCGGTGTTGAAGACCACCAGGTTGCAGGCCGGACTCGACCCGAAGGTCGCGCTGATCCCGTTGAAGCGCCGGGCGATATCCAGCCCGGCCTCGTCGTCCGTATTGATCACCGCATAGCCGCCGGAACGTACCAGGTGCTGCGTGAACAACGAGGACTTGGCATCGATGTAGGCATCGAGCGTGCCGTGGTAATCGAAGTGGTCCTGGCTGATGTTGGTGAACACGGCGCCGGTGAATTCCACTCCGCTGACCCGATGTTGGTCCAGCGCGTGGCTGGAGACTTCCATGATCAGGTGCGTGGTGCCGTGGTCCGCCAGGTCGCGGATAATCCGCTGCAGGTCGCTGGCGTCGGGCGTGGTCAGGCCGCGCTGTTCATACTCCGTGGAGTCGTGCCGGAGCAGGCCGAGCGTGCCCAGCGCCGCGGCGCGGTAGCCGGCGAAGTTGAGCAGATGCCGCGCGATCAGCGTGGTCGAGGTCTTGCCGTTGGTGCCGGTCACGCCGATCACGCGCAGCCGCCGGCTGGGGTAGTCGGCCAGCTTAGCGCTCAACAGCGCATAGACCTCGCGGGTTTCGCGGACGCGGATGATGCTGCCAACGGTGTCCGGTGCCACGGGACGGCTTTGGATCACGACGGTGGCCCCCGCCGCCAGCGCCTGCGGAATGTAATCGTGGCCGTCGGCGCCGGTGCCGCTGATCGCGACAAACACGCTGCCGGGCACGATCTTCCGGCTGTCGGCGGTGATCGCGGTGACCTCCATGTCCGGATAAATCTCGCGCATGTCTTGGACGTCGATACCGACCAGGAGATCATCGAGCCTCATCTGTCGCCTCCCCTGGTAGCAGATGGTCCAGATACGAGATGCGGTCGCAGACGCCTTTGAACACCGGGGCCGCGACCTCACCGCCGTAGTAGCCGCCGTCGCGCGGGTGGACCAGCATCACGTAGACGACGTAGCGCGGGCTTTCGGCCGGGAAGAAGCCGGCGAAACTGGCGGAATAGGCACCCTTGCGATACCCGCCGTCCTCGGAAGCGATCTGGCCCGTGCCCGTCTTGCCGGCGGCGGCGTAACGCTCGAGCCGGGCCGACTTGCCCGTGCCCTGCTCGACCACCTGCACCAGCCACTTCGTCACCAGCTGGCAGGTTTCCTCCGACAGCACGCGGACGCGGTTGTCGAAGGCCGGCTGCATGTTTCGCGAGTTGATGATGATCTGTTCTTCCACCCAGGGTGCGGTATCGGCGCCCAGGCCCGCCAGCAAGATCTCGCCCTCGGGCAGCTTGAGCTCCTCATCGGCGACCGGCTGGTCGGCGGACTGCTCGACCGGCATGATCAGCGTGGGTTGCACCAGGAAACCGCCGTTGGCGATGATGCAATACGCACGGGCCATTTGCAGCGGGGTGACGGACAGGCCCTGGCCGAAGCCGGCGTTGGCGACCACGCGCCGCGGCCAGCTGACCGGCTTGTCCGAATTCCTCTGCGCGTAGTAATAGGGCTGCAGGCCGGCGCACTCGCAGGGCAGCTCGATGCCGGTCCGCTGGAAGAAGCCCATTGAGCTGTAAGCATCCAGCACCCGGCTCTGCCCCAGGGACAGCGCGACCTGCGCCATGCCTATGTTGCTGCTGTGGATAATGATTTCACTCACCGGCACGCCGGCGCCGTCCCCGACGATATGGTTGGGATTGGCCTCGCGCAGCGGCTTGCCGTCGATGGTCAGCGCGCGGTTGCAGACGAACCGGCGCTCAGGATTCAGCCAGCCCTGGTCGATCGCGTAGGCCGCCAAAAGCGGCTTGACGGTGCTGCCGGGCTCGATGATCCGGTGGACCGAAACGTTGAACTCGTCGCCGATGTTGCCGCGCGCGTACTCGTTGGGATCGTAGCTGGGGAACGTGGCGTTGGCGATCACCTCGCCGCTGTCCGGTTCCAGCACCAGGATGCAGCCCCACTCGGGGGAATGGCCGGTCACGGCCTGGCGCAGTTCGTCCTCGCAGACCAACTGGATCGCCTGGTCCAGCGTGGTCACCAGGTCCTGGCCGTCCTGTTTCTCATTGGCGCTGATTTCGCTGCCGGGCAGGCGCTTGCGGTTGGCGTCCTTGCGGTAATGGATCTCCCCGTTCTGGCCGCTGAGCGAGCCGTCCCAGGTGTACTCAAGCCCGGTGCGATGCACCGGCTCGGGGCCGGCGTAGCCGATCGTCGTGGCCGCGCCGAAGGAGCCGTGGGGATAGTAGCGCTCATAGTAATAGCGCGTAAACACGCCGCGCATGTTTTCATGGTCGAGGGCCAGGGCCGTGGTCAAGGGAATGCTGCGGGCCACTTCCACCCCGCGCCCGGTGTGGTTCCGGACCTTTTCCGCGATGACCGCGGGATCCGCGCCGACATAACCGGCAATGGTCTGGGCCACGGCCTCCAGGTCGCCCACCAGTGTCGGATCGACCAGCAGCAGAGCTACCTTGCGATTGCAGGCCGCCACCGAGCCGTCGCGGAACATGATCGTCCCGCGCTTGCCCTGCGGGTACTCATAGCTCTCCCAGCGCTTGGCGACGCTATCTTTGTAGTGCTCACTGATGGTGGCATCGAACTGCAGAAAAAAAAGGTGGGCGGCCAATATGGCCGCCCAGAGGAGGAAGGCGGAGTAAATTAACGTTGTTCTAATCCAGGCACCATGGTCATTCTTGATCCGCTTCATGTTTCCTTGTCCCTGTCACGTCAGCTCCTATGGATCCAGCCGGATGATCCTCCGGCTGAGCGGATACAACTCCTCCACGATGCGTTTGCCATTGGCTTCGGGGATATTGGTCAGCACCAGATAGCGCTTCGTGCCGGGATAGGTCACTTCCGCCGAGGTGTCGATCTCGCCGGCATACAGCGCGTTTTCCACTTCGACCATCTCGCCCAAGGCCTCGGCCCGGGATTGCTCGAGCGCACCCAGGCTGGTGTTCAATTCCTGCTTGGCGTAGGCCAGCCGCGCGGTGTCGGCGCTGAAAAACGCCATCAGACCCAGGCTGGCCACCATCACGAACAGCCCGGCGGCCAAGCCGAGCTTGTACTGCAATCGGACGGGGGGAATGTAGAGATACCACGACTTGACCTTCTTCCGGCCGGGGAACTCCTCCCTGGCCTTCAGGTACATCTCATAATCGTAGATACGATCCGCGTTCATTCTCGGATCTCGACACGGTACCGCCATCGTTCAACCCTCCGACTAGCTATTCCGCTTCTGCCTTAGTTACACGAACCTTTTCGTAAACCCGCAACTTCGCCGACCGGCTCCGCGGATTACCCCGAACCTCTGCAGTGTCCGGCCGGATCACCCGGCCCAGACGGACGATCTGCCAGTCCGTCCGGCCGCCGTGCCGGCTGAACGGCTTGAGGCTCCCCTTAACGATCTTGTCCTCCAACGAATGGAAGGTGATGATCGCCAGCCTGCCACCGATCGCCAGCAGTTCCGCCACCTGCGGTAGCCCACGGGTCAACTGGCCCACCTCGTCCCCGACCTCCATGCGTATCGCCTGGAAGGTACGGGTCGCGGGATGGGTCCTGCCCCGCCGGCCGCCGACGGCTGCGGTGATGATTCCGGCTAATTCCTCCGTGCGCTCGATCCGCCGGGCATTCCGTCGCCGGCAGATCGCCTCGGCGATCCGTCGCGCCTGGCGCTCCTCGCCATATTCGCGGATGATCCGTTCCAGTTCGGCCTGGCTGTAGTCATTGACCACCTCCGCCGCCGTCAGCTGCTGGTCGGTATCCTGGCGCATATCCAGCGGTTCATCGCGCAAGAAAGAAAACCCTCGCCCCGAAGTCTCAAGCTGGTCCGAGCTTAAGCCCAGATCCATTAAGACACGGTCAGCCTTCGTCAGCCCTAACCGCGCCATAATTTCCCCTATATCACCGAAGTTGCCTTGAACCAGGTGAAGCTCAACCCTCGCATAGCTCACCGACTGCAACTGGATCCTGGCCTGCTCCACGGCCCGCGCGTCGCGGTCGACTCCGACCGCCACCCCTCCAGGTGTGAGCCGGCCGGCCATCTCCCTTAAATGTCCGGCTGCTCCCAGCGTCAGGTCCACGTACACATGCCCAGGCTTCGGGGCGAGTATTCTAACCACTGTCTGTAAAAGTACGGCGGTATGCCGGCTGGTAACCTCGTCCGCCAACCGTCACACCTGGTTATGCGGCGTCAAATCCGCAGAACCGTTATCGTCCGCCACCGGCGGTGGAACGTCGGCGAAGATATCCAGCATCTTCGCCGGCCCGTTCTGGACGCGCCAGATAGCTTCACGATCGTCGTATTTCTTCGCCTGCCAGAGTTCGAGCATATCGCCGCAGCCGGCCCAGACCACGTCCGAGACCAGGTGCAGTTCTTCGCGCATGTGCGCCGGCACCGTCATGCGGCCCTGCGCGTCCAGGGACACGAAGGACGCATTCTTGTAGAAGTAGCGCTTGAACTCCTGGATCCGCGGGTCGAACAGCCGGCTCACGTTGTCCGGCGTATCGACCGCCACCTTCTGGCGAATTCCCTTGGAGACCGTGCTGAACAGCTCGGGACGCATGATCGCGAGATAGCCGTCCATCTTGACCATCACAACCTGATCGTCGAACTGCTGGCGGAAGCTACCCAGACCGACGCGGCCCTTGCCGTCGACGTTGGTCCGGTACTCCCCGAGAAGTTCGACCAGTTGTTTGTCCTGCTTAGCCATCTTTGCGGTCATCCCGGTCTTAGGATCGATTCACCTATCTAGTGGTAGGTCTGCCAATCAGATGAATCACCTAACCGTAAGGACCAGTATAACATTCTAAATTCAGACTGAAAAGCACTAATTCAGGGAAATTCCTAACGAGTGTGTAGTTAAATCGGGTTAATTTTGCGATATTTCTCGTTAATGAAGAAAATTCAGCAGATTTTTCATTCAGCGTGCTTCGACGCGAGGCGGTCAACATGCCATGAGCCCTTTACTCATCAGGCACAAGGCTTAGCCCCACCCTTCGGCTGGGCCAATCTTACGGTAGTGCCAGGATGGCACCTCGCTCTGGCTTACTCAGGGATTTTGGTGGATGGCAGTGGCTGGACCAGGGATGCCGGTGAATCCCGTTTGACCGGCGATCAACGGCTCCGGCTTGGTTTCATCAGGTCTGCGGCCGCCAGGCAGGCATTGTTCGCTGCTATACTATATTTCATTGGCCCCATTCTGTTGACTTCGGCCTGTTGATGCAATCCGGAGCAGCCATGAAAATACATGGGTTACCAACAAGCCAAACACTTGACGAGTCATCTATAAACAGCTATACTATACAGGCGTTGTGTATTATTGAAAGGCGTTGAAGGTCCAGGGATATCATTGCAGTGTTCTCCTTTACGCATATGTAGTTGTCTTTGGTATATCCTGGGATTTATCAACAAAGTTATCCCCAAAGGGGCTTGTTTCCTCGCCCAAGGTGTGGTATCTTTGAAGCCGCTGACCTTGGTGGGGAAGTGCTAAGACCTGGAGGGTTGTTGAGGGTTCAATCCCGCCAGCGTCCAGAGGACTACGGATTTCGGCTTCGTGATTGATAGCACGGGGAAGCTGTGTCCGCAAATCCATGGACGGATGCGATTGTAGAGCGTAAAAACCGGTATGCTTTCACAGAAGGTACCGGCGTCGGAACAGCGATAGGATTGGAACGAAAAGCAGGAACTACTAGCTGCCGAGGGTTTAGCGGAAGGGCAAAACGGGCTGGGCATGTAGATGCAGGTCTGTGCTGATGAGGAGCGGTATGAATGAAAGTTAGACGTTTCTTCACCACGGCGGAACAGTCGCCATTTGATCAGATTGAGTGGGATATTCGCAGCAGCGTCATCACCAACCCGGACGGCAGCATCGTTTTCGAAATGAACGATGCGGAAATTCCCGCCAGCTGGAGCCAGTTAGCGACCGATATCGTCGTCAGCAAGTACTTCCGCAAGGCCGGCATTCCCCAGTACAACGATGACGGCACCCCCAAGCTGGACGACAAGGACAGGCACGCGACCGGCCCCGAGCGCAGCGTGCGCCAGGTGGTGCACCGCATGGCCGGCTGCTGGCGCCACTGGGGCGAGGAGTACGGCTATTTCGACGGTGAAGAGGACGCTCGGGCTTATTACGACGAAATGAGCTATATGTTGCTGAACCAGCTGGCGGCGCCCAACAGCCCGCAGTGGTTCAACACCGGCCTGAACTGGGCTTACGGCCTGACCGGCCCCAGCCAGGGACATTATTATGTAGATCCGCATACCGCCAAGCTGACCAAGGCCCGCGATGCCTATTCGCACTCGCAGCCCCACGCCTGCTTCATCCAGAGCGTCGAGGACGACCTGGTCAACGAGGGCGGCATCATGGAGCTGTGGATCCGCGAGGCGCGCCTGTTTAAATATGGCTCGGGCACGGGCACCAATTACTCCCGCCTGCGCGGCAGCGGCGAGCCCCTGAGCGGCGGCGGCGTCTCCAGCGGCCTGATGAGCTTTTTGAAGATCGGCGACCGCGCCGCCTCGGCGATCAAGTCCGGCGGCACCACGCGCCGCGCGGCCAAGATGGTCTGCCTGGACCTCGACCATCCCGATATCGAGGCCTTCGTACGTTGGAAGGTCGAGGAAGAAGACAAGGTCGCGGCGATGGTCGCCGGCGGCCAAGGTAAATATGACAACAGCTTCGAAGGCGAGGCCTATGCCACGGTCAGCGGCCAGAACAGCAACAACTCGGTCCGCGCCAACAACAAGTTTTTAAAGGCCGTCGAGGAGGACGGCGAATGGGAGCTGACCTGGCGCACCGACGGCCGCGTCTGCAAGGTGATCAAGGCGCGCGAGTTGTGGGACGAGATCTGCTACGCCGCCTGGCGCTGCGCCGACCCCGGCCTGCAGTTCGACACGACGATCAACGAATGGCACACCTGTCCGGCCAGCGGGCGGATCAACGCCTCCAATCCGTGCAGCGAGTACATGTTCCTTGACAACACGGCCTGCAACCTGGCCAGCCTGAACCTGCTCAAATTCCTCGACGAGGAAACCGGCGTGTTCGACCTCGAGGCCTACCGCCACGCGATCCGGCTCTGGACGATCACCCTGGAGATCAGCGTGCTGATGGCGCAGTTCCCCAGCAAGGAGATCGCGCAGCGGTCCTACGACTTCCGCACGCTGGGCCTGGGCTATGCCAACCTCGGTACCTGCCTGATGGTGCTGGGCATCCCCTACGACAGCGAAGAGGGCCGCGCCATCGCCGGCGCGCTGACCGCCGTCATGACCGGCGAGTCCTATGCCACCAGCGCGGAGCTGGCCGGCGAACATGGCCCGTTCCCGCAGTACGAGCCGAACCGCGAGCAGATGCTGCGCGTGATGCGTAACCATCGCCGGGCCGCCTACAACGCCAAGGACGACGAGTACGAGGAGCTGTCGATCAAGCCGCTGGGCATCGACGCCGAAGTCTGCCCGGAGTATTTGGCGGCGGCGGCGCGCCACAGCTGGGACCGCGCGGTGGAACTGGGTGAGCGGCACGGCTACCGCAACGCGCAGGCCAGCGTGATCGCGCCGACCGGCACGATCGGCCTCTTGATGGACTGCGACACCACCGGCGTCGAGCCCGATTTCGCCCTGGTCAAGTTCAAGAAGCTGGCCGGCGGCGGCTATTTCAAGATCGTCAACCAGAGCCTGCCGCGCGCGCTCAAGCGCCTGGGTTATAACACCGCTCAGATCGACGACATCGTCAAGTACGTGATTGGCAACGCGCGGTTTGAGCACGCGCCGCATATCAACCGCAAGTCGCTCAAGGCCAAGGGCTTCCACGACGGCGAGATCGACCGGATCGAGTCCACCCTGCCCGGCGTGTTCGAGCTGCCGCACGCCTTCAGCATCTTCGTCCTGGGCGAGGCCTGCCTCGACCGGCTGGGGATCGACAAGGACAAGCGCGCCAAGCCCGGCTTCAACCTGCTTAAGGCGCTGGGCTACACGGCCAAGGAAATCGACGAAGCCGGCAGTTACCTCTGCGGCATGATGACGATCGAAGGCGCGCCACAGCTGGATCCGGCGCACCTGCCGGTCTTCGACTGCGCCAATCGCTGCGGCGATCACGGCCAGCGGTTCATCCACCACTCCGGGCACATCAAGATGATGGCGGCGGCCCAGCCGTTTATCAGCGGCGCGATCTCCAAGACGATCAACATGCCCAACGAGGTCGGTGTCGACGACATCAAGCACGCCTACCTGATGTCCTGGAAGCTGGGGCTGAAGGCCAACGCGCTCTACCGCGACGGCTGCAAGCTGTCCCAGCCGCTCTCCGCGCGCGCGGAGGAAAAGAAAGAAGAGAACAAAGACACCAGGGCCGCGGAGACCAGCGAGCCCGAGGTGCAGCCGGTCAGCCCGCAGCACGCGCGCACGCTGCAGATCCACGCGCCGATCCGTCGGCCGCTGCCCAGAAAGCGCACCGGCTTCACGGTCGAGGGCCGCGTCGGCGGGCACAAGGTCTACCTGCGCACCGGCGAGTACGCCGACGGCACCCCCGGCGAGATCTTCGTCGACATGCACAAGGAGGGCGCGGCGTTTCGAAGCCTGATGAACTGCTTCGCGATCGCCGTCAGCAAGGGCCTGCAATACGGCGTGCCGCTGGAGGAGTTCGTCGACACGTTCGTCTACACGCGCTTCGAGCCCAGCGGGCCGGTCGAGCACCCCAACATCAAAATGGCGCAGAGCGTGGTCGACTATATCTTCCGCGTATTAGGCATGGAGTACCTGGGCCGCACCGACTTCGTCCAGGTCAAGCCGGCCGACGAGGAATTGCTGATCAACCAGCCGCATCGCGGCCAGGCGCCGCGCCTGGAGCCCTCCCCCACCCCAACGGGTAAGAAGAAGCCCGGCAAGAAATCCCCGGCCGGCAATGGCAATGGTAACGGCAACGGCGCCAACCAGCCGGTGGGCGTCAGCGCCGGCGCGGACGACTATCTGGCCGACAAGCAACCGGAGGCGACGGCGACGGCGCCGCAAACAGCCAGTGGCAATGCGCTGGACATCCATAATGCACGCTTCATGGGCGAGGCGCCGTTCTGCGACGTCTGCGGGCATATCACGGTCAGGAACGGCTCGTGCTTCAAGTGCCTGAACTGCGGCCACAGCCAGGGCTGCAGCTAACGACGCTCCCGGTACCGACAACTCGATATAAAAAACAGCCCGGCGGAACTCCACCGGGCTGTTTGTTAATCCAGGCTAGTAGTTGACGGCGATCGTGTAATCATTTGCGCTGGCACCAGAAACTCGCAGGTAGTATGTACCCGCGCCGGGTAGTCCGTAATCGATCCGCTGGTAGCCGGCATCATAGATCGAGCTTCCCACCAACTGTGTCGTACCATCCGTATCGACCAATGAGAATACGGGGTTGCCGAAGCCCTCTTCGAAAGTGATATAGGTATTCACCGACACCGGGCCCGCCACCGTGAAGGAGTAATAATCGTAGTAATCCGAATCCCCGTTATAGTTGGCTACAACCGGTACACCGTTTGCCAGCCCCATCGCGGTACCGGAGGTGTCATTGGGTTCGCCCACATCGGTGTAGTTTATATTGAATACGAAGTTCTGCACGACGTCCGCGTTCGTGATGTTCAGCGTATACGGGCTGCTGGGAGCGGATTCGTAGTTCGCTGCGTAGGTGTAAATCTGGTACGAACCAGGCGGGAACGGGCCCAACTCATAGCTGCCATCCACCGACCAGCTGTAGATCACTACCTGCTGATCCAGCGCCGGGCAGTAGATATAGGAGTAAGGAACTTTGTTGGACAAGCCGTCGAGCAACGTTCCACTCAACATGTAACCAGGTGTTTCATCAACTGTTAGATGATAGTCGGCACTGGTCTCACCCCAGTTGTTCAGCTCCAGAATGTGTTCCACCTGGCCATCGGTCTGGAAGATTACTTCCCCGCCGCCAACGAGGTTTTGGTTGCCGATGATCGCGTCTGTTCCGCGGTTCCGCAACTGCACACCGAACTCAAAACCGTTATCAGGCGTCGTGATGGTCACGCGCACTGGATCGTCCGAGTTCGGCGTGAAGATGTACTTATCATCGGGATCCGAATAACCGCTCATCGTCGCGTCGAAGTCCATCGGGTAGTCAACATACTTGCCGTACGTATCGTTGGACTCGTAGCTGTCGGCGCAGTCGGCTGAGTCACAGCGGAAGCTGTACGAGGCATCCGCGCCGTCAATCACGATCTTGCGCGTATAGCCGTCGATCGTCGTTCCGTACCGGAAGATGTCGACATACAGCTCTTCACCGTCCTTGAAGAAGTAGGGGCATTCAATATAGCCCTCGTGCGGTGTCGTAAAGGTCTGCAGCCAGTCGTACTCCACGCTGCGGACATGGATCTGGGCGTTGCGGATCGCGAAGCTGTCCCACAGCGCACGGACCTGGAGTTGGTATGCATCTACTTCCTCGACCCACAGTTCATAGAAATAGATTTGCTCGTTACTCCAGGATGTGTAGACATTGAAGAAGTAATCCGTGCCATCGCAGGGTGCCATCGTCCGGACTTCATAGCCCTTGTTGGTGACGTAACCCCAACTCATATCGCCCCCCGCATCATTCTCCAGCGTGATATAAACCGGGCCCGGACCACCCCAGTGATCGCGGTTGTATTCGAAATCGGCATGCACGATCAGGTGCTTGCCAGCCGCCGGTGAAACCTTGTACCAATCCTGGGCGCTACTCCCGGCGATATTGCACATCTCACCACCGACTGTTGCCGACGGGAATGCATAGGCTGTCGCCTTTGTATCATTAGGTTCAAAGGCATCGTTAAAAAACGCTCCGGAACCGATGAAGTCGGGGCAGGTCTGGTCACCAAGTCCAAGATTGGCATCGTATGATAACGGCGCATAGGAATACGGGGTTTGCGCCAACGGATCCGGCGTAACCGTCCAGATCACCGGACGCATGTAGTTATTGAGGAACGTACCGGAAGAAGTTGAGCTCAACAGATAGCAAGTCTCGCCAGCCGCCGTACATTCAACCCGAATATATTCAAGCTGGTCCGATGCATTCCGTCCGACGTAGCCATCCAGCCGATTCAACTCACCGGTGCCGGTCACCAATTGGTACATGCCACCGCCACCGCTGCAGGTGATCTTGGCAATGACCACCCGCGTAGTCGCGACGTGAATCGGAACATAGACAAACCCGCCCAATACCCAACTGGACTCGACGATGTATTCCCCCTCTTTCGTCTGTAGCTCAATGTGCGGGAAGTACACCTCCGGCCCGAAGCCCACGCGAAACCAGTACTGGCCAGGCGTGTCGAACACGAACCGGTAGTAATCGGCCGGGTCGTCATGGGCCGAGATGTACTCCTCGATCATGTCGGCGGGATCGCGATTCGGCGCTTCCCACCAGGAGTCGTTCGGCTCCAGATCTTCCAGCGGATCGAAATGGCTGTAATTGACCTCGCCGACGATCTCCACGCCGGCCACCGGGCCGCTGGCGACCGTGAACTCCTCGGGGTTGTTATAGAAGATCCAACCCGGCTTGGTCGCCATGATGTGCCAGGTGCCGTCGGGGATCGCCGGCAGGGTGAAGTTGCCCGCCGCGTCGGTCAGCACGCCGGAACCGCCGAGGGAGGTCGTCACCGTCGCCATCGGCACCGGTGCGCCGCCCATATCGACGACCATGCCGGTCACCGGATAGCGGTTGCCGTAAGTGATCGTCACGCGATCCAGGTCGAACAGCGTGGCGTCCCAGGCCAGAATCATCACATAGGTATGGCCGCTCTCACTGGCGTAATCCCCGGTGTTGCCGGTCGGAGTAAACACGGAATGGTCGGCATTGCGCTGGCCGAAGTACTCCCAGGTGTCGGCGGCGTAATTGGAGATCGCCGTCCAGACCAGCCCATCCGGGCTGCGGTTGGAGACGAAATACTCCACGCTGTCGATGATATCGGCGGTCGAGCCGGGGAATTCGTAGACCGCCCAGGCCACCTCGCCCGTCGCGGGGCCGAACTGCGCCTGGGTGCCGGCAATCGTGACGTTCGCCGAATGGTTGAAGTCCTGGTTGCCGTCGCGCAGCGTCGAGACCGCCGCGGTGATCTTCGACGGGTTGAAGTCCTGCGCGTCCGGCAAGGCCGGCAGGTCGTCCGTGCCCGCGAAGGCCGGGGTCGGTTCCAGCACCAGGCTGGGCTGGGAGCTGCCGCCACACGATGCCAGGCTGGCGGCCGCCAGGATCACAATCAACAAAGCAAACAACGTACGGTTACGCATCGTTTACCCTCCACGGCTTATTTCCGGGCCAAAGTCGTCAATACCGTACCGGTTTTTCCCGGTACACCGGATCTGCCAGAAATATTACCCACTCACCACGATACGTAACAGTATACACATAATGTATCGCCGTTTCTTCGATCAGCCAGTTCCCTGCTCTGGATCCGGCTAGTAATTTGCGGTCAACAGGTACTCATTGGCCCCGCTGGAATTGTCGACGCGGATATAGAAGGTCCCCGCCACCGGCAGGTAATAGTCGATGCGCTGGTAGCCCGTGTAGCTCAGATATGACGACTGCAGGATCGTGCTGCCGTCGGTGTTATACAGCAACAGCCCCAGGGACCCGGCCCAGCTCGGATAGGTGATGCTGAGATTCACCAGCCCCGGCCCGGCGGTGAATTTGCGCCAGTCCTCCGGATCGGCGTCGCCGTCGATGTTCGCCGCTGACGGCACGCCGGACGCGATCGCCATCGCCATGGTCGGGTCGTTATCCGGCTCCCCGATATCGGTGGGATTGGGCGTCAGCACGAAGTCCTCGGTCACGTCGGCATCGGTAACGGTCAGCGTATACGGGCTGCCGGGCGCGGGATCGTGGTTGGCTGCCCAGACGAACACTTCGTAAGTACCGGGGGCGAAGGGCCCCAGCGCAAACACTGTGTCGGTGTCCCAGGGCGATCCGCTGTTCCACCTGAAATTGGCCTCCGGGCAGCAGACATAGGCATAGGGCACCGGCGAGGACATGTTGTCCATGATCGTGCCGCTGAACATGTAGCCCGGCGTTTCGCTGATCCTGATGTGATACGGTGTTTCCATGTTTTCGCTGTTGCGAATAACCAACTGGTGCGCCACGGTTCCGTCACTCGGCAGTAGCATGTCCAGATCCCCGGCCCAGGTGCGATAGCAGATTTCCGAAGCCGAGCTCTGGTTATACAAGGACAGCGAGAAGCGCTCCACGTGGTTCGCTGTCGAGACCTGCACGCGGATCGGATCGGTTGTCAGCGGCGTGAAGATGTACTTGTCCTCCCGATCGGTCAGCGAACTGATCGTCGCATCGGCCTCGAAGGGATAATCGACAACCTTGCCCTCGAAGCCGTTGGGCTCCCAGCTGTCCGCGGAAGCTTCCGGATCGCAGACAAACCAGTACTGCTTGTCCGCACCGTCGATGGTCAGGTGCCGTGTGTAGCGGTCGCAGGACAAGCCGTAACGGAACAACTCGACATACAGTTCCTCACCGTCCTTGAAGCTAAAGGGGATCGCGGTCTTACCGGTTTCGTCGGTCATATAAGTGTACATCCAGTCGTATTCGAAGTTGTACACGTCGACCCGGGCCTCCAAGATCCCTAAACCGTCCCACAGCACACCGACATCCAGCTGATAACCGTCGATCTCTTCGATGGTCAGCTGGTAGCTATATCCGCGGTCTTTTTGCGCGTGAATGTTGATATAACATTCGCTGCCATCACACGGGCTATCCGTGCGTATTTCCAGCCCCTTGTTGGTCGTGCACGCATAGCCCAGGTCATCACCGGCGCCATCCTCCAGGACAAAACTGGCCGGCGAGTTGTTCCATTCGTCCTGCTGGTAATCGACTTCCAGCGTGACAATCAAATGCTTGCCCGCCGCCGGAGTGAACCGGAACCAGTCTTCATCGCCGCTGAAGAAATAGGCGCTGGTGGTGGCTATCGGCAGCGAGGCGAAATGAAACGCCGTCGGCTTGGAATCGTTGGGCTCGTAAACATCTAAGGCAAACATATACGAGCCGTCAAAGGTCAGACCGGTCTGGTCGCCGGCGCTCAGATCGGCGTTGATCGACGCCGGAATGTAATTGACATGCTCCTCGCCCAGGGCATCCGGCGTAACGACTGTCAGGACCGGAGGCGCGAATTGGTTGCTGAAACTCGCGTCATTGGGATTGCTGCACAGGTATGTCAGCTCGCCGTCGGCATCGCACTCGATCGGAGCCCGCTCCAGGTGGTCCAGTCCTGCGTTGACTACTCCGGACAGCCAGTGTAGCTCGCCGGTCCCGGTCGTAAGCTCATACCAGCCGCCACCGCCGCGGCAGGATACACGGACAATTACGACGCGCGTCGCCGCCACGTTGAATCCGACGTAGACGACGCCGTTGCGGACGAAGGACGAGGTCGCGAACAGCTTCCCCTCCTTCGTCATCAACTCCAGGTAGGGAAACAGGATCGTCAGTTCGCCGTCGAATTTGATCCAGTACTGCCCGGGCGCCGAGAAGGCAAAGCGGTAGCAGTCTGTTTGGTCATCCGACACCGACAGGTACTCCCAGACCGGCGCGGTTAGACTCTGATTCGGTGCTTCCCACCAGAAGTCGTTCGGCTCTTCGTCCTCCAAATATTCGAAGTGGCTCTCATTCCGTTCGCCGATGAAGTCCACGCCGGTCAGCGGGCCGCCGGCGACCGTCACTTCCTGCGGGTTGTTGAAATAAATATAACTCGGCTTGTAGGCCATCACGTGCCAGGTCCCGTCGGGGATCCACGGCAGCGTGTAGTACCCGTCGGCATCGGTCATCGCGTTCGTCCCGCCGATACTGGTCGTGACCAGGACGTCCGCCAGGCCGCCGCCGGCCAGGTCGACGATCCGGCCGGTGACCGGGTAGCGGTTGCCGTAAGTGAGTTGCACCCGCTCCAGTTCAAAGTATACGCTGTCCCAGGCCAGCACCATCAGATACGTGTAGCCGTTGGGGCTGGCATAGTCGCCGTCCGTGCCGTCCGGCACGAACTCGGCGTGGTCCGCGTTGCGATGCCCGAAGTAACGCCAGGTGTCGTGGGCGTAATCCGAGATTGCCAGCCAGACCAGGCCGTCCAGATCGCGATTACTGACATAGTATTCAACACTATTGATGTCATCCACCGGTGACCCGGAGAACTCAAAGATGGCCCAGGCGACTTCGCCGGCCTGTGGATCGAACTTGGCCAGCGTGCCATCGAACGTCACATTCGCCGAGTTCTCGCGCGCCTCATTGCCGTCCTGGGCGACGGTGACCGCGGCGGTCATCTTGGCCGGGTTGTATTCGCCGCCGGCCGGCAGCGCCGGCAATTCGTCGAATCCGGCGGCCAGTGCCGCGATCGGTTCCACCAACGCCACCGGCGTGGAACCGCCACCACAGGAAAACAGGACTGCTGCGACAATGACCAGCAACGCACAATGAAGTAGACGTCTCCACATGTTTGAAACCCTTCACCCATCGCGATGGGCATGTTGATCAATACACCACATTCAAGGATGCATTCCTTTCATGCTACCCGCTCGTAGATAAGTTTATAGCTAGCGTGTGAAGTCAGCAATATTTGAATTGCAGGAATGCTGGATCGCCCAAATCTACGCCACGTGCAGTTGGCGCAATGGCTAACGCAGCTCGAAATGGTAGGCGCAGGTCACGCCGGAGTCCTCGTAGTCGCCGAAGCCGCCCAGCGATTCCGCGCGCTTGCGGTACCAGGCGTTGATGCTGACCGGCCAGTCCGCCAGCGTCAGCTCCAGCCCCACCCCGTGGTAATCGCCGCCCGGCGCGGTGTCGGTGCGCTGGTGCGCCCAGCTTAACCGGTAGTCGGCGAAGTCGCCGTAGCTGGCCACGCTGACGTCGTAGTTCCAGCTGGCGCTCTCCGCGGCCGGGTCCAGGCCCAGCTTGACCTGCGTCTCGTGGCGGCTGACGCCAGCCGTCCAGCGCCACTTACCGCCCAACGGGCCGCTGTAACCGGCGGCATAGCGCCGCAGTGTATATTCCGAGTCGCGGTCGTTGTTGGTATGCGTCTGGTTCATGCCGCTGAGCTGGACGTTGGCGCCGCCGCCCAGGTCCCACCTGAGGCGCATGTCGCCCTGCTCGCGACGGTCGTAAAAGGCCGACGCTCGCAGCGTCCCCCCGCCGTAGGCCGGTGCCGGCGGCAGCTCGTCGAACTGCTCGTCGGCGTAGTAACCCGAGAGATACAGGCTGCGCTTCAGGCGCACCCGGCCCCTGAGCTCGATCCGGTCGCTGGCGCTTGTCGCATCCACGCGCAGCGCGTCCAGCACGTTGAAGTCCGGCAACGGCTTGGCGGTTGCCGCCGCCACCGTGGCGGGATCTTCCAGTGTCAGCCGCGCCAGGTCGGTCTCGCGCCGCCGGTAGCCCGCCGAGACCCAGACGCCGGGCTCGGGATGGTAGGTCAGGAGGCCGTTGTACTCCTGGTAGCCGTCCACCACGCTGCCCACGGAAACAGTGTTTTCCGCCAGGCAGGTTTTGGCGCTGGTGATCAGCGTCGCATCGGTGCAGATGTCCCAGCTGAGCTGGCCGCCGCCGCGCAGGCGCTCCACCGCGCCATTCTGCCGGCTGGCATCGGTATGGCGGTAGTCGACCTCGGCGCTGATCACCGCGTCGCCGGACAGCTGGCGCGCCGCGGTGAACTCGCCACCGATGAATTCATTGTTCAGGTTCAGGCGGTCGCTGGTATAGCGGCCGTAATAGACGCCGCCCTCCAGTTGGTAGCCTGCTTCCACCTGGCGGAAGCTCGTACCGGCCTGGCGGAATTTCACATCCGCCGCCTGCCGGGCCACGGCGTCCACGTTTTTCTCGTAGTAGAGCCCGTTTAGCCGCCAGACGCCACCGTCCATGCTGCCGCGCCGCCAGGCGATCTCACCCTGGCGCCGCCGCCGTTCGGAACGCACCAGGCCGCCCTGGTCGTCCAGCGCGTAGACATAGCCCCAGCGCGAGAAACCCGTGCCGTCGAAGCTCCAGTGCGGGCCGCTCTTGTCCGCTTCGATGTATGACGCGCCCGGGTCGTAATGGTCGCCGTACAGCCCGCGCCAGTCGCCGGGACTCAGGTAGTCGCGGACCGCCACCTTGTGCGCGAAGTAGCCGCCGCGCCGCCGGCCATAGTGCTCGGCGGCGTCAACCGTATCGTTGTACTCGGTCGCGCCGTAGCCAACGTCGGCCCGCCAGGGGCCGTAGCCCAGCACCGTGCCTAACAGCTCCGTATTGGCGGTGTCGATTTCCTCGTCCGTCGGCCGCACGAATTTGACATCGCAGCCCACGGCGTAATATACCGGTTCGCCGTCCTCGTAGATCTTGATCCACTCCTCGGCTCGCACCGGCGCGTGCCAGGACAACAGCACCAGAATCGCGATGATCGCCGTGCGCATGCCCTACTCTCCCATCAGCAGCACGCTCTCGTTGCTGCCGTGCACCTGCTCGTGGCAACCGGCGGTCCAGCAGGTCAGTGCCGGTTGGTGGTCGATCTGGTCGGTATGGCATTGCAGGCAGACCTGGCGCCCATCAGCGACCAGCAGCCAGGGATTGTCGCTGCCGTGGGGCAGATGGCAATCCAGGCAGGACCCGCCGACGCCCTCGGCCATCGCCAAGTGCGGGAAACGGAACGGCCCGTCCTTCTCGATGTGGCATTTCAGACACAGGTCGCGGACGTTGTCGTCCGCCAACATCCGGAAGTCCCCGCCGCGATGGACGTCATGGCAGTCCGTGCAGTGCATCGCCCGGGCCGAGGGGCTGTTCTCCACGTTGAGCACGATCGGGTGCCGGCGCATGCGGAAGAAGTCGTGCCCGATGTCCTGGTGGCAGTTGACGCAGAGCGTGTCCGGGCGCTCCCGAAGCAGGAAACGCTGGTCGTGGTCCGCGGGCACGTGCGGATCGTGGCAGTCGGTGCAGCGGATCCCGCCGCGGGCGTGGCTGGTGTGCTCCCACTCCGCCTGCGTCGTCAGCCACTCATGGCAGCGCAGGCAGATCAGGTTGTGCTTGGTCGGGTCCTTCCAGTCGAAGGCGAAGACGGCGCCGCGACTTAACAGCGCGGCGTGCGCCCCGCCCGCGCCGTGGCAGCCCTCGCAACCCTGCCGGTCCAACGGCATCTTCACGTCGTTGAGCGAGCGTGCGTGGGCGGTCTTCAGAAAACCGGGGGCCAGGCTCGCGTGGCATTCGACGCAATAGCTGCTGCCGGTAAACGGCGAGTCCACCACCGCCGAGAACTCCTGGCCGGACTGCCAGTACGGGCTTTCGCCGTGCCAGGGTAAAAGCGGAATCAGCTCGTGGCTTTTGTCGGTGACCGCCGCCACTGGCGCGCCGCCGTCAGCCCGGCAGAGCACGCCGCAGCCGGCGTAGATCAGCCACCCGGTAGTTATCACTAATAAAAACTGCGCGACGAATCGCAACTGACCATCCTTCCTCTTCAGCCAAGTTTCCCCTAACCCGACCGCCTAACTTGTAACGATTTTAGCAAAGTCTCAGCCAACTGGATCAGGTTGCTCCGCTATAATCCATCTCAGATGATAGATCGGGGGTTTAGTCATGGTGAAGCTGAAATACGCTTGCTTGATGATGGGCGCCCTGCTCCTCTGGACCACCCAGGCCTTGGCGTTGGAGCCGGCCGGGGAACTCGAGCCCGTCAAGTACATCCAGACAGTCGACGCCGGCACCGTGCTGCTGGCGCTGGCCGACGGCACCGCGCAGCAGGTCGAGTTGTACGGGCTGCGGGCACCCCAGCTCGCCGCGGGCACGCCGCAAGCGTTCTTAGCCGCGTTCTACACGGCCTGCAATCTCGCCAACGCCAAGGCTGTGTACTTCGAGCCCGCCGGCGAGTCGGCCGCAGACGGTTCCAGCCCGCAAGTCTGGATCTGGTATGAGCATTGCTGCCGGCCGGAACTGGTCCTGGTCAACCTGGAACTCGTCAGCCAGGGCTTGGCGGACCTCACCGACGAGGCGGAAAGTTGTATTTACGCGGCCGAGTTGGCCACGGCCGCCGAGCAGGCCTGTCGGCCGGACTTGCTCAACCTGGCCAAGCTGCTGGCGCCCCAGCCCGCAGTCCCCGTGCTGGATCTCGACGACCTGGAACTGCCCGCTGGTGAGGACGTCCAGTGGGCGCGCCGAGCCGTCGACATCAACGATCCGGCGACCTGGGTCGCCTTCCGCCGCACCGGCGACAGCTACATCGACGGCATGTGGCTCAACGAGGAGTTCGAGGTCTTCAACCAGTCCGAATACTTCATCGACTTCCTGGAGGTCGAGGTCCGGTATTACTGCAGCTCCGGCGTTTGACGCACTCGCGGATGGCGTGCCATCAACAACCTCAAGGCCGGTGAAGTACGTGAGTTCTGGGTCAAGGTCCGCCTGGATAAGGTGCCGCCCGATGAGGCGGTCACCTGGTATTACTGGGTGACCAAATAGCCCCCGGCTAAGCGCTTCCCGCCAGCGGCAGCGGGCGGCGTAAAATTCTCGGCTCGCCCAGCCGATGATTTAGCGCGTCGCGAGGTACTAACGGTTATGAAACCGAATACTCAGACAACAATCATTCTGCTGGCGGCCCTGCTGCTGAGCCTGCTGTTCGCGTTCAGCTGCGACCAGGCCTCCCGCCGGGCCAACGCCAGCGAAAGCCAGCCCGCGGAAGCGGCGGAGCAAACCAGCGCTGGAGAAGCATCCATGGACTATAAAGCCAAGGCCAAAGAGGAACTCACGCCCGAGCAGTACAACGTCTGTTTTCTGAAGGGCACCGAGCCGCCGGGCAGCGGCGAATACAACAAGCATTTCGAGCCCGGCGCCTATCACTGTGTCGTCTGCGACCAACTGCTGTTCGAGTCCGAGACCAAGTACGACTCGGGCTCCGGCTGGCCGGCGTTCTACGACTCCGTTGACAGCGACGCCGTGGCCACCAAAGACGACTACAGCCTGGGCTTGCACCGCATCGAGGTGATGTGCGGTAACTGCGGCGCCCACCTGGGTCATGTGTTCTCGGACGGTCCGGAGCCGACGGGCCAGCGTTACTGCATCAACTCGCTGGCGCTGGTTTTCAAGCCCGCCGCAACCGCCGCGAGACCGGAAGCGGAAGAACCGGGCGATTCAGCCGCCAGCCAGCCATAATCCGCCGCCCCGACTGGCTGCTACTATGGTGAAACACAGCCGCCGGCAGCGGTCCGGCTCATCTTGGAGGAAGACATGAACTATCGCAGGCTGGGATCATCGGGACTGAAGGTCTCCGAGCTGTCGTTCGGCGCCTGGGTCACCTTCGGCGACCAGATGAACGTGGACCTCGCACTGGAATGCATGCAGGCCGCCTGGGACGCCGGCGTCAACTTCTTCGACAACGCCGAGGTTTACGCCAATGGCCAGGCCGAGCTCATCATGGGCCAGGCGCTGAAACGGGCCGGCTGGCCGCGCGCGGACTACGTAGTCTCCACCAAGATCTTCTGGGGCGGCCCCGGACCGAACGCCCAGGGCCTGTCGCGCAAGCACGTCGTGGAAGGCGCGCAGGCCGCGCTGGAGCGCCTGCAGCTGGATTATGTCGACCTGATTTTCTGCCACCGGCCGGATTACGATACGCCGATCGAGGAAACCGTGCGCGCCATGTCGCACGTGATCGACCGCGGCTGGGCCTTGTACTGGGGCACCAGCGAATGGAGCGCCGAGCAGATCCGCCAGGCTTATGAGCTGGCCTACCGGCTGAACCTGACTCCGCCGGTGATGGAGCAGCCGCAGTACCACATGTTCCACCGCGACCGCGTGGAAGTGGAATACGCCCCGCTCTACCGCGACTTCGGCCTGGGCACGACGATCTGGAGCCCGTTGGCCAGCGGCCTGTTGACCGGCAAGTACAACGACGGTATTCCCGAGGACAGCCGCGGCTCGCTGGAGAAGTACCAGTGGCTGCGCCAACGGTTCGAGAGCGACGAGGCCCGTGCCCAGATCGCCAAGGTCAAGCAGCTGATGCCGGTCGCCGCGGAACTCGGCTGCACGATGGCGCAACTGGCTTTGGCTTGGTGCCTGAAGAACCCGCATGTCAGCACGGTGATCACCGGCGCTTCGCGCCCGGCGCAGGTCGTCGAAAACATGCAGGCGCGGGAGGTTGTACCCAAGCTGACCGCCGAGGTGATGGAGCGGATCGCGGGAATTCTCGACAACGAACCGGCGCAGCCGACCAACTTCCGCCGCGCCTGAACCGGCAGCCTCGCAACACCGCATAGCTAAAACCGAACCCGGTCTCGCCTGGCGGCGGCAGGCACGCGCCACCGGCCCCATACGATATTTCCGGCGCGCCGCGTGTATTAAGTCATAGAGGCAAGTAGCGGAACCCGAGCCCGTCACAGACCGGACCGGGGTGATCAAGACTGTAAAGGAGGAATCCCATGACGATTACGGGCAAACTCAAGACCGTGCTCAGGCACGTCTTCAGCAAAAAAACCATCGGCTATATCCTGCTGTCGCTGTTGTGGACGATGATCGCCGTCATGTTCTGGAACTACACGGCCACCGGCAAACTGGTGCTGTTCGAATCGCTGGAGATCACGCTGACGATCATGGGCGGCAAGCTGATCCTTTACGGAATTTGGGACTGGGTGCATCTGGGCCACAAACCCACGCCGGAGACGGGCGCGCGCGTCGTGACCATCGTCACGAACGGCGATGCGGACGACCGCTTCGGGGAGTACTGCATCCTTTAATCCGCGGACTCCGGTTCGGGCGGATCCTCCGGCCCGGCCAGCCGGCTCTCCCTGTGCCTGGCGAGCAGGTACGCACCCAGCTTTTTATCGACCAGGCGGATATGGTTGAGATACCAGTTGCGCAGAAACAACAGGATCTCGCTGCTGAGCAGCACGTTGCTGGCCTTGAATTTCGCGTCGATTTCCATCAGCTTTTGGATGAACTCCTGATGCTGGGCCACGTGCGCGGCCGTCTCGGGGTACTCGGTCAAGCGCATCTGGTCCTGCTCCGCGCTGAAATGGTAGATCGCGTATTCCCCCAGCCCGTGGATTAACTGGCCGACGACTTCGCGCGCCTGCCCTTTTTTACAGGCCGTGTCCAGCTTGTTGATGATCTCGATCAGCCGCTTGTGCTGCTCGTCGATAAAGGGCACGCCGACGCTTAGACTATCATCCCATTCAACCTGTACTACACCAGCCATTGTCGTGTCCTCCGCTATCGGAAGTGTACAGCAAACGGACTGCTTTGGCCACGTCGGCAGTACCGCCGCGTCCACCTGCCCTGCTATACTTCCGGCATGAGTGATCCAGGCCTGCTACCTAACCGCCAGATGCTGGAATGGCTGCTGAGCGGACACTGGGAGTACGCTGGACCGGCGGCGATCCTGGCGGGCTTGCCCGGCGCGGAGGCCTGCCGCCGCGTCGAGGGTCTGCCCTACTCCATCGCGCAACTCGTCGCCCACCTGAACTGGTGGCAGCAGGCCCGTCTGGACCTGGCCCAGGGCGGCGAACTGCCAGACTTCCAGCCCGGCCGCGACGATTGGCCGGCCGTCAGCGTTGAGGATTGGCCCGCGCTGGTTGAAGCGTTCCTGGGCTCTGGCACGGCAATCGCCGCGCTGGCCACGGATCCAGCGGCCTTGAAGCGCCAGGTATTCGCTGATTACTGCGTCGGCGATATGCTCGTCAGCCACGCCAGCCACAACGCCTATCACCTCGGGCAGGTCGCGCTGCTGCGCCGGCTGCTCGGTTGCTGGCCCGATCGCGATGGAAGCGTGAGCGCCTAGCCCTGGACGACGGCCGGGACTAGAGCTCGACGATTTCCATTTCCGCGGCTATCCCACAGCCGGCGGCGGCGACCGCCTGGGCTTCCTGGCTGGCGGGATCCAGCACCGGATTGGAGTGATTGAAATGCAGGAAGCGGACCTTGGCCCGCAGCTCGTTGGGCAGCGCCTTAAGCCGCTCGATAGTTTCCGTGATCAGCGGATGGGCGATCTCGTCCATGTCGCGGCTGGGCAGTTCATTAGCCGCGTAGAACGTGCCATCGATGAACGCCGTGTCCACTTCGTCCAGCAGTTCCGCGAGCCCCGGCCCCTCGCCATCCCAGCTGTCGATATCCGGCAGATAAACCACCGTTTTCTGCGGCCCGATTATCCGGAAACCGACCGTTTCGGTGTACTCGTCGCGGTGCGTAACCAGGAACGCGGATAATGAGACGCCCTCGAACAGCTCGAAGACGCGGCCAGCGACCAGGTCCTGCAGATCGATATTGCGGTTACTCACGAGCTGGTCCCAGGGCCCGTTGGTTTCCAGGAATTTACGCATCCGCGGCATGGCGTGGATCGGCATGCGATGGGCATCCAACGCCTCGCGACCTAGATGGATCAGCCCCGTATAGTGCCCGATGTGCCCGTGCGTCAGCAGGATACCTTCGACGCCCAGCCTGCCGGCCACCGGCGCCACGGTATCGAGCATGTTCAGCTGCGCGGGAAAGTCCGGCGTGCAATCCAGCAGCCAGCGCTGCCGGCTGGCCGGATCGACGATAGCCAAGCAAGCGCAGTGCCGCCGGTGCTCGGGGTGATCCCAAGCGCGCTGGCAGCAATGCTTGCGGCAACCGGCGGCGGGATAGCCGGCGTCCTGGGCGATCCCGAGCACCACGAGAAACGGGCTTGCATCCTTTTCGTCCATTACAAGCAGGTAGTGTACCAGCAGTGCAAGTCCACCGGAGCCGCCACCCCGTTCACTCCCGCGGCGGCCACCGCAAACCGGTAACCGGGTTGAGGTGCTTGGCCGGTTTATCACGGTACCAGGTGAAATCGATCTCGCGTCCGCCGGTAGTCCGGAAGCTCCAGGTCATCAACCGGTAGTAGCGGCGGAACTCCTTGAACCGCGGCCGGCCCAGCCGCGCAAACAGCATGGCCGCAGCCTGTTCCTCCGGCCAATCCTGCGCTACCGCCGCGTACATCATCTTCGCGATCTCGCGGCGAACGTCCAACGGCAGCGACCAGAACGATTCACATGGCGGGTGGATGCGGCGCGATCGCCGCTTTCCGCAGCTGGGACAAACCGCTTCATCGACGGCACGCCGCGTGCCGCACTTGCTGCAGATGCGGTACTCTTGATCAGCCATTGTCCTTCACTCGCCGGCACAGCCCGACGAACTCCACGAGCGGCGTATTGGGGAACAGGTCGATCGCCGCCAAGTGTTCCAGCCGCCAGGCCGGCGCCAGCGCCTTTACATCGCGGCAGAAGGCCATGCCGTCGCAGCCGACCAGGATCAACGTGCCGGCCTGGGCCGTCAGCAGCCTTTCGACGACCGGCTTGGCCAGCCCCGCGCGCGGCGGATCGGTGAGGATCACGTCGGCACGGCTTCCCAGGCCCGGCTCCAGCCAGACCGCCACGTCGGCGCAATGCACTGCGAAATCGTTCCTATCAGCCACGACATTGGCCAGGTTGATTTGCGCGGCGGCGGTACTGAGCGAGTTGCTTTCCACCAGCACCAGCCGGCGGAGCGCCGTCGAGAGCATCACCGAAAACAGGCCGCAGCCACCGTATAGGTCATATAACGTCTCGCCACGTACTTCCCACTCCTGCAGCAAGCCGGAGAGCGCCTGCCAGGCCCACTGCGGGCAGGCCTGGAAGAAGCTGCCGGGGGCTTGTTCCAGTTGGAATCCGCCCAGCCGGTGCTCCATCGGCATGGTGTCCGAGCGCCAGCCATCCCGGTCAAAGCGCCAGGCCCGATGCGGATCGAGCAGTTCCACTGCTGCAACATCGCCAACGGGCGTACCGCCTACCAGCTCCCAGCGGTCCGGTTGCGCCGGCAGTTGCTCATGCCGCAAGGCATGGCGCAGGTGCTTGATCGCCGCGGATACGGGCTCTTCCGCCATCGGGCAGACTTCGACGGGCACGAGCGTGTGCGAGCGCTGGGCGTAATATCCCAGCTCCTGGCCATCCCAGTGCAGTTGGACCCGGCTGCGCCTGGTGTCCGGCGGGGCCGGTAGCCACTGGCAGTCCGGCACATCGCGCAACTGGCGATGCAGCAGGTCGCGGACCATCGCGAGCTTCAACTCGGCGGCGGCTTCCCCCGCTTCCCACAGGCTGCAGCCGCCGCACTCCCCGGCGTACGGGCAGCCGGCCGCCACGCGCCGCGGATCGCGCGTGATGTAATCCCTCACCCAACCCTCGGCATGGCGCGACTTGATCTGGATCTCGGCCTGGACCTCTTCACCCGGAAACAGCGCCAGCGCGGAGTCCAGTAGCACCAGGCGCCCATCGGCCAAGCGCCCCAGCCCTTGGCCGCCCCACCCCAAGCGCTCGATCACGCCCTGCCAGTCCTCCGTGGACAGCGGTGACTCGCGCCGGTTGTGCGGGCCCTGCGGCATGGGCAGATTATACGTCCACCCGTGCCGGCCGGGCCCGAGCACTCGACGACCTGGATCCAGTCGCGCGGGTCCCGCGTGGTTAGCGCACGGGCCGCCTTCCGGCCAGTAGGTTAAATCCCCCGCAAGCGGGTATCATGAATGATTGATACTGAGTCTTAGTATCATTTACTGATTACCCGGCTCGGCCGGACGCAAGCAAGGTGAGTAACGATGCGCTTTACAGCTTTAGTTGGACTCATGCTCTTGGTGGGGTTGACCGCCTGCGGTGGTTCGACCAACCTGCCGGACGCGGGTACCACGCCGCCCGCGCTCCAGCAAGCCGGCACGGTGCTCCCCGCGCCCAGCCTCGCGGCGCGCCAGGTTACGGCCACTTCCGCCCAGCGTCTGCGGCGGGGCAGCGAATACGTCGTGGGCCTAACCGCCAACGCCGGCAAGCAGGACGACGTGACCCTGCAACTGGAACCCGAATACAACATGGTCAACGAGTTCTCGCCCGCTTACGCGATGTTCGGTTACTATCTGCCGGGCTATGCCGAGGGTAACCAGGCCACGGTCATTTTCAGCGACGACCAGCCCCTGCCCGTCAACGGCAATACTTGGCTGGGCCTGGCGGACTGGACCGAGGACGGCTGGCGCTGGTTCGCCGTGGATACGACCGTGCCGGTCAACAACGGCGCGCAGCCGGTGGCCAATCTGCCGGTCGCGGATTTCATCAGCGACAAGGGCCAGCTGCTGGCCTGCCTGCTCGGCCTGGGCACCACGCCGATTTACGTCGATGGCCTGTTATTCGGCGCCGAGGCCGGACCGGTCGCCGTTCCTACCGTTACGCCGTCGCTGACGCTTAACAACAACCCGGTCACGCTGGACGGCTCAGCGAGTTTCAGTGAGTTTTCCACGATTACCGCCTGGGACTGGGACATCGACGCCGACGGGACTTACGACCTGGCCGGCGAGCAGGTTGCCGGGCTGCTGTTCGCGGCGGGTGAGCATGACGTGATGTTGCGGGTGACCGACGACCAGGGGCTCAACGACGAGGTTAGTACGCACCTGATCATCATCGACGCCAATAACCTGCCCGCCTATGTCGAGATCGAGGATAACGACAGCCTGGAAACGGCGCAGCCGCTGCCGGGCTTGCCGTTCACGGACTTCCTGGCCAACCTCGGGCCGGGCGGCGTGTACAACGGCGACAGCGCGGACTGGTATCGCTTCGACTTGCTCGCCGACGCCAAGCTGCAGATGGGTATGTTTTTCGACCACCAGACCGCCGACCTGGCGATGGATCTGTATGACGAGTTCGGCAGCCTGGTCGCCATCGCCGACAGCCAAACCGATAACGAATATTTCGAGTTGAACTTGCCGGCGGGCCGTTATTACTGGCTCTGCCGCAACGCCACGGGCAGCGACGAAACCGCCGACTATGGCCTGAAAATCCTGGCGCCGGTCTACACCGAAGCGCCCGTCGCCCACCTGGTCGCGCAGCCGACGGCGCTGGTGCAGGGCCAGGAACTCAACCTGCTCGGTAACCAAAGCTACGATCCCGACGGCGCGATTGTCGAGTACTGGTGGGACCTGTACGGCGACGGCGACTTCGAGCGCATGGCGGCGCCGGCGAGCCAAAGCTACACTGTCAATCGGGTAGGCAGCTTTACCGCTCGCCTGCGCGTATTCGACGACAGCGGGGCCTGGGGCGAGGACACGGTGAACTTCACCGTCAGCGGCGACCAGCAGTACGACGAAATGGAAGACAACGACACCAGCGCTGGCGCGATGGCGCTGACCTGGTTCCCGGCCAGCGGCACGCCGACATTCAAAGGCGACATCGGCCCGAGCGGCGGATTCGACGGTGACCTGGCGGATGTGTTGAGCTTCCAGCTCAATGCCGCGGGTCAGTTCCAGTGGATCCTCAACACGCTGGATCCCGAACACGGCGATCTGGAGATCCGTCTCGACTACGTTGAAGGCAACACCATCACGACGATCGCCCAGGACGACAGCGGCAATGACGTGCTGGCGATCGGCGCGGAGTTGACGGATACGCTGGGGACATACTACATGTACATCTATCCCCAGGCGGGCGGCAGCCGTTACGACTTCAGCCTGCACTTCACGGCCAACTAACCAAGCTACTTCACAATGCAATGACAGCAAACCAGCCCCGGCACATGGGGCTGGTTTTTTTATTAGGCCGCCGGCTGGTTCAGGAAGTAGGCGCGATACTCACCGGCTGGCATGTAACCGAGCTTCTCGGCCCGCCGGCACGATTCCTCATTGGCGGCATCCCAGTGCGGGTCCAGGCCGCGCGCCAGGCACTCCGCCACCCGCGCGCCGCGGGCCTCGTTGAGCGCCTCGATCCAGCCGTCCGCCGACGGCATGACGATGGAATACGTCGCCAGTTCGTCGATCATCGCGCGCCCACCGTTCTCCGGCACGCCGGCGAAATAACACAGCGGCCCGACGCGCAGCTGATAAGCTCGCGGGGCGTCCGCGTTATCGACGTAGGCCCGGCCCAGCTGGTCCTCCAGCACGCAGTCAATCGTCAGGTCGACGCGCTTCACGCCCTTGAACGCCGTGGCCCGCGCCAGCCGGTTGCATCTGGTCAATGGATACGGATACATAATGCCTTCCTCTCCTCTGCTTACTTCCACTGGTCCAGGGCCGCCTCGACCAGCGCGCCGACCGCCCAGCTCATAATCTCTCGGCCCTGCGCCTGGCTGACCTGACAGACGTCGCGCAGCACGATGTACGCCTCCGAGCCCATCAGCACCGCCAGCGCGCAGGTCAGGTCGCTCAGCTTGCGCCGGCCCAAGCGCTTGGCCACGGGCTTGAGCGCCTCCTGGATCAGGCTCAGGCGTTGGTCGCCCCTGAGGACGAACCGGCTCTTGTGCTCGATCCACTCCTCCTGCGTCGCGCGGATCAGCGAGCGGTGCAGCGTTTCGTTGTTCGTAACGTGGTCGTAGAGAAACCGCTGCACACAACTCGCGCGCGCGCCCGGCGAATCCGCCTCGGCACCGGCCAGCACCTCCGCCGGCGCCGCTTCCTCGCGGTTGAGCACCGCTTCGATCAGCAGGCGCTCGCGGCTGGGGAAATAGCGGTAGGCCGTGGCGCGGGAAACCTGCGCCTGCTCCGCCACCTCGTCCACCGTCGGCTGGCGCCCCTGCTTCAACAGCTCCCAGGCTGCCTGGATCAGCTCGCGCCGCGTCTTCAGCTTCTGCTTGACACGCCCCTGGCTCAAGTCCGTTTGTGATACCATGATCTTATTATAAGACTATAGTCTCACGATGTCAAGATAACCAGGCAAAAACCGGTTGGCGCGCATCGCGCGAAGGGGTCAGTGCTGCTGTTCAGGAAGTTTGCCCTAACCTGATCAGGGAACGAGGAGCTGCCGGGCCGCTTCGATCGCCGCCTCGAAGTCTGCTGAAGTATCAACAAAGGGATAGCCATGCGCCACGCACTCACCACGCAACTCGATGCTGGCCAGCTTGTTGCGCTCGAACTCGGCCAAGGCCTCCGCCTCGGACCGGTCCGCCGGCCAGGGATTGGTGGTCGGATGCGTGCGCTCCTGCTGCAGCTTGACCGCCGCAGCGGCGTTCGGATAGCCTAAAAAGCAACAGCGGATGCTTGTGGGAAACCGCTGGGCCAGCTCGGCCACGCCGGCCGGCCGGATCGCGAATCCCTCGACGCAATACTCCTCGCCGTTCTCCAGCATCGCCGTCAACAGCGGCCGCACCACCGGCCACAGCAGCGGCGCCACGGCCGCCTCCGGCCGATTAGGGTCCACCCCCGTCTCCGGCGCGCCGTGGTAGAGCCCCATCATCAGATAGTCCAGGCTGAAGTAGGCGATGCCGTGTTGCGCGGTCAGCCGCCTCGCCAGCGTCGTCTTGCCCGCGCGGCCCGGCCCGCCGATCAGATAGAGCATGCCAAGCATCATACGCCACGCCGACTGCCACTCACGCGGGGTATACTGAGGCATAAGCCGCGAATGGGAGACAGCGATGCGCTTTGTTTTGGGGACGTTGAGCCTGCTGATCGCAGCAATACTG
>JAFGCY010000002.1 GCA_016932385.1 bacterium | reverse complement strand
TTTGGGCCACCGACCCCCAGCGTCAAGGCTGGAAACTGTGAATAACGTCCTTGGAACTTACAACTAGGAACTAGGGACCAGGGACTAAGCTGGATGCAGTCATTGTAGGGGCGTCCCGCCATGGCGGGGTTGCAGACCTTTAAATGTCTACGGCCAGAGCCGGCCGTAGTACCCAGCCCATCGCGGGCCGAAGTACTCTCCCGGCCGCCAGGTCTGCCGAACGCTGGATTAATCCGGCGATCGCGTCGCCGGCGGGACAACACGTTTTTTGCTTTGACCTTTGGCCTGCGGCTTATGGCCTTTGGCCTGCCTACTCCACAGCGCCCCACGCCCGGACTCCGGACTTTGGCCTCCGAGCGATTAAATCACTCGTTATCCCCAATCTATGCACAGAATCGCTGACGAACGGGGAATGATACGGTATAATTTGGCAGGTCTGAACCTTGCTCTAATTGCTTGGCTAGGACCGCACCGGGGAGCGGCTACAACCGCTACCCCCTTTTTTTTCCTAATAAACCACGATGCCCAATGGGTGTTTGGTACTACACGGAAGGCATAGTACCGGCTTAAGTCGCTCCAGATACTTAAACGCACCGGTTCGTCGGAAGTAGCGGTTTGGCGCGAAGTACTGATAAAACAGATAAGCACAGAGATCGGCGGCTTGTATGAAATATGAGTCCTTTGAGTCTCGTGTACTCGGATCTTCGACTATGAGCTGTAACGGAAGTGCTCTTGCCGCATGGGTATATCCCGGTTGACTGCGTATATAGTTGATGTGACGCATTTTTCTTATTAGTTGAGTGAGCTTCTTTACATTTGTACTATCCGGAAGTATGAAGCCCTTATCGGATGGATTCCGTGGACCATGTAGGTTGGCTGCAGCCATTGTGTTTTCAAGTCTTTGAATAAGTAGCTTCCACGCAAATTCAAATACATCGAATCCAGTTGGCTTATTGCTCTTATCAATTATAATGTTAATGATAGTGAGGGTATTAAGTTGCGCTAGTTCGTCTGCGAAGTTCCGAATGATTTGTAGCCTCTGGTGTTTTTGCAAGGCGTTAACAGGTGGAGGAGGCCCATGCATAAAAACGCTTGCGTGAATCTCCACTGTCATCGGCAATCCAAGTGCCTGCTTTAATCTGCGCCGAAAATGGATAATTTGATCAAGGCATGGCTTCCACGAAAGCTCGTGAAGTACCAAGCCCGAAAGCGCAAAATATCGCGACTGTGAGCCAACAAGCCCAGGATCGCCACTCTCATCTACATACATTAAAAACACAGCATCCCCCTTGTCGCATATATTTTGCAGTTTATCTTACACCACTTCTATCCACTATTGTCAAATAACTTAGTTCTACTTTCTCTTCTCCAGTCCGCCCATCCAATGACTATACTGGATATGAGAACCAAGGGCATACTGCCCCAGTCCAAGGATGCACCATGGTTAGGAAGCTGCTTCTCCTGATGTTGATCGGCGTGTTCTTCAGTTGCGCGGGCGGGTCGACCACTCAGCCCGACGCCACCGGCCCCGCGGCCGCCCTGCCCCCGCTCGCCGGGCTCGACGCCCTGCGGACGGCCAGCCTCGCCACCACCATGCCGCTGCATCCAGGCCTGCCAATGCTCAGCGAGCACGTCACCACACTGGCCGACCGCGCGCTGTTCAGCAGCACGGACAGCACCTACGCGTATGCGATCTACGACTGCCGGCCCGAATCCGCCGACATCTCCGGCCTGCGGGCCGAGGTTGTCGGGGAGCTCTGGTTCCTCGCCGCGGATTACGGCGCGGATTGCTGGCAGCTCGCCGGCCGCCTGACGGACGAGGTCGCCACGCTGGACCTGACCGGCCTCGCCGACCCGACCTCGCCGGCGGATTACTGCTACCTGGCCGCCGTCGCGTCCGGCACACCGGATGTCCTGGGCAACGTCCTGCTCGGCCTGGAGCTCAATTACGACATCCCCCTGCCCGACTTGCAAACTTATTATGTCGCCACGCCGGCCAACGGCGGCGCTGACGGCAACCCCGGCACCGAGGCCCTGCCCTGGGCCACCCTGCAACACGCCGCGGACATGGTCGCCGCCGGCGATACAGTCTTGGTCGGCTCCGGCGACTACGCCGGTTTCCATCTCCAGCAAAGCGGCGTCACCGGCCATCCCGTCACCTTCGACGGCCAGGGCGTCGCGCGCGTGACCTCGCGCAATGTGAACACGCCCGACGGCATCAACGTTGAATATTGGGACGAGGGCGCGATCCACCACGTCACGATCCGCGGCTTCACCGTCACCGGCGCCGACCGCGCGGGCATCCGCTTCTCCGGCGGCGAGATGGAGCACGCCTACCACATCACGATCGAAGACAACGTCTGCGACCAAAACGGCGTCTGGGGCATCTTCTGCGGCTTCAACGACGACATCGTAGTCACCGGCAACGAGTGCAGCCGCAGCGTCGAACAGCACGGCATCTACCTTAGCAACAGCTGCAAGCGTTACGTCTGCAGCCACAACATCTGCTGGGGCAATAACGGCTGCGGCATCCACAATAACGGCGACCTGGACGCGGGCGGCGACGGTATCATGGAGCACGGCTACATCGAGTACAACATCTGCTACGGCAATGGCGCGGCGGGCGGCTCGGCGCTGAACTTCGACACCGTGCGCCACTGCTATATCCGCGGCAACCTGGCCTACGGCAACCACTCCAGCGGCATCAGCATTTACTCCGTCAGCGGCCTGGGCTCGGACGACAACTACGTGGTCAACAACACGATCCGCCAGCCCGCCGACGGCCGCTGGTGCCTGAACATCCAGGGCGGCTCGACCAACACGACGGCCTACAACAACATCTTCCTGAACGCGCACAGCTACCGCGGCACGCTCGACACAACCAGCGCCAGCCTCAGCACGATCACCAGCGACTACAACGTGGTGGTCGATACCTTCGGTTACGACGATGACACAATGTCGCTTGTGGAGTGGCGGGCGCTGACCGGCCAGGACGGCCACAGCGTGATCGCCGCGCCGGGCGACCTGTTCGTCGACGCCGGCGCGGACGATTACCACCTGCTCATCGGCTGCGCGGCCCATGACACCGGCCTGCTGCTGGGCGTGGAGTTCTCGCCGATGCCGTACATCGACCTGGACGGCACCTACCGCCCGGCCGGCAGCGGCATGGACATCGGCGCGTACGAGATTCCGTAGGGTGCGCGGATCTGAAGGGGCGAAGCATGCGTCGCCCGTAGCGACGCTGTCCCGTAGTCCCGCCAAGGCGGGACGCCCCTGCTCAACCCGCATCCAGCCTGGCCCGCCGCGTTTTCCCCCGGCCTATTGCCAAAAGCGGGCCGGCGGGGTTAAACTGCCAAAGCAGAGCGCAAGCGGAAGGCTCTTTCGATTACATTAACCAGGGGCACACCACCATGGCAAAAAACTCTGTCGCACCGGCCCGCGGCACGATCAAGGCGGTTCCAGCCGGCTTTCTGCTGCCCAGTGCGGCGTATGTGATCCAGCGCAAGCAGATCCGGTTCTACGAGCACAGCGATCGCGCGCCGGTGGCCGGCGACCTGGTCTACGGCCGGATCACCCGGATCGGCAAGCATCCCTCGCTGGAGAACCGCGAAGGCCGGATCCACATGATCAACGACGGCACGCGCGCCGTATTCGTCTTCGGCAACCGCTACGCGCCGGACTACTTCGAGGGCATCGTGCCCGAGAGCCTGCCCCGCGAGACCGACCTGTTGGCCCGCTCCGGCCTGATCGGCGAAATGCTCTGCAAGAATACCGGCGTCTCCGACCCGACCCGCGTGCGGATCCTCGGCTACATCTGCGACGAGGCGGGCAACGTGATCAACACGCGCGACTACAACATGGTCAAGCCGCGCATCAAGAAGAAGAGCGCCCGCCGCGCCAAGATGATCCTGGTCGTCGGCACGGCGATGAACAGCGGCAAGAGCGTCACCGCCGCCGCCTGCTGCTGGGGGCTCTCGACGATGGGCTATACGGTGCGCGCCTCGAAGATCACCGGCACCGCCAGCCTCAAGGACATCCTGCACATGGAGGACGCCGGCGCCACCCCGACGACGGACTTCACCTTCATGGGCTACCCCAGCACTTACCTCCTCGATGAAAAGGAACTGCTCAATATCTTCAACACCCTCGACCTGAAGTACGCCAACAACCCCCGCAACTTCTGGGTGGTCGAGATCGCCGACGGCATCCTGCAGCGCGAGACGGCCATGCTTCTCCGGATGAAGGAAGTGAGGAAGCGCATCCACCGGCTGCTATTCTGCGCCGGGGACTCGCTGGGGGCGCTGGGCGGGCTCAGGACGCTTCGCGAGAAGTTCGACCTCGAGCCGCACGCGATCAGCGGGGTCTGCACCAGCTCGCCTTTGTCGATCCGCGAACTGGAGGCCGAGTGCGAGGTGCCCGTGTTCAGCAACATGGAACCGGACCTGAAGCAGCTGTCGGAGATTCTGCTGTAATACGCTTTTCACTTACGCTATTGAAGATGCGGGCGAGGGCGCTGCCGCCGGAATCACTAAATATTCCTAGTCCCAAGTCCCTGTCCCGCAGCAACCCACTCCAGGTCGATTTCAGTTAGAATATTGCTATGAAACGGAGCGTGGGGTTTATACTCGGCCTGCTGCTGCTGGCGGGCTGTGGTGGTGGGACAGACGCCGGACTGGACACGGACGGCACCGCCGAGCAAGCCGTGGTGACCTTCCCGCAATTCACGGCTCCCGTCGTGAAAAGCACCGCGGAATCGACGATCGAGCTGAACGGCGCGGACTTCGTCGGCGAACCGATTGCGCCGCATCGCGTCGGCGCTGACGGCACGCAGGGGATCTATACGCCGGACTGCGATCCCGCGGAGGATCCCTCGCCCGCGGAGATGGCCTGGGCGCTGTATCTCTTCTATACCGGCGATACCGAGAGCGGCTGCTGGTTCTCCAACGAATGGGAAACGGGACCGGCGAACGGCGAGCTGTGGATCGGCCTGGGCAACCGCGCAACGAGCCAGTGGGACTGGTCCGTGCCGGCGGTCAACGGCCAGGGCGCTGACCGGCTGTGGATCACGAACTTGAGCCCCTACGTCGGCGCGGACGACTCCGTGATGGTCCTGGTGGTACTGGTCGCCCAGGGCGAGTTTGCCCTGGACCGCCTATGGTTCGAAGGCGTGTTTGTCGCGCCGGCCATCGAGGCGGTCGCGCCGCAGAGCGGGTTTGCCGGGGCCGAGGTGGCGTTCACGGCCGAGGTCACCGGCGACGAGCCGCTGGCGTACGCCTGGGATTTCGGCGGCGGGGCCACGCCCAATCTCAGCGACGAGGCCGGCCCGGTGGTTACGCTCGGCGCGGCCGGCGCCTATGCCGCATCGCTGACCGTGGTCAACGCCAAAGGCGCAGATGAATTCGAATTCACGCTGAACGTGATCGACCTGGCCGCAAGCATCTATATCCTCCCCGATCCGCACGACGAGGATTGGACGGGCGTAATCGGCAGCGGCACCGTGGCTGAACCGTATGTGGTGCGCAGCAGCGAGCCGCCGTTCAATCTGGACTATGCGCTGGAGTTCTCTCTCGTCGCCAATACCGAACCCGACGGTTCGGGAGTCGAGATCGATGTCTCGCGGCTGGTATGGGACGCGTATCCGCCGTTTGCCGTAGAAGACGTCGTCTGGTCAAAACCTGGGTGTTTCCTGACTACCGACCTTACGTACGGCTATATCTTTGCCGCAACCCCGATGTCACTTACCAGCAACGAGCTCTGGATTGTTTCCACCGGCGTTCTTCCATAGCCTCGCAGTAAATCGAAGCGACCCCGGCCAACGGAAACGGCGCACTGCTGCAGTCGCTCGCTACCGCTTCCGGCGGTTGGGTTTCTTCGGCTCGGTATTCACCGCGGTGGGCACGGCGCCATTTCCGCTGGCGGCGCCGTTGCCAGTGGCGCTGCCAGTACCGCTGCCAATGCCGCCGGCAGATGCGGCAACCTCCGCGCCGTTACCGCCGTCGTGGGTGGCCCCGCTACCGCTACCGTTGGCGCTGGGAGCCGGTGCCGCGGCGTCCGCCATGCCGTGGATGGCCTTGAGGTTCTTGGTCAGGGCGGCCAGCTCCGCCGCTCCCGCCGGTTTCGTGGCGGGCTTGCGGCCCGGGTCCACCTCCGCCGTCAGTTCGTCGACGGTCTTCGCGATCTCGCCCAGCACCTGATCGAGGTTGAGATCCGCGTACGGATCGTCGTCGGGGTCCGGCACGATCGGGTCCGGCGGCGGAATGTCCACGCCGGAAGGCACGAGCGGGAGATCCTGCTGGTAATCGGTGGGCAATTCCAACACCCAGTCCGGCAGCTTGTCCAGCGCTCGTGCCAGGTGGGCCATGTCGCTGGGTTTCTCCACCGTCAGGAACAGCTGGGCCAGCCGCGCACGGATCAGCGCGGCCAGCCGGCTGCGACAGATCAACTCGGCGGCGCCGCAGAGCAGGTCCATGCGCGTGATCAGCGGCTCCAGCCGTTCCAGGTAGTCGTCCAGCTCCTGGCCGAGGATGCCCAGCTGGGCCAGCAGCGTGGTCGGAGCCTGGCCGCTGGCGCTATGCGCCCAGGCCAACAGCACGTCCAGCGGATCGTAGGCCTGGACTTCCGGTTCGTTCGCAGTTGTTGTCATCGTAATCCTCCGATGTTATTCCGTACCGCCGGCGGGACGGGCCCGTTCTCGGGAATAAGCGCCACTGCCGGCTGGCACGTTAGGTTTTACCGGAGATATTAAACAATAGCAATCACATATCAATATTATATCATATAATAACCTATATTAACATTTAACGGTAAGAAAGTGGGGCCAAAGCAGCCGGTGGTGGGTGGATTGGCGGCGCGGCGCGGCGCTCAGCTGTCGGAATCCAGATCGAGGATTTGCGCTTTATCGAGATAGGACCGGCTGCGCGGGCGGTCGAGGCTTTCCACCTTGGCGGTGACCTCCTTGATGCGGCGGGCGGCCTGCAGCGCCTCGACAGCCATCTGACGCGTGTCCTCGGGATTGGCACTGGTGTTGGCGATCAGCTCCAGCAGGCCCATCACGCCGGTCAGCGGATTATTGATCTCGTGGGCATAGGTGGCGGCGGTTTTCTGGATGCCTTCCAACTCGGCTTTTTCCATCTGGACGCGCCGCAGCTCTTCCTCGGTGGCTTTGACCTGCGTGACGTCGCGGATCACGCCGAAAATCTCTTGGCGATGGACATCGGGGAAGGAATCCCATGACAGCCAGCGATAGGTGCCGTTTTCGCGGACGTAGCGGTTCTCGAAGTTGAAGACCGGCAGGCCCTGGGCCAGCTGCGCGCCGGCCTGCTTGGTGTTTCCGCGGTCGTCGGGATGTACGAAATCCAGCCAGGGCTTGGACATAATGTCTTGCTTGGGCCAGCCGATCATTTCCACGAGTGCCGGGTTGATCTGCTTGAAGTAGCCGTCGAAGCCGGCAATGCACAGGCCGTCGGTGGAGCGCGAGAACAACAGGTCGCGTTCCAGCTCGGCCTTCTTACGCTGCGTCAGGTCGGTGAACGAGATCAGCACGCGGTCGTAGCTTGCGGTGTGGCCCGGCGGCACCGCCCACTTCAGCAGGATCGGGATCTCGCGCCCCGTGCCGGTCCGCTGGTAGGTTTCGAGCGAGATGCTGGTGCGGCCTTGCCAGATAGCCAGCAGCTGCTGCCGGATCGCTTCCATCGACGACGGCGTCAGCACCTTGCCCAGGTCGGCGAACAGGTCATCCGCCGATTCGAACTGCAGCATTTCGAACGTCGTGCGGTTGATCCCGAGGATTCGGACCAGCGAGATACAATGGGTGACCAGCTCCGGATGCGCGCGCAGGTACTCGTCCAGGTCGGTCACGCCCTCCGCCTTGATTCGTTCCAACTCGGCTTTGACCGCGCTGAAATCCTCCTCCCAGATCGAGATCGGCACGTTGTCGAACAGGCTGGCAAACCGCTGCTGGCTGTCGCGCAGGGCGGATTCGGCGCGGCGCCGTTCGCGGATGTCGCGGATGAAGGCGAAGAACGAGCCGAATTCGCGGCTGAAGGTGACGCTGATCTCGACGTCGATCAACTCGCCGTTTTTGTGGCGGTGCCGGGTTTCAAACAGGTCGTAGCCGGTTTCCAGGATCTGCTGGATATGCTGCCGGACCTCCGCCGTGGATTCGTCGACATCGATCTCGCTGATATGCTTGCTCAGCAGTTCTTCGCGCGTGTAACCGAGCAATTGGCAGTAGGCGTCGTTGACGTCCAGCAGGTTCCCATCGCCGTCGATGCGCCAGAAGCCGTCGATCGAGGTCTGGATGGAGATGCGGTAATGCTGGCTGGCCTCGGCGTCGTCGTGCGGCAGGGGATCGTCGCGGAAGTTGTTGTGCAGCGTCAAGCCGTAGCGAAGTCCCGTCTGCGGATCGCGCAGGGGATAACAGCTGACCGAGGCAAACTGGAACTTGCCCGGCTCGATCGCAAACCGGTGCACGTACTTGGCGGGTTGGCCGGATTCGAGGCAGGCCCGGACGGGACAGGCCGTCTGGCAGATGTTGGTGAGTTCATCGCGGCCCAGGGCCAGTTGGCAGCAGGTCGGCAGCCGGTCGGCGGGCAGGTTGCCGGCGTACTTGGCTCGCGCGGCGTCGTTCAGGTAGACCACCTGGCGGTCTTCCCGCACGATGATCGCCGGCAGCGCGAAAGACTCCAGGACGCGCAGGATGAACGCTGCATCCGCCGTGTTGTTCTCGATTGCAGTCAATGAATCCATGCAGTATGCCCTTTGACGGCCCGGTGCGTACTCACTTGATTCTAGCTTCAATCCGACGGGTTTATCGATGCTTAATCATATTGTAATACTCCGAACCTGATAAAAGCTGTCCGATAAAATAGTTTCAGCAGTAAACCACTGGAGGAATCATGAAAGTCAAAGGCTCGCAGACCGAGAAGAACCTGTTGGCGTCGTTTGCCGGTGAATCCCAGGCCCGTAACCGCTACAACATCGCGGCGGGCGTGGCCCGCAAGGAAGGCTATGTGCAGATCTCCGATATCTTCAGCGAGACGGCTGACCAGGAACGTGAGCATGCCAAACGATTCTTCAGTTTCCTGGAGGGGGGCGATGTCGAGATCGCCGCGGCTTTTCCGGCCGGCGTGGTCGGCTCGACGTTCGAGCACCTCGAGCATGCCGCCGACGGCGAGAAGCACGAATGGACGGAGTTGTACCCCGGTTTTGCCGCCGTGGCACGCGAGGAAGGTTTCGAGGCGATCGCCAAGCTCTGGGACGCGGTGTGTATCGCCGAGAAGCAACACGAGAAACGCTACCGCGACCTGGCCAACAACATCGCGCAGCAGATCGTGTTCAAGCGCGCCAGCGAGGTGACCTGGCGCTGCCGCAACTGCGGCTACCTGCACGTCGGACTGGAAGCGCCGAAGACCTGCCCGGCCTGCGCCCATCCCCAGGCGCACTTCGAGTTGCTGGGGGAAAACTGGTAGATTATTTAATCGTTGTCAGTTGGCAGTGACCAGCCGAAGGGGCGGCACGGCTGCGTCCAACAAGCGTGAGTGGTAAGCGTAAGCGAATGCCCGGGTAGCGTAAGCCTCCGTGCTGGCGAACCCTGGTCCGGAGTCCGTCTCAATTGCGACGCCTGAATCACTCCGGTCAGCCGATCAAATCCAGGGCCGCGTTGTACAGGCGCTGGAATTTGCGCGCGGTGTCGTAATCCACGCCGGCCAGTGTCGAGGAAACCAGTTGCGCGCCCTCGTCCGCCGAGATCTGCCGGTCCGGGCCGGGCGAGTTGGCGATGGCGTAGAACGCGTCGCGGAAACGGCCGGAGAGGTGCGACGGGCAGTGGTCGGCGATCAGCTGGGCCGAGCGTTCGATCGCTTTCCACTTCAGCACCTCGCGGTGCTGGCGCTGGATCTCGGCGGGGGAGCGGTCGCCCGGGTAGCTGGCGGACTGGCCCACCAGCCAGCCCAGCGTACCCAGCATGAAGCCCAGCGGGCCGCTCAGCAGCGAGCCGATGATCGAGCCGCTGAGGCCGGCCAGGGCCGATGCGCTCTGGCGGCGCCAGTTGTCGAGGTCGATGCCGTCATCCCGCAGCACGCGCTTGAAGAAGGCCTTGACCGCGCTGTCCGCGCCGAACTCCAGCAGGTCGTCGAAATCAACATGCGGCGTCATGCGTGTATTCTATCCAAGCGAAAGCAGAATGTGAAAGTGGCAAGCGCTTGGGCTGGCCTGGGTAATCGAAGCTTCCACTTGTCCTTGCCGCTTTTTCGGGTCGGGACGAAGCCGAGCCGCCCGTGCCGCTAGCCCATGCCCATCTCGGCCATGGTCGGGTACTGGAGCGGTTCGGCGGAAGCCAGCTGCTCCACATGCGCGCGGTAGTCCGCCAGCATTTGCGTACGCGTGGCGTCATCGGCCTGGGCCGGCGCGTGTGCCCCGAACGGCGGCAGCACCTGCAGGCCGGTGAAGTACAGGATGCCGAACATGATCGGCTTGAGCGTCTCGGCCAGGTCGGGATAGAAGGCCGCCGGACCGCCGGTGGTGATCGCACAGGCGGCGCGCTTGCCGGCGAGTTTGCCCCGGTCGAACATCTGGCCGTTCCCATAGGCGAAACCGGAGGCCAGCACGCGGTCCATCCAGCCCTTGAGGATCGCCGGCAGGTGGAACCACCACAGCGGGAACTGGAACAGCACCAGGTCCGCCCAGACCAGCTTGTCCATCTCGGCCTGGACATCCGTGGCGAACGTGCCGCTCCGGCCGGCGGCGACCTGCTCGGCCTGGTATTTGTAGAACTCCGCGCCGCTGAGTTCGGTAAAGTCATGCTTGCCGCCGACGGGATTGAAGCCCTGGGCGTAGAGGTCGGAGACCTGCACTTCGTGTCCCTGCGCGGTCAGCACCTCAACGGCGGTGTCCTTCATCGCGCCGTTGAACGAGGCCGGATTCTCGTGAGCGTAAACGATCAGCACTTTCATGGTTCACTCCGGATCAAGTTCGTTTGCTAGTGTGAACTACCGGGCGTGGCTCGTGATTAGTTTTTCCGTGCCCCGGATCCTCTTCCGCGGGATTGCCGGAGCTGCTTCAGCACATATTGGATCAAGGCTGGGCTATAATTACGCGGAGAGCTACCGACGGGAGGAAAGATGGTTGATCCGACCCGGATGGCCCATTGCCTACTGATTTTCGCGTTGGCCAGCGCGCTGTGCGCATGCGGCGGCAGTACACTCACGCCGACGGACGCAGCGGATCCAGCCTTACCCGCCGGTTCGGGGCCGCGGCTGACCGGCTACAGCACGCGCCTGCCGGCCGAGTTGCCGCTGGCGGATGCGTTGGACGAGGTGGCCACCTGTCCGGCACCGGCCGCAGTCGCCCCCGAGGTCTGGGACGAGTTGACGGCGGAGCTGAGCCGCGTGCTGCAAGAGCGCGCCGGGGACAAGCAGGCCTCGCTGGTGCCGAGCGGCGCAGCCAACCGCATCGACGACCTGGCGGTGACCGCGGAGGGCAACGGCGACCACCTGCGCTGGACCTACCGGAATTGCGGCGATTACAACCAGGACGGCCTGGTCAGCGTCAACGACCTGACGCCGATCGGCATGTACTACCTGGCCGCGGAGGGCGACGCTAACTGGGCCGCGGCGCGCGTAGCCGACGGCAACCGGGACGGCATGGTGACCGTCAACGACATCACGCCGATCGGCCAGAACTTCATGGCCGCGGTCGAGAGCTACAACATCTACGGTCGCAACGACGGCGAGCGCAGCTACACGCGGCTGGGGGCGGTCCTGTTCCAGGACGGCACGGCGAACGCGGGCGCCTATGCGTTCAACTACCTGCTGCCCGCCGGCGCGACCACGGCCTACAGCGAGTTCATGGTTGCGCCCTGTGACTTCGAAGGCGAGGACAGCCCGCAGTACCCGCTGATCAACCCGGACGCCGCGGTGATCGAGGACCTGGGGCTGAGCGTCTCGGTGGTCAGCACGGACTGGCTGACGCTGTGGGGCGATTCGGCCGGGCTCTACGTCGGGCAGGTCATCGTTTCCGGCGAGGGCGAGGGTGTCCTGCGCCGGATCGAGTCGATCAGCCCGACCGAGAAGGGCATCGTGGTCCAGACCGCGCCGGCGACGCTCGAGGACCTGTTCGACAGCGCCGAGTTCAGCTTCGCGCGCACCCTGAGCTACGGCGACCTGGACCACTTCGACGCCGCCTACGACGGCGTGGCGCTCGAACCGCTCAGCACCGCGTCCGAACTCGACGGCGCGAAGGATCCCTGCCTCAGCCTGGCAAACATGAAGGTCAGCCTGAACAGCGTCGACCTGGGCTACGGCTTCTCCGTCGGCGGGGCGATCGGCTTCGCGCTGGACGTCAACGTCGACATCGACGTGGGTTCCAGCTGGGACGACCTGGGCACGCTGTACGGCTTCAACTTCGAGGGCGTGTTCAACGTGACGGGCGAGGCGTCGATCAAATGGAGCCAGGCCGTCGAGCTGAACAACTCGGCGATCCTGCTCGGCACCGCCTACTTCGCGCCGATCCCGATGCTGGTCGGCCCGGTGCCGGTGGTGTTCATGCCGATGGTAGATATCTACCTCGGCTTCGAGGGCAAGCTGGAACTGGGGCTGGAGGTCAAGCCGACGCTGCAAGTCGTGGCCAAGGCCGGCATCAAATACACCAGGGCCGACGGCTGGGACGCCTATAGCTCGTTGACGCCGAACCTGAGCCTCGGCGTCGACGACCCGCACAAGCCCAACGGCTACCTGGCGCTGGAAGGCAAGTTCAACCTGTTCTCGCCCGCGCCGACGCTGCGCATCTACGGCGTGGCCGGCCCGTACCTGGAGCTGACCAGCCCCTACCTGAAGTTCACCGCGCAGTACGACACCAATCCCGAGAAGTACTCGATCTCGATCAACGGCGGCGTCGACGCCAAGGTCGGCGCCAAGGTCAGCGCGCTGGGCCGGACGCTGGTGGACTACGACGCGCCGGCAGTGATCGACTTCTCCACGACGCTGTGGCAGATCGAATGGCAGCTCGGCGTGGATACGGGGATGATCGCCGGCTCAGTGACGGACGCCGAGACGGATGACGGCATCGCCGGCGTGGCCGTCTACATCACCGACGGCCAGGAGTTCGCCGAGACCGTCTATACGGACGCCAACGGCGCCTATGCCAAGACAGTGCCCGTCGGCAACTACAGCCTGACCTTCAGCAAGGCAGGCTACAACGGCACGACCAAGACCACGGTCGTGGAAAAGGACAAGACGACCCAGGTCCTGGCCGCGCTGACTTCGGATGCACAAAAGGGCAGCCTGGGCGGGGTGGTGACCGACGCCGCCGGCGGAGCGCCGCTCGCCGGCGTGGCCGTGAGTATTTACAACGGCCAGACCTACAACGACACCACCGATGCCACCGGCGCCTACGGCTTCGTCAGCGTGCCGGCCGGCAGCTACGAGCTGAACGCGACCAAGGACGGCTATGCCGCCTACAACCGCAACGTCACCGTGCCCGCCGACGGCCTGGAGACGCACAGCTTCACCATGGCCGAGGAAGGCCCGCCGGACGAGATCATCATCCGCACCACCTGGAACAACGACCGGTTCATCTATACGATCATGTATACGCCGAACATCGAGGGCGACTTCTACTTGATCAAGAAGACCCAGATCGGCACGATCTTCAATCCGCCCTGGGCGCGGTTCGAGGACCACTGCGAGTACAACGGGCTGGACGTGACGCTCGGCTCGACCGACATCCGGGTCGTCAAGAGCTACAGCGGATATTACAACGTGAAGATCCTGGCGGGCTGGGACTTCTCGCTGGCGGCTTGCGGCGTCGAGGTCGAGGTGCTGGTCAACGGCAACTCGCAGGCGGTGATGACGCCGCCGACGGAGGACTGCCCGTACCACAGCGGCTACTGGGCGGTGTGCTACATCAACGGCGACACCGGCGCGGTCGTGCCGATCGGCGAGTACTGCAATTACGAGACGGAAGTCTGGCCGTAAGCCGCACCGGCGGGAGCGGCCCGTGGATATCGCGCGCCTGCCGGCCGCCGCGGCGTTTCACGTTATCCGGCAAATCTTGGTAGAATCCAGGCGATGTCATCTGAGGATAATCAGAATGCCGCGGGTTATAGCGCGGCTTTTTTACGGCACATCGTCGATACGATGCCCGGCAAGATCGTCGTGCGCGACGGCGACAGCCGGATCATCTTCGCCAACACGGCCTTCGCCGAGCCCTACGGGCTGACGACCGAGGAGGTGGTGGGCAAGCTCAACGCCGACCTGTGGCTGGCCAAGGGCCGGCCGGCCGAGCAGGTTGCGGGCTGGATCAGCGAGGACCGCGAGATCCTCCGCACCGGCGAAGGTCGCGAGTACGTCCAGGAGATCAAGCGCGCCGGCGGCGAGATGGCCTATTTCCACAACTACAAAAAGGTGATCGAGCTCAACGGCCGGAGCTACCTGCTGGCGCAGTACGCCGATATCACCGAGCGCCAGCAGATGGGACTGGCCCTGGCCCGTGCCCAGGCCCAGGCGGCGGAGCTGGCCGGCATCCGCAAGACGGTTGTCACCTACGCGCACCAGATCAACAACCCGCTGACCGGCATCATGGCGCTGGCTGACGAGATCCGCGACCACCTGGAGTGCCCGCCGGAGTTCGGCGACCTGCTGGCGGAACTGAAGACCGCCGCCGAGCGGATCCGCGACGTGGTCAAACAGCTGGAGGAGATCAACGAGCCGACCTCGCGGCGGTATCTGGAACGCCACGAGATGCTGGACCTGGAAGGCAAGTAACAGCCTAGTGAAGTAAAGCTTAAAATACAGTTAAATTCGGCTTGTTTTATCCTAAAACTCCCATCTAGAACGCAATTATCACTAATATTAATTGAGGATGCCGGCGGGGGCTGATACGGCATGCCGGTTGCGGCATCCATGTTGCGGCGTTACGGCGCTTTGCGCGCAGCGATGGGAGTTACGGTGAGACACAGCACGTCGACGTTTTCCTGGCTGGCGATTATCTTTCGCACCGCGCTTCCGGTCGGCCTGACGCTGCTGCTGATGGTCGGCACGTTGTTCTATTACATCCTGCCCGAGCTTGAACAGCAGTTCATCAATGAGCGGCGCGAGATGCTGCGTGACCTGGCCGCGACGGTCTGGGGGATGTGCGATAGCCTGGAGCGGCGCGTCCAGGCCGGCGAGCTGACGCGGGAGGAAGCCCAGGCCTCGGCGATCGATCAAGTGCGGACGATGCGCTACGGCCCCGGCGGAAAGGATTACTACTGGATCAACGATCTGGCACCCACGATGATCATGCACCCCTACCGCCCGGACCTCGAGGGAGAGGACCTGACGGACATCGAGGACGGCAGCGGGCGCAAGATTTTCCGCGAGATCGCCTATCTCGCCGCACACGACCAAGCGGGCTATATCGGCTATACCTGGCAGTGGATGGACCAGCCCTCGCGGACCGTGCCCAAGCTTTCCTACATCCGGCTCTACGAGCCCTGGGGCTGGGTGATCGGCACCGGGATCTACGTCGACGATATCCACCTGGCCATCGACAGCATCCTGGGCCATATGAGCCGCATCCTGGGCTTGATCCTGTTCGCCGTGCTGTTGATCTCGGCCTACGTCATCTGGCAGAACATCGTCGCCGAGCGCGGCCGGCTCAAGGCGGAGGAATCCCTCCGGTTGCATTTCAGCGACCTGGAGCAGAAGATCCGCGAGCGGACCTTCGAGCTCAACGAGGCCAACCAGCACTTGATGGTGGAGATCGAGGAACGCCGCGAGATCGAGCGCAAGCTGAAGCTGACGGAAGAGCGCTTCGTGAAGATGATGCACGGCGCCGCGTTCCCCGTGCTGCTGCAGGACCGCGAGCGCGTCGTAGATTGTAACGACGCCGCCGTCAAGAAGCTCAACGCCCAGACCCGCGACGAAGTGATCGGGCATTCGGTCGGTGATTTCTTCCCCGAGCGCCAGCCCAACGGCCTGGAGTCGAAAAAGCTGGCCCAGCGCAACACCGAGTTGACGCTGGAGATGGGCAGCCATCGTTTCGAATGGCTGTACCGCACCGTGGACGGCCAGGATTTCCTGGTCGAAGTCTCACTGTCGCCCGTGCTGGTCGGCGGCAAGCAGCTGCTCTACGCGATCTGGCGCGATATGGACCTGGAGCGCACCCTGACGCAGGCGCTCCGAGAGAGCGAGGAGCGCTTCCGCCTGCTGTCGGACGCCTCCGAGGAAGGCGTGCTGCTGCACGACCAGGGCGTAATCACGCACTGCAACGCGGCGATGACGACGCTGACCGGCTTCAGCGCGGCCGAGTTGATCGGCACGCACATCAAGGAGTACGTCGCGCCGGAGTCGATGCAGAAGATCAGTGCGCGTATGCGCGCGCTGGAGGTCAGCGAGGAGGAGGGCGGGATCCTGCGCAAGGACGGTTCGCGGTTCCTGGCGATCATGCGCGGGCGTCCGTTTACCTACCGCGAACGCGACCTGCGCGTGGTCGTGATCCGCGACGTGACCGAGCAACGGCGGATGGAGAAGGAACTGCGCCAGAGCCAGGTGCGGGCGGCGGAGCTGGAGACGATCCAGCGCACCGCCGCGACCTACGCGCACGAGATCAACAACCCGCTGACCGGTGTGCTGGGCATCATCCAGCTGATGCTGGAGGAGGACAACATCACGCCGGACCAGGCGCAGATGCTGTCCGAGGGACGGGAAGCCGCGCGCAAGATCCGCGACGTGATCAAGAAGATCGAATCACTCAAGTCGCTGGAATTCAAGGACTACACCGAACGGACGAAGATCCTGGACCTGGAGCGCTCGGAATAAGCGACTGCCGGTCGGCGCACGGGCGGGACGACCGCCGCCCAATCTTCGCAGTTTTCTTCCAATGCCTCACATTCGCTGCGTGGCGCGCGTTTACCTTAATGACTGCCCGTGGCGGCCGGCACCCGAGCCGATCGACCAGCCGGCGGCGGGCGGGCACTGGCGGCGTTAACAATTACCCAGCGCAGAGCAGTGTTGTGAAAGCTACGACGACTGCGCCTATCAGCATTTTATTATCGGTTCGGCCGGCCGGGCGTTTAGGACAGTGGGCGCCCGACCGGTTTTTTTGTAACGCGGACCCACCGGCGGCGTCCCTTTACGCAGCAGAGCAAGCCCCCGTGCTTGTGCTACTGAATATGGCGCCCACGCCTAAAGCCCTTGAACCTTCTGCCTTGAACCTTGAACCTGACGGTCCACGCAGGCGTGG
>JAFGCY010000026.1 GCA_016932385.1 bacterium | reverse complement strand
CCTAGTCCCTATTTCCGGCCCTTTGACCTTTCACCTTTCCCCTTTAACCTTTTTCAATCGGCACCCCACGCTCCGCATCCCGCGCGATCGCGTTGACCAGCGAGGCGAAGATCAGGCCGTGCACGCGGTAGAGCAGGTTCCAGTAGAGGTGCCCCCAGACGCCGCTCGCGGCGAACAGCGCCGACTGCACCAGCCGCGTGCCTTCCCCCTCGGGCTCGGCCTCCCACTGCAGCCAGGCGCGCCCCGGCAACAGCATCTCCGCGCGCAGGCGCAACAGCCGCGGCGGCTCGACCCGCTCGACGCGCCAGAAATCCACGGCGTCGCCGGGCAGCAGCTCCAGCGGATGCCGCCGGCCGCGCCTCAGCCCCGGCCCGCCGGCCAGCTGGTCGACAATCCCGCGCAGCTGCCAGGCCCAGGTCCAGGTGCGCCAGCCGCGCTCGCCGCCCAAGCTGGTGAAGCTCTGGAACACCTGCTCCGGCGGTGCCGCGACGTACCGCGAGCGGATCTCGCGGTCGAGCCCCTCCCAGGTGGTCAGCTCGTAGGTCGGCCCCTCGCCCAGCGCGCTCATCCAGCTCGTTTCCACCTCGCCGCGCAGCACCTTGCCCAGCGCCAGCACCACGGCGCGGCGGTAGCTGATCGGCTTGACCTCCGGAAACAGCCGCGCGGCGCGCGTAGTATCGGCCTTGAGCGGATGGATGATCCCCTCGCAGAGCGGGATGGCCAGGGCGCGCGGGATCGGCGTGACCAGGTGGATCCACTCGGCGGCCAGCCGCGGCGTCATCACCGGCGTGGGGATGATCCAGCGGTGGAAACGCTGGACCTCGGCGACCACCTCCAGCATGCGCTTGAAGCTCAGCGGCTCGCAGCCGACCTCGACCACCCCGCCGACCTGCCGCTCCAGCGCCAGCCACAGGTAGCGCAGGGCGTCGCGCACGGCGACGGGCTGGATCGGGTTGTTGACCCAGCGCGGCGGCAGCATCACCGGCAGGCGCGCCACCAGGTAGCGCACCATCTCGAAGCTGGCCGAGCCCGAGCCGATGATCGGCCCGGCGCGCAGCTCGGTGGCCGGCAGGTAGCGCCGCAGGATCGCCCCGACCTCTCTGCGGCTGGCCAGGTGCCGCGTACCCTCGCCCGCGTGCGGGACGAGCCCGCCGAGGTAGACCACGTGCTTGAGCTGCCGGCCGGCCAGCGCGAAGTTCTCCGCCGCCCGTCGGTCGCGCGCGTCGAAGTCGCCGCCCGAGTGCATCGAATGGACGAGGTAATAGGCGTGGCGGATGCCGTCCAGCGCACGCTGGGCGCTGATCGAGTCCTCCAGGTCGCCGGTCACGACCTCGACGGCGTTGGCCCAGGGCCGGCGCTCGATCCGCCGCGGGTCGCGCACCAGCACACGCACGCGATGGCCGTGGTAGAGCAGCAGCGGAATCAGCCGCCCGCCGATATAACCCGTCGCACCGGTGACCAGGACCTTCAATCAGTAACGCCCTCTGACGTCAGACGCTTCTACCGCGCTGACTTCGTTTATCAGTAGCTGCTGTTACTTATAAATATCGCAGGCGGCGGCAAAAGCGCTTAACGGGCCGCGCAAGCCCCCGGGCTTGCGTCCCCGGTGGGCGGGCATCCTCCGAAGATAGGTTAATAGTGAAAGGTTAGAGGTTTAAACCGCGTCTAGCTTTTCCTATATACAATCTGGCTTCGCAAGCAAGCGCAAACGCATCAATTCACCTCGGCTTTTCTCGCCCTACCACCTGCTGCCTTTAACCTTTAACCTGATCCACGCAAGCACGGGGGCTCGCGCTACTCCCAAAGTTGACGCAGTCCCGCCATGGCGGGACCGCGCTACCAGCTGTTCACGGACCACTGCTCACGGAACACTGGCTTACTTCCAGGTCACCTTGAACTTGAAGGTCAGCGTCACCTCGCCGTCGGCGGGCACCTTCATCTTGAATTCCGCGGTGAAGGCGTCCTTCATCGCGTATTCGTGACTGGCCTCCAGCATCTTCCAGTCGCCCATCACCTTGACCGGCACGGTCACCACCACGTCTTCCTGGGCCTTGTGGTTCTTCAGCGTGACCTCGTAGGCCGAGTCGTAGCCCTTTTTGAGCTTGTTGTATTCCGTGCGCTTGGTCTCGCCGACGATGTCGAAGGCGTTGCCGATCTTCAGCTGCACGTCCTCGTCCTTGGGCGTATGGTCGATCCGGTCCTCGCCGATGAACTGCGCGTCGCCGCTGCTGTCGTTCTTGAACACGCGCACCGTGCCCGCGGGCAGCGGCATGCCCATGCCCGCCTCTTCCTCGTTGGTGAACTCCATCACCACGCGCACGTCGCCGCCGTTGATGCCGTTGAAGATCAGCAGCTTCTCGAACGGTACGGCCGCCGCGGTCAGCAGGCCGATCTGCTTCATCTGGCTGGTTTTAAGCGTCGTCGGCCGCGGCAGGTCGTAGAGGTGGTACTCGAAGAACTCCTCCTCCTGGAAGCCCTCGGGGGCGGCCATCGTCGCCGAGCGGAGCATCATCCCCGCCTGGGGCGGCGGCAGGACCTTCTGCTTGACGATGTTCACGTCACCGGCGACCAGCTTCAGCCGCGCGTCGCGATAGGTCGTGCCGCTGTAGTTCTTGACCGTCACCCAGCCCTCGATATCGCCGGCGGTGTCGTCGGCGTTGAGCAGCACCACGTAGTCGGCCAGCCAGCTCAGCCCGCCGGAGAGGTAGCTGATCTCCGCCGGCTGGCGGCCGGCCGCGGCGCTCCAGAGGTTCCAGGACAAGGTCGGCCGCAGTAAGAGCTCATCGGCGCTGCCCGGCGGCAGGATCACGCGCCCCAGCGGATTGACCAGAATCTGGCCGCTGTCGTCGCGGACCACGCGCCCGCCCTGGGTGGAAAGCAGCGTGCCCTTGATCGTCAGGTCGTGTTCGTCGTCGATCAGCACGATCTCGCGGCCGATGAACTTCTCCAAGAGCTTGTCGACCGAGACCAGGTCGTAGTCGTAGTTCTGCTCCAACAGCTTGAACTCGACGCCCGCCGGCAGGCTCAGGTGCACCGTCTCGGGCTTGAGCCGCCCGCTGACCTCGGGCAGCCGGTAGACGCCGGTGCCCGCGTCGAGCTCGACCTCGCGGACTTCGCGAATCAGCGCCAGGTCTTCGTTGTAGATCGTGACCGCCACTTCCTGCGGCGTGGCGACTTCCTTCGCTTGTTCGGCCATGGCGGTAGCCCCCAGTAAGGTGATTACAGTGATTGCGGTTATCGCTAACAGGTATCGCATGTTCATTCCTTCGTGGATGTCTCGGAGTTGTCGGCGGAGCCCGGTTTCTTCAGCCCGGTGACGAGCTTGTTACTCACCTCGCGCCTGACGCGGACCGCCAGCACCTCGGCGTTGGCCTTGAGGAACCGCGCCACCGCGCGCCGGTCGACGGCGATCAGGACCCGCAACGCCCAGCTCAGGCCCTTGACGACCATCTCGTCGCCGTCGCCCTTCAGCTGGTCGCAGACCCACAGCGTGCGCTTGACATCGCCGCGCCCGCCGCGGCTGCGCGAGTTCAGGTAAACGGTGGCGACCAGCGTCGCGCGGCGCTTCCAGCGGTTCAGGGAGTGCGCCCAGGTCTTGATCCGCGCGTCGGACAGCAGCCCGTCCCGCCACATCGGCCCGGCGATGGCCGCGAAGGCGTCAACGATCCACCACTCGTCCATCGTTTCGGCCAGCAGTTCCAGGTCCTTGGCCCGGACGGCCTGAAGCGCGCCCGGCTGGAAGTGCAGCAGGTCGACGGCCACCCAGAGCAGGTTGTGCTGGCCTTTCTGCCAGAGCGCGATCGCCAGCTCGACGATTTCGCGCGGCCGGCAGTCGGCCAGGACCTCCGTGGCCTGGGCCCGCAGCTGCATCCAGAGCCGGGCGTTCTTGGTGATCGGCGACACGTCGCGGTAGACCACCCGGATCCGGTTGACCAGATACAGGCTGGCTGGCGCGGGTTGCCGTTCGGCCATTACTTACTCCCAGGTCACCCGGTACTTGTATTCCAGCGTGGCCTCGCCGTCCGCCGGCACCGGGATCTCGAAGACCGCCGTCCAGGCGTCGTCCATCTCGTAGTCGTAGTTGCTGCGCACGATGCGCCAGTCGCCGTAGACCTGGACCTCGACCGTCACGACCACGTCCTCGTTCTCTTTGTGGTTGCGCAGGCTGACCTCGTAGGACTCGCTGTAGCCGTTACCCAGGTCCTCGTACTCGGTCTGGGTCGTCTCGCAGACGATGTCGAAGGCGTTGCCGATGTAGAGGCGCACGTCCTCGTCCTTGGGCGTGTGGTCGATCCAGTCCTCGCCGACGAACTGCACGTCGCCCCCGCTGTCCGCCTTGAATACGCGCACGGTCCCGGCCGGCAGCGGCATGCCCATGTCGGACTCCTCGTCGTTGGTGAACTCCACCATCACCTGCACGTCGCCGCCGTACTGGCCGTTGACGACGAACAGCTTCCGGACCGGCACGTCCTGCGCGCTCAGCAGCGAGATCTGCTTCTGCTGGTTGTTCCTGAGCGTCGTCGGGCGCTGAAGGTCGTAGAGGTGGTATTCGAAGAACGCCTCCTCCTCGAAACCGCCGCCGCCCAGGCCGTCGGCCATCATCGCCTCCCCGGCCATCTTGTAATTGACATCGTAGTCGTCCTGCACGCGGTTGACGTCGCCGGCGATCAGCTTCAGCTCGGCTTCGTCGTAGGTCGTGCCGGAATAGTTGCTGATCGTCACCCAGCCTTCCATGCCGGCGGCGCTGTCGTCCGCGTTCAGTTCCAGCACGTAATCGGCGTTCCAGGTCAGCCCGCCCGACAGGTAGGTGATCTCCGCGTCGGTCCGCGCACGCTGCGGGCTGTAGAGCATCCAGGACAGCGTCGGCTTCAACAGCAACTCGTCCGCGGCACCCGCGGGCAGCTCGACGCGGCCCGGTGGGTTGAGCAGGATCTGGCCGTCGCAGTCGAGCACCACGCCTCCGCTGACCGAAAGCAGCGTGCCTGCGAAGCTCTGGCTATGCTCGTCGTCGATCAGCACGATCGGCTTGCCGATGAATTTTTGCAGCAGCTTGTCGCGGCTGACCAGGTCGTAATCGTAGTTCTGCTCCAGCAGGGCCACCTCGTAGCCGGACGGCAGGCTCAGGTGCACGGTCTGCGGATTGAGCTGGCCGCTGACCTCGCTGAGCGTGATACTCTGCACGCCGGTGTCCAGGTCGAGGTTTCTGACCTCGCGGATCAGCGCCAGATCGTCGTTGTAGATCGTCACTGACACCTGTTCCACGTCACCGGCTTCGCCGGCCCAGGCGACCAGGGGAACGAGCGCCAGGCAGCAGGCGGCGAACCATTTAATAGCTCTCATGCTGACTCCTTTCCCAAAGGGGATCCTTACTATCAAAAGTTGAAATGTCGGCTGTCGACAGCCGCGGCTACTAGTTAATTATACTTGCGCTACGGAACTGGGACGTCAGAACGCGGAATCGGTTCACGCGAGGAGCTGTTTAGCCGGCGCAGAGGACGTTCTGCTCCAGCGCATCGGCCACCGGCGAGAAGTCCGCCGGCGTACCCAGAAACGCGTTGAGGCCGTCGGTCACGGCCTTGAGTAACTCCAGCGCCTCCGAGCTGTGCACGTCGATCCAGACCGCCGCCATGTGCCCCAGGCAGCGCGCCAGGAATTTGGCCGGCACGAAATAACGGATCGGCGGCAGGTGCACGCTCTGCCAGTGCGTCAGCAGGAGCATGTTGGCGCGGCTGCCGTCGAGGATCCGGACGGCGGCGGCGTAGGCCAGGCCGGTCTGGGCCATCAAGCCCTCCAGGGTGGCGTACCAGGTGCGGCCGACGGCGGGCGGGCGCTCGGTGACGAACAGGATCGAGCCGCAGGCCAGGTAGTCGGGCACGTGCGGCGTCTCACCGGCGGGCAGCGGCCCCAGCTGCTCGCGGGCCAGGTACGGATCGATCGCCGCGCCGCCTGCCAGCGCCTGCCAGAGCGGCTCCAGCGGCTGCACCCCGCTCTGCTTCATCGCGCGCGGCGTCGGGCTGAAGTGGATCATCCGCTGGTGGTAGGCCGTATTCGCCTGGTGCAGGTGGGCATGGCTGTCGACCGTGTACAGGCGCGAGACCTCGGCCACCTTGTCCCCCAGCGCGCCCAGCACCATCAGGTCGCGCTCGACCCGCCCGGGCTCGGCCACCAGCCCGCAGCTGAGCACGTCGGTCAGCACGAGATCGAGCTGGCCGCTGAGCATTTCCGGCGCCAGCTTGGCCGTATCGTCGTGGTGGTCGACCAGCACCAGCCGGCAGTCCGGCCGGTCCGCGAGCTTCTGAAGCGCCTTGAGCGTCCGCTCCGGCGTGCGCGAATGCACCGAACAATCGATCATCACGATAGTGCTGTAGCCGCGCTCGCTGGTGATCGCCTTGGGCACCGTGCGCTTCCAGAGCTTGGAAATGTCGCCGGTCAGCTCGAAGCTGAGGATCGCCTCGACGTCGGTCTGGCCCTGGCGCGCCAGCCAGCGCAGGGTCAGGGCCAGCATCGACAGCCCGTGCACGTCGTAGTGGGCGATCACGGCGACCGGCCGGTCGCGGTTGGCCGCCAGCCAGGAGGCCAGCGGCGGCTCGGCCAGCTGCAGGTACGGCAGCAGGGGCTGCACCCGCCGCGGGCCGACCAGGCGGATATGCTTGTCGCCCGGCACGCCGGACCAGACCTGGTAGGAGCTGGCAATCGGATTCGCGGCGTCGTAGGCGTAGGCCAGCCAGACCGCCAGGTCGGCCAGCAGGTGCCGCTCCTCCGCGGGCCAGTCCGCCACGTGCTTGAAGAACTGATTCGGCGTGAACTCGGCTCCGGTCTCGAGATAGGTCTTCAGCGCCGGCAGCGGCAGCGCAGGCGGATACTCGACGTCCGCGCCGGCCTGGGCGTGGCGGATCGCCAGCACGCGCCGCGCCAGGTCGGCCCAGGTGCGCGCGAAAGCCAGCGCGGCGATCACCTCGGGAGACTTCGGATCCAGCCGCTTGAGCTCGCGATAGAAATCAAGGTCAGTCCGGGCTGGATATTCGTTCACGCGGCATTCTAGCACAGCTTGTGTTTTATAATGATAGCCGTATGCCAAAGGAGCGCCCGCGCATTCTGGTGGTGGATGCCGACAACGAGTCCACGCAATTCGTGGCGGAGTTGATCTCCCTGTACAACTACGAGGTGGTTCGGGCCGCCGATCCCGCGAGCGCCCTGCAACTGGCGGAGGACCTGGCCTTCGATTCGATCATGCTCTCGCTGGAGATGGAGGGCGGCGGCTTCAAGCTCAGCCAGGACCTGCGCCAGATCAACGGCCACGGCGACGTGCCGCTGATCTTCGTCACCGACCAGCCCTACGATTCCCCGCTCTTGATGGAGGCGCAGTTCTACGGCGCGCTGTTCATCCACCAGAAGCCCTACGCCGAGTGCGAGCTGTTGGCCCAGCTGTCGACGATGGTCCGGCTCAAGCTGCTGCAGGACGAGCTCAAGGACCGGATGGCCGAGCTCGACCGCCTGGCCTCGACCGACCCGCTGACCGGGCTCTACAACCGGCGGATGTTCTTTAGGCGCATGGACGAGGAAGTGGCCCGCGCGGGCCGCACCGCTTCCCCGATGTGCCTGCTCTACGTCGACATCGACTTCTTCAAGAGCATCAACGACGAGTACGGCCACGACGCCGGCGACAAGGTGCTGCAGCAGGTGGCGCGGACGATGACGCGGATCATCCGCCGCGGCGACGTGCTGGGCCGGATCGGCGGCGAGGAATTCCTGATCCTGCTGCCGGATACCGCCGGCGAGGCCGGCCAGCGGATCGCCGAGCGCCTGCGCCAGCGCGTCGAGCACGCCACGATCATCACCGGCAATAGCAAGCTGGCGGTGACGATCTCCGCCGGCGTCTTCCACGCGGCGGACCCGGTCGGCCTGAGCATCGACGACATGGTCAAGGCCGCAGACGAGGCCCTCTACGAGGCCAAGGAGACCGGCCGCAACCGCGTGGTCTACCGCGGCGGGGCCCTGCCGGCCGCCGATTAGTCCGGCCTAGGCCGGATAGGCCGTGAACTCCACCCAGACGCGCCCGCTCTTCGGGTTGGTTTCGATGCTGAACACCTCGGCCCGCCCCTTGGTGCGGTAGACCACCTGGTCGCCGGCGCTCAGCGCCTGCGTGCGCTTGGCCAACGGGCGGAAGTTGACGTAAACGAAGCCGAACTTGATCGCCGTTTGCGCCTCGCCCCGGCTGACCTTGAACAGCGTGCCGACCACGGCATCCGCGCGGCTGGACGCGGCGGTGGACCGCGTCGCCTTCGCCACGGGCGGCTGCCAGCCGTCGCAGGAGATTAACGGCAGCCCGAGGTTGGCCAACCCGGCCGCCGGGTCAGCCGCGAGCAGCGCGTCGTCCCCCAGCACGATATCGCCGAGCGAGCTGTCCGCCGCCCCCGCGCCGTATAGCCAGGCTCGAAGCTGGCGCGCAGAACGGATGTGCTCGGGCAGCGCGGTGCGTGCCAGCCGGTAGTAGCCCACCGCAATGCCGGCGGCGCCCAGCGCCACGCGCCGGAACTGCGCACTGGGGTGGCCGCCGTCGATCGTAAGCTCGGGCCGGCCGGCCAGCGGCGCCCACTGGTGGGTGTCCAGAAAGCCGCTGGTGGCCTGCCCACCGGTACGCGCGCGCGCCGTCAGGACGGCCAGCACGTCGTCGGGGGGCAGCTCGGCCCAGCAGAAGCCCTCGGTCTCCGTGGAATGCATGGGATTAGTCTACCCTCCGGTCGCCCGCCTGTGGTCCGCGCCGGCGCGCGCCGGAACCAGCCCGGGCTGTCCGAGGCGCCGGCTCAGGGCAGGTCGCCGCTTTCCATGCCGATGTAGGTGTTGTAGTCGAAATGGCTCTTCAGCAGGTCCATCTGCTGCTCGATCTCGAGCTTGTCGGCATCGGTCAGCTTATAGGCGCCCAGGTCGCCGTGCTCGCGCAGCAGCTCGTTGATGAACTGCTCTTCCATCTTGTAATACTTGCGCTGGTGATCGAGGATCCGGATGTGCCAATAGTCGGCGCCGTCGCCGTAATCGGTCTTCAGCTTTTCCACGAAGTGCCCGGTCAGCCGCAGGCGCTCCTTCCACATCGCCAAGCGGCGGACGCGCTGCTCCTCGGGAATCTCGCTGAAGAAATACAGCGCCAGGTTCAGCGGAAAGAACGCGCGCGCGAACGGGAAGATTACCTCGGGCAGCTGTTTGGCCAACAGCGCGCGGCCCTTGTCCGTGATCTTGTAGATCGATCGCTCCGGTCGGCGTCCCACGCGTTCGACCGATGTCTCCTCGATATACTTCTGCTGCTGGAGCTTTTTTATACCGTAGTACAACGATCCGGACGAGATGTCGATGATGTGGGCCATCACATGGTCGATGATCATCTTGATCTCGTAGCCATAGCGGGGCTGCATCTTGAGCAATCCCAAGACCACAATATCGCGAAGTTTAGGTGGCTCTGACAACCGTGCGCATCCTCCCAATCAGAGTTAACCAACTAAAGTGTTCTACTTTAATTAGTTAAGATCACACTATAGCATCTGATTGGCGAAAATCGCAGAATCCGCGTGATCGATTTTGGACGACGAATATACCACAGGTACATATACCCAGTTCTGCCTGGGAGCGACCGTGGCACCCCCGTCACGTGCGTCCGGTTGCCCAGCCGGTTGGGCAACTGACCTAATTGCTTCGGTCGTTTCTCACTGCCCGGTCAGGATGCTGGCGATTGTCGTTGGCGCATGCAAGGCCAACGGCCGGTCGCCGACATCCACCTGGACCACGTAGGCCAGACAGAGCATACCGAAGATTAGTGCTGCCAGCGCGATCATGTTACGCATCTCGCAGACCTCCTTTGCCACGGCCCCCGCCGCGGCGACTACCCCGCGCCCCCGGTAGTACTCCTGTTTCCAACATGCTTGAATACCCTCGGTATTCGCCTCACTGGTTAAGACTGTGGAAATGACCGGGATGTTGCACTTGACAGGGATAACCGCATTAAGTAATCTATTCGTTCGCCCGAGGGCGAATTTTTCGCCGGGGCGCCGATGGTTGACGGCCGCGGCCGTTAGCGAGGATGAAATGATTGCAGTAATCGAACTCAAGGGCAAGCAGTACCGCGTCGAAGCGGACCAGGTGATCCGCGCGCTGCGCGTCGACGGCGAGGTCGGCGGCAAGATCAGCGCCGATCGCGTACTGGCGACGATCGACGGCGAGACCGTCAATCTCGGCCAGCCGGCGCTGGACAAGGCCGCGGTGGAACTGGAAATCGTCCGCCACGCGCGCAGCCCCAAGATCAATATCTTCACCTACAACCCCAAGAAGCGGACCACCCGCCGGATGGGCTACCGTGAGGACATCAGCTATCTGCGCGTGAAGCAGATCAAGGGTTAACGCAATGGCACACAAGAAAGGACTAGGCAGCAGTAGAAACGGCCGCGACAGCCAGGGCCAGCGCCGGGGCGTCAAGCGCTACGCCGGCCAGGTCGTCAGAAACGGCAATATTCTCGTTCGCCAGGTGGGCATGTCGATCGCCCCGGGCGAATTCGTCGGCATGGGTAAGGATTACACGCTTTACTCGCTGGCCGATGGCGTGGTGCACTACAAGATCCTGCGCGGCAAGCGCACCGCTTACGTAGTACCCCAGGCCTAATCCCCCTAGCTAAACCACTACCCATACAGACAAAGCAGGCCGCAAACGCTGGTTGGTCGCGGCCTGCTTTGCTTTACGGTAACATGATGCCCGTGTTCTTGGACGAGATCAGCTTGATGGCCCGGGCCGGCAACGGCGGCGACGGCAGTGTGCACTTCGCCCGGCGCAAATACCAGCCTTACGCCGGACCCGACGGCGGCGACGGCGGCAAGGGCGGCGACGTGCTGCTGGTCGGCGACCGCGGGCTCGACAGCCTGGAGCACCTGCGACGGTTCAAGGCCGAGGCCCAACCGGGCGCCGCCGGCAGCGGCAACCTGAAGATCGGCGCCGGCGGGGCGGACTGCCCGGTGGCGGTGCCGCTGGGGACGATCGCCTACCAGCTGCCGCGCGAGTTCGAACTCGGCGCGGTAACCGCCGGAGGCGCCGAGTTAACGCTGGCCCGCGGCGGGCGCGGCGGCAAGGGCAACCCGCATTACGCCACCGGCAGCCGGCGCACGCCCAAGCTGGCCGAATCCGGCCGCGAGGGCGAGGAGCTGGAGGCCCTGCTGCGCTACCGGATCTACGCCGAATCGGCGCTGATCGAGCCCGGGCTGGACCACGGAGCGCTGCTGCTGCCGCGGCTGCTGGGGCGCGATTATGCCGCCGTCGACTGGCCGCTCTACCAGGCCCGGCCGCGCTGGGCGCGCGTCAAACACGACTACAACGCCTACGACGTGGCTTACCTGCCGGCGGAGCTCAATGACGACGGCACGCTCTTGGTCGGCTATATCGAGCACGCCTACTGGGCGCAATCGCTGGTAATCAACCTGCTGCCGCTGGACGAACTGGCGGAGGCGGCCTGGCCGGCGCTGGCGGCCGAGTTGACCGAGTTGCCGCTGAGGCGCTGCGAGCAGATCGTCGTGCTGGCCGACCGGCCGCTGTTCAAGCCCTGGCAGCGCGAGAACGACGGCGGCCAGCCGGTAGAGATCGCCTGCCTGGAACTGACGCCGGCGGATGACAGCATGGCCGTCTTTGCGGCACAATTGCTGGGTGGCACAGTCAGCTAAACGCATCGGCCTGCTCGGCGGCAGCTTCAATCCGATCCACTTCGCGCACCTGCTGTTGGCCCAGGAGGTCTGGCACCGCCTGGAACTGACGCGCGTGATGTTCATCCCCGCCGCGCAGAATCCCCTGAAAAACGATCCGCATGAATATGCCGCCAGCGAACACCGGCTGAACATGGTGCGCCTGGCCGTCGACCCCGACGCGCGCTTCGACGTCGACGCGACCGAGATCCGCCGCGGCGGCAAAAGCTACATGATCGACACGCTGATGCGCTACCAGGAACGCGAGCCGGGCTGCGAGCTCCACCTGCTGATGGGCGCCGACGCCGCGCTGACCCTGCCCGACTGGAAGGACGTGCGCCTGTACGCCGGGCTGTGCACCGTAGTGGTCTGCAACCGGCCGGGCTCCGACGACCTCTCGGCGGGCTGGCCGGCGGTGCTGTCCGACCTGGGCCTGCGCTACGAATACCTGCCGCTGCCGCCGCTCGATGTCAGTAGCAGCGAGATCCGCCGGCGGTTGGGCCTGGGCAAGCCGGTACGCTATTTCGTCCCCGACGCGGTGGCGGAATACCTCCACCAGCACAGCGTCTACTCCTGATCGCTGTACAACAGCTTCTTCAACTCGTTGGCGCTGACCTCCCAGACGGCCGCCAGCGCCTTGACCGCGTCGCGCTTGGTAAACCCGGCCTCGAGCAGGCGCTCCAGCGCCGCGGCCAGGCTGTCCTCGTCGTGCTCCACGGCTTCGGCGACGGGCCGGCCGGCCACCGCCACGGTGAACTCGCCGACCTGCGGCAGCTCTGTGCGCCATTTGTCCCATTCGCCGGCGCTGAACAGCTCGACCTGCTCGTAGAGCTTGGTCATCTCGCGGCCGGCGAGCAGCTCGCGCGCCGGCTCGACGGCTGCGCAGATCAGGTCCAGCACGGCGTGCACGCGGTGCGGCGACTCGAAGAAGAAGCAGGGCTCGGGGCTCTCCGCGACCAGCGCGACGAACCGCGCGCGGTCGTTGGGCTTCCTGGGCGGGAAGCCGACGAAGCGGAAGCGGTTGTCGACAAAGGGACAGGCGGCCAGCAGCGTGCTGGGCGAGCTCGGCCCGGGGATCACGACCGGGTGGATCCCCGCCTGCCAGGCGGCCCTCACCAATCGGCGGCCGGGATCGGAGACGCCCGGCATGCCGGCGTCGGTGGCGAAGCCGACGCGATGGCCGGCGTTGACCGCCTCGATCGCCTGGGCGGTGCGCGCCGGAGAGTGGTCGTCGGACAGCGAGACCAACGGCAGGCTCAGCCCGATCAGCGACAGCAGCTTGCCGGTGACGCGCGTGTCCTCGCAGTAGAGCACGTCGAGCGCCGCCAGCGTCTCCTTCGCCCGGGGCGACATGTCGTTTAGGTTGCCGATCGGCGTCCCGATCAGAAATAGCTCGCCGCGCATCGGATGATTATATCCGGCTGGTGGCGCGGGCCGCCGTGCCCGTGTCACTTCTCCCGAGTAGCGCAAGCCCCCGTGCTTGCGCGGAATCAGGTTAAAGGTGAAAGGTGAAAGGTCAAAGGGCCGGAAATAGGGACTAGGTGTAAGTTCTAAAGAGGTTGTTCATTCAGGTGCCCCATGAGAAGCTGT
>JAFGCY010000025.1 GCA_016932385.1 bacterium | reverse complement strand
GCTGATGCCCGCCAGCCGCGTGCTGAACCGCGAGATTATCAAGCAGCACGTCGACCGCATCCGCCCCAAGGGCACGACGAACCTCTATGCCGGTATGGCCACCGCCGCCGAGCAGCTCTTGAACGCGATGAGCCCGCAGCACCTCAGCCGCACGCTGGTGCTGACCGACGGCGAGGCCAACGAGGGCATCGTCGAATACCACGACATCATCTCCGAGGCGCGCAACCTGCGGATGAAGGGCATGACGATCAGCACGATCGGGCTCGGCATCGAGTACAACGAGGAGTTGATGAAGGGTATCGCCAAGAACACCCGCGGAAACTATTACTACATCGATACGATCGACCAGATCCCCGAGGTCTTCGACAAGGAACTTAAGAGCATCTTCGGTACGGTCGCGACGAACGTCGGGCTGAGGCTAAAGCTGGCCGAGGGTGTCGAGCTGGGCCGCGTCTACGGTTACGAGGCGGCCAAGGGCGGGCGCTCGGTCAGCGTCGACCTGCCGGACCTGGCCAGCTCTGAGGCGTTGCCGGTCCTGGTGCAACTGAGCCTGAAGCCGCATCCGCGCGCGCGGTTTCGCGTAGTGGAGAGCGAGCTGACGTTCAAGTATTTCGGCCAGACCGAGCGGCGCACCTTGCGCGGCGACATGGTGCTGGAGTTCTCCACCGACAAGGACGCGATCATCGGCGGGATCGACCCGGTCGTCGAGCAGGCGATGCGCGAGAAGGACATCGTCGCCAACCTTAAGCGCGCGGCGGCGATGATGAAAAGCGATATCGGCACCGCGACGATGATCATCCAGCAGGCCGAGGCGCAGCTTAGCGCCGCCGGCCGCAGCGAGGACGCCACGCTGGTCGCCACCGCGCTCGGCAAGCTGGCGCGCGGCGACGTCGACGACGCGACGAAGACGCTTTCGGTAGCCGAGTTCGGCCTGGACATGGAGCGGCGCAAGAAGTAGCCAATGGACAAGCCGACGTCGCGGGGATGTAACTCCGCCCTGCTGGGCTGGATTGTGGTCGCGGTTGCAATATCCTTCGGTTGGCTGTATTTGGCCGGTAACTGCACGCTTTGAGATTGTGGCTATTCGGCGGTCAGCCTTGAAATCTACAGACTGAATTTGATCATCCTGGCCGGGCTGGCCGGCTTCGGCTATTTAGGACTATGGGGTGCACTAAATTGGCGCAGGTGGCCGGCGAAACCGCTCGCCATTATACTCAAGCTGACCTGGCTGGAATCACTCATCTGCCTGGGGGCCGCCTGTATGTTCGTGTTCATGCCGGTTCACGAGGGGCTGACGGCGTCCCTCACCCGGCCGCTCATCGCGCTCAGCTTATTGGTTGTAGGCGGAGTGTTGGTGCTCTTGCGAGTGCTGGCTCTCCATTTGCTTCGGCAAGGACGGCACTGGGCTGCCGGGTGGCTGGAGGATCTGCGCTGGCTGATCGTCCTCGGCGCCGTGGTGTACTGGCTCCTCATCGGCCTGCAGCCTTGGATCCAGTTGACGCATGACATGTTTACCGGTTAAGTGGGTTCTGACCGGCCGGCGCGGTTGTAAAATATACCCATCGTAATCCGGCGCCGGGGCACACCATCTCGCAGCGCCGGTAGCAATGCGTAAAAGTACGCGCCCATATCACACCTGGAGGAAGTGCGATGCATTTCGAGCTTACTGAGGAACAACGGATGATTCGCGAGACCGTGCGCGACTTTGCCGAGACCGAACTGGCACCCGAGGCACTCGAACGCGACATCAACAAAACCCAGGCGCTCCCGCAGTGGAAGAAGTTCTGCGAGCTGGGCTTCGCCGGCATGACGATCGAGGAGGAGTACGGCGGCACGCCGCTGGACGCGATCAGCGAGGCGATCGTGATCGAAGAGCTCAGCCGCGTCGATGCCGCCTTCGGCGTGATGACCGCCGTGCATTCCGGCCTGACCGGCTCGACGCTGACCACCTGGGGTACGCCGGAGCAGAAGCAGCTGGTCTGCACCAAGATGGCCAGCGGCGAATGGCTGGCGGCCTATAGCCTCAGCGAGGCCGGCGCGGGCTCCGATGCCGCCGCCCTGACCTGCGCCGCCAAGCTCGATGGCGACGAGTGGGTACTGAACGGCACCAAGCTGTGGGTGACCAACGGCGGCAACGCCGACGTCTACATCATCTTCGCGCGCAGCCATCCCGACGCCGAGAAGAAGTCCAAGCAGGTCAGCGCGTTCATCGTGCCCAAGACCAGCCCGGGCCTGAGTGTCTCCAAGCTGGAGGACAAGCTGGGCATTCGCGCCAGCGATACGGCCGAGGTGGTGTTGGAGAACGTGCGCGTGCCGCGCGACATGGTTCTCGGCGGCGAGGGCAACGGGCTTAAGGTCGCCTTCAACGCGCTCGACGTCAGCCGCATCGGCATCGCCGCGCAGGCGCTGGGCATCGCCCAGGGCGCCCTGGACTTCGCGATCCAGTACGCCCAGGAGCGGATCACGATGGGCCAGCCGATCATCCAGCACCAGAGCATCGGCAACTACCTGGCCGACATGGCAACGAAGGTCGACGCCGCGCGGCTTCTCGTTTACCGCGCCGCCTGGATGAAGGAGCAGGGGCTGGTGCACTCGATGGAAAGCTCGATGGCCAAGCTGTTCGCCGGCGACGCCGCGATGTGGGTGGCCGACCGCGCCGTGCAGATCCTCGGCGGCTACGGCTACACCCG
>JAFGCY010000024.1 GCA_016932385.1 bacterium | reverse complement strand
GGCCTTTGGCCTGGATTTGCTCCCTTTAACCTTTCCCCGTTAACCTTTAACCTCGCCACGCACAAGCACGGGGGCTTGTGCTACTGATAGCGGCGCTCCTACTTCCCCCTCACTGCGCGCAGCCCCGCCAGGGCCTCGTACAGCTCGGTGCCGGTTTGCTGGCCCACGAACTCCAGCTTCAATTCGAGCTGCTTGGCGTACGGCGCGGAACTGAAGCGGCTGTCGACCAGCGAGGCGCGCTTGAACCAGTCGCCCTGGTCCTCGTAGAGCACCACCTCGAACAGCTGCTTGGTGCGGTTGTAGCTGGTGCGCTGGATGCCGAGCTCGGTCGCCAGGTTGCGGATCCGGACGATCGTCAGCAGGTTGTTGACCTCCGCCGGCGGATCGCCGAAGCGGTCGGCCAGCCCGGCGGCGAAGTCCGCCAGCGTCTCCTCGCTGTCGAGGCTCGCCAGGTCCCGCAGGATCTCCAGCCTGAGTACCGGATCGGCGATGTAGCTTTCGGGGATGAAGCCCGGCAGCGGCAGGTCGACCTGCGCCGCGGGCCGCTCGGCGATCAGCGGGGTGTCCTCCCACTCCGCGATGTCCGCCTCGTCCAGCGCCTTGACGTCGCTGATGCTGCGGGCCAGCAGCTCGCAGTAGTATTCGAAGCCCACCTGCCGCGCCAGCCCGCTCTGCGCCTCGCCCAGCAGGTTGCCGGCCCCGCGGATGCGCAGGTCGCTCTGGGCGATCTCGTAGCCGCTGCCGAGGTAGGCGTAGTTGTAGATCGCGTGCAGCCGGTTCTGCGATTCCTCGGTCAGCACGCGGTTGGGCTGGTGGAAGAAATAGGCGTAGGCCTGCACGGCGGAGCGCCCCACCCGCCCGCGCAGCTGGTGCATCTGGCTGAGGCCGAGGTTCTCGGCGTGGGTGCAGATGATCGTGTTCACCGTCGGGATGTCCAGCCCGTTCTCGATGATCGTGGTCGCCAGCATGATGTTGTAGGCGCCCAGCGAGAAGGCGTGCATCACCTCTTCGAGCTGGTCCTCGCGCATCTGGCCGTGGGCGACGACGATCCGCTCCTCGGGCAGCAGGCGCGACAGCTCCTGCTTGACCTGGTCGATGTCCTGCACGCGGTTGTGCAGGTAATACACCTGCCCGCCGCGGCCCAATTCCCGCAGCATCGCCTCGCGCACCATCAGGTCGTCGTGCTCGCCGACGTAGGTCTTGACCGGCTTCCTTTCGATCGGCGGGGTCTCGATCAGCGAGATGTCGCGCAGGCCGATCAGCGACATATGCAGGGTGCGCGGGATCGGGGTAGCGCTCATCGCGAGCACGTCGACGTCGGGGAAGCGCATCTTCAGCTTCTCCTTCTGCTTGACGCCGAAGCGCTGCTCCTCGTCGATCACCATCAGCCCGAGCTTCTTGAAATCGACGTCCTTGCTAAGCGCGCGGTGGGTGGCGATCACCACGTCGACGCGCCCCTCCTTCAGCCGCGCGACGATGTCCTTCTGCTCCTTCTTGCTCTGGAAGCGGCTCAAGAGCTCCACGCGGAACGGGAACGGCTTGTAGCGCCGGTTGAAGGTGCGATAGTGCTGGTCGGCCAGCACCGTCGTCGGGCAGAGCACCAGCACCTGGCGCTCGTCGACGCAGGCCTTGAAGGCGGCCCTCAGGGCGATCTCCGTTTTGCCGAAGCCGACGTCGCCGCAGAGCAGGCGGTCCATCGGCTTGTCGGCCTCCATGTCCTTTTCCACGTCGCGCCAGGCGGTCAGCTGGTCCTCGGTCAGCTGGTAGGGGAAGCTCTGCGCGAACTCGTCCTCCCAGACGGTGCGGCCCGAATAGCTGTAACCGGCGCGCACGCGCCTGAGCTTGTAAAGGCTCAACAGCTTCTTGGCCAGCTCCAGCGTGTCCTGGCGTACCTTGTCCTTGGTTTTCTTCCAGGTGTCGCGGCCGAGGTTGTTGAGTTTCGGATCGCTGCCGTCGTAGCTGTAGCGGCGCAGGCGGTCGAGTTGCTCGACGGGCACGAACAGCCGGTCGCGGCCGGCGTACTCCACCTCGACGTAGCTCTTAATCACGCCGCCGACCTTGCGGTCGGTCAGCTGGGCGAAGCGGCCGATGCCGTAGTCGATATGCACCACGAAATCGCCGGGGTTCATTTCGTCGGTGCGGCGGATCGCCTCACGCCGGTAGCGCCGCGTCGGGGCCGGCGCCAGGTCGGCGATCTCGCCGAAGACCTCGACGTCGGTGATCACGGGCCAGGGGTGCGGGAACGGCGCCACCACATCGGTCAGGCCCGTGCTGGCCGGCGGGATCACGAAGCCGCCGGGCAGGATCGCGTTGGCGATCTCGGCGTGAATGCCCTCGTCGGTGAGGACTTCCCGCAGGCGCGCCGAGAACTGGCTGAGCACCGTCACCGGCCGCTCGATCCGCATCGCGCCGGTCGGCGCGTCCAGGCGCAGCTCGTGCGGGTTGATCCGCGCGAACTTGCGGATCGTCTCGGCAATCCTGGTTGTCCCCCACTTGCCGGTCTCGGGAGTGTCCAGCCCGGCGCTGGCGTACGGCATCTCGTCCTCGCCGCCGCCGAAGGCGTGGGTGAACAGCGGCATAAGCGCCGGCAGGTGCAGCTTCACCCCGCCGGCCGTGACGCGCCCCTTGACCAGGCCGCGTGCGACGTCGGGCAGCGCCCCCTGGGGTTCCAGGTAGATGCTGTCCATGTTTAAAAAGCCCAGGCCGTTCTTCAGCCAGTCGGCGAAGCGCTGCTCCCAGAAGCGGAAATAACTCTTCGTCTCCGACTCGACGAAGCCCTCCTCGTGGATCACGACCGGCGTACCTTCCGCCAGGTAGTGCCAGAAGGTGGTGTCCGCCGAACAGGTGGCGCGGTAGTACCAGCCGCTGCGGGGGGTGTCCGCGCCGGCGCTGGTCAGCTCCAGGTCGTTCTCGACCACCTCGCCGAGCCGCTCCAGCGAGCTTCTGGGCAGGATCTCGCGGTTCTTCTGCTCGTACGCTGCCCAGCGCTCCTTCAGCCAGCCGAGCACTTCCTCGCGGTTGAGGTGCGCGCGGTGCGTGCTGACCGGCAGCAACCGCACGCTCTCGATCGCGCTCTCGGTGCGCTGCGTGCCGGGCTGGAACAGGCTCAGCTCCTCGATCTCGTCGCCGAACAGGTCGATGCGCGCCGGCAGCTCGCTGCCCAGCGGGTAGACGTCGACCAGCCCGCCGCGCACGGCGTACTGGCCGGCCTCGGTGACCGTCGTCACCGCGACGTAGCCCAGCTCGCGCAGGCGGTTGACCAGCTGCGCGCGCTCGATGCGGTCGACCACGCCGTTGGCGCCCGGCGGGGCCTGGCCGGTCTTGACCAGGGTCAGCTTGCGCCGGGCGTAGTCCGCCGGCTCGGGCAGCTTGCGCCAGCAGGCCTTGTAGCTGGTGATCACCACCTTGGCGGTGCCGCTGAGCAGGCCGTCGAGCACGTTGTTGCGCATGTCGATCACGTCGACCGGCGGGTCGGCGTACTCGAACAGGTTCATCGGCTCGAAGTCGGGAAAGACCAGGTAGTCCGCCGGCGCCGGTTCGCGGTCGGCGACCAGCCGCTCGACGGTGGCCAGGAACTGCTGCATGCGCAGGGCGCGGTTGGTGGTCTCGGTGACCACGACCAAAGGCACGTTGCGGCCGGCCTCGCGGCTGTACTTGCGCTGCAGGTGGTGGATGAAGAAGAACAGCGCGCTGGCCCGGAGGTCGCTTAGGCGCGCGGGAAACTCCCCCTTGAGGGCGTTGAACGCCTTGTCGAAGCGGCGCGCCAGTTCGGGCCACGGGATGAACATGAACTGCTGAGTTTAACACCTTTGGCAGGAAAGGCCAAAGGCCAGAGGGCAAAGGCCAAAATGGGGTAGCGCGACGACGCCTTGGCGTGGTTGCGTCCGGTCAGGTTCAAGGTTCAAGGCGGAAGGTTCAAGGGCTGGGGGAAGGGACCAGGGACTCGGCACCAGGAACTAGAAGAATCGTAGCGGCGCCGGCCCCGGCGCCGGATTAGTTGTAGGCTGCTAGTAGCGCGGTCCCGCGGGGCGGGACTGCGTCCCTTTCCCAATAGCGTAAGCGCCCCTGCTTGCGCGCTTCGACAAGCACAAGCACGGGGGCTTGTGCTACTTGTAGCAGGAGCACGGGCGCCTCGCCCGCCTCCCCACAAGTAAAAGTGGTAAGTGAAAGTAAAAGTGAAAGCGACTTTATCTCACTGCTTACTCAAAGGCCTTTCTGCTTTTACTTTCCACTTTTACTAGTTCGCGCAATCCCGCCAGGGCGGGGTTGCGCGACTGCACAAAATCCTACGGCGCGGTACGGGCGAACAACAGGCAATCCGAGCTGCCGCCGCCGGAGTCGGTTGTCCCGCCGGAGGTGATGTCCACCGCCGTCTGCGCCACGTTACCCATCGTGCCGCTGACGCTGTACGCCGTCCAGAGAAAACTCGTCCAGGTCGCGTCCAGGTCGGCGACCGTCAGCGAAGTATTGACCCAGCAGCCGCCGTCGGCCATACTGCCCTTTCCGCCGAGCAGGAAGCCGCTGCCTGGGAAAGGCTTAATCGCCGTCAGTTCGCATAAATCCTCGTCGACGATCCAGGCTTTCGCCCCCTGCAGGGCGCCCGCGGTCGACATGCTGAACAGCAGGCCCGTCGTGGTGAACATCGGCGCCTGCTGGGTCCCGCAGACGACGATGCCGTCGTCGGCGTGATAGGCCAGGTCCAGGCCGGCGGTCTGGTAGGCCGCGTCGAGCGATTTCGCCATCGCCAGCGCACCGCCGTCGATCATCGCGACAAACAGGTGCCCCTCCGTGGAATACATGTCGCCGCAGAAATACAGGTCGCTGTTGAGCACGCCGGTCGCCGCCAGGCTGGTGCCGGTCAGCGAATCGGCGCCCGCCAGGTTGCCGCTGTCCACGCACTCGCCGTCGCGCGTGAACTTGGTGTAGGTGAGTTGGTATTTGCTGCTCGGTGCCTGGGTCGTGCCGACCAGGTGGATGTACATGAAGCCGTAGATCGAATCGTAGGTGACCACGATGTCGTTGACGAGATCGCCGTCCGCCCCGCCCCAGGTTCGGGCCCAGCTCTCGCTGCCGTCCTCACCGAACTTGATCAGCAGGCTGTCGCCGTCGAGATCGCTGAAGCTGTGCGTGCCGCCCGCCACGTAGAGATAGCCGTCGTAAGCGGCAATGCCGCCGATAGTCTCGTTATCGACGCCGCCCCAGGTCTTGGTCCAGACCAGGCCGCCGGCGGGCGTCCAGCGCTGCAGGAAGATATCGAAGGCACCAGCGCCGTAGCTGTTGGTCGCACCGGCGATATAAACGTCCCCGTTATCGCTGACGGTGATGCCGATGGCGCCGTCGTATTCCGCCGCGCCCCAGCTCCGAGCCCAGGCCAAGTTACCGGCTAGATCGCACTTGGCCACCAGCAGATCGGAGTCGCTGTCCTGGTTGAGAAAGCCGGCCAGGTAAACGGCGTCGCCCGCAACGGCGAGATCCTGCACCACTTCGATCGCGTCACCGCCCCAGGAATGGGCCCAGGACGGCCGGACGTAGACGGTGACCGCGTCCGTATCCCATTGGTAGCCAATGCTGTCACCGACGCGGACGGTGACGGTATGCGCGCCCGTGTCCGCGAAGGTGTGGCTGACGACCGAGGTCGCGCCGGTATCCTCCTCGAAGGTGCCGTCGCCGTCCCAGTCCCACTGGAACTTGTTGGCGGAGAAAACCAGGCCTTCACTGGCCGCGGCATTGAAGCCGACCGTCAGCGGGGCCAGCCCCTGGTCCTTGTTCGCGTACAACACGGCGTTGGTCTGCGGGCCCAGCACGGCCTTATACATCTTGCAGTACTCCGTGCCGCAGATCAGCATCACGAATAAGAAATCGCCGAAGTGGTCATACGGCGCCATCGACGGGAAGGCGGCGAAGCCGTCCTCGTCGGCCTGGTACCAGTCCCAGCTATCGGCGTCCCAGTTGGCGGCGCCGATCCAGACCACGGCCGGATCGGACGGATAATAGTCGGTCCAGATGACGCCGAACATCGGCTCGCGGTCGTAGTCGACGGCGTGGAAGCGGTACATGCAATAAGCGAGATGATCCGGGTCCGGATCTGCGGGGGTCCAATAGGGTTGGAAGGTGATTTCGCCGAGGATTTCATCGGTGATGTTGAGATACGGACAGCTGCTCTCATATTCATCCGCGTCGACGATCAGGTCGTCTGTTACATACCGGGCCTGCCGGTTCGGGTCCGGCTCGTGGGCGTATTGCGACGGCGACCCCAGGAACGAACCGAATCCGTCCGTCACGGCCGGCTGCTGATCGGTACCGCCGGTTGGCGCCAGCGCATCGCTGCCGGCATTGCCGGAGCTGCAGCCCCCGCCGCTGAGCAGCGCCAGCAGGATCAGCACCACCGTTGAAACGGTCCAGGGACGGCAACGGCTGGAAGGAATCCGGTACGCGCCGGTCTTGTATGCAGGCATTATTAATTCCTATTAAGTAATAACTCGTTTGCAGTGTACCACGGTGGGATATGAGACGCAATTATCGTTGGAGCGCCGGCTTCCAGCCGGCTCAGTAGCCAGTTATCAGTTATCAGTGGTCAGTGATTTAAAGGCATGGGAGGGTCAAGACATGGGTAACACTTTAGGTTCAAGACATGGGTAACACCTGGGCTAGATGATAGGGTAGATTTCATCGAAGCGCCAGCATGCATTCCCTTAGACTGCCGGAGTGAACTTCTCATGTTCCACATCCAGTTCTCCCAGGCGCAGTTGCGCGAACCAGACGTTGAAAACCCCGGGCCTGATCAACTGCAAGCCCACATGCAAGCCACTGACTGCCGACCTCGGGTCTTTAATCTTCCGGCGGCAGCGAACGATATACTAACCATCGCCCGGCCGGTGGTTTCCCGGCCGGTTCGCGGGAGGGTTGCCATGTGTGGAATTCTTGGTACCGTCATCCATGACGGCGTAAACGAGCTGCGTGAAACGCTGATCACGGGCCTCAAGGCCGTCGAGTACCGCGGCTATGACAGCGCGGGCGTGGCGATCCTCGGTCCCAACGGCCTGTTCATCAACAAGCGCGCCGGCAAGATCGCCGTCCTCGAGGACCATCTGGGCGGCGACGTCCTCTCCGGCACCGTCGGCCTGGGCCACACGCGCTGGGCCACCCACGGCGTCCCCTCCGACAACAACAGCCACCCGCACCAGGACTTCCGCGAGCGCATCACCATCGTGCACAACGGCATCATCGAGAACTACGCCGAACTCAAGCAGGAGCTGATGACGATGGGCGTCGAGTTCACCACCGAAACCGATACCGAGGTCGCCGCCAACCTGATCGGCTTCTACTACAACGGCGACCTGCCCGCGGCCGTCTGCCGCGCCGCGCGGCGGATCGACGGCAGCTTCTCGATGTGCGTGATGGCCAAGGACCAGCCGCGGATGCTGATCGGCATTCGCAACAAGCTGCCGCTTTTGGTCGGCCACGGCCCGGGCGTGACCTACCTGGGCAGCGACGTGACGGCGTTTTTAGCCTACACCCGCGAGGTGACCTATCTCGCCGACGGCGAGATCGTGGTGATCGACGGCCCCGCGTGCCGCTTCATGGACTGGCGCACCGGCGAGCCCGTGGTCAAGCAGCAGGAACGCGTGGAATGGGATATCGAGCAGGCCCAGAAGGGCGGTTTCGAGACCTTCATGATGAAGGAGATCCACGAACAGCCGGCGGTGATCCGCCAGATCCTCGAGCGCTACCTGCCCAGCGAGGACGCGCCGGTCTACCTGCCGGGCCTCGACGACTTCGCCGCCGAGCGTGAGACACGGCTGATCAGCCTGGTCGGCTGCGGCACCGCGTTCCACGCCTGCAAGGTGGGCAAGTACATGCTCGAAGGCCTGGCCGGGGTGCCCTGCCGCGTGCAGCTGGCGCACGAAGCGCTCTACCACCAGGCCCCGATCGGCAAGCACGCGGTGACCGTCGCCGTCAGCCAGAGCGGCGAGACCGCCGACACCCTGGGCGCCGTCCGCACGCAAAGCGCGATCGGCAGCCCGGTGATCGCGATCGCGAACGTGGTCGGCAGCAGCCTGACGCGCGAGGCCGACCTGACGCTGTACACGATGGCCGGGCCGGAGATCAGCGTCGCCTCGACCAAGGCCTTCACCTGCCAGCTGACCGTGCTGACACTGATCGCGCTGTGGGTGGCCGAGAAGTTTCAGCGCAAGCCGCCCGAGGAACTCAAGCGCCTCAAGACGGAGCTCTTAGGCATTCCGGCCAAGATGGAGCTGATCCTGGAGAGCAAGTACACGCTGGAGAAGCTGGCGCGGGTCTACCGCCACGTCGACCACTTCTATTACCTGGGCCGCGGGATCAGCTATCCGGTGGCGATGGAGGGCGCGCTGAAGCTCAAGGAGATCAGCTACGTCCACGCCGAGGGCTACGCCGGCGGCGAGATGAAGCACGGGGCGATCGCGCTGATCGAGCCGGGCTTCCCGACCTGCCTGTTGGCGCCCAGAAGCAACCTGGTCGACAAGATGGTCGGCAACATGGAGGAGATCCTCAGCCGCAAGGGCGAGGTGATGGTGGTCACCAACGTGCCGCAGCGCTTCGCCGATTACGACGTGCACGTCTTCCCGTTCCCGGACTGCCCGCAGGTGCTGTCGCCGCTGTTGATGAGCCTACCGCTGCAGCTGTTCGCGTACTACAGCGCCAAACTTCGCGACCGCGATATCGACCAACCGCGCAACCTGGCCAAGAGCGTGGTGGTGGAGTAGCGGGAAGGCCAAAGGGCAAAGGCCATAGGCCAAAGCGAATCGTAGCGGCGACCTCCGTGTCGCCGGATTAGTTGTCAGTTTTCAGTGGTCAGTGGCCAGTGACCAGTTGCTAGTGGTCAGTGGTCAGACTTGGGTAGGGGCGAAGCCATGCTTCGTCCTGCAAATATGCGGGTTGGCATCGTAGGGGCGGGTCTAAGACCCGCCCTAATGCGGGTTGCTGCCGGGCAAGTGATCTCGAATTCGTCGTTGAACACCGGCGCGATTATCCCGTGCCCCCCGCCAATCACGTCTGCCAGGACCGGTCTTAGACCGGCCCCTACGATCCTGGAACCTTCTGCCTTGAACCTTGAACCTGCGTGGTCCGCCGAACAATCGTCGGCGCCGTCCAGTCCCATTAACGTGCAAACTAGCCGCGGGTTCTTTGTTTGCGTTACGACTGCCTGTAGCCCCTGGGAGGTGTACGATGGGTAATCGCGTTGTCAGCAGCATATTCCGTCTGGCCTGGCTGTGCCTGGCCGCCTGTTTCCTTCTCGGCCTGGCCGGCTGTCCGGGGCAGATCGATAGCAAGGTTATTTACGGCATGGAGCCGCCGGACGACCTGCCGCCCGATGACAAGCTGTCGTCAAAAAACCCTGAGTACGTGGATTACATGGTCGGCCTGCGCAATATCGACGGCAGGCTGCTCTACTTCAACGGCAGCGATTCCGTGATCGGGCTCGACCTGGTCGAGCCCGAGGGCGAGCGGGAGTCCGAGCAGCTGGACCGGCTCTACCCGAACCTTGAGGAGCTGGTAAAAGCCGCGGACGACGCCGGGACGTTGCTGCCCTCGATCGACCTGCTCGACCGCTATACCAAGACCACCGACGACGCCGCGTATGGCGCGATCGAGCTTGCCTATCACGACGGCGACCCGGTCAATTCCGGCGGCAAGCAGCAGTTGCTTAACGACATCCTGGCCGCGCTTAAGGAGCTGCCGGATGCGTCGGCGCGCGAACTGGCGATTGCTTTCATTGCCGCGGCGATCAAGCTGGGCGGCGGTGACCCCGATCCCGGCCCGGCCGCCAGGAAAATGGCCGCGATCGAAAAGCGCTTCCTGGCGGACAAGTTCTTCTCCAAGCCGGTCGGTTTTTACGTCGAAGATGAGACATTGAAAAAGGTCTTCCAGCGCGACCGATTGTTGCAACAGCCCTTCGGCTGGGGCAATGAGAAATTCACCAACACCTCGCCTGATATCGAGCTCGGGGCGATGGCGCTGATCGCCACCGTGCTGGCCGACAATCCAGAGCTGTTGGCAGCCTACGACAAGTACCAGCGCACGGCCGAGCGCCTGACCAATCCGACCTCAAACCTCGACCTGCGCGACTTGCTGCCCTATCGCGAGTTGTTCGATGATCCAACAGCACTACGCAATGCCATGATGAATTCCGAGGCCTGGCAGGTTAAAATCGTCCAGCGCCATTGCAGCAGCAACCTCGGCGTCGCGTTCTGGCCGTTCTCCTATTCCAGGGAGAACGTGTTGTTCAGGGATTTGCCGGACGACCCCATGGATGATATCAACCTGATGGACCTGTTTACCGCGGCGATCCGCGCGGGTAGCCTCGACCTGGCTCCGGCGGCCGATTCCGGCTGGTACGACTACCAGGCCTACGCGCTGGAGACGCTCCTCTTGCCGGAACGCGGCCTGGAATATAACAACCTGCTGATGTCCGGTAAATATAAGCAGCGCCTGAAGAAGGCCTTCGAAGCGCTGATCACCCAACGCCGCGAAACGCATATCAAGCAGCTTGAATGTTGCGATGGCGCCGCAGCACCTTGCGAGCCGCCCTGCCCGCGGCTGCGCATCGAACCGGCGATCACGCACTTCCTGCGCACCGCCCGCGGCTATGCGATGCTGGTCGATGCGCTCGGCGATGTGCTCGGCGACGAGGCTTTCGCCGGCATCGAACTGGCCGATGGGTCCGGCACCGTCGCGGACAGCCTGCGCGAAAGTTGCACGTTGTTCTACGGCCTGCACCTGCTGTCCTGCATCGACATCGGCATCCCCTGTGGCCTCGATCCCGGCGAGCTGGTGTTTCTGACCAACCTCGAACCACCGGCTGAGCTGACCGCTGAGCTGCTATGGCAGTATCCCGTCGCCGCCGATCCGGCGCTTGATGAGATGGATGCCCTGGCGATGATCGCCTGCTGCCAGCTGGCCGAGGAGTGGCTGGACGAGCTGTGGGACGGCGGGTTCCTGGCCGCGGACCCGCGCGTGATCGTGCCGGTCTACCGAAACGATAACCTGCGCTGCTGGGCGGTGGTGGGCGTCAAGCTGGTCAAGCTGGAAGCCACCTACGAACGGGAACCGCGGACGTTGCCGGTGAACCGGGTTGACGAGGAGCTATCACTCGCGGAGGCCCGCCAGCAGTTGGCGGACGGCGATAATCGCGGGATGTGGTGGGGACCGCTGGAGAAGCTGATGCCGGTCTATGTGTTCGCGGAAGTGGAGATCGGACCCGAGCCGCTGACCCGCGAGGAGTTCCGCGCGATCTGCGACAAGGGCGACACGCGTGAGGAGATTGTGAAGCTGCTGGAGAAGCTGCAACGGTGATGCGGCCTTCCTGTCCTGCCTGATTTGATACGGTAGCGCGGCCGACCCGGCTGCGTCCAAGCAGGTTAAAGGTGAACGGTTAAAGGTTAAAGGGAAAGGGACCAGGCACTAGGCACCAGGGACTAGAAAAACAAGCACCGCAAGCCCCCGTGCTTGCGCTTGGCATAACCGCGCAACCCCGCCCTGGCGGGGTTGCGCTTGTATGATACGAAAAGGGCCAGGAGACACTTTGGTTGCGCTCAGGCAAAAGCCTTTTGCAGTAGATCAGTGCCCTGGC
>JAFGCY010000023.1 GCA_016932385.1 bacterium | reverse complement strand
CCGCTCCTCGACGGTGCGAAAGTCCGTCGTGCCGGTGTAGGCGGCCAGGCCGGCCTCGCGGCTCAGGCGCTTCTTCAGCTTGGCGGCGTCGGGTTCGGCCTGCATCAGCTGCATCACGCCGCGGATCGGCAGCGTGCCGGCGCGGGTCATGCCGAACGGCCCCTCGCCGAGCTGGGCGTCGTTGACGTCGACGCAGCGGCCGCCGACGATCGAGCAGATGCTGACGCCGCTGCCGAAGTGCCCGACGACGAAGTTGCCGGCGTGGACAGGCTGGTCCAGCAGCTCCGACGCGCGACGCACGGCGCGGAACACGTTGAGCGAGTGCAGCCGGCCGGCGCGCTCGACCTCGGGCACGCCGCTGACGCGCGCCTCGTCCCAGAGCGTATCGACGGGAATCGGATCGACGACGTAGACCGGGATGTCCAGTCCTGCTGCTTTGAGCAGGTCGACCGCGATGAGCGAGGACAGCCCGGCCGGATGCGAGCCGAAGCGCTCGGTGGCCAGGTCGTCGACCATCTCGTCGTCGACGATAAACACGCCGCGGCTCGGCAGCGCCTTCATCAGGCCGCCGCGGGCGGCAACCGCCGCCAGGTTTTTAAGCTCGATATTCTCTTGCGCGATGAACCGGCGCAGGTGCTCGACGCGGATCGGCCGCTGCTCGGCCTGCGGCAGCTTGACTTGGTCGTCGGCCAGGGGAATCGACTGCTCGGCCAGGCATTCAGCGCCGGCGTATAACGCGAGCTTGCTACTTGTACCGCCAAGATTGATGACAAGGATGTGTGGCTTGTGCATGATGCCACGAGTTTAGCATCCGCGCCGCCACCTGCCGACTTGACGAAAGCGGGGCTAGCCGATCAACTTCAGGACCTCGTCGACGGTCCACTTCACACCTTCGTAGACCTCGGCAATCGACGTGGCCTTCATGTAAGCCGGCGTGGAGACGATCCTGTGCTCTTCGTCCACCGTGGCCCGCCGGACCGGGCACGTCAGGTGGTTTCCGCCCATCAAGTCAATCGCTTTGGCCGTCTCCGGATCGTCGCCGATCGTCAGCTTGACGCCCGTCTCCTTGCCCAGCACCTTGGCGGCGATCACCGGCGCGATGCAAATGAAAGCCAGCGGCTTTTTCGCGGCATGTGCCTCGCGGATCACGCGCTCGACGTCGCGTTGGACGGAGCAGCTTTCGCCCTCGAAGGCATAGGTGCAGAGGTTCTTGGCGGCGCCGAAGCCGCCGGGGAAGATGAACGCGTCGTAGTCGGCAACCGCGACATCGCTGAGCGGCACGATGTCGCCGCGGGCGATGCGCGCGGCTTCGGTCAGGACATTGCGGCTCTCGCCGGGCACGGGCTGGCCCTTGAGGTGGTCCACCACGTGCATCTGCGGCGTGTTGGGGGCCAGGCACCGGTATTCGGCCCCCGCCTGGCTGAGCGCCAGAAGCGTACAGACCGCCTCGTGGATCTCGGAACCGTCGAACACCCCGCAACCCGCCAGAATCACACCAACCTTGGCCATCGCCGTCTCCTTGAGTCAATAGTCAACAATAATTCTAACCCATGCCCGCCGGAAATGGGCTGAGCCTCCATCCCCACCTTGTCGTCGGGCCGTATTTCGCGGCGATATAATCATGGGGTTTGGGCGTAATCGAAAGGACAAGGCCTTCGGCCTGATATAAAGGACATTATGCCGATCGAGATTCCACGCGAGTTGTTCTGGAAAACCTTCAAGGACCCGATCACCGGAATCGAGTTCCAGGGCCTGCAGGTCAAGAGCAGCGCGTACAGCATCAGAAGCCGCGATCCGGATTTCGCCCCCCGCTACGACGGCGTCAATCCGCTCTGGTACTCGGTGATCGTCAGCCCGGTCGGCTTCGCCGCCGAGGAGCAGCTCTACAAGCGCTCCCCGAAACTGTTGTTCCGCGACCGCGACGAACTGGTCGCCCAGCTGCGCGGCATGCCGCCGCAGAACCAGCTGATGGGCATCCGCGACCTGCCGATGGCCTGCCAGGCCTTCACCCTGGCGCTGACCCAAAGCGAATTTCTGCGCGTGCCGAAGTACGAGCAGGCCGGCCTGGCGCTGAAAGCCAGCTGGCTGTACCGCGACTGGGCCGAACAGGGCTATGAGCCCGCCGTCAAGCAGGCCGAGGCCCTGCGCCAGATCGCCCTGCAGAAGTACGAACTGGCTTACGAGAAAGAGGACACCAGCAAGCTGAAGATCGGCGGCCCGGGCGTCGGCTACCTGATCGCCGAGCTGCTGCGCGAGCTGGGCCGCTTCGACGACAGCCTGCGCTGGTTCTCCCGCATCGTCACCGACAAGTCCGCCACCGGCGAGGTCAAGCGCATGGCCCGTCTGCAGATGGACACCTGCCGCGAACAGCGCGAGCAGGCCCTGGAAACGGGCACGTATTCGAAGCCCGTCGCCGAGCGCTATAAGGAACGCACGATGCACCAGCTCTACCGTGATCAGGTGGGCTGGCTGAAGCGCGGCATCAAGGACAGCGAACTGGGCGAAAGCGACTTCCTGAGGGGCCTGTTGGACGGCCTGATGAAGAGCGAATTGGATTTCACGCAGTTTGCCAGCGAAGAACAGGTGACGGAGTGGTTTCTCAAGCGGCTCAAGGGATAAGCAGCGCCGGCGTTTCACGAATTCCCATCCACGGGCTACACGCGTTAGAATGATGTAGCGAAAGGATGGAGGCAGCGCATCGTGGATGAGCAGGAGATCAAAACCCAGACCGCCGTGCTGCCCGAGTCGTTGAAAGAGTTGCGCACGGCGCTCAACATTCTGGCCGGGTCCGACTTGCACGAGTCGCAGGGCGGCCTCGATTGGTTCTGCGCGCAAGCCACCGCTCTCCAGCCGGACCTGGTGATTTTCCTCGGCGACTTCGTCACCTTCGGACCGCTGGCGTTCCTGCGCGAAGCGTTGCGCGAACTGCGCGATCTGGCACCGCACTGCTATGTGATTCCCGGTAATTGTGATCCGCGCGACGCCCTGCCGATCATCGACCGGGAAGCCTACGACGGCTTGCGGCATCTGCACAAGACTTCGGCGGCGCTCAACGGCTATAGCTTCGCCGGGCTGGGCGGCAGCTGCCGCACACCGGACAAGATTACGCCGCTGGAAATGGAGGACGAAATGCTGGCCGCCCCCTTTCCCGTTCTGCTGCCCGCGGACGTCTGGCTGTTGCACCAGCCGCTGTTCGGCTATTGCGACCAGCTCGCCAGCGGCCTGCACGTCGGCAGCCAGGAACTGCGGCAGATCTATGGCAACGAGGCGGAACCGCCGCTGTTGGTGCTCAGCGGGCACATCCACGAGGCCGTCGGCATCGAGCGCGAGAATTCGACGGTGTTCGTCAATCCCGGCTCGCTCAAGGAGCGCAGCGCGGCCTGGATCAGGTTGTCTGGGCATAATATCGATGTGGAGGTGCTGACGGGTTAGATGAGCGAGCACATGCAGCCGATGACGTTTATCATCCCGACCTACAACGCCGTGGGCCAGGTCGAGTCGCTCTTGGTCCGCCTGCAGCACTTCCATGAGAAATACACCGACGACATCCAGGTGATCGTCGCCGACGACTGCTCCAACGACGGCACGCCGGACGAGGTGCGCAAGCGCTTCCCCTGGGTCGAGGTCGTAACCAGCGAGACCAACGTCGGCTTCGGCGGCAACGTGATGAACGGCGCGGCCCAGGCGCGCAAGCAATATCTGGCGCTGATCAACACGGACATCGAGCTGGTCGGCAACATTTTCAAGGTCCTGGCCGACGCGCTGGAACAGGACCAGACGCTGTTCGCCACGATGCCGCTGATCTACAACCGCCGCCTCAGCAAGGTCGAGAACCTGACGCGGCTCTACTGCCACCGCGGCCTGTGCTGGCACACCGAGCTGCCCGAGGAAGAGCATTGGACGTACATCGTCCGCGACCTGATCACGCGCTCGACGGACATGAAGGCGCGGCTGCGCGACCTCGGCGGCCTGGTTCCGCCGATCAGAAGCGTGCTCTGCGGCGCGACCTTCGTTTGCCGGCGCGAGGAGTTCGAAGCCCTGGGCGGCTTCGATCCGCGCTTCCGGCCGTTCTATTGGGAAGACGTGGACCTGGACTTCCGCGCCCGTCGGCGGGGCCAGCGCTGCGCCGTCGTGCCCACGGCCACCGTGATCCACCGGCACTCGGAGACCATCGACAAATACCACGGCCGGCGCAAGCTGCACTTCCTGCGGATGAACCAGCTGCGCTTCGTGATGGAGCACCAGAAAGCGCTGATGAAGCTGGGCCTGCGCTCACAGCACTTGTGGTGGGCGGCGCGGTCGGTGCGCGAGCTGTTCGGCGGCGACCCGCTCCTGCGGGCGGCCTACCTCTGGGCCAGCATCGGCGCGCGCCAGGTCTAGCGCCGTCTCCCCGCCAGCGGTCCCGCGACTACAATATAGCCTTCAGATGAACACGAACCGAGGTATGGCATGAGCGGAATCAAAGACAAGATCGTCATCATCACCGGCGCCTCCAGCGGCATCGGCGAGGCCACCGCACTCGACCTGGCGGCCCACGGCGCCAAGGTGATGTGCGCCGCGCGGCGCGAGGACCGGCTCAAGGCGCTGGTGGAGAAGATCCAGGCCGGGGGCGGCACCGCCGCCTACCGCGTGGTGGACGTCACCGACCGCAGTGCCGTCCAGCGGCTGGCCGACGACACGATCGCCGAGTTCGGCCGGATCGACGTGATCTTCAACAACGCCGGCCTGATGCCGATCACTTTCCTGAAAAACCTGCACCTCGACGAGTGGGAGCGGATGATCGACGTCAACATCAAGGGCGTACTCTGGGGCATCGCCGCCGTGCTGCCGCACATGCTGGAGCACGGCCGCGGCCACATCATCAACAACGCCAGCATCGCCGGCCACATCATGTCGCCGGCCTACGCCGTTTACAGCGCCACGAAATCCGCCGTGCTCCAGATCAGCGAGGGCCTGCGCCAGGAGACCGGCGACAAGGTGCGCGTGACCGTGATCAGCCCCGGCATCACGACGACCGAGCTGACCGACCACATCACCGACCAGGACGTGCTGGACAACATGGGCGGGCGCTTCGATTACGTCGTGCACAGCGAGGACATCGCGCGGGCGGTGCGCTATGCGATCGAGCAGCCCTGGCACGTCGATATCAACGAGGTGATCGTGCGGGCCACGGGCCAGGCGCGCTAGCCCCGCGGCCGGCGGTCCAGAAATCCCTGCAGAATTGTCGCGGCGGCCCAGGCGTCGATATCGTGACGGCGCTTGAGTCCGCTGACGCCCGCCTCGCGGCGCCTGACATGCATCTCGGCGGTCGTGAAGCGCTCGTCGAGATAGATCACCTCGCAGCCCAGCGCCCGGCCGACCGCGGCGCCCAACTCGCGGGCCAGCTGGGCCGACGGTCCTTCTCTGCCCGACAACTCCAGCGGCAGGCCGACAATCAGGCCGCGCGCCTGCCGGTCCGCCAGCGCCGTGCCGATCCGCGCGCCCAGTGTGTCCCGCGGTTCCGTGGGGATTACCGCCAGCGGCGAGGCCAGCGTCGCCGAGGCGTCGGCCACCGCCAGGCCGCAGCGCACATTTCCGGTGTCCAGACTACACCAAACCGGCTGGATGTCGGGTATCATCATATATTCGGGAGTGATACATAGCATAGTATAGACAAACGAATCGGTCATGGGTATCCGGCGATCAAGTATTTGGGGGTTATGGGTAACGTTCCTGTTGCTGCTGAGTGCCTGCGGGGGCGGAACCTTGAGCACAACGGAGCCCGTTCAGCAGACCGCCACGCAATTCAGCCTGCCCGCGCCCGCCGACCTGGCACGCGAGGCGTCCGCCTACCTGTACGTCGAGGGCAACCAATACCTGGCCCAGTATGGCGGCCAAGTCATCGACACCGACCTGGTGCTGAGCTATCCGCCGGTCGAGGCCGGCAACGGCGATTCGCCGCACTTCGCTTATGCGATTTACGCGATCCAGGGCATCGAGGAGCCCGCGTTGACGCTCGAGGTGCGGATCGACCAGGCCAACGAGGCCTATTTCTGGCTCGGCGTCGGCGACTGGACCAACAACACCTGGGACTTCACTCTGGGCTCACGCCACACCACGATGCTGGCCAGCCTGGAGAACATCGCCAGCGGCCTGGATCACATCCTCGGGCCCAAGGACCAGATCGCCGTCGCGGTGATCCTGGTCGACGAGGCCGCGGCGCTGAACATCGATTACCTGCGCGTCACGACCACGGAGGAAGTGCAGAACCTGACCGCCTCCGACGACCGCTGGGACGGGGTCGAACTGACCTGGGACGAGTTGGATAACGCCAACGGCTACAACGTCTTCCGCCGGCCGGCGGCCGATCCGGAAGCCGAGTGGGAGCTGCTGACGGCCGAGCGGCTGGGCCGCCATCAGGACGAGTATACCGACACCACGGCCCCCGGCGGCATTCCGCTCGAGTACCGCGTGTCCGTGGGCATCTGGCAGTCCGTCCAGGGCCTGCCGGAGTGGTTCTGGAGCCCCGGCGCCACGGTCATCGGCCTGCGCCAGGCGACCGAGGTCGGCCCGATGCTGGAGCCGTTCAGCGAATACTGGCCGGCCTGCATGTGGAACAAGCTCAGCTTCTTCTACACGCCCGTGAGCGCCCCGGACAACGTCGAGGGCCTCACCAACCTGGACTACCCGCCCGGCAATGACTGGGTGCATTACGACACGGATACGGCGGGTTATGCCGACTTCACCCTGGGCCGCCGGGACGGCTTCGCCGCGCCCTATTACCTCTACCACCTGGACACGCGCGACAACACCGCGCTGACCGTGTTCTACGGGACGGTCGAAGGCGTGTTTGCCCAGGTGGCGGCGATCAGCGACAGTAGCGAGGTCACCTGGAACGAGCCGCTGCTGATCCGCGGCGAGGACAACCACCTACTCGGCGCGGTCAAGCTGCCGCGGGCGATCGGCTGCATTACCTGGAACACCGTCGCCCAGCGGATCGAGCTGGTCGACAGCCAGGACATGACCGGCACGCTGTGGTACGTGTTCGACCCGGACGCGATCGGCTGGCATATCGTCGGCGACCGCGAGCCCGACGACAACCGGATCGACTTCCGCTATTTCGGCGGCGGTGAGCGGATCACCTTCCGCGAGCGCGATACGGGCCTGGCCGTCTGCTACGAGCGCAACGGCCTGTGGGACGACATCTCGCCGGATATCGAGGTCGGCCCCGGCCCGGTGGTACGCTTCGCCCTGACCGGCCTGAGCCTGCCCGGCTACGCCATGATGTATCTGACGCCCGACCAGAAGCGCATCCGCCTGTTACGCCAACCCAGCGGCGGCAGCTGGCTGACCTCCGAGATCGAGGACGTGGTCATCGCCAAGGGCGAATCGCGGATCAGCGAGTTCCAGCTGATGACCAGCGAGGAGATCTCCTACCAGAACTACCTGGTCTATGTGGTCGACGGCATCCTGAAACTGCGCTACACGGAAAGCGCGCGCCTGAACGGGCTGGAATTCGACCTGGTGGTCGACGACCTGAGCACCAACATCCGCGACCTGCGCGTCATCAAGATCGGCAACGGCGAGGAATGGTCCAGCCTGGACTATGTGACGTACGTCTCGGACGGCGCGGACGGGCCGGTACTGAACTTCCGCAATCTCAACCAGGTGGCCAAGCCGGACTAGCCGGGCTAGACCTGCACCTTGAAGCGCTCAGCTTTCTTCACGTCGCGGCAGAAGGCCGCCAGCAGGCTGGCGATCTGCTCCAGGTCCTTGAGGTTCACCATCTCGACCGGGCTGTGCATGTAGCGCTGCGCCAGGCTGACCACCGCCGTCGGGATGCCCGCGCGGCTTCTGAAAATGCTGTCGCCGTCGGTACCCGTCCACATCGGCGCCGCCTCGTGCTGCAGGTTGATCCTCAGCCGCCGCGCGACCTTGCCCAGGCGCGCCACGACCTCGGGATGGCAGGCGCTGCCGTGCGCGACCACCGGGCCCTGGCCCATTCTATGCTCGCCCCAGCGCTTCTTCTCGGCGCCGGGATGGTCGACGCTCTGCGTCACGTCGACGGCCAGCGCCACGTCGGGATCGATGCGGAAGGCGCCCATCTTGGCGCCGTGGCCGCCGATCTCCTCCTGCACCGTCGCCAGCGCTACGATCTTGGCATTCAGTCCCTTCCGGTCCTGGCTGCAGCGCCGCAGGCCCTCGGCGGCGGCCCAGATGCCGATCTTGTTATCGAGGCCGCGGCTGACCGCGATGTCGTTCTTCAGCGACAAAAAGCCGTAATCGAGGATCACCGGATCGCCGACGCGGACGTACTTCTCGGCTTCCTTCTTGTCCTTGGCGCCGATGTCGATGTAGACGTTGACGCCGAACTTGTAGCGCTCCAGCTGGTTGCCGCCGCCGTCGGGACGCTGCATGTGCGGCGGCAGCGCGCCGATCACGCCGGGCAGCTCGCCGCCCCGGCCGAAGACGCGGACGCGCATCGCCGGCAGGATCTTGGCATCGTAGCCGCCCAGGCTGCCGACCCAGAGGAAGCCCTCGTCGTCGATGTAGGTGACCATCAGGCCGATCTCGTCGGCGTGGCCGGTCAACAGCACCGTCGGGTCGCCCTTCGGATTGAGCACGGCGAACCCGTTGCCGTAGCTGTCGGTAAAGACCTCGTCGGCGTGCGGCCTGAGGTAATCGCACCAAACCTTGACGGCGGGCGCCTCGAACCCCGTCGGCGCGGGGTGGTTGACCAGGTCGATCAGGAACTGCTTCGCGGTTGCGTCCATGGGCGTAAATTGTAGCGTGTGAAGCCCCCGGCGCGGGTAGTCACTTCTTGTTTGTTTGGAGGGTACCGGTGGGGAGCAGTCCGAAGTCCGGAGTCCGGAGTCCGCGAGCAGTAGAGCAAGCCCCCGAGCTTGCGATCCTACAAGCGTAAGTGGTAAGCGTAAGCGTAAGCAAAGAATCGTAGTCCCGCCACGGCGGGGACTGTGCGCCCTGTATTGATGCGAGCATTTTGCGTAGGGGCGAAGCCATGCTTCGCCCTCATGGCAGTTCAAGCAACATGTCCAGCACAGCCAATACGCGTTACGCCTATCTATCCAACATCGATTCCGACTTCTTGCTGGCTCTGCCACACATCAAGCAACTGCCCACATCAGGGCGAAGCATGGCTTCGCCCCTACCCAGGGAACCCGCATCGTGCCTGGTCTGACAGGGAGCCATCCCGCCATGGCGGGACTCCCGTACTAGTTCCTGGTCCCAGATTCTTCTTCCAGCCCTTTAACCATTAACCTTTCACCTTTAACCTGGTCTCATGCGGGCGAGGGCGCCCGCGCTCCCAGCAAAGGGGACGCAGTCCCGCCATGCGGGACCGTGCTACTTCTCCGGCCAGCTCAGCGTGGCGTAGTCGAAGCGCCCGATCTCCGCGAAGTCGCTGGCGATCTGCGCGCCCATCAGGCTGAGTTCCTGGAAGGCCTGGTCGTGAAAGGTCTCATACCAGACCACCCGCAAACCCAGGTCTCCGCCCAGCGCGACCTCGGGATGCTTCAGCAGATCGAGCGGCCCGCCCGGCCCGTAGAGCTGCATCGGCCAGTTCGCGTTGAGCTGGCGCACGGCCATACTGACCCGGCCCGACTTCTGGTCCAGCTGGCTCAGCGCCAGCCGCTGGGCCGCCGAGTGCTGGACGGGCCAGTTCTGCTCCGCCGCGTCATGGGCGTAGTCGATCATCACCTTGCCGACCAGCGCCTGGATCGGTACCGCGTTCTCCATCGCGCCGAAGCGGCAGGCGAACGTGTTGAGCACGCTCAGCGCCGCCAGGTCCTCGCGGGCGCGGGCGTCCTCGACCAGCCGCTTGACCATCTCCTTGTAGCGGATGTAATCGGACAGCGGCAGGCCCATCCCGCTTTCGCAGACGATGCCGGCGGTAATGCGGTCCTCGGACGGCTGCCCGTCCCAGAACTGCCGGTAGATCGCGTTGTAGGGAAAACCGAGCAGCGCCCGGTTCAGCGGCGCCGCGTTGCCCTGCACCAACAGCTCCCAGGCCGCCGCCAGCTCGCCGCGCTCCGACTCGACCAGCGCGGCCTCGTAATACGGCCAGGAGTGATCGCCGGCGCCCGCCAGCACGTCCGCGAGGAGCGCGGCGTACTCCGCGCCGTGCTGTTCGTCGACATACTGCCAGATCAGGCGGTTGGACTCGCGGCGGTCCGCCCCCGGCGTCAGCCAGGCGCGCGTGGCGTTGTCGGCCTCGTAACGCCAGGCCCATTCGTACTGCCGGAACAGCTCCATCAGCACCTGGGCGTCGGCCACCCCGCGCCGCCGCGCCTCCTCCAGATAGTACACGCGTGAATGCCGATCGGTGATCACCGAACCCGGCTGGGTGCCCTCCGGCGGGCCGTCGCAGAAATAATAGCAGAGCATCCAGTAGCGCGGATCGTCGCCGAACTCGCCCGCCCAGCTCGCCAGCTCAGCGGCCGGCAGCGCGTGCTCCTCGATGTAATCGTAATCCCGATGCGGTCTGGTGATCTCCAGCACGATCCGCGCCATGAACTTACTCATCAACGGATCGCTGGTCGCCGGCGCCGGCGAGCGATACGTCACGGTCTGGCCGGCCAGCACCAGCCAGGTCAACAGCGGCATCGCCACCAGGCTGATCCAGGCCGCGTTGCTGAACCGCAATTGGCGCCTGACCGTGACTTCCGTCGCCTGTGCTTTCCGCACCATCCTATTTACTCCCCTCCTCCGGCCAGCTCAGCGTGGCGTAATCGAACTGCGCCACTTCCTCGAACAGCGGCACGATCTGCGTATGCATGCCGCTGTACTCGATATAGAACGCGTCATACAGGGACTCGTATTCATCCATGATCAGCCACAGGCTCCCGCCTAGGAGGTCCAGCGACAGCCTGACCTTGCTGGTTTGCACTCCGGTATAGCGGGCCATGCGATTGGCATTCGTGCACTGATTGCTGATATTGCGAGAGGTATTGGAAATGTCGACCCATTTCTGCTGCAGCTTGGCGAACCCCTGGCGCTGTTTGGCTGAATGTTTCTCGGGCCAGTTGTTCTGGGCTGCGTCCAGTACTTTCTGGGCCATACTCCTGCCGACCATCGCCTGGATCAACGAGCCGTTGTCCACTGCGCCAAACCGGCAGCAGAAGACGTGCAACTCATTCAGCACCGCCAGGTCCTCGCGCGCCCGGGCATCCTCGGCCAGCCTGATGACCATCTCCTTGAAGCGGATATAGTTGGGCAAGGGTAGCGTGATCAGCCGTTCGCATAGCACGCCGCCAATAAACGAGTCCGGCGGCTTCCGCCCCGCCCAGAACTCGCCGACAATCTCAGTAAACGGGAACCCGAGCACCAGCCGGCTGACCGGCGCCCGGTTGCCTTGCGCAATCAACTCCCAGGCCGCATCGTAATCACCATGCTCAAACGCAACCAGGGCGAACCGGTAATACGGCCAGGAATCATCACCGGCAACCGCCAGAACTTCGTCTTGCAGCTGCGCAAATTCTGCCGCGAAGTGTTCATCGATATAGCGCCAGTAAGCCAGGTTGATCTGGATGCGGTCCGTGACGCCGGTCAATTCGGACTGGAGCGCTTCCCTGGCCTGCTGGCGCACTGCGTTTTCGACCTGCGTATACAGCTCGATCATGATGAGGGGATCGGCGATACCGCGACGGCGCGCTTCCTCCAGATAGTGGACTTCCGCGTCGTAGCCCGAACCGGGCAGCTCGGTCACATATTCCTCCGGCAGCTCATTCGCGAAGTAATAACAGAGCTGCCAGAAGCGCGGATCATTGCCGAATTCCTTTTCCCAGCCTGCCAATTCGTACGCGGGAATTCCCGCGCCGTAATAGTAGTAATTAGTCGCGTCGCTCTGAATAAAGGCTATATGACGCGATATCCGCTCCATGAACCTGTTGAACAACGGATCGCTGGTCACCGGCGCCGGCGAGCGGTATGTCATGGTCTGGGTGGCCAGCACCAGCCAGGCCAGCACGGGCACCGTCGCCAGTGTGATCCAGGCCGCGTTGCTGAACCGCAATTGCCGGCGCACACTCGTGGCGGCCGGCTGCCGTAGCGCGTCAGATAACGGATCGGCCGGACCGTCAGTCATCGCCGCCCCGCGTGCCCCACTGGCGGCGGCGGATCGCGTCGCGGGCGAACTCGGCGCAGACGATCAGGAACACCAGCTGCCCGACGAACTGCAGCAGCGGCTCCAGCCAGTTGAACTCGTGGAAGTACAGCGCGCTGGTCTGCCCGCCCACCAGGTTCAGGCTAAGCGGCTGGACGCCGGCGATGGACAGGCTGGTCAGCGCCCAGAGCGCCGCCCGCCCGACGTCGGACATGTAGACCAGGTCGTCGCCGGAGAGGATCGACGCGCCGGCGACCAACAGGCCGAAGCCGCCCAGCACCAGCGGGAAGGCATAGGCCAGCGCGCCGCGGAGCGAGTCCACCCGCCGCGCGATGTAGAGCAACAGGCAGCAGAGCAGGAACAGCAGGCCGAGCATCGACAGCCTGGTCTCGGTGGTGTACATCCCCCAGTCCTCGAAAACCAGCGAGGTCCGGTTGGCTAACTCGATCCCGGCCAGCAGCACGCCCTGCAGCACCGTCTGCAGGATCGCGCCGATGAACGGCATCGCGCCGGCGCGGTTGACCAGGCTGAAGCTGATCATCATGAAGATCAGCGCCAGGGCCGCCAGCGCGCCGCCCGCCAGGATCAGCGCGAAGGTGATCAGCGCGCCGGCCAGCGTCGCCAGCACCTGGGACCAGCTCCAGCCGCCCGCCGCCGCGAAGCCGAAGGGCAGCGAGTTGTGCGCGTGCGCCAATGCGGCGATTACCGCGAGTGTCGCCAACGGCGGCAGGATCAGCTTGAACAGGTGCCAGCCGGTGGCGGCCAGCACGTCCTGGGCCGTGAGGGCCGAAGTGGCCAGCACGTCGTCGAGCCCTTGGCGCAAGCGCTGGCGCGCCTGGGTCTCCAGGAAGCCCAGCGCCAGGTAGGACGCGGAGAACCACTGCGCGATCAGCCAGCCCAGCGCGAACAGCGCCGCGCCGTAAAGCAACAGCCGCGTGCCCATCAAGAGGCGCAGCTGGATGCCGGTCGCGCTCAGCCCGGCCGCGCGGTCCTGGGCGACCTGCAGGTTGAAATAGACCAGCCCGGCGGTCACCAGCAGGCAGACCAAAAGCGCCCAGATGCGTAACGCCGGATTGCGCCGGAACCAGGGCCGCGTCTCCCAGCGCCGCCGCTCGGCGCGCTCCCAGTAGACGGGAAGTGGATTCTGGCGCAGAGCGGCGACTGCCGCCAGCCAGTTACGGGCGATCCCAAGTAAATGTCCCAGACTGCCACCCATGAGGATGATTATAGCGGAGCCGGAGCGCCGGCTGCCAGCCGGTTGATGGGGAATGCCGCCAGGATGGCGGCGCTCCAGTAGCGCAAGCCCCCGTGCTTGCGCAAAAGAGAAGAGCACGGAGTGAGAAGTGTTTGATTACAGGCGAATCAAGCTCCGTTCTGCTCGCTCCTCACTCCTCGATTGCTGATCGCAGATGAACCACCCGCGCCACACACCGCGCAACCCCGCCCTGGCGGGGTTGCGCTTGTATGATAAGAAAAGGGCCAGGAGACACTTTGGTTGCGCCTTGTGACGCGGCATCGGTTATTTTCCAGTTAAATCGGCCGGATCGCCGGTATACTGGTTGGCAGAACCAATCCCGGACAGTATGCTAAAAGCGACGCGCGAACTATTTAATTCAACATACGCATCGGGATATACCGGAAGGCGGAAATGAGCAGCACACCGGCCGAGCAGTATGATGCGGCCTTACAACTGGCGAACGCGGGCCAGGTAGCCCAGGCCCACGACGGGCTGGTTGCCCTGCTCGACCAACTGAACGAAACCGATATCGAACTGTCCGCCCCGGCCGCGTTGCTCGGCGGTATCTGCTCCCTGGCCCGTTATGACAACGAACGCGCGGAAACGGAGCTGCGCAACGCCCAGATCGCGTTTGCCAAGCTGGGCGAGGCTGAAGCGGCCCTCTACGCCGAGTTGCTGACGCTGCGCCTGCTGCTCGATCTGCGCGAGATCGGCCGCGTCCGCGACCGCGTGCTGGAAGCCCTGCCGGTGATTACCGCCCGGGGCTGGACCAGCGCGGAAGCACTGGCGCGCTCGTATCTGGGCCTGGCGCACTTCCATTCGCGCCAGCATGCCCAGGCGCGCGGTGAGATCGAGCAGTCGCTGGCCCTGGCCAATAAATACCGCCTGGCCTGGGAAACGCCCACGCTGCAGATCACGCTGGCGGGCTGCCTGGCCGGGCTCGGGGAAACCGCGGCCGCCGACCTGCTGTACGAAAGCAGCCTGGCCGCCGTGGCCGAGGTACCCGCCCCGCGCGTGCAAGTGCTGCAGCTGATCAACACGGCCTATCGCGCGGTTCTGGCCCGGGACTACCGGCGGGCCCGCGAGAATTTCGCGGCGCTGCTGGAGGTCACCTCGCTGCCGGACACGCCCAGCGCCTATCTCGCCTATTACCGGGCCTCCGGCCTGCACAACCTCGGCCTGATCGAGCTGGAGCTGGGCAACTACGGTGTGGCCAAGCGCCACTTGCTGCGAGCCTGGGACAAGCTCTACGAGTTGAATTACGAGCAGCTGTCCTGCTCCTGCCTGACGGCGCTGAGCATCATCGCGCTCTTAGAAGGCGAAGCCGCCAACGCCGTGCATTACGCCCAGGCCAGCCGCCAGGCGGTGACGGTCTATGGCGAGATCGAATCGATCGTCGTCGTTTATTTCCTGGCGATCGCCCTGCTGGCCAACAACAAGCTCAACGACGCCCGCGCGCTTTGGGCCGACAAACCCGAGCTGGAATGCAACACGGAAGTCACCCAGCTGATCGGCTGGATGCGGCGCGAACTGGCCTGCATCGTCGCTGCCCCCGGCGACAGCGGGCTCGAGTTGTCCGCCGCGGTCCAGGCGCAAGCCCGCCAGTGGGAAGACGAGTTGGCCGCGATCATCGATGCCCCGGCCGCCAGTTAGCCGGCGTCGCCGAGCGCTTCACGCTCCGGCCTTGAAGACCTCGCCGACGCCCGCATAGCGCCCCGCGCCCATCCGCGCCAGCGCCTGGAACTTGCGCTGGTCGACGCAGCCGTAGTCGTCGAGGAGCGTATCGAGGATGTGGAACAGCGTGATCTCGGCCAGCAACAGCTCCGAGCCCTGGTCGCCCAGCGGTATGAGCTGAAGCACGCGGCACTCGAAGCTGACCTTGGCCTCGCCGACGTAGGGCGCCTGGACCGTTTCGCCGACCACCGCCGTCAGGCCCGCGGCGGCGAACTCGCTTTGGCCGTAAGGCAGGTCCTGCCCGCTGGCTTCGACCTGCTCGACCAGCGCCAGGTCGGGGATCGAGATCGTCAGCTCGCCGGTGCGCCGCAGGTTGGCCACGGTGTCCTTCTCGGCCTTGTCCGCGTGCGGGCCGAAGCCGATGCCGACCACCGGCGGCGTGCTGGCCAGGCCGTTGAAATAGCTGAACGGCGCCAGGTTGTAGCCGCCGTCCGCGTTGACGGTGCCGACCCAGGCGATCGGCCGCGGCAGGATGCAGCTGGTCATCAGAAAGTAGCGCCGGCCGGGGCTCAGCGTCTCGGGTTCGATGCGCACAATATCTTCCTCCGTGTTATATAATCCGGCTTCAGCCATTTTCCCACGGGGAATAGCTTAATGAGTGACAAACCGGCTTATCAGACCGACGGAAAAACCGTCAACGCCGCCGAATTGGACGCGGCCCTGCGGATCATCAACCGCACGATCGGCAACATCGAGCAGGTGATCTTCGGCAAGCGCCAGGCGATCGAGCTGACCTTGGTGGGTCTGATGGCCGACGGCCACGTGCTGTTAGAAGACGTGCCGGGCGTGGGCAAGACGATGCTGGCCCGGGCCCTGGCCAAGAGCATCTCCGCCGACTTCCGCCGCATCCAGTTCACGCCGGACCTGCTGCCGGCCGACGTCACGGGCTCGACGACCTTCAACCAGCAGCGCCAGGAGTTCAATTTCCGCCGCGGCCCGATCTTCGCCAACCTGCTGTTGGCCGACGAGATCAACCGCACCAGCCCGCGTACCCAGTCAGCGCTCTTGGAAGGCATGGAGGAGCGCCAGGTCACCGTCGACGGCATCACCTACCCGCTGCCGCGGCCGTTTTTCGTGATCGCCACCCAGAACCCGATCGAGCACCAGGGCACCTACGACCTGCCCGAGGCCCAGCTGGACCGCTTCATGCTGCGCGTCTCGATCGGCTATCCCAGCGTCGACAGCGAGGCGGCGATCCTCGAGGCGCAGCGCGAGTCGCATCCGCTCTACGACATCGAGCCGGTCTGCGAGCCCGACGACATCACCGGCCTGCAGCTGCTGGTCCGCCGGATCTACGTCAAGGAATCGCTGCGCCGCTACCTGGCCGAGCTCTCCGCCGCCAGCCGCGAGCATCCCGACGTGCTGGTCGGCGTCAGCGTGCGCGGCAGCCAGCGGCTGATGCAGGCGTCCCAGGCCTTCGCGCTGATCAACCGCCGCGACTTCATCACGCCCGACGACATCCAGGAGCTGGCGCGGCCCTGCCTGGCGCACCGGCTGGTGCTCAAGCCCGAGGCGCGGCTGGCCGGCGTGGACGAGAACAGCGTGCTCACCAGCCTGCTGCGCGACGTTTCCGCGCCCACCCAGTAAGCACTCCACCCCAGGCCGCCCGTGGCGCTCAGGGTGCCGCCCGCCGGTTGTCGCGCAGTTGAACCAGCACGTCCAGCGGGTTGTTTTCGATGAAGAACTTGCTGATCCGCGCGCGCACCTCGGCCTCGTTGATGAGCATGCCGTCCGGTACCGCCACCGGCAGTTGCTGCTCGTAGGGGATAAGCAGTTTGGTCAGCTCCTCACCCACCAGGGCGAACTCGTCGGCGGGCAGTGCGCGGACCTGGTCCAGTGCGCCGAGCAGGCGCGCGATCTCGGCCGCGTGGCCCTGCTGCTGGTCGGGGAAGTGCTTTAAGATCTGCCCCCAGATCTCCTCGGCGATGTGCCGTTTGGCCAGCGCGTATTGCGTCGCGCTCAGCGCCCGCAGCTCGGCCAGGTGCGCCTTGACCTCGGGCTGGGCCTGGCCGATCCGCTCCGGGTTGTTCGGGTCGCCGACCGGCGGCACGATGCACTCGACGTACTCCTGGACCAGTACGCGCTGGTTGTCGGTCAGCGCTTCGTAGATCGCATCCTCGGTCTGCCGCTTGAAGGCGTTGAGCTCCTCCTCCAGCCCGTCGAACTCCGCGAAGGACGCCATCAGCGCGAGGATCGCGTCGTTGGCCTGCTGGCTCAGGGCCGCGGGCGGCTGCTCGCCTTGGACCAGGCTGGCTTCGAGCTGGGCCAGCAGGTCGCGGGTGCCGCTGAGCTCGGCCTGCGCGGCACGCAGCCGCGGCAGCAGCTCGCCGTAGCGGTTCTCCAGGCGCTTAAGCTCGCCCAGGTGGTCGATCAGCGTGTCGAGCTGGCCGTCGGTCAGCCACAGGCCGTTGGCCAGGTTGAGCATCTGCACGCGCTGGATGGCGATGAACGTCGGCGCCAGCTCGGCCATCACGGCGTACTGCGGGCTGATTGCCTCCAGGCCGGCGGTCGGGCCGGCGGCGGTGGCGGGCCCAGGTCCGCGCTGGCTGTCGGGCAGCAGCAGGACCAAGCCCACGAGCGCGGCCAGGGCCGCCAGGGCATAGATAATCCGGTGCATCACGGGCCTCCTTATCAGGACTGGCCATAGGACGCCGCCGGCAGCCGGGCGGGGTTCAACCGCGCCGCGCTTGGGCCCGCACCGGCGGCAACGGCGCCCGCCTCCCGGAGCCTGGATTCAGCCGCCCAGGGCTTGCCTTGATCAGCGGCGGCGATGGTATAATTCCAAGCTTCCCCGCTGGCTGGGTAGCTCAGTGGTTAGAGCGAACGGCTCATAACCGTTAGGTCGAGGGTTCAAATCCCTCCCCAGCCACCAACTACTTAGTAGTTCATTGGCGTCTCCCCCAGGCCGTCCAACCGCGTGATCCATCCCCTCTTTCACATCCCCATCCCGTCAGCGGGAGTTAATAAGAATAGGTCTCAATACGGTTCATTCACCCTCGCCAGAGCAGATCGTATTGTTCCGCGAGTGCAGTTATTGTCCCTGGGGCCGACGGCGGGGAAGGTGCGGGAGGAAGGAGCTTAGCGGATTATTAGCGACGACGGTCTTCTCCGCGTGCTCCAGGCCAGTGGCGCGGTCCCGCTTGCAGCGGGACT
>JAFGCY010000022.1 GCA_016932385.1 bacterium | reverse complement strand
CACCAGTTCGTCGTACTACTACTGCTACGGCGGCTTTGTCGGCGCCGCGGGCAGCACGCCGCTGCTGGCGGGCCGCAAGTACAACGCCATCGGCAACTGGTCCGACTACGGCAGTACCTCAACTGGAACCTACTCATCGGTGGCAACCAAGGGCCTGATGACTTCGATTGCTTCCTCGGCCACGACGATGGCGGGCGGCACCTCGACCACCACCCCGACCGGCGGCGTGATCGATACCGGCGCGGGCAGCTACGACTTCTTCGTGTCCAAGGGCTACTACGGCTATACACCGTAAGGCTTCCGCGACTGACCAGAGATTGATCGCCTGAAGCGATGCCCCCGGGACTCCGGTCCCGGGGGCTGTTGTTTGCGGAGCAGCAGCGCCGGCAGCGGCGGTAAGACTTGTTGGGGTGGAGATTGTCAGCGGATCAGGCGGCCGGTGCGCAGGGCGCCCAGAATGAACTCCTTGAGCGGCGTGGCCGTATTGCAGATAAAGAAATCACCGCCGCTTCTGAGCGCGAAGCTCTTGAGCTCGGCCTGCAGCGCTGCCAGAGTCTGGTGGTAGCGGCGCATCACATTGATGCCCATGCTGACCTCGACGCCCACGCCGGTTTCCTTGTCGATCAGCTCCAGGTCGCCGGTCAGCTGCGGGTTGGCCTCCTCCGGCGCCAGCATCTGGAGCAGTTCGATCTGGTGGCCGGCCCCCAGCAGGGGCGCGATCGCCTCGATCCCCTCGGCGGTGAAGAAGTCGCTGATCACGCAAACCAGGCCGCTCTTGCGGTTGGCCGCGGCGAAGCGCGCCGCCGCCGCCGTCAGCATGCTGGAGCCGCCCGCCTCCAGCGCGTTGAGCTTGTGCAGGATCGGGTGGATCTTGCCCTTGCCGCGCGTGGGCGTGCTGATCAGGCCGTAGTCGCCGGCGAAGACGGACACGCTGACCGTCTCCAGGTTGGCCAGCACGATGTAGCTCAGGGCCGCCGCCAGTTTACGGGCGTGGTTAAACTTGTTGGGGGTGCCGTAGTCCATACTCGCCGAGCAGTCGAGCAGGATGTAGAGCCGCAGGTCCTCCTCTTCCTCGAACAGCTTGATGTAATAACGCTCCAGACGCCCGTAGAGGTTCCAGTCGATCCGCCGCAGATCGTCCCCCTTGATGTACGGTCGGAAGTCGACGAATTCCACGCTCTGGCCCTTGTTGCGGCTGCGCCGTTCCCCGCGCATCTGCCCGCGGAACACCTTGCGGGCCAGCACGCGCAGGCCTTCCAGTTCGCCCAGAAAGGCGCTGTCGATCGGTCCGCGACGGGCGCGCGCTGTGTCCATGCCAGTATTGTAGCGGCTGGTTAGCCGCCCTGGCGGACTTCTTCCTCGATATCCTTGTCCAAGAGCTCGGCCATCCGGCGCACGGGCTCGTAGTCGCTGTCGACGGCCGGCACCAGGCCCTCGATCTCGTACAGCTCCATCAGCACCCGCGCGCCTTCCTCGGTCGCCGCCAGGTCCAGCAGGCCCTGGCGCACCTTGGCCGTCAGTTCGGGGTCGAGGTCCTTAATCACCGCGACGTTGTCGGCCGGGATGTCCGGCGTGAAAGCGAGGATCCGCGTGGTCTCGTTGATGTCGGGGAAACCCAGGTCGATCAGCTTGGAACGGGCGTCGTCGTAGCAGCAGGCGGCGTCGACGCTGCCCTTGACCAAGGCCAGCACGGCGGCGTCGTGCCCGCCGGCGTAGATCACTTCCAAGTCGGTCTCCGGATCGATACCGGCTTCCCGGAGCAGCGCGGAGGGGTAGTAGTGGCCCGAGGCCGAGGTGGCGTCGGTGAAAGCGATCCGCTTGCCGCGCAGATCGTCGAGGGATTCAATGCCGCTGTCGGCCATCACCACGATCTGGCCGCGGTAGGTCGGCTTGCCGTTGCGCACCACCTTGAGGATCACCTCGTCTCCGTTGCGCTGGTGGGCGAAAACGTAGGCCATCGGCGGCAGCCAAGCCACCTGCACCTTGCCCACCGCCATCGCCTCGACGATGCCGACGTAGCTGGGGGCGCCGAGGGTTTTAAAGTGCAGGCCGGTGTCCTGTTCCAGCAGGTCGATCATCTCCTCGGCGGAAGCGATGACCTTCTCGGCCTCGGTGCTGGGCACGAACGCCATGATCAGCGGGTTATCCTCGCTGCCCAGCGGCTGGGACTCGCTGGCGGGCTTGTAGCAGCCGCCGGCCAGCATGATTAGCAGCATGATGCAGATCGCGTTACGCATGCCTGCGATTATACGCCAAAACTGTGAAGCACCGATTAACCGGCGGCGGCCGGTAGTGGGCTCACGGCATGTCGCGGCGGCTAGGTGTTGAAGAAATCGCCCAGCGCGATCACATGCACGTCCTGGTTGCGCACCGTATCGCCCAGCGTTGAATCGCCGGTGACCACGCAGGCCACGCGATCCTTGTCCAGGATCTCGGACACCATCTCCAGCACACGGTTATCGGCCTGCTCCTTGGTGGTCTCGTCGCCGGCAAACTCGATCTTGACATGCGCGCTGCGTTCGATCGCAGGCTCATACGGGGTGGTGAAGATGATGAAAAAGTCACCCGAGATTTGGCTGCTGAGCCAGTTGATATCGTTGATCAGCTCGTCGCGGATCTGAGCCTCCGGCAAAGCCAGGAAATGCTTGTCGTAGTGCGGCACGCGGTCCAGCACAGAGGTTGCGTCCACGATATAGGCGGCACCCAACCCGTAGGTGAAGGCTTCCTTGACCTTCAGGTCCTTGAGGTTGAACAGCTGGGACAGCTCCGTCGGCCGGCTGAATTCCACGTGTTCCGCGGGTGCTGCCACCGGTGCGGGTTCCTCGCTTGAGCCGGCACCCTCGGCAGGTGGGTCATCACCCGCCGGTGCAGGCTCAGGTTGATCAAAAGGGGACGTCGACCCCACCTCCTCCGCATCAACCTTATCGGCGGCCGGCTCGCCATTTGGCGCGTCCGGCTCGTTGGTGCTGGCCGCCTGCAGTAGCTTGGGCGCCCGTTCGCGCAGCTCATCGACCAGCTTGCGGTACTGGATCACTTCCTGATCGATCGCTTCCATCTGCGACTTCAGGTCATTGATTTCGGATTCCAGCGTCGTCGTTTCCGGCGACTCTACCTGCAGGTCTGACCGGTCGAGCAGGTTGGCGGCCCGCGAGAGCACATCCAGATAGGATTCGCGCTCGTCGCGGATATTGACGGTTTCCTCCAGTTCGCCCTGAAGCTGCTCGACCTTGCTGCGCAAGGCCTCACCGTGCTCGTCAAGCTGATGCAGTTTATCCAGCAGCAGCTTAGTCAGTTCAATATCCTGTTCGTACATGCTCAAGCACCTCAGAATGGAAATATATCACCTTTCGTCTCAATTGTGTGGAAAACCTCGGACTTGAACCGGTACAGCGAGGCTGGCCGGCCCCGGCCCTTGCGCGATGTGCGCTCTTCGCCGGTGGGCTCCAAGATACCCAGATCATTGATCTTCTTGCGGAAGTTGCGTTTGTCCAGCTCCTTGCCCAGGATCACCTCGTAGAGGTTCTGCAGGTCGGCCAGCGTGAACTTGTCCGGCAGGAGCTCGAAGCCGACCGCCGTATAGGCCAGCTTGCCCCGCAGGCGCTGACGGGCCACGCTGACGACCTCCTGATGGTTGTCGATCAGCTTCGGCTGGTCCTGTTCGGTGAACCAGCTGATCGTCTGGCGGTTGGCCAGCTTGTCGATCCGTAGCAGGGCGGAAGGCACCAGGCCGTGGTAGGCCACCTCGATCACGCGAGCGCCGGTGTCGGGAACGTAATCACCGAAGGTGAACAGTTGCTCGAGGTACTCCATGTCGATGCCGGCGGTTTCCAGCACGATGCGCTCGGCGGCCTTGGTCAGCGGTTCGTCGTTGTTGGGGAGCCCGCCCGGCAGGGACCAGTGGTTATCGTCGTGCCGGACCAAGAGCGTCTTGAGGACGCCCTCACTGATCGTCATGACCACCACGACGACCGTTAGCTTGATCCCGCTTTTCCTGGCCACTAATCCTCCCGCGTGCCCGTTACAGTAAAGGAGTGCCCCGTTAGCAGCCCGCCCCAGCTAAACCCGGAAGATCCGACTGGCGCGGCGTCAATATTATAGCCGGTGCCGGGCGGAGCGCCAAATGTTGATTGCCGAGGAAGTCAAGTAATCGCGATTATACGAATCAGCGGGTGACGGGGCTCGAACCCGCAACCCCAAGCTTGGGAAGCTTGTGCTCTACCATTGAGCTACACCCGCGGGGGCCAAGATTATATCAGGATTCCGGCCGCGCGCCCACGAACTCGGCCGGCGCTTGGCGCCGCCGGACCGGCGAATGCTAGGATTGGCCCGTGGCAGGCACAACCAAGCAACCAGGTCGGCCGACGGCACGCGCGACCGGCGCCGTGCTGAAGCGGCTGGCCGAGCTCTACCCGCGGCACCCGCTCAACGTCATGCCGCAGGAGCCCTTCCAGGTGCTGGTCGCGACGATTCTCTCCAGCCGCACCAAGGACCCGACCACCAACGCCGCGATGGATCGTCTCTGGCCGCGGGCCAGCGATCCGGAGGGTATCCTGCGGCTGACCGCAGACGAGTTGGCGGAGCTGATCAAGCCCGTCGGCTTCTATCGCAACAAGGCCAGCCAGCTGCGCGAGATGAGCCGGCTGTTGCTGGAGCGCTTCGCCGGCCAGGTCCCGCGGACGCGCGAGGAGCTGATCGTATTGCCCGGCGTCGGGCGCAAGGTGGCCAACCTGGTGCTCAACATCTGTTTCGACCTGCCGGCGATCTGCGTCGATACGCACGTGCACCGGCTGAGCAACCGGCTGGGCTGGGTGGAAACGGACACGCCGGAGGAGACCGAGCAGGCGCTGATGGAGATCGTGCCCAGGCGCTTATGGTCCACGCTCAACCGCGTCATGGTCAACCACGGCCAGCAAGTCTGCAATCCGGTCAGCCCGCGGTGCAGCACTTGCCCGTTGGCGGTGAAGTGCCCGCGGATCGGCGTGGTGAAAAGCCGGTAAAAAGCCGTGGAAACTGGCCGTTTCACGGACGCGGATGCTATAAATAAGCGGGGTATAGAAGGCGTGGAATTACTGCTTTGGCTGGTGCTGATTCTGCTGGCGATGCTCGCCGGCGCCGTGCTGTACCTCTTGACCAGCCGCCGCCACTACCAGCGTGTTGACTATTCCCAGCTGATTGAACAGGAAGAGGAGCGCCGCCGGATGGCCGCGCGCGTGGAACGGCTGGAACAGCTGCTGGCCCGGCTGGTGGAATACGACCGCCAGCGCCGTGCCGAGTTGGGTGCGTTCATCGACGAGGCCAAGACCGAGCTGGCCGCCCAGATCAAGCAGGCGCATCGCCAGATCGCCGAGGAGATCCTCAGCCGCCCGGCGGGCTGGGATCAGTTCCTGCTCGACCGCGCGGGGGTGGAGCCGCCCGGCGTGCTCGCAGACGACGCCGATGAGAAGCTGACCCAGGTGGTCAACTTCAAGCACGGCTCGCGCCAGTTTCGGATCGCCGAGTTGCTCGAATTGGGCTTTACGCCGCAGGAAGTCTCGCGCGAGCTGGGGGTCAGCCGGCATGAGGTCGAACTGATCAGCGCGATGATCTTCAAGACCAAAAGCGCTTAGCGCTCAGCGGCGCCGCCCGGCGTAAACGGCTGATAGAACTCCCCGCTGGTTTCCGCGGACTGCTGCGCCAGCGAGCCGTTCCACTGCACCAGTTCGACGCCCGTGTAGAAGTGCTTCAGAATCGCTTGGTAGTCCATCCCTTCCTCCGCCAGCTGGCGCGCCCCCCACTGCGACAGGCCGCGGGCATGGCCGTAGCCGCTGCCGGTGACGCGGATGCCGGTGAAGCCGTTGTCGGCGCGGATCAGCGCGGTCTCCGGCACCGCGGTCTCGGGCCGCGCCGCGCCTAGTTCCGCCAGCGCGCGCACCACCACGTGGACCAGGCGGTTGCACTGCGTAAGGTCCCAGCCGTTGTAGGCGTACAGCTGGCGCATTTTGCGGTCGAACACGCCGTCCGCCGAGGCCACATACGGGCGCTGGTAGCCCTCCAGCGTGACCGTGTCAAAGCCCGTCGCCGGTTCGGGCCGGATTGCCGGCGTGGTCTTGACCGGCGCCGCCTCGATCCGCCCGCCCGTCAGCGGCTCGATCACGACGCGCGTGCTGCGCATCACGTCTAGGCCGATGTACTTGCGCAACTCGCCGCCGCTGAACGAGCAGGAGCCGCCCGTCCCGCTGATGATCAGCTTGTCCAGGTGGCCGCTGACGCCATCGTACTCGGCGGAAACCGCTTCGATCACGCCCGCCGGCAGGCCCTTGGCCCGGCCGAGCTCGGCCAGTTCCGCGCTGCTGAGCTCGAAGCTCCATTCGTGATAGGGCGAGTCGTCGTTGGGACTCGGCACGGGCTGGAGGTAGGGATAACCGCCGTCCTTGGTATAGCCGCCGGCGTCGGAACTGAAATAGGCGATGATCGGATAGCCCTCATAAGTGATGATCTGGCCGGCCGTCTCGCGCACCGCCTGGCTGGTCCGCTCGTCCTCGCCGCCCACGCCGCGGTAGACCTGGTCGCTTTCCGTGGCGATCACGTCGTAGGTGGCATCGGTATGGGCCGCCATCCGCGAAATCGCATAGGTCCGCGCCGCGACGGCCTGGGCTTTCAGCGCCTGCGCGTGCCAGGAGGCCGGCATCTCGCGCGGGACGACGCCCAGCAGGTAGTCCTCCAGCGGCAGTACGTTCAGTACCACGGTGCCGCCGGCCTTGCCGCCGAACAGCTCGAAGCGCCCGCGGTACTCCTGGCCGCCGTAGCCGAGATGGCCCTGGCGCGGTATGGCGATCAGCAGGCGGGCGAACTTCTGCGCCCCGCCGATCCGCACCACGACGGTATCGCCGCTGCGCCCGACGGTCACCTCGCCGCTGGACGAGCCCAGCCGATTGCCGTCGCCGTACCAGTCCAGCTCGCCGCTGACGGCCTGGACGGTCTCCTGCTCGCCGAGTAGCACGCGGATTTCGGCGGTGTCGCGGGCCGGGGCCGCGCTCCAGAGCAAGGCCAGCGCCAGGCTGGCCAGGAACACGCACAACGCCCGGCGTGCGCTCACTGCCAGCCGACCTCGTAGAGCTTGACGGTGCCGCCGGTCTGGACCAGCAGTGTGTCGTCCTTGTCCCACTGCATCAGCACCGGCCACCATTCCTCCGGCGGCAATTCACCGCGCTCGAAGCCCGGCAGCGGGATCTCGCGGATTGCGCCGGTATGAAAGAACACCTGCACCAGCCGGTGGCCGCGCGGATCCGGGTCGCCGTCCAGCCCCACCGGATGCAGGACCGTCAGCAGGCTGCACTCGTCGGGGGCCAGGACGAATCCGTCGGGATAATCGTCTTGATCGAATTCGAGGACCAGGTTGACTTCCTCGTCCCAGTCGTCGGTGTACCAGACGGCCTCCACCGGATTAACCAGGCCGTCGTGATAGTCGTAGCCCTCCCAGTAGATGCCGGGATCGCGCACCGTGATCAGCAGCAGGCCGCGCGGCAGCAGATCGAAGGCGTCGAGGACGTAGTAGTGCGTCAGCGAGAACGGGTCGTCCTTGGCGGGGTGGATTACGGTATAGCCCGTCTTCATCGTCGGGCCGTCGCCGCGGCTGACCGTGCCGATCTGCCAGCCCATGCCGTCGATCAAGCGCTGTTGGCGCCAATCGGCCAGCGGGGCGATCCCCCAGTCCTTGTCGACCGACTCCTTCAGCGTCAGGTACGGCCGCAGCAGGCCGTCCTCCGCCCAGGCCGGGCCGGCCAGGAGGGCCAGCAGCAGGAAAAACGCCAAAATCTCGCGCGAACGCATATCCGTATGGTAGTACATGGACATGCCGAAATGGCACCGTGTTCAGCGGCCGTGGCAAAACTGGGACGAGCTGCGCCTCAGGACCAACCTGGGCGTCTACCTGCACGTGCCATTCTGCCTGGCGCGCTGCCGCTACTGCGACTTCCTGACCTACGGGCCCGCGCGCCCCGCCGGGCTCGAACCGGCGGCCTACGTCGAAACCTTGCTGACGGAGATCGCGCGGCGCGGGTCATGGGCGCGCCAGCAGTACGGCAGCCGGGGGCGCGTGGTGGACACCGTCTTCATCGGCGGGGGGACGCCGACGTGCCTGCCGGTCGAGCAACTTATCAGGCTCTGCCGCGCGATCACGGACGCGTTTGCCTGCACTGAGCGGATCGAGTTCACCGTCGAGGCCAATCCGGACACGCTGACCCCCACGGTGATCGACGCCCTGGCCGCGGCCGGCGTGAACCGGTTGTCGATCGGGATCCAGGCCACCCAGCCGCGGCACCTGCGTTTCCTGGGGCGCACGCATCGCTGGGCGGACATCCGGCCCGTGTTGGAGTACCTGCGGACCGGGCCGATCGCCACGTACAGCTTCGACCTGATCTACGGCCTGCCGCGCCTGCGCGTATCCGAACTGAAGCAGTCGCTGGCGCGGCTCGCCGGCCTGCGGTCCGGCCACATCTCGGCCTACGAGCTGACCCGCGAGGACGGCACGCCTTATGCCCGTTGGTGCGCGCGGTTCGCCGGCCAGCCGGCGCGCGAGCCGGCGGTGGTCCGCCAGCAGCAGGCCGTGGCCCGTTGGCTGGCCGAGCACGGCTATTACCGCTACGAGGTCAGCAACTACGCGCGGCCGGGCGCGGAGTGCCGGCACAACCTGCGCTACTGGCGCGGCGGCGATTACCTCGGGCTCGGGCTGGGGGCGGCCTCGCGGCTGGGCGTGCGCGTGGTGAACAACCCGGCGGACTTCGGCGCGTATCGCGTGGCGGTGGAGCGGATCGGCACGGCGGACGACGCGCTGGGCCCGCGGCTGGATTACACCGGCCCGGCCCCGCCGGCGGATCGGTTCCTGCAACTCCGCACGCGGCTGGGCATCGCCGCCCAGGCTGCCGCGATCGATCCGGCCTGGCTCAGCAAGGGCTGGGGCCGCCTGCGCGACGGACGGTACGAGCCGACGGCGCGCGGATTGTCCTTTGCCGATCTGCTGGCGCGGGAGTTGTAGGCGGGGCTAGTGCCCGTCCGTCTCCGGCTGCTTGGCTGCCAGTACGGGCCGCTTTGGCCGGTGGCGGTCCAGCGCGGCGAACAGTTGCTCGGGCCGGATCGGCTTGGCGACGTAATCGTCCATTCCCGCCGCCAGGCAGTTCTCGCGGTCACCCTGCATCGCGTCGGCGGTCATCGCGATGATCGGCACCTTAGCTTTGGCCGCCTCGAGCTGGCGGATTTCCCGCGTGGCCTCGAAGCCATCGAGCACCGGCATGTGGCAGTCCATCAGCACGACGTCGTAATCCTCGAGCTGGAGCATGGCGATCGCCTGCCCGCCGTCGGCGGCGATCTGCACCTCGTGGCCGGCCTTGGCCAGCATGCGCGCAGCGACCTTCTGGTTGACCAGGTTGTCCTCGGCCAACAGGATCTTCAACGGCTGCTCGGGTCCCACGGCCGCCACATGTGCGGCCTGGCCGGGTTCGTCGCCATCCTCGGCGTGGTGCAGGCCCTGCAGCATGGCCAGGCAGTTCAACAGCGCCCGACGCCTGAGCGGCTTGATGATGTAAGTGTTCAGCCCGGCCAGGCGCAGTTGCGAGGCCGTGCCGCGCTGGCTGCTGGCGATCAGCCAGACTAGCGCCGTGTCCTTGAGCAACCCGGCCTGCTTGAGTTGCATGGCCAGATCCTCCGGCGCGATGTCGCTGACGCTGCTGTCCAGGAAGGCCACGTTATAGGGTTGGCCGGCCGCGGCGGCCTGGCGGATCGTGGCGAGCAGGCCGGCGCCGTCCGCCGCCGTTGTGAGCAAGCAGTCCCAGGGCGCCAGCTGGTGGCGGATGGCCGCCGTGCTGGTGCCGGCCGCGTCGCCGACGACAATTCTGAGGTTGCGGATGTAATCGTGGTGCGTGGCCAGCGGCGGCTGGGCGCCCTCGGGCTTGGCCAGGCAGGCCGTGAACCAGAACGTCGAGCCCTGGCCTACCTCGCTTTCCACGTCGATCTCGCCGTCCATCAACAGCGCCAGCTGCTTGGAGATCGCCAGTCCCAGGCCCGTGCCGCCGTGCTTGCGCGACGTGGACGCCTCGGCCTGCGAGAACTCCTGGAATAGCTTGCCGATCTGCTCGGGAGAGATGCCCGCGCCGGTATCGATCACCTCGAACTTCAGCCGCTGGTCGGCCGGAGTGTCCTCCAGCACGCTGACGCGCACGGTGATGCTGCCCTGGTCCGTGAACTTGATCGCGTTGCCGACCAGGTTTAATAGGATCTGCCTCAGCCGCGTCGGGTCGCCGGTCAGCCGCTCGGGCAGGGCGTGGTCGATCAGCGCCGCCGCCTCCAGCCGTTTTTCCTCCAGCTTGGCGACCAGCATCTCCAGCGCGGTCTCGATCACCTCGCGCACGTCGAAAGCGATCGACTCCAGTTCCAGCTTGCCCGATTCGATCTTGGAAAAGTCCAGCACGTCGTTGATCAGCGACAAGAGCGCTTCGCCGGAATGCACCAGCGTCTGGGCGAAATCGCGCTGCTCCTCGTCGAGTTCGGTCTCCATCAGCAGGTTGGTCATGCCGATGATGCCGTTGAGCGGCGTGCGGATCTCGTGGCTCATCGTGGCCAGGAACGTACTTTTCGCCTTGGTTGCCTCCTGGGCGGCGATCAGCGCGTGGTCCAGCGCGGCGTTGGTCTGCTCCATCTCCTCGGCGAACTCGTTGACGCGCATCACGGCGTCCTCGGCCTGCAGGCGCGAAAGCACCAGGTCGGTCACGTCCAGCACCGACAGCATCAGCCCGTCGAACACGCCGTCGATCAGGATCGGCTGCACGCGCATGATCGCCTCGATGTCGCCGATCGCGCACTGGCTGATGAACGGGATCACGTTCTGACTGTCCTGGTAGCGGTCCAGCAGTTCGGCGACGGTCTGCTCGGTCGGCTCATTGAGCTCCTGGTGAATCTCATAGAGCTGCTTGCCGAGCACGTCCGCGCGTTCGATCCCGAACAGGCCGCGGAGGTAATCGTTGATCTCGATCACCGCGCCGGTGGCATCGGTCAGGGCGATGCCGCCCTCGATGCAGGAGAGGATCGCCTGGAACCGCGCGTGCTCGCGCTCGCGTGTGCGCGCGTCGTCATGCCGGTTTGTGTCGATGTCACTCATTCGCCGCGTCTTTTACTCAGCCAGCACCGGCCGTGACAGCAGCCGGGTCCCGTTTGCTCTGCTACAACCCGGCGCGGCCAGCTTGGCGATTTCGGTTGCCGAACCATTATACTTTCCGTCGATGGTTGTTGTCGGTTCGTTTGGCACCGAGCTTGGAGCGGCGCCGTACCTAGTAAGTTTCTGCTTCGGCGGCTGGAGGGGCAAGCTTAAGCCAGGTTTAATGCGGGCAGGAGAGCTGTAGGGAGGAGGCCGGGGCAGGGTGGCGATGGTGGTGCCGGCGAGGGGAGGGCGGCAATTGTGCCGCTTGGCGCCCGGTTTCGGCCAAATGACGAGGCTATTCCAGGCGGACCGCAAGGTTAAATCGCCTCGCGGCTGGGCGAGAGACTACTTAGCCTGCGTTAAGCGTTCAGCTGATAAATCGGTCGCATTAGGTTAAATCCACTGCACAAAGGTTGCGGCGTAACCCGCCAGCGGTCAAGGTTTAAGTAGGGCTGTGCGTCTGTATATTTACACGTCTGGTGCATATTCACTTTTACTTGTACAACGGCCTAATAAAGAAGCGCAGTTGCAGCGCTTCTCGCTCGGTATACGGCGAATATACATACAAGCAGCGTATGAGCAAGGCAGTGGTTATTAACTCGGCCCAACAAAGGGATAGCTGCAGGGCACAAAGTGATGACACGCGCCAAACTGATTTAGGAGGCCACTATGATCAAGAAGAAGGTTGACCCTCAAATGCGAGCCGCGATCCGCTCAGCACAGAAAATGGTTCAGGAGTTGAAAGCGCAAGACAGCAATGAAGCGGAGACCAGGCGGCGTGTTGAGCGCATGCTGGAATCGCTGATGGGTTACGATCCTTTCAAGCATGTGACACGTGAACACGCAATCAGCTCTGTTGGCGATTCTGACTACTGCGACTTTGCGATCGTTTTAGATGATGCCCGCCCTAAAATCATTATTGAGCTTAAAAAGATCGGACTTGAACTACAGAAAAAACACCTCAAGCAGGCGACAACCTATGCCTTGAACGCGGGCTGTGAGTGGATTATTCTGACGAACAGCAATCGCTGGGAGTTGCACCACGTTTCTTACAATCAGCAGGCTGAGACGCACAAATTGGATTCCTGGGATTTATTGGAGGATGACGTCGTCAAGCTGGCCGAAAAATTTGAAATGATCGGCTATCGCAGCGTCAGCCGGGGCGACCTGGACACCATGTGGCAAAAGCGCAATGTGCTGACCGCCAAGAACATTTTGAAGATCATGCTTGATGAAGAAGGACTCCGCAGGCTGCGTCGAGAGCTGAAAAAAGAGACCGATGTACTGGTGAGCCACGAGGAGATTGTATCGGCGGTACGGCGGATTCTAAACGAATCCGCGGCTGCGGAAATGGCCGCGATGAGGATTACATTGCCAGAACGAAAGACGCGGAAGCGCATGAGCAAACCAGCTGATTCCGGCAAAGCGGAGTCCAGACAAGAGACAAGCAGTCCCGAGGAAGCAGAAGGCTTGACTCACTTCACGGAAACCGACACCTAGATCCTGACTGGATTGAATAACTAAAGGAAACAGACATGCGGGCTGTCGTATTACGGGGAATATTGATCGTTGTAGCGCTGCTGGCATTTGGTACTGGGCTTTCCAGTACCAGTGCCAGCTTCGCCGCGCCGGGGCCGGCGGCGGTCGGCGCGGACACGGGCCAGGCCGCGGCCGAGTATGCGGCGGCGCAGGACGCGCAGACGGTCTATGTGTATGTGACCAAGACCGGCAAGAAATACCATCGCGGCGACTGCCGGTACCTGAAGAAGAGCAAGATCAAGATGACGCTGGAGGCCGCCAAGCAGGCGGGCTACACGCCCTGTAAGGTGTGCAAGCCGCCGAGGTAACCTTCAGCGCTGCTAGAATCAGGTACGGCTGATGGTAAACGGACAGTGAAAAGGGATACTTGCAGCATTGCCGTGGTGGGAGTGTTGCTAGTATTGGTTGCCCTGTCGTGTATCCCCAGAGTGATCGATTACTTCATCAGCGGGGGTACCGCGAAAATCGCCCTCTGGGAACCGGTCATGTACTTTGTCTGCCTGGGGCTGTTGGCCGTCGTTTTCCACCTGTTGACGAAACGGCGTTGATACCGGAGCAAAGGTCTTCAGCCGGGCCGGCCGTAGTGCAGTCTTGTACTTAAACTTGAACTTACGACTTAAACTCGTCCCCGACTTCCCAGGCGTACCGGATCGGGAATGACAATGTCTACGGCCACGGCGGGACGTCGTACGTGCTTGGGCTAAACTACAAGCAAAACTCATACGTGTGGCAGCCATCCCCTGGCGTGGCTGCCAATACAGAACGTAGGCTCGCCGCCCGTGCCACGATTTATTGTTATCTACCTTTCTGAGACCGCATGGGGCGGGGCTTGCTTTGCTTAGGCGGACTTCGGACTCCGGACTCCGGACAAGTGATGGCGGGCGAGGGAGTTTTTTAATCCGGCGGCGGGGACGCCACCGATACGTAAAAACTTCTTACCACTTGCGCTTAAGCTTATGAAAAAGCGGCGAAGGAAGGAATCGAACCTCCCAGGCGGTGGGTTTAACCACGCCCAGCCGGTTTTGAAGACCGGTAGGGACACCAGCCCCTATCTTCGCCGCCGGAACAGTATAGATGATACCGGCGCCGGACGGGGGCTAACGTTAAGAAGGTTAAAGGGAAAAGGTTAAAGGTTGGCCCAAAGCTGAGAAGTAGTTGTGCGTTTTTGCTGTCTTGCGAAGCCGGGATGTTGAGTGGATTAAAGCATGGCGTAACTCAAACCTTTAACCTTTCACCATTAACCTTTTTAAGTCGGCCGGGACGGTCGCCCTACCGGCGCTATTCCTCGCTTGGTGACTCCCATTCCGGATTCAACTTCCGCACGTCGCCCTCGCGCACCAGCATCCCGCTCTGGTCGAGGTACTGGATCAGCGGCACCGTGTATTTCCGGGAGCTGCCCATCATCTGCCTGAACTCGCTGACCGTCACCGTGTCCTGCTTCTCGAAATGGCGCTTGAGCGACCGTTGAGCGCGCGCGATGATCTCAGCGCCGAAGTACATCCCCAGCTGCGAGACGATCCGGCCCTGCTCCTCCAGGTAGTTCAGGAGTTGCTTCATGCGCTTCTTGTCCACCGGCAGGCTGTCCTGGAAGTCCTCGGGCTGGTCGGGCTGGGCGCTGGCGTTGAGCGCCTTTTCGATCAACTCCACCGCCTGCTCGTCGCGCTGGCTGAGCTTAATTTCCACGCGGGGCAGGGCGTAGGTCCCGCCGACGCTGACCAGCCGCCCGTCGGCCACCGCCTCCGCCAGCGCCGGCGCGATCACCTCCACCGGTACGCCGGCGCCCTGGCGGTCGATCGTCTTGACCAGCGCTTTGGCGCTCAGGCCCGTTGCCACCAGCGGGTTGGCGGCGCGATGCGCGGAAAGCGCTTTAAGCACCGCCTCGACAATCCGCCGGCGGTTGTCCGGCAGCGTCAGGTACAGCTGCTGGCCTACGCCGTGTGTCATGACCGGTTCGCCGCCCGTGGTCAGCACGGCGATCAGCCGGCCGATCTCCTCGGCGCTCAGGTGCAGCCGATAAGCGGCCACGCTGCTGTCCAGGGCGAAGGGCGCTTTGACGATCTCGTGCTTGAGGCTGGCGGCGGCGTCGGTCTCGCGCAGGCCGTCCAGTTGCTCGGCGGCTTCCTGGCGCTTCTTGCGGTGCTTGGTCGGATGCGCGTCCAGCACGGTGCCGCCGCCGATCGTATATTCCGAGGTGCTGTCGCGCAGGATGAAGCGGTCGCCGGCGATCAGCGCCGCCGGCTGGTTGAGCCTAAACTGCACCAGGCCGGGCGCGCCGGGCGCGACCACCTCGCAGTCCAGCGGGAACAGCTTGGCGGTGTACTCCGTCGTGCCGGCGTGCAGCATCGCCTCGCTGCCGCGCCTGAGCGGCCGCGCCGTATCGGCCAACAGCTCGATCTCGGCGTCGAGCATGTAGGTCGTCGGCAGCGAGCCGGGTACGGCCAGCACATGCCCGCGCTCGATCTCGTTCTTCTCGAAGCCGACCAGGTTCAGCGCGGCGCGATGGCCGGCCCCGCAGGACTTCACGGCCTGGCCGTGCAGCTCGATACTGCGCACGCGGCCGCGCTTGCCGACGGGCACCAGCTCCAGCTCGTCGTCGACCTTGACCACGCCGGCCAGCGTAGTGCCGGTCACGACGGTGCCGACGCCCTTGACGGTGAAGACGCGGTCGATCGGCATGCGGAACTTGCCGATCGCCTCCTGCGGCTTGACGCACGCCGCGATCTCGGTGACGGTTTGCGTTAATTCTTCCAGGCCCGCGCCGGTCGTCGAGCTGACCGGCACGATCGGGCAGCCCTCCAGAAACGAGCCCGCCAGCAGGTCCTCGACGTCGGCGACCGCCAGCTCGCGCGTCTCCTCGTCCACCAGGTCGCACTTGGTCAGCGCCACCAGCCCGGCCTGCACGCCCAGCAGGCGCGCGATGTGCAGGTGCTCGCGGGTCTGCGGCATCACGCCGTCGTCGGCGGCGATCACCAGCATCACCAGGTGGATGCCCGCCGCGCCGGCGACCATGCTGCGCACGAAGCGCTTATGCCCCGGCACGTCGACCACGCCCAAGCGCGTGCCGTCGGGCAGGTCCCAGTGCGCGAAGCCGAGCACGATCGTGATGCCGCGCTCCTTCTCCTCGGCCAGCGTGTCGCAGTCGATGCCGGTCAGCGCGCGGACCAGCGTGGTCTTGCCGTGGTCGATATGGCCGGCGGTGCCCAGGACCAGATAGCGTCCGTCAGTCTCCATCCCCGACCTCCTTGATCCGCTGGCAGATCCGCTCCACGTCGCCCGGCACCAGCGTCAGCACGTTCAGCGCGAACACGCCGGCGGCGCTGTAACCGACCACCGGCGGATCGCCGTGGCGCAGGATTGTATCGAGCCGGTCGGCGGAGTGGTGCGGCGACTTGACCGTCACCAGCCGCGCGGGCAGTTGCTCCTCGGGCAGCGAGCCACCGCCGTAGAAGCCGGTGCCCTCTGCGACCTCGAACTCCCAGGTCGGCTGGTAGAGCGCCAGCTTCTGCTTCAGCCGGCGCGCCAGTTTCAGCTGCTCCGCTTCGCTAACCGCCAGGTGGTTGAGCTGGGTGATCTCGGGCTGGTCCGCCGCTCTGGAATGCAGGTGCTCGGCGAGCGTCGCGCCCAGCGCGGCGACGGTCATTTTGTCGATCCTCAGCACGCGCCAGAGCGGGCTCTTCCTGAGCTTGACGATGTGTTCCTTGGCACCCAGCACGATGCCGGCCTGCGGACCGCCGAGGAGCTTGTCGCCGCTGAAGCTGACCAGCTCGGCGCCGGCGTCGAGCACCTCCTGGACGTCCTCTTCCTTCAGGCGTGCTCCGGCGTCGGGCGCGAGATAGCCGCTGCCCAGGTCGACGAACACCGGCACGCCCGTCTCGCGGCCCAGGGCCACGAGGTCGGAAAGCGGCGTCGACTCGGTGAAGCCGATGATGCGGTAGTTGCTCGTATGCGTTTTTAAGATCAGCGCGGAATCTTCGGTGATCGCGCGGCGGTAGTCGTCGAGCCGCGTGCGGTTGGTGGTGCCGACCTCGACCAGCTTGCAGCCCGAGCTCATCACGACATCCGGCACGCGGTAGCTGCCGCCGATCTCGACCAGCTCGCCGCGGCTGGTGATCACCTCGCGCCCGTTGGCCAGCGCGTTCAGCACCAGGAACACCGCCGCCGAGTTGTTGTTGACGACGGTCGAGGCCGGGCAGCCCGTCAGGGCGTATAACAGGGGCTCCAGCGTCACGTCGCGCCGCGTGCGCTTGCCGGTGGTCAGGTCCAGCTCGAGGTTGGAATAGGCGCCGGTGATGTCGGCGACCGCCTGCTGCGCGCGCGAAGAGAGCAGGGCGCGCCCGAGGTTGGTATGCAGCACGATGCCGGTGGCGTTGACCGTTGGCTTTAACAGCGGCCGGCTCAGTTCCGCCAGCCGGTTGGCGACGCGCTGGGCCAACTCATCCGGTTGCGGGATCGCCGCCTGCTTACCGCGTTTGAGGCGCTCACGCAGGCGGGCCAGTTCGTCGCGCACCAGCCGCGTGACGACTGCGTGGCGGAAGGTGCTGAGCGGCTGGGCCAGCGCGGGCTGGGACAGCACGGCGTCGACCTGGGGCAGTTGCCTAAGCAGCCGGTTCAGCTCATCCTTGTCTACTGGCATTCAACCTTGATATTACCAGCATGTTCGTCCGTTACATAGCCGATGATCCGCGGCTCGTAGGGATAGCCGCCGCCGGCCAGACGCGCGATCAATTGCTTGGCGGAGTCGGGGCTGAGCGAGACCAACAACCCGCCGCTGGTCTGGGCGTCGTTTAAGATCGCGACCACGCTGTCCGGGGCTGCGCCGTAATCCACGCGGCAGGCGGTGAACTCGGCGTTGGCGCGGCTGCCGGGCGGGATGTTGCCGCGGTCGGCCAACTCCATTACGCGCGGCAATAGCGGCACGTCGTCGTAGCGGAGCACCATACCGGCCTGGCCGAGCGCCAGCATGTCGAGCGCGTGGCCGATCAGCCCGAAGCCGGTGATATCGGTCGAGGCATGGGCGTTAAGCGGGATCAGCGCTTCGCCGGCCAGCTTGTTCAGCTCGGCCATTACCAAGCAGGTGTAGTCCAGCTCCGCGTCGCTGGTGTCGCCGGTGGCGTGACCGTGGATGATCACGCCCGTGCCGAGCGGCTTGGTCAGCACCAGCACGTCGCCGGGCCGCGGGGTGGTGTTGCGCAGCACCTGGTCGGGATGCACGACGCCGGTCACCGCGCAGCCGAACATGATCGTGCGCGCGGTGATGGTATGCCCGCCGGCGATCACCGCGCCGGCCTCCGCCAGCTTCTCGCGCGCGCCGCCGAGGATCGACAAGAGGTGCGCCTGATCCTCCTTGGCGGGGGTGGCCAGCAGGTTCAGCGCCGTCACCGGCGTGGCGCCCATCGCATAGATATCGCTTAAGGCGTTGGCCGCGGCGATCTGGCCGAAGGCGTGCGCGTCGGAGACGTGCGGCGGGAAGAAGTCGGCGCTCTGCACGATCGCCAGCTCGGGCGTCAGGCGGAAGACACCGGCATCCGCCCCGTGCTCGGGGCCGACCAGCAGGTCGTCGTTTCTAAGCTGCGGGAAATGCTTGAGCAACTCGTCGAGGTCGCACGGACCGAGCTTGGCCGCTCAGCCGCCGGCGGCTTTGTCCAGTTTCAGCTCATCGGGCGCGATGCCGTCCACCTCCTCGCGGGATGGATCTATTTTAGGACAAGCCGTTGGATTTAATCGGGAAACAGAAAGACAGCCCGATTCCCGGAGTCCCGTGTAGGGGAGACGCAGGCGTCACCCGTGGTATTCGCCCAGGCACGATGTGAGCTGAGATCGTAGGGGCAGGTCTAAGACCTGCCCTGGTGCGGTTTAGCGGCTAACCGTTGATCGCAAATACTACGCTGATCACTGCTGCTTTCGCGTCCAATCAGGTGCAAGGTGCAAGGGCGAAGGCGCAAGGGAGGGTAGGGGCGATTCTATACTTTGCCCGGTCGGGCTTCCCGGCTGACTTAGAATCCAAATTTCTCCTCATGGAGTATGGCCTCGTGAGTAACGATGACTTTGCCATCATCCCATTTGGCGTCTTCCATTTCCCATTGGGCAAACCAGCACAGTTTCTCCAGAGCTTGCGGCTTGGGCAGCCCGGCCAGCGAAGCCACGAAGCTTTCGATGAAGCTCCTGAGTAGGGGCTCATCGTACTTCTGCATGATGATGTAATGTCTGCCGCTGCAAATCTCATCCTCGGGAACGAGATCCGTGAAGAACGCGGAAGGGGAACATGCACACGCTTCGAATCGATGTCCCACCGTGTCCCCCTGCCAGCCGACGTAGAAGGAAACATCGACACGGAAGTGCGCAGGATTCTCGGGGGTAAAAGTGCTGGTATCGCCGTTGAACGGATATCCGAAAAACTCGTAGCCTAAAACGTGAATGCCCATACTGTCTCCTGCTCCACTGTGGCTGCTGCTCAGTATTCTGACACACGCTGGTAAACCGCGGATAAAAGCCTGGCGTTAGCTGGCATGACGCTTAAAGTTTATGCTGTCAAAATCCCGGTTTCAAAGCGCCACTACGCCCAGGCCTGGCTGCGTCCCTTGCCCCCGTGGCGCGGTCGGCCCGGCTGTGTCTTTGGCGCCGGAGCGCTGGCTTCGACCCGGCATTCGCCTTGCCGGATTCCCTCATATAAGTCCGGCGTTTCCGCTGATGCCGTCACGTGGCGTAGGCGGCCTCGCCTGCGCTCATTCACCGGCACGCCGCCGGTTGCTGCCTTGGTTCGCGTGCGGCGCCTGTCCCGTCGTGTTGTCGCCGTCCCCATCACCTAAATTGTACCGCGCGGCACGGTTGCCGTTGCGTCGCAGGCGGTCCCGCTTGCAGCGGGATGGCGGACATGAGTGGGATGGGCACAGCCGCATGGAATCTGCCGGGACGCTGACCAGGGGTATGTCCAGCCGATAACATTACCGGGTGGCCGAGTAGTTGGCATCGTCACTGTCCGAAATGGCAGTAAGGGAATTCACGTTGTTGTAAGATAACTTAAGTCCATCGAGCTGCCGTAATCCGACTCGTAACCGCCGGTGACGGCATTTATGCCCTCATCGCCGTAAAACTCACCGGCTGTATATCCGCCCAATTCATAGTCCGCGCACGGCCAGGTCAATTGATAAAACACCGTGCAGACATCGGTCGCATCAACCAAACCCACAATGACCGTGACATTGCCGGTCTCGGCATCATCTTCGGTAATGACCTTCATTACCTGGGCCAGGCATTGATCGTAGGCCCCGGCGTCGAAATCGTAAGGCAGAACGGAAAAACCTTTCTCCCCGATCCCTCCATTGGCATTAACATCTGGAGTACTACCGCCCGATTGAGTGCTTCCGGCAAGTGTGGTTGTAGTTACTCCGCCGCCTCCCCCGCATGATGCAAACAACAGGCCCAACAGTAGAGTAAAAAAAGCGACAGTGACAGTTCTAATACGCATAATGTCCTCCCAAAATGCATATATATGATATTATATTAAAGTTTTTAATACACAAGATCTCTTACATCGCAGTCATAATGCACCTCCCAAATCGGTTTTAGAGCAGTAGTTGGTTAGTTAATCCAGTAGGCCATCCCCCACGTTCCTTCACCCAGAGGCGAAATCCATTGCCCGTCATCGGAGATGTTCATCTTGGCGATGCCGGGTATGTAGTCATAATCCCGCCAGTACATCTTAAGGACTTCAGCGTTGTAAATCCCGCCGTTTGTCAGATGGAGGTTTTCATAATGCTCATAAACAAACCTCAACTGCTTGTACGTTCCATCCGGATAGACAACGTATGTATATGGCCCGTTATCTACGCGCGCTGTCCCGTTATACGGCTCAACCATGAATAATAAGCGATCGGCGCAAAACGGCAGTGGATAATCTTCTGGATTCCGCCGGTTGTCGTTGTCGTAAAGCAGTTCAAATGAAGCCAAGCCTTCTTTCAGGTTCCCAGCGAAGATGCCCGTGTAGAGCTCATCATCATCTGTATTATTGTCTTCCCCGTAGTTTATGCCAACTATCCGGCAGAAACAAACGTCTTCGCAATGGTTATATAGATATATATTAATATCTTCCCACTCGCTGCCATCGAAGCCGGTCGGGTAGACCTGTCCGTCGATAACCAGCCAGGTATCGTCGTCATTGCGGAAGGCATAGTACTCGTCATATAACTTCAAGCCCAGGCCGGTTATGCCGGTCAATACCCGTACATTCACCGCCAATTGCCCGTTGACCACCGGAAGGATCTGGGTGATGTCATCCTCGACGACTTCCATCGGATAGATCATCTCCCGCATCCCCATGGTGCCATTGCGCTTGGCCTCCCACACTTCAAAGCCCAGCACCCCGTCGCCGGCGTCAACCGGAACGTTGCGCGTGCCGATCACCGTGTCCTCGTCTTCTACTTCCCAATTCATGATGTAGTTCTGTGAACCCCATTCACTGTAGAACTCACCCTCGGGCTCGATCGCCTGGCCGACAATCCCCTGGCGCATCCGGAACCAGGTTACCGATCCCGGCGTGATGCCGCCGGTTGAATCGTGGAAAACAATGTCTCCATTTGTTTTGACCTGCAAGATAGAATTGCTAAACGTATATGTCGGGATATCCTCGATATTAGCGAGAAACCACGTACCACCCGCGAGCTGTAATAAATAATAACGGTATACGGGTTCGCTAGTGACTAGCTGATCCCGCCATAACGCGGAGCCATCAGGCAGGTAACAACAGACACTAGGAGTGAAGCTGTCAAAAACCTCCTGGTTGACCTCGAACGGCTTGATCCAGATCTCGGGGAATATCACGCTCCACTCGCCGAAAGCCATCTTGTTTTCATCGTCCGCGTGGGTTGCCCGAAAAGCAATACAAAGCCGTTCGCCGCGTTTGAGCATCTTCTCCCAGACCAGTTCCCCGCCCTCGTAGTCGAACCAGTCGCCGGATTGGTAATCTTCATATGATGGTTGCTCCGTATCGCTGACCGGTTTGATGAAATAGCAGATTTCCCGGGCTTCATATGAATTCCCCCAAGCGACATAAGGGGTTGGCGGAGTGAAGCGGACTGTGCCTTCCTGGTTGATCCAGAGCTGCTCATCGCCATTATTTCGGATTACGATGGTATCTTCACCTTCCAGATCGGCGATGAAGCCATACCAGGAACCGACGATGCTGTTGCCGCCCGTGTCGATCGCCTTGAGCCGCAGGTAATACTGCTCGCCTTGATAGAGCTCAACGTAGTTGTTACCGTATTTTATTATTTGATAGGGGCTGGTGACCGGGTACGTCGAGGTTTGGCTATTGAATTCCATCATCAAAAACAGATCATCGGGATCCCCTTCTCCGCCCACCAGTTGCAAGGCGTAATCCAGCGGCCCGCGATCGTCCTCCGCCGTTTCGTCAAACGTGAAGCGATACCCGTTTTCTAGTTCCAGGTCGCGCGCCAGTCCGGGATCCGCGGCCCACGCCGGCGTTGTCACATCCGGCGCCAGCGCCGCTTCGCTTGGCTCCGCCTCCCAGCCGCCGTCCGCCAGCGCCACCACCCGGTAGTACCGCCAGCCGCTCGCCGTGGCGTCCGTCACGCGCTGGTAGGGCTCCCCGCCCGTCGACGTGACCGGGTTGTTGTACTGCGTCACCGTCGCGCGCCCGGTTTGAGCCACCGTCTCCCAGGCTTCCCCCGGGCCGGTCTCGTCACCGTCCGCCCGTTCCACGCGGAAGCCCTGCAGCCGGTTGCCGTAGTTGTAGCCCAGCGGCGTGAGGTCCGACGCATTGATCAGCCCGTTGCCGTCACCATCCACCCGTGCCGCGCACGGCAGCAGCCAGCCGAAGTCCTCCTGCTTGAGCCCGAACAGGATCCCCAACGGCGTCAGGTCGGCCTGGCCCACCTCGCCGTCCTGGTTGTAGTCCGCCAGCAATTGCTGCTTCCAGCCGACCTCGTACTGCCCGTCCACGACCCGTACATCCACTTGTCCGACCCGGTCGACTTCGCCGGGTGTCGAGGCGCACTTGCGGATGTCGGGCACGGTCACCGCTGTCGACCCGCTGATTGCCTGCCACCGCACCGTACACAACAGCAGCTCGTCCGCCAGTGTCCAGCGATCCGCCAGCATGCTCCGCAGTTCCTTCGGGTCCTGGCATTGAGCCAACTCGCTTGCCGCGGCCTTGCGCAACCCGGCCACGCTCAGCTCCAGCCCCTCCGGCGTCATTACGGCTATGGTCAGGAACCGCTCCGCCAACTCCTCGTTCCACGCTACGCTGACACTCCCCGCGCCGTCGGCGGGCGCTGCGATTGTCAGATATGCATCGGTAATCCGGCCCGCCGGCGCCAGCCGGATCTCGGTTGCCGCCGGCGTCGTGTCTACCGCTACCTGTTCCCTGGTAGTCACATTCAGGCCGGCCCCGTCCGGCGAGCGGTAATCCAGCTTGGTGATGGCACCGGTCGTATCGCCGCTGACCAGCGCATCCTCGATCGCCCCCAGCCAATCCCGGTCAATTGCCGAGTCCAGGGCATCCGCGATGCCAGCCGTGCTGGTTTCGTCCGCTACCTGTGATTCACAGCTGATATCTGGATTAGCTGATGTTCCCCCACAGCCGGTAAGCAGGATCATGATTAGTGCACAGGTGATTACTACCAGGGGATCATTGACGGTATTACTGCTTGCTGGTGCTTTATCATTCATTGTGCTTCAAGGTTACTACTGCGTATACGTAAATTTATACCGCATTATAAATGACTGTTAAACGCGGTTGGTTTTTACGCTGAAAACAAACTGACTCAAATTGGAGCTAGCAGCGAGCTGACATGCATACCCCTCCGTACTCCCATTTTCTTCTACAACAAGTTAGCTCTTGGCAATAATGATAAATATAATAATACTTATATTATATAAGCCAAGACATTTTCCTGCTCATCGACTTGTCCCGTACTGAGCCTCCTTGCCTCATGTTAAATCTAGATTTAACCAAGAATATACCTCATACACAAGATGGAGGCAAGGTGTTCTGAGATATTTATTAGAAAGAATCAAAATTATTAGAATTCAGTCCTGATCAGGGCCCGGAGAACGTTATAAGGTGTGAGTCGGTTTGCCCGTGCGGTATACTTCCCTGCGTCGCCATGACGCGGGGCAAGTAAATATGCAGATCGCACACCTTGAATACAAGCTCGACAACACGATCCTGACGCAGCGTACGCTGCATCTGAGAGTAGGCGCCCAGGACGTGCGGCTGGCCATCGACCAGGCCGCGCGGAAGATTCGCGGCGAGGTGGAGGTGCCCGGCTTCCGCAAGGGCAAGGCGCCGCTGGCGCAGGTCAGAAAGCACCACCGCGAGCGCGTGCATGACGAGGCGTTTCGCGAACTGCGCAAGGCCGCGCAGGACCAAGTGATGAAGCAGCTGCCCGACCAGGACAAGCCGTTCATCCCGCCGGAGGTCGTGGACCGCGACAAGGTCAAGCTCAGCTATGGCAAGCAGTTAGAGTTCGCGCTGAAGTACATGGTCGATCCCGCCGGCGTTGGCAAAAACCCCGAGCAACCGGAATTCGACCAGGGCAGTGTCCGCCCCGGCTCGCAGATCAGCCATCCCTCCGGCCAGCGCCAGCGCTGCGCCGGTTTGTCGCTCATCAAAGCAAAGCTTCTCTTCGCTCCGTGTACATTGCACCTTGCCGGCTCGCGCGAGCGCTTCACCGGTCT
>JAFGCY010000021.1 GCA_016932385.1 bacterium | reverse complement strand
GCGAACACTGCGAGGCGGTCACTTCACTCCGTCGACCACGCCAAAGCGTATTCCGCGGTCGAAAGTGCACTTTCACATGTAATATAACAGACAAGCCGTGGCAACGCAAGGAAAATAGCGCCGTTTAACATTTATGGCGCGGATTTGCGTTCTGGCGTACTGCAACCGGCCCTGGTTGCAGTTGTTTAAGGTCTACGGCCAGAGCCGGCCGTAGTACCCAGGCCAGAGCCGGCCGTAGTACCCAGGCCACGGCGGGCCGTAGTACCCAGGCCACGGCGGGCCGTAGTAGGGCTGCACGCGCACCAATCCGGCGACACAGAGGTCGCCGCTTTGCTAGTAAAAGTAGCGCAAGCCCCCGTGCTTGCGGGGCAAGCTTAAGATGTAAGTATAAGTTTAAGTGCTTCGATCAGTATTGGAGTGTTTGGACCTGTATCTGCCTTTCGGAATTCTTAAAATAGAGGAAACAACTGCGACAAATCATCCGGGCGCGGTAGCCATCAAGGCGCGTAAACCTACGGCTGGAACTTAAACTAGCTCGCACAACCAGGGGCGGTTGTGCTACTGGTGTTGCGAGCCGCCGTATGGGCTACTCTTCCTCGGCCGGGGGTTCGGGCTTATCCTCTTCGAACAGCGTCTCGTCCTCGGCCTCGGGGTGGATCACCTCGATCGCGCCGACGGCGTCGTTCTCGCGCAGGTTGATCAGCTTGACGCCCTGCGTCGCGCGGCCCTGGACGCTGATGTTCTTGACCTCGGTACGGATGATCATGCCCTCGCGGGTGATGATCAAGAGCTCGTCGCCGTCGACGACCTTGCCGGCGCTAACCAACGGGCCGGTGCGGTCGGTGACCTTCAGCGCGATCACGCCCTTGGCGCCGCGGTTGGTCTTCCTGAACAACTCGACCTTGCTGCGTTTGCCCAGGCCGCGCTCGCCGGTGACCAGTACGTCCTCGTCGTCCGTGGCCACATCCATGCCGACCACCCAGTCGTCGTCGCCCTGCAGGCTGACGCCGCGCACTCCGGCGGCGCTCGTGCCCATCACGCGCACTTGCTCCTCGTCGAACTTGACGGCATAGCCCTTGCGCGTGAAGATCAGCACCTGGTCGTGGCCCGTCGTCGGCAGCACATAGCGCAGCGTGTCGTCCTCGTTGAGGCCGATCGCGCGCTTGCCCGTGCTGCGCAACTGGCTGAATTCCTTCAGCGCCACCCGCTTGACCGTGCCCTTGAGCGTGCAGAGGATCAGGTTCGGCCGCGAGAAGTCCGCCAGGCTAATCATGGCGGTCAGGTTTTCGCCCGGCAGCAGGTTGATCAGGTTGACCGCCGGCAGGCCCTTGGCGGTGCGGTCGTAGGCCGGGATCTTATAGACGCGCACGCTGTGCACGACGCCGCGGTCCGTGAAGCAGAGCAGCGTGTCGTGCGTATTGGTATGCACCATGTGCTTCACGACGTCCTCGGCCTTGGTCTTGGCGCCGATCATGCCGCGGCCGCCGCGGCCCTGGGCGCGGTAGGTGTTGGCCGGCGTGCGCTTGATATAGCCGCCGCGCGTCAGCGTGACGACCACGTCTTCCTTGCGGATCAATTCCTCTTCGTCGATGTCGCCGTCGCCATCGCCGCGGGCGAGCAGCGTCCGGCGCTCGTCGCCGAACTTGGCGGTCGCCTCGGCCAACTCGCTCTTGACCACCGCATCGCGCTTCTTGTCATCCGCGAGGATCGCTTCCAACTCGGAGATGCGCTGCCTAAGCGCCTTGAGCTCCTCGACGATCTTGTGGACTTCGAGGCTGGTCAGCTGGCTGAGCTTCATGTCGAGGATCGCCTGGGCCTGGATATCGGACAGGTCGAAGCGGTTCATCAGCTCGGTCTTGGCGAAAACGGTGTCCTTGCTGGCGCGGATGATTTTGACGACCTCGTCGATGTTGTCCTGGGCGATCTTGAGGCCTTCCAGGATGTGCGCCCGTTCCTCGGCCTTGCGCTTCTCGAAGCGGCTGCGCCGGGTGATCACCTCGCGCCGGTGGTCGACGAAGCAGGTCAGCATTTCCTTGAGGTTCAGCAGGCGCGGCACGCCATCGCGCAGTGCCAGCATGATCATGCTGTAGTTCGTCTGCAGCTGGGTGTGCTTGAACAGGTTGTTTAAGATTACCTGGGCCTGGGCCTGGGCCGACAGCTCGATGATGATCCGGATGCCCGTGCGGTCGCTCTCGTCGCGCACGTCGCGGATGTGCTGGATCTTCTTCTCGTGCGCCAGGGTGGCGATCTTCTCGATCAGGGTGCTCTTGTTGACCTGGTAGGGAATCTCCGAGACGACGATCCTCAGCCGCCCGCGGTCGTCCTCCTCGATCTCGGTGCGCGAGCGTAGCGTGATCGTGCCGCGGCCGGTCTTGTAAGCCTGGACCGCGCCCTCGTTGCCGAGCATCATCGCGCCGGTCGGGAAGTCCGGGCCCGGCACCTCGGCGATCAGCTCGTCGATGTCGATGAACGGGTTGTCGATCAGCTTCATGCAGGCCGCCGACAGCTCGGTCAGGTTGTGCGGCGGAATGCGCGTGGCCATGCCGACGGCGATGCCCTCGCTGCCGTTCATCAGCAGGTTGGGCAGGCCGGCGGGCAGCACCACCGGCTCCAGCCGCGCCGGATCGAAGGTCGGCACCCAGTCGACGGTCTCCTTCTTCACGTCGTCGAGCAGGTAGGCCGCCACCGGGCTGAGCTTGGCCTCGGTGTACCGGTGGGCGGCCGGCGGGTCGCCGTCGACCGAGCCGAAGTTGCCCTGCGGGGTGACCAGCGGGTAGCGCAGGCTCCACTCCTGGCCCAGGCGCACCAGGCCGTCGTAGAGCGCCAGGTCGCCGTGCGGGTGGTAGTTGCCCATCACGTCGCCGATGATCTTGGCGCACTTGGCGGTCGGCTTGTCGGGCGTGAAGCCGCTTTCGTACATGCTCCAGAGGATCCGGCGGTGGATCGGCTTCATGCCGTCGCGCGCCTCGGGGATCGCCCGGCTGACAATGACGCTCATCGCGTAGTCGAGGAAGCTCTCCTCCATCTCCGTGACGATGCGCCGCGGGACGATCTTCTCCTCGAACTCAATTCGATCGTTGTTTTTCGGCACTCGTTTCTCTCTTCCATCCGGCAGCGAAAGCTGCATAAAATTCGCTCAAGGGGCATGGGCACTGGCTTAGGCTCTTTTGGCCAAGCCCGTATGCGAATTAATTATTTTAGCGCATGTCAGGAGAAAAAGCGCGTCATCCACCAGCTGCACGAACGTCTCCGGCGCTTTGTACCAAGTTACTAATTTACTTCACAGAGGCTTCACGCGTGCTTAGCGGGTCTTTCGCTTGCTTTCAAGCTAGCTTCACATCCAGGCGTTATTTCTATGACTGAGACTACGGGTGCCCAGGCACCCAACCAAGTCGGGAGGAAAGCATGTTTAAGGGATTGATACAGGTCAGTCACTGGCTGGTCATCGCGGCGGTGCTCTTGGCCTCCGCCGGCTGCAGCACGATGAATACCGGCGCGCAGGATGAGCCTGGCCCGTCTTACACGGCGCACAACGTTGTGCTGATCATTCCGGATGGAATGCACGTCAACAACGAAATCGCCGCCAGCCGTTACCTCTACGGTACGGACAAGGGCCTGAGCTTCCACAGCTGGCCCTACCAGGCCCCGATGTCCACCTGGGACGTGTCGACCTACGACCGTTACGCCTGGGAACGCAACACCGGCCAGGTCCGCGGCGCGTCCCAGTCGACCGAGAAGTACAACTCGGCCAGCTTCGACCCGCTGGTGGGCTACGACCCATCCCTCGGCGGCACCCGGCCCCGCGAAGGCGGGCCGGCGGCCAGCGACTGGTACTTCATCGAGGGACTGCCCGTGTGGGGCGCTACGCCGGATGACGGCGTCAAGGAGCCGGCAACGGACTCCGCCTCGGCGGCGACCGCATTCTCCACGGGCCGCAAGACCGACGACGGCAACCTGGCCTGGCTGCCCGGCGATCCGGCGGACGGCAGCCTGACGACGATCCTGGAAGGCTTCCGCAATCAGCTGGGCGGCGCGATCGGCGCCTGCAGCACGGTGCAATTCAGTCACGCCACTCCGGCGGCGTTTCTCGCACATAATGTGAACCGCAACAACTATGGTGAAATCGCCCACGAAATCATTACGGAAACACAACCGGATTATTGCGTCGGCGCGGGTCATCCTACGTTCACGCAAAACGGTGACGGCACGCCGAATGACCGGTACTGCCCGGTGGATGACCTGGATGCGCTCAAGGGTAATCCGGACTACATCGTAGTCGAACGCCAAACCGGGGCCAACGGCGGCGTGGCCCTGGCGGACGCCGTCGATCAGGCGGTCGCCGACGGCAAGAAGGTCTTCGGTATCTTCGGCGGCGCGGGCGGAAATTTCGAGACGCCGATCCCGTCCGATACGCCCGGCCAGCCGTCCTTCCAGGTTGAGGAGGCCAATCCAAGCCTGGCCGAGGTCGCCGTCGCCGGTCTGGAGCTGCTCAGCCAAAATCCCAACGGCTTTATTCTAATTCTGGAACAGGGCGAGTTGGACTGGGAAAACCACGACAACGACTTCGCCGGCTACATCGGCGCGATGTATGACACCGAGGAATGCGCCAAGGCCGTGGTCGACTGGATCAATCAGGACGGCGACGCGATCACGCTGGACAACACGATGGTGATCCTGCTGCCCGACCATACCCATTACATCCGCCTTGGCAGCGCCCTGGGCCAAGGCGACCTGCCCGAGCAGGTGGCCTGGGAGAACGGCGACCAGACTGATCCCTGGATGCACAACTGGCAATACCCGGACGGCGAATCGGTCTGGGCCAGCCAAAACCACACCAACGAACTGGGCATGATCTATGCCATTGGCGGAGACAGCGCGGCGCGCTTCGCCTCTTATGAGGGACGCCTCTACACCGGCACGCGGATTGTGGACAACTGCGACATTTATGCGGTTATGGCGGGCTGGTTAGGTGTCCAATAGCTACTAGCTCCCACCAGTCCGGGGGACGGAATGGCGGTTCCGGTTAACACCCAGCCGGAACCGCCTAATTCTATTCTCCAGGGCCGGTAGCCAGTTGCCAGCCCAGCCGCGATATACTGAATTTCTGGCGCACACCAAACAACAACGGTTCCTGGCCGAGGCCGCCCTGGTCTACGCGGCGGCGATCTGGGGCAGCACGTTCTTCGTCGTCAAGGACGCCCTCGACCAGATCGACCCGGTGGTGCTGGTCGGCTACCGCTTCACCATCGCCGGCGCGGCGATCGGGCTGTGGCTCTTGGGGCGGCGCGTGCCGCTGACCACGGGCTGGCGGAACGGCCTCTGGCTGGGCGTGATCCTCTGGGTGCTCTACCTGGCGCAGACAATCGGCCTCTCGATTACCACGGCTTCGAACTCGGGTTTTATCACCGGCCTGTTCATCGTCTTCGTGCCGCTCGTGAACTGGCTGATGTATCGCCGACGGGCCGGCTGGCTGCAACTCGCGGCGGTCGGCATCGCGCTTGGCGGCCTGTGGCTGTTGACCGGCGGCATCGGCGGCGCTAACGCGGGCGACCTGCTGACGCTGGCGGCGGCCGTGACCTACGCGCTCCACGTGATCCTCGCCGGCCGCTATATGGAGGATGGGACCGACCCCTGGGTGCTCAACTTCCAGCAGATCACGGTGATCGGCGTGCTGGCGCTTCTGACGGCGGCCGCGCAGTGGGGCTGGGACGTGCTGGCCGGCCAGTCCGCCGCGCCGGCGTTTAGCGCGCGCTTTTTGGCCGGCGGCTGGGCGCTGTGGGGGGTGATCCTGTTTTTGGCGGCGTTTCCGACGATCAGCGCCTACATCGCGCAGCTCTACGGCCAGCGCGTGGTGACCGCCACCCGCGCCGCGCTGTTATTCACGCTGGAACCGGTGTTCGCGGCGGTCTTCGCCTGGACGCTGGGCAACGAGCCGTTCGTGGCGCTAAGCGCCCTGGGCGGCGGCCTGATGGTCATCGCGATGGTCGTCAGCGAACTGCCGGTAGGTAAGAAACGGGCTTAGAGACACCTGTCAACCGTCTTACTTTACTTAGCTACCCGCTCGGGATCCACTCGCCGGAGTTAAAGCGCAGTTGCGCCGGGATCGTCGTGGTGGTGGGCGCGATGTCGCCGCCGATCGGGGGCCAGGCCGCCGTGCCGAAGAACTCCGGCTTGGTTTCGTGATACAGAGACGCCGGCAGGTTGTGGTTCGCGATCGCCGGATCCCACTGCAGACTGCCGTCCTGGTAGACATAATTGCCGTGCAGGATGATCGTTGTCATCGCATCTTCGTTGATGCTCAGCGGGTTGTTGGCCTCGGACGCGGGATCCGCCGTGCCCAGCTCGTTGCCGATGATATTCATTCGCGGGTTGTTTTCCTGGATCGACAGGCAGTAGTTGGCCGTGTCGCCGGGTTTTAAAAGATGCTCCACGCGGTTGCGGAACAGCGTGGTCGGGCCGTTGGTACCCCACCAGTTGTCGATGCTGGCCAATTGCACCACGTTGCCCTCGAACAGGTTTCTGTGGCCGTAGTGGCCGTGGATGCAGATGCAGGGTGACGGCCAGCCGGGGCAAACGTCCGAGCGGTCCGGCTCGGTGGAGTAGTTGTAGCCCATCACGTTGCCGCAGGCACCGACCTGGATCGTCATCGAGTGGCGCAGCTGGCGGAAGATGTTGTCCTCGACCAGGTTGTCGGTGGCGTGGGTGCCGACCGAGGTGCCGTAGCCCTGGCCGCCCCCGCCGTCCACCCAGGCGTTGTCGAAGCCGCAGCGCCGGATCTCGCAGGCCAGGCTGCGGCTGACGCCGACGTGCGCCGTGCCGCACATCTTGCTCATCACATTGCGCACCCAGCAGTAGGCGACGCTGGTCAGCTCGATGTTGTTGTAGCTGGTGACGGCGGTAAGGCGGTCGATAGTCAGGTCTTCCACGCCCACGCCGGTGACCACCGTGCGGTGGGCGTAAACGGGGTTGCAGGCCGGGTTGTAGCTGTAGTGCAGCGGGCGGCCCAGCGTCAGCGTGTTGCCGTTGACCGCGGTGACCGGCAACAGCTGCCCGACGGCGCTCTCCGCCAGCCAGCCCGTGCCTTCGCCGGTGTGGTAGACGTTGTAGTCGTTCTCCTGCTGGATCTCGATAATGTCGCCGGCTTCGATCTCCGATGCGTCTTCGACGGTCAGCTCGGTCGAGCCCTTAACATAGCCGCTGGTGACGGGAAGCCAGTTGTTGGGCCACCAGCCCTTGATCTCGATGCAGTCGCCGTCGTTGTGGAACTCCAGCACGGTGGACTGGTAGCCAGCGCCGCGCAGGCAGATGCCCTTCATGATCTGCAGGGTGCCGTTCAGGTAATACGTGCCGGCGGGGATGATCAGCGCGGTGCCCTCCTGGGCGGCGTCGATCGCGTCGAGGAACGCCTGGGTATCGTCAGTGCTACCGTCGCCGACGGCGCCGTAGTCCGTCACGCTGATACCGGCGGGATAGTCCGGAATGCCGCCGGGGATGCCCGGCTGCCAGTCGACGCGGTACTCGGCGGGGATCAACGCGTCCACGCCGCCGGGCGGATCGACCGCCAGGGCCAGGTCGCCGCTGGCGGTGTCCTCGCCGTCGCTGACGGTAACGTGCAGCTGGTACGACCCGTCCGCGGTGAAAGTGGCAGTGGTCGTGGAAGCGGTAGCGGTACCGTTGTCGGAGAAGCCGACCGCCGCCGGGCCGTCGACCAGCTCCCAGAAGTAGGTCAGCGGCGCTGGGCCGCCGTCGAGGTCCTGAGCGGCCACGCTCAGCTCCGCCGTGGCCGGCAGCGTCAACGGGCTGGGATCGGCGGCCGGGCCGAGGGTGATCTGCGGCGGGATGTTGCCGGCCTGGGCGGGATCGAGCGTGATCGCGTCCTCGCTGGCCAGGCCGAGGGAGTCGCCGGCGTCGTAGGGCTGGACGCGAAACGCCGTGGGCTCCGCCAGCGCTTCGCCCGTCCAGGACCATTGCAGCTGTCCGTCCGTGGCGGCCGGCGCCGTGAATTGCGCCGCGCGCTCGAGCCGCGCCAGTTCGCTCAGGCCGCCGGCGGTCGGGCCGGAGCAGACGGCGTAGCCGGCCAGGGAGGCCTGCCACTGCTGGCCAAGCACGGTGATGTCGGCCACCGAGACCAAGCCGTCGTTGTTGTAGTCGGCATCCGCCGCCGGCGAGCCGGGGGTGGGAACCGCGTTGAAGTTGAAGCCGATCGGCGTAATGTCCGCCGCGGTGACCAGCCCGTCGTTGTTGCCGTCGCCGGCCAGGCGTTCGGTCCAGCTCAGCACGGGCCGGCCGGCCGTATCGACGAAGCCGGCGAGGTCGGTGATGCGGTTGTAGGGCCCGTCCGGCGGGCCGTAGGCCACCGCCGCCGACCGGGCCGGGACGGGATTATCGCCAGCATCAACCAGCGCCGCCGTTGTTTTGGCACAATCCGGGGTGCTGCCGGCGGAACCGCCGCAGGCGGCCAGACAGAAGATGCCTACCCAGAACAGCAACTGAGAATTCCAGGGCCAGCGCATGTTACCCACCTCATCGCCCGGCCGTCCACCGGGGCGGTTTCACTCCCATTGTACTTGACCAGGACCGGCGGTTCTTGTTCGGTCATCCCCCGTTGCCAGCACCATGGGAATTAGAAAAAGATCACCCCCTCGGTCGAGGGGGTGTGTTATGGGAGGTAGGGATTAACAGGTTAGCTACTCTGCCGGGGGTACCGGACAATCGGGGTTTGCCCCCGGGCCGCCCGGACCACCGTCGCGATTCCCACGCCCGCCGCGCCTGCCGCGCCCGGGACGGTCGCCGTCCTCGGGTCCGCCGTCACCGCCGCGACGCTCCCGCATCCGCGCCATGAACTCCTCGGCGCCAGCCAGGTCGCTGATCACCAGGGCTTCCGGCTCATCATTGATGTTGAGCCGGGTCATGGCCGCGATATCATCACCGACGTTAAACGGGTTCGCTTCGTTCATTTCGCCGCCGGACATATAACGCGTGCGCTTGCCGACGATCAGGGTGATTTCCTCCGGCATGTCCGCGGGCAACTCGCGGCCCGCTTCATCCATCTTCTCCATGATGAAGTCCGGAATCTCGATTTTGACCGTGACCTGGTCGCCGCTGATCTTGGTGATTTCGCCGAACACCGGCCGGCCCAGCATACCGCCGGGGCCTTCGCCACCGGGACCCATCCGGCCGCCGCGACCTTCACCGCCGGGGCCCTGCATTCCTCCGCCGCCGCGCATGCCCGGTCCTTGCTGACCACGCCGGCCCTCGCCGCGGTTGCCCATCATCCGCTCGGCGAACTGGCGCGCGCTGTCCGGATCGGCGACCGCCCGTGCCGCACCCGGCCCGTCATCGCCACGGCCGCGCAGCACGACTACCGTGTCACCGACGCCGAAGGCCGCGCGGTCGGCCTCCTCGCCGTTGAGCCTGTATTTCGTGTCATCCGCCAGGGGGATTACCACCTCCTCGGGCAGCTCGGGCAACTCGCGGCCCGTCTCGGCCATCCGGTCGGCGAAATCCGGCGGAATCTGCGGTTCAATCACAATCTGTGTCGCATCAATCTGGGTGATCACGCCATACACCAGCCTGCCACCGCCTGGCCCAGGGCCGCGACCCTCGGCGCGACCCTGCGCCAGCGCGGCACCAACCAGCAGGACCGCCAGTGCTCCTGCCGCAATTGGAATTAGGAATCGTGTCAACATCGCCATCTCCATACTGGAAAATTACCGATAATAGGAGGGCTGTAACTTAGTTCAAGTTTCACTTCGACCCGGCGCGCGTAAGGTATAACTTTCTAGAATGCTGGCGCTGTTCCTCATCGGCGGGTTGTCCTGGGTCCTGATCGGGCTGGCGCTGGTGCTGGCCTGGTACATCCTGGCCCCGCTGTTCACCCCGGCCTCGCTGAAAAGCCGGCCGGCGGCCCGGCGTGAGAAGAAGGCCAGCGGCCAGCGGCGCTCCACCCGTGGCAAGGGGCGGGATTTCGAGGTGATCGAGGGCAAGGGACGGATTATTGAGTAATTCCTCAATGTTTGCATCGAAGTTAAATCCGACTGGCATACTACCGCGGCAATGGTAAAATACGAAAACCCTATTGGGTACTAAATATGGCCTCAAGTGAGCACAATCCGAGCGGCATGGCCGGCGGAATGCCACCGGAATCGGGGGAGCTACCCAGCGAGTTACCGATCCTCGCGCTCCGCAACGTGGTGGTGTTTCCCAGCGTGGTTCTGCCGATCCACGTCAGCCGCGACAAGTCCGTGGCGGCCATCGAGTCCGTCATCTCGGGCCGGCGGCTGATCGGCCTGCTGACGCAGCGCGACAAGGACGTCGACGAGCCCAGTGCGTCCGACCTCTACGAGGTGGGGACAATCGGGCTGATCCTGCGCGTGCTGAAGTTGCCGGAGGGCGGAGCCCGGATCCTGATCCAGGGGCTCTCGCGCTACCGGGTCACCAAGTGGCTGGCCGAAGATCCGTACTTCAAGGCGGCGGTGCAGGCCCTGCCCGAGGAGAACATTGACACGCTGGAAGCGCAGGCGATGATGCGCAACGTCAACGAGCAGTTCAAGCAGTACGTCCAGATCGGCAAGAACCAGCCGACCGAGATCCTGGTGGCGGCCAACAATATCGGCGAGGCCGGTAAGCTGGCCGACCTGATCGCCGCCAACATCCAGGTTACCGACGAACAGCGCCAGGAAGTGCTGGAAATCATCCCGCCGCTCAAGCGCCTGGAAAAGGTCAACGAGCTGATGGCGCGCGAGATCCAGCTCTTGTCGATGAGCTCCAAGATCCAGCACCAGGTGCAGGAGGAGGTCTCCAAGAGCCAGCGCGAGTATTTCCTGCGCGAGCAGATGAAGGCCATCCAGCGCGAGCTGGGCGAATCCGATCCGAAGGAAGCCGAGCAGCGCGAGTACGACGAGAAGATCAGCAAGGCGAAGATGCCCGAGGACGTCGAGGCCAAGGCGCGCGAGGAGCTGCAGCGCCTGGAGCGGATGCATCCCGAAAGCGCCGAGGCCGGCGTGATCCGCACCTACCTCGACACGCTCTGCGCCCTGCCCTGGGCCATCGAGAGCCCGGACGAGGTCAGCATCGAACGCGCGCGGCGGATCCTGGACGAGGACCACTACGGCCTCGAGGAGATCAAGCAGCGCCTGCTGGAGTTCCTGGGCGTGCACAAGATCCGCGGCAGCGTGAAGGGCCCGATCCTCTGCCTGGTCGGCCCGCCCGGCGTCGGCAAGACGAGCCTGGGCAAGAGCGTCGCCCGCGCGATGGGACGCGAGTTCATCCGCATGAGCATGGGCGGCGTCCGCGACGAAGCGGAAGTCCGCGGCCACCGGCGCACCTACGTTGGCGCGATGCCGGGCCGGATCATCCAGGGCATCCGCACCTCCGGCACCAGAAACCCGGTGTTCATGCTCGACGAAATCGACAAGCTCAGCCACGACGCGATGCGCGGCGACCCGAGCAGCGCGCTGTTAGAGGCGCTCGATCCCGAGCAGAACTTCAGCTTCAGCGACCATTACCTCGAAGTCAGCTTCGATTTGAGCAAGGTGCTGTTCATCGCAACGGCCAATATGCTCGACACGATCCCGCCGGCCCTGCGCGACCGGATGGAGGTTATCCGCCTGGCGGGCTATACCGAGCTGGAAAAGGTCAAGATCGTCCAGCGCTTCATCCTGCCGCGGCAGCTGGAAAACCACGGCTTGGCGAAAGCGGCGGTCAAGATCAGCCCGACGATGATCAGAGAGATCACCCTGCGCTATACCCGCGAGGCGGGCATGCGCAACTGCGAGCGTGAGATCGCCAAGATCTGCCGCAAGGTGGCGCTGAAGATCGCCGAGGGCGATTTGAAGAGCGTCAACATCAACACGCCGGCGGTTCTGAAGGAATACCTGGGCACGCCGCGCTTCGATTTCGACGAAGCCCAGCGCGAAGACGCGGTGGGCGTGGTGACCGGCATGGTCTGGACCAGCGTCGGCGGCGACATCCTGGTGATCGAGGCGGCGTTCATGCCCGGCAAGGGCCAGCTGATCCTCACGGGCCAGCTGGGCGACGTGATGCAGGAGAGCTGCAAGGCGGCGCTGACCTACTGCCGCGCCAATTCCGAGATGCTGGGCATCGACCCGGAGCTGATCCAGAAGCACGACATCCACCTGCACTTCCCGGCCGGTTCGATCCCCAAGGATGGACCCTCGGCCGGCATCACGGTGGCGACGGCGCTGGTCTCGCTGTTGACCGGCAAAAAGGTCACCAGCAAGGTGGCGATGACCGGCGAGATCACGCTCAAGGGGCGGGTCCTGCCGATCGGCGGACTGAAAGAAAAATTACTGGGCGCCAAGCGCGCCGGGCTGCGCAAGGTTATCGTGCCAGCGGCCAACAAGAAAGAGATCGACGATATACCGGACGACATCAAGCGGGGTATGACTGTAATTTACGTCGATCATCTGGATGAGGTGTTACCTCACGTATTTCCGGCGCAACGGGGCAGTAAGCCCGCCGCCCGGAAAGCCACGCGCGCCAAGCGGGCGGCACAACGACCGCGCCAGCCTGCCGCTTCTCCGAAGCCGCGCACCCAAAAGCCCCGCCGGAAGTAGGAAATGGTCCGGTAAGTCTAGTCGGGCGGGACCAGCCCGCCAAACAGACGGTCGAGAGTGATTATGGAAGACCCGACGCCTAAAAAGCGACGCCGCCGTTCGCGGCGCAAGAAAAAAGGACCCGTGACGGCTGCCAGCCAGTATCGCCAGCAGCCGGTCCAACGGCGCAAGCCCCAGGCCCCGCGCCCCGAGCCCGGCGGACCGGCGGCCCGCTCGGTTCCCAAGGGCCAGCTGCCTGCCAACTTCGTCTACGGCATCAATCCGGTCGCCGTAGCGCTGGAGGCCGGGCTGCTCAAGACGCTGTTCTGGGACAAGAGCAAGCAGGCCGACCGCCTGCAGCACATCCACGCCCAGGCCCAATCCGAGGGCGTGGAAATCCGGCCGCTGGCGCGCCAGGGCTGGGCGAGAATCCTGCCCGGCGAGCAGCACCAGGGGCTGGCCGGCATCATCGCCGAGCAGCCGCGCAGCTACCTGGAGGAGGTGGTCGAGCAAGCCGGCACCGACAGCTGCGTGCTGGTGCTCGACCGCGTGCAGGACCCGCAGAACCTGGGCGCCGTGCTGCGCACCGCGGCGGCGACCGGCGTGGACGCGATCGTGCTGCCCAAGGCCGGCGGCTGCCCGATCACGCCGGCCGTGCACAAGGCCAGCGCGGGCATGAGCCTGCTGTTGAACATCGTCGAGGACGAGAACCTGGCGCGGGCGATCGATTTCCTCAAGGACCACGGCTACTGGGTGATCGGCTGCGAAAGCTCCGAGGGCGAGGACGCCACGACCTTCGAGTTCCCCGAGAAGCGCGTGATCGTGATGGGCAACGAGTCCGAGGGCATGCGGCGCCTGACGCGCGACAGCTGCGACTACCTGGTGCGGATCCCGATGGTCGCCGGGGTGGAGAGCCTGAACATCAGCGTGGCCACCGGCGTGGTGCTCTACCTGGCGCAGGCCGACCTGGCGCGGGCCGCCTGGGAGGAGAACAACGGCGAGAACGGCGCCGAGGAGAATGGCGCCGAGGGCGACAACGGCGATCCCACCGGTGAGGGCGGCGGCGAATCCGCCAACGGCAACGGCGAGTTGGGCGACGAAGGGTAGCGCGAACGTCTCCGCTCGCGGGACTTAGTCCGGAGTCCGAAGTCCGTGGTAAGTAGAGCAAGCCCCCGTGCTTGCGTCCCCTTCCCCGGAGCGCGGGCGCCCTCGCCCGCATCTTCATCAGCGTAAGTGGTAAGCGTAAGCCTAAGCCAGTCTGAGCAGGCCAAAGGCTATAGGCCAAAGTGAAGAGCCACAGCGGCGCCGTCCCTGGGGCAGGATTGACTCGCGGGCATCTCGCCAAGGCGGGACCCGTGCCACCGGGGATGCGGCCGGGGCGACCGCGCTCCTAAGAAACCCGGCGACGGGGACGTTGCCGCCACGGGCAGCATAAGTACACCCCTACAGATGATGCACGATCTCGCCGCTGAGGAAGGTCAGTTCGACCACGCCGCGGGCATCCCAGCCGGCGAACGGAGTATTGCGGCCTTTGCCGACGAACTTGTCGGGGTCGACCTGCCAGTCACGGTCGACGTCGATCAGCACCAGGTCCGCCACAGTGCCCTCGGCGATCCGGCCCGGCGAGTGCGCCAGCACCCGCGGATGGAAATCCGCCAGCGCTTCCACCCCCAACGACGGCACCTCCGCCGTCGCCAGCGGCTTGAGCAGGTCCGCCGGCGCGCTGGTCATCAGCTTGAGCACGCATTCCAGCGTGACCGGCCCGGCCGGCGTTGCTCGGCCCACCAGGTGGCGGTTGATCAGCCCGAAGGCGACCTCGAAGCCGGCGATGCCGAACGGCGCATACTGCAGCTCCTGCGCCTTCTCGTCGGCCGTGTGCGGCGCGTGGTCCGTCACCAGCGCGTCGAGCGTACCGTCGACCAGCGCCGCCAGGAGCGCCTGGCGGTCCTCCTCGGTCCTGAGCGGCGGGTTGATCTTGGCCAGGGTGCCGTACTGGGCGATCGCCTCGTCCGTCAGCAGTAGATGATTGAAGGTGGTGTCCGCCGTGATCAGGCCGTCGCGGCCGGCGTGGCGGGCCTGCTCCTTGCCGTAGCGAACCAGCGACAGGGTGCCGGCGCTGGAGATGTGCGTGATCTGCAAGGGCTGGCCGGCACTCAGCGCCGAGAGGATCGCGCGCGCGCCGGCGATCTCCTCGCTGAGCCGGTGGATGCCGTCGTGGCCCAGCAGCGCGCTGGCGCGGCCCTCGTGCATCACGCCGCGGGCCAGCTTGGGCACCTCGGCGTGCACCAGCACGCGCGTGCCGCTAAGCATCGAGAGGAATTCCAGGGCGTTGAGGAACACGCCGGGGTCGTCGGTATCGGAACCGTCGTCGGAAAACACGCGCACACCGGCGGCGTACAGCCCGGCCAGGTCGGCCAGCTGCGTGCCATCACGGCCGCGGCTCAGGCAGCCGGCGGCCAATACGCGGCACCGTCCCGCGCGCCGGGCCCGTTCGTGGATGTAGTCCGCGACCGTCGGGTCGTCGACCGGCGGATCGGTGTTGGGCATGCAGACCACGGTGGTAAACCCGCCCGCGGCCGCCGCGGCCGAGCCGCTGAAGATATCCTCCTTCCAGGTCTGGCCGGGATCGCGCAGGTGGCAGTGCAGGTCGATGAAGCCCGGGCATAAGAGCTTGCCGCGCCCGTCGATTACCTGCCGGCCGGCGGCGGCGGAGACCTCCAGCTGGCGCCCCAGCGCCTCCTCGACCACCGTGGCGTAGTACTCGTCGCCGCGCGGCGGGTGGATGCCGCTGACCTGGCCGCCGGTGATCTCCACGTCGCGCGGGCCCAGCATTTTCTCGCCGTCGAAGACCTCGGCACCGCGGATGATGAAACCGTTGCCGTTGTTAAGCTTGTCCATCGGTGCCCTCCAGTTTGCCGCAGCTCCAGCACAACAGCGCGCTGCGCAGGGCCACGCCGCTCGTGACCTGGTCGTTGATCAGGCAGCGCGGGTCGGCGAAGACGTCCTCGCCCACCTCCACGCCGCGGTTGACCGGCCCGGGGTGCAGGATCACCGCCGACTCGGGCAGCAGCTTGAGACGCCGCCGCGACAGGCCGTAGAGCTTCGAGTACTCGTCCGTGTTGGTGATATGGGCGTCGCCCATCCGTTCGCGCTGGACCCGGAGCATCATCACGGCGTCCAGCCCGGGCAGCACGCGGTCGAAGTCCGTGCTCCAGCTGACCTCGCCGTAGCCCGTCGGATCCGCCGCCCAGTAGGCAGGCTTGAGTCCCTCCCAGCCCTCGGGCATCAGGGTCGGCGGCGCCACCAGCACGACGTCCAGCCCGAAGCTGGTCAACAGCTGCAGGTTGGAACGCATCACGCGGCTGTGCTTGAGGTCGCCGACGATGGCGATCCGCTTAGAGCGCTGAAGCACGCCGGCCTGGCGCAAGGGCAGCGCGTCCAGCAGCGCCTGGGTCGGATGCTGGCCGCGGCCGCTGCCGGCGTTGAGGACGGCACGGTCGAAGTAACGCGCGAACAGCGCCACGGCGTCGGGCGCCTCGTGGCGCATCACCACGACGTTGTGGTGCATCGCGTTCAGGGTCAGCGCCGTATCGCGCACCGTTTCGCCCTTCTCGACCGAGGAGCCCTTGGCGCCGATGTTGATCGTGTCCATGCCCAGCATCTTGCCCGCCAGCTCGAAGCTGGAGCGGGTGCGCGTGGAGGCCTCATAGAACAGCAGCAGCGCGCTGTAGCCCTTCAGCGTGGCGTCCTTGAAGCCGCCGGCCTCGATGCGCGGCAGATAGCTGGCCGCGGCGTCGAGTAATTGGTTCACCTCGCCTGGCGTCAGGTCGAGGATTGACAGCAGTGATCGGTATGACATCAGCGCTAATTGTAACTCAGCCCGTGCGATATCGTTAGCCGCCGTTGTCGCCATCCGCCGTGTTGAATTCCGCCTGCGGTTCCGCGGGATCCGCTAACGGCTGGCTGCTGGGCGTGGGCCGTCTGACCCGCCGCGGGTCCGTCAGCGACGGCGTGTAGGGCGGCTCGTCGCCTCCGCGGTAGTAGATCGTCTGCGTCGGGAAGGCGATCTCGACCTTGTGGCGATTACAGATATCAAGGATATTCAGCAGCACGTCCTGGCGAATGTCCAGGTACTCCTTCCAAACCGTAGTAGTCGTGAAGCAGTAGACCAGCAGATCCAGGCTGTAGTCGCTCATGTCCGTGAAGTTGACGATCCAGAAGGTCTGGTCGATGCCGGGATGCGTCGCCAGCAGGCGGCGGGTGTCCTCGACGATTGCCTTGATCTGGTCCGCCGAGGCGTCGTAGCTCAGGCCGACGGTCAGCTTCAGCCGGCGGACCGGCATCTCGCTGAAGTTCTGGATGTCCTCGTTGGCGACCTTCTTGTTGGGCACCAGCATCATCGTCTTATCGAAGCAGCGAATCCGCGTGGAGCGGATGCCGATCTCCTCGACGGTGCCCTCGACATTGCCCATCTTGATCCAGTCGCCGACCTTATAAGGCCGGTCGGAGTAGATCACGAAGCTGCCGAAGATGTTGGCGACGGTGTCCTGGGCAGCGAAGGCCAGCGCCAGGCCGCCGACTCCGACGCCGGCGAGAATCCCCGAGGCGTTGCCGCCCCAGCTCTGGACGATGGCGACGATCGCCAGGATGATCGCGACGAACTTGACGATATCGCGCAGCAGCGGGAAGAACTGCTCGTCCAACACGCTTTTTTGCTGGTCCTCGCGCTTGTGCGAGATGAAGTGCAGGAAGATCTCGGCGATCCGGTAAGCCAGGATCACCAGGTTGACGATAATCAGCGTGTTCAGCACGCGCCAGATGATGGCCTGGATCTCCGGCGTGAACTGGATGAACGTAAAGACCAGGAAGAACCCGCCCAGCAGAATGAAGATGCCGACGGCACGCTTGATACTCAGCAGCACGCGGTCGTCGTACTCGGTTTCCGAGCGCTGGACGATCGGCTGCAGGTAGCGGTTGAGAACCAGCAGTACGACCCAGCGCATGATAATCGCCAGCAGCAGGCAGCCAATCCCCCAGGTCCATTCCAGCGGGGTGATGCCGGCGAAGCCGAGCATGTCGCCCGCGAGCTCCTTGTCCCCGATCACCGACTTGTGCAGCGTCTGAGCGACCGAACCCAGCGATTCCGCGGCGTCCGGCGCCACGGCTGTATCGCCGCTCGCCTCCGCCGCGGATGCTTCGTCCGCAACCACGGGCGCTCCGCCGTCTTCCGCCGCGGTCTCCGCCTGCGCCTGCGCCGTTTGCACCTGTAACCACCATGCCAGCATGACGGGCATTATAACGAAGGAATCGGCGGTCCGGCGGCAGCTCAGGCGTTGACGGTGTCGGCTTCCTCGATGATCGCCACGGAGCTTGACGTGCCAATGATGTCGGCGCCGGCATCGAGCATGGAGCGCAGGTGGTAGAAGTTCTTGATCCCGCCGGCGGCCTTGACCTGCTTTCTGGTACCGACCACCTTGCGCAGCAGCCGGACGTGGTCCAGGCTGGTCGGCTCGCGGTGGTAGCCCGTGCTGGTCTTGACGCAGTCGACCGGGCTGTCCAGCAGCAACTCGGCGACGGTGCGGATCTGCTCGTCGGTCAGGATCGGCGTCTCGATGATCGCCTTCTGGAAAATGTTGGCGTCGGAAGTCAGCTTGCCCAGCCGCCGCGCCTCCTCGCTGAGCTTGGCCCAGTTGCTGTTGCACAGGGCGAACAGGTCGTAGACGATATCGACCTCCTCAACCCCGAGCTCGATCATCTCCTGGACGCAGTTGAGCTTCACGGACAACGTGTCCAGACCCAGCGGATAGGCCACGACCACGCTGACGCGGACGGCCGGGAAGTGCTTCTTGACGGTGCCGGCCAGGACCGGGGGCAGACACAGGCTGCGAAAGCCGTAGCGCAGGGTGTCCTCGGCGGCCTGACGCAGGGCGTCGACGGTCGAGCCCGCGCCGACCTTGAGAAAGGCGTGATCCACCAGCCCCGCCAGTTGTGCCCCGTTAGCCATAACTCCGCCGTGCGCGGGTGCCCGCGCGTGTCGTAGGGAATATTATAACCAACGCGGAAAAAATACGCCGCGGCCCACACATGGACCGCGGCGCATTCTCACATCCCACCACAGGCGGGGCGCCACGGCGCCGCCGCCCATGCCTCCATCACTACAATCGCAGGATCGTCTGGCGAATCCAGTCATCCAACAGGAACTGGAACCGGCCGATCAGCAGGCTGATACGCGCCATGACCGTGTAGCCGAAGCTGGCACCGAAGCTGATCATGATGAAGAACAAGCCGATGCGGCTGATGCCGCCCACGATGCGCTTGTGCTCCAGGCTGAAGAAGAAGAAGATCAGCACGGTGAACACGGCCAGCAGAATGACGATCTGGTTGAGGTTGTTGCCGAGGCCGGCGTTGAACGGACGTAGGGTCTCCGCCAACTGCGGCAGGAAATAACCGTGAATAACGTTGGGGATCGCGACGCCGGCGAAACCGCCGATGTAGAACGCGAACGACATCCGCGACAGCCAGGCCACCGACGGCACCAGCCTGAGCAGGATGAAGATACCCAACAGCGACGGAATGATCACCCAGAAATCGTGCTCGACGCGGATCGCGCGGATCACGTCCGGCACCAACACCTGGTGGTACTGGATGTTGACGAAGTAACCCACGCTGATACCGAGGTAGAGGTGCTCACCCAGCTTGAAGAAGGCATTGTCCCGGTAGATGAAGCTGAACATCATCAGCGTCAAACCGGCGGCTAACCAGACACCAATTATCTCGCCGATAGTCATTATGCCCTCCTCCTTTCCTCATCCTCGCGCTTAAGCGAGATGAAGTAGCAGACGTTGGCCAGGATGATCGACAGCACGATGAACACGTGGACGGCGCTCTGCGCGTCCATGCCCTTGGTGGCATCGCCCTTGGGCACGCCGTATTTGCCGGACAAAAGCGTCTCGTATTCGGCGCTGCCCTTCATCCCTCCGGACAGACCGGTGATCTGGTCCGCCTGCAGCAGCGGGTAATAGGCGGTCGCCGAAACGGCGGTGCAGCTGGCACCCATTTTGACGCCGGCCTTCTCGGCCGCGTAGACCACCCAGCCTTCCACCGTCGCGCCGGCGGCGATATCGAGAATGTAATCCATATCGCGGACGGCGTCGACATCCTGGTAGATCTGCATGTTGCGCGTCGGCGTGCCGTAATAATCAGTCGTAAATGTATCGGTGATGCTGCTGACGATACCCAGGATCACCGCCACGTTGCCGTAGCGGAAGCCCAGGAAGCAGTAATCGATCCCCGATTTCTTGTCGTACTTCTCAGCCTGGCGCTCGATCGCCTGCTGGGCCAGGCCCGGACCGGATGGCCACAGGGTCAGCACATGCGGCTTGATGCCCCGTTCGAAGCAATGGGCCAGCACGGCCTCCAGCATCGGCATAAGCTCCGGTTTGCTGGCCGGATCGAAGTCGGCGGCGATCAGGATGTTGTCACCCGCCTCCAGCTTGTCGATCTCGCGGAAGATTCCGATTACTTCCGGCGTCGGCTTGATCGGCAGGCTGAACGGCTTGATCAGCGGGATCAGCACGAGCAGGGCGACGATCGTGTAAATAATCCGGCGGTCCAGATTAAGGATGGTCTCCACGAAGTCCATTAGTCGCCACCTCCCATGTAGGTACGCTCAATGCCGAAGATGATGCGCACCGAGATTGCGATCTGGCTGAGGATGACGCCCAGGATAATCCCGCGCTGGGCCGCCGCGTTCGGGATGTTCAGCAGCCAGTCGGTTACATAGGGGAAATTGATCAGCGAACGCGCTCCCCAGCTGCCCATCTCGACCGTCGTGACCGAGGCCAGCCAGTCGCCGACCGGCACGCGGCCGATCATGATCACGCAGCCGGCGATCAACAGCGCCGTGGCCTCGATACTGCGGGCGCGGAAGGCGCGGAAGGCCGCACTGGCGATGAAGAACGCCAGCACCGAGAACATCGTCGCCTGCATCGGCACGAACATGTGTTCGAACAGGTACATGTGCGGTCCGTTGCTGGAACGCAGGTTGTCGGCGAAGCCCAGCCAGGTCCAGCTGACCGGCAGCAAGCCGGTCAGGGCCATGATCACGAACGCCACCAGGGTGACCACGGAGAAACCGAAGCCCGGTCGCTTCAATTTAATCTTGTTCCAGTGGTGGTGCAACAGGGATAAAATTCCCAGCATCGCCGCGAACCCGAACAGGATGCGCGCCCAGCGCATGAACTCGTCCTGCAGGGTCTGGCTTTGCTCGGTTGGGATATAGAATCGGGCCCACATCACGATGCCCATTACAAAGGCAATGATGATCGGCCACTGTCGTTTAAAGAACAGCACGGCTCTCCTCCTAGAGTGGCTCCACGAGCATCTTCAGCCAGTTCCAGTCCGCGTTTATGGCAAACAGCAGGCTCTGGACGACAATCAACAGCATGATCAACGCCTTGCCCAGGTCCTGGCCCTTGAGGCTGCCCAACAGGAGCGGCTCGCGGGACAGATAGGCGCTGGCGGCATACAGCTCTTCACCGATCAGCGTATAGTCGCAGGTCGTAATGAAGAACGGCAGCTGGTGCAGGGCGTCGGTACCGGCGATCTGGATCGCGCCGGTGGCGGCACCCGTCTCCGCCAGCAGCAGGGACTCGGCGTAGTAGTAGCCCATGAAGAAGTTCGCCGCCGGCTTGTCGCGCATCATGATCGCGCACGTCGTGGCGGTGAAACTGAACTGGTCGTCGGTGACAAAGAAGATGTTGTCTTCCTTGTACGCGTCCGGCCGGCCCTGATCGATATAGGCCTCGCGGACGACCTCCTGGGCTACGGTCAAGACGACCGGGTCGCGTTGCGGCACGACCAGATCGCTGTCATAGTCGGCGATCCGGCGCGCCACGCGGCCCAGGATGTTGATTGCCGCCAGGGTGCTCAAGGTGGACAGCGGATCCAGTCCGCAGAGGTACAGCACCGGCTTGCCCATCTCGGTCGCACGGCCGATCGCTTCGTCGACGGCCTCCAGTCCCGAGATGCGGCGGATGAACATGTTCGGATTCCGCCGGGCCAGCATGATGGCAACCAGAATGATAATGCCAAAACCGACGGCGAAGATCAGGTTATTGACCAGCGAGACGTTGAAAAAGTTGACCCGTCCGGTCCCGCCGCCCAGCTCGTAGATAGCCTGCTCGTCACCCTCGGAAACCACCAGGCGCAGGTTATAGGCGGTGTTCGGGTGCAGCTTCAGCTGGATCTTCTCCGGCGCGGAATAGTCGATATCGTCGGGCGCGTCCGTAAAGGTGCCGGCGAACTTCGCCGGATTCAGCACGCGGAATGAGCTGACCTTGTAGAACACCTTGTCCGCCTCGGGCGGATCCTGGCCGAAATAGCCGGTCTGTTCGCCCTTGGTCGGCCAGTTGCCGTCCATATCCACTTTGGCATCTTCGACATCCGAGCAGGCCACCCAAGGGCTGTTGTTCAGCGTCGCCACGATGTAATCCGCGGTCTGCTGCCGGTCCAGATAGCCCGTCTTATGGGTGGTCGTCCGGCTCAAGAAGCCTTCCCACAGCTTCTCGCGCTGGGCGTGCAGCCGGTTGTATTCGCGCTGCCTGCTCCAGTATTCGCGCCGGATCTGGTTGGTGTCGGGATCCTTGTTGGCCTCGGCTACCTGCAGCCGGGCCTGGATCTCTCCCGCAGCCTGCAACGCTTCGTACATCGCCGGCAGGATCGACTCCAGCTTGCCCCGAAGGGCTTCGCGCTCCCGCTGCAGTTTGTCTGCTTCATCGACGGTCAGGGCGTACTCGTCGATGATGTCCCGCGCGACTTCGATCTCAATCGTCACGCGCGTGTCTTCGCTGGTCTCGCCCCTCCAGAACCAGAGGACGCCCAGCGAGGCACCATCATCGTTCGGTACGTCGATGACCTCGATCTCGGTGGGTACGGGCAAAGCCGCAGCCGCCATCCCCGGAACCACTAACATAAATGTCAGCAATCCCAACAACAATACATAACTTCGCATTGGACTCACCTGCTTGTGAGTTTCCTCATCCCCCTAGATGCCCCCTGCCTCGAACGTGTTGCGGTTAAACCTATTCCTCAATCATCTCGATGTTCGCGCGAGGCACCACCGCAACGGTGCCGTCCTCGAACTCCACTTCCAATACACGAACCTTGGTCTCGCTTTCCACGATTACCAGTTCCGGAATCAGCTTTTTGACCTTGCCCAGCATGCCGAAATACGGATCGCGGATGCAGCGCACGGGATCGCCGGTCAGCGTGCCGATATTTTCCTGCTCGTGCTCGCTTTCCTGCTCGCTGGTCGTATCCAACGACGGGATAATGACCTCCGGCCGGATCACGCCGGCGCGGATCTGCGTCGCTCCGCTGATCGAGGCCCGGCTGCCTTCGCGCTTCTTGAGTAAGTTAAAGGTCTTGTCGGCCATCGTAATCTTGCCGAAACCCTCGGTCATCACCAGCGTCAGGCCCAGGTCCTCGGCACCGGTGATTGCCACGCCCAGGTCGTAGCCCAGGATGTCCTTGAGGTTCTTGTCGTGAAAACCGCCGACGATCACGCCGCGCACGCCCACTTCCACGGCCCGTTCGAACGCTTTGGCCGTGAACAGGCTGCCCCCGATAAGGATCTTGTTCTGGTGCTCAGCCTTGATGTTCTCGGCCTGCAACACCTGGTCCGGGCCCTCGACCGCCATCACCAGCTCGCCGTACTGCTCGCCGCCGATGCCGAAGATGCCCTGGATGAAGCTGCCCGTCGTCTCGATCACCGCGCCCTCCGCCGGCCGCGTATCGACAACCTTGCCGTCGATATAGGCGCGCAATTCCACCTTGCGCGGCGGATGGCGCAGGATCACCTGCCCCGTGACCGGCGAAACGTTGTCGACATGCCCGTCGAACTCGGCCGTGACCCGGGTCTGCATGAAGCTCATGAATTTCAGGCCGAACAGCGGTTTGCTTTCGGCGATGATTTCGCCCTTCTCGAAGGATTCCCCCACCTTCTTGAGCATGTGCTCGTCGATCTGGCTGGCATCGATACCCAACAGGTTCACGACATTGACCGTTTTCACCGGTCCCGGCAGTTCGGTCTTGGCTACCACGTCCTCGGCCGCGACCTGCTGCCCCAGTTCCACCATTACATCGCCTTTGAGGGGAAGGATCCGCTCCCGCCTCAGCGTCGTCAGTCCGGTAACACGAAGCCCCGGTACATATGCGTGTGCCACTTAAAAAAACTCCTCCTCAATTGGTAGCTGCTTTAGCGGCTCGATCTGCCGACGCGCCAGCCGCACCGGCCTACCGCAAACACCAGCAGTCGCTAATTCAGCTTATTCTAAGCCGGCTTGCTTGGCCGCCAAATTGCCGATCACGGGAACCTTGAAGATCTTGCCGCTGAACGCGTTGATCAACGTCATGATCCACATGACCAATATGAACAGACCCCATATCCAGCCGATGAACGGAATCGGCGCCAGTACGAAACAAAGCCCTACGATGATGTTCTGAAAGGCATAGAATTTAACGTACTTGCTGTCCTTTTCGATCAAGAAAAAGACCAAGCCGCCAATCCAGCCCAACAGGACCGCAAGCCCTGCCGCCACATTGGGTTCCATTCCGGTGCTGCTCTTGTCCGGGGTGTAATCCATCAGTTGTCTCCATCCTCACGGATTAAGTTAAGAATTCATTATACATTACATAGAACCCTCTGCCCATCCATGCTGAACTGATTCAGGATTGGCGAAATGTGCTCTATGTAAAAAGGGGCGGAGTCAAACCCCGCCCAGCTAATCCTAGACTAACTCGTATTTGTCTGACTACAGGCTGAACTCGCTGTCGTATTTGCGCTTGGGCTCGCAGACCATGGTGAAATCCAGTTCGCGGCGGTCGCGCTTCACTGTAATCGGGACCGTTTTGCCGATCGGCAGCGTAAAGGTATACAGCCTGAGCTCGGTTGTATTGGCGAATGTCCGGCCGTCGAACTCCAAGATAATGTCGCCGCTCTGCAACCCCGGCTCGGCGTTGGGTTCATCGACCTGAATGGCTCGGGTCGCCGGCGAATCCGGCCGGACGCTGAAGATCGTCAATACGTTTTCATCCAGGTAGCGCTCCACGAACTCGGACACGCCGTAGTAGTCGTCGAAGTAGTCCGGCACGAGCACATCCATGCCAAACCAGGGCAGCTCGTACTTGCCCGTGTCCAAGATCTGGAAGGCGAAATTCTTGCTGAAATTGATCGGGATCGTGTAGTTCTCATGCTGCGACAGGCCGGCGCCGCCGCCGAAATGCGCGTGGTTCAGCCCGATGCACTCGCCGTGGCTGTTGAACAACGGCCCGCCCGAGTTACCGCCGCTGATCGGCGACTCGATCACGAACCGCCAGGGGCAGTTGGTCATTACCTGGCGTCCCAGATCGCCCTTCCAGCCCGCCCAGGTCTGGATGAACAGGTAAGGGTTGGTCGAGCGCCCGGAGATCACGCGCAGCGTTGTGGACTGGTGCAGGCCGAAGGAAATAAACGGATCGGACCGGTTGGTATTGACCGCGTCGCCGCTGCCCGGCGCACCGACGGCCAGCGCCGGCTCGCCGATGATCACGTTGTCGCTGTTGCCCAGAACGCAGGGCTCATACTTATCGCGGGAGATGCCCTCGATCCGGATCAAGGCGGTGTCGATGCCCGGCTCCGTGGCCACCATCTGGGCCTTGTAAGTCGCGCGGTCCCAGGTCTCCACCTGCAAGAGGCTGGTGTCGTTGGCTACGTGGTGGTTGGTCAGCGCATAAGCGGCATCTTCTTCCGGCAAGGCCATGAAGATCACGCCGGAGCCGATCCAGGCCGGCTGCATGAATCCCGAATTGCCCGGGGTCATTGCCCAGATATAAATGCAGCTCCGCTCAATCTTGTTCACCAGATGACGATTGAACGTCGAAACATCGCCGGATCCCTGTTCTGTTAGCACGGGTGTCACGGGGGCTTGATCCTGTGCCACGACCGGTGACAGGCCCAGCATGACAATTGCCATGATCGCCAGCGCAACTGTCGGAAATCTCATATTAGTTCCTCCGCATGCTATGGGTCAGACCCAAGTAACATTGTAACTCATTCGGCGTGCCCGCTCGGATGAACATTTGAACCAAGCCCCTTCCTGCGCTGCGAACAGCAAGCTTGGCGCGTAATCATGTGCACCCTACAGTTTAGGATGTTGAAACGGCGCAAGATGTTCCGGCGCTGGACCTAGATACTAAACTCGCTGTCGTAGGCGCGCTTGACGCCGATGACAACCGTGAATTCCAGCTCCTGCTTGCCGCGCTTGATCTTGACCGGCACCGTCTTGCCGATTTCCAGCGTAAACGCGTACATGCGCAGTTCCGAAACGTCGGCAAAGGTCCGGCCGTCGAATTCCAGGATAATGTCGCCGCCCAGGAGCCCGGTCTTGATGTCCGGTTCGTCGACGCAGACCGCCCGCGTGGCCGGCGAGTCCTTGCGTACGCTGTAGATTCTCAAGGTGGTCTCGTCCAGATAGCGGTCGACGAACTCGTACACGCCGGCCCGGTCGTCGAAGTAGTTCGGCATCAGGACGTCCAGGCCCATCCAGGGCAGTTCGTACTTGCCCGTGTCCAGGATCTGGAAACAGAAGGTCTTGCAGAAATTGACGGGTATTGTGTAGTTGACATGCTGCGTGGCCTGCGGCCCCCAGCTCATGTGCGCGTGGTTCAGGCCGATGCACTCGCCACGGCTGTTGAATAGCGGACCGCCCGAGTTACCGCCGCTGATCGGCGCCTCGGTTACGAAGCGCCAGGGCAGGTTAGTCAGTACCTGCCGGCCCAGATTGGTCCGCCAGCCCGACCACCAGCCGATCAGTTCGTAGGGATCCGTCATCCGGCCGGACACGACGCGCATCGTCGTCGACTGGTGCAGGCCGAAGGAAATGAACGGATCGGAACGGTTCGTATTCACCGCGTCGCCGCTGCCCGGCGCACCGACGGCCAGGGCCGGCTCGCCGATGATCACTTCGTCGCTGTTGCCCAGGGCGCAAGGCTCGTAGCGGTCGCGGGGAATGCCTTCGATCCGGATCAGCGCGCAGTCGAGGCCCGGCTCCGTGGCGACCATCTGTGCCTTGTAGGTGGCACGGTCCCAGGTCTCCACCTGCAGCAGGCAGGTTTCGTTGGCCACATGGTGGTTGGTCAGGGCATAGCAAGCCTCTTCCTCCGGTACCGCCATGAAGATCACGCCTGAACCGATCCAAGCCGGCTGCATGAAGCCCGAATTGCCCGGGGTCATCGCCCAGATGTAAATGCAGCCCTTCTTGATCTTTCTGACCAGATCCCGGTTAAACGCGCTGACCGATGTCAGGTTGTCGACCGTCGCTGCGTTGTCGATCATCGCCGTGGTGTCGGCAGTAGCGTCGTCGGTTTCAACCTGTGCCGCCGCCGGCTGGCAAATCGCCAGCGCAACCATGAGCACCAGCAATACCTGTGCAAATCTCATCATGACCTAACCCTCCGTTTGCGAAAGGCAGCTGTTTAATTCAACAGTCTATTGTAGCTTATATACTACGCGAACCGGCAAATTAGCCCGTCGTTGTCAAGAAACGCGCCGGATCACCCCAGGCGACCCGGCGCATCGAACTGACTAGAACGTCGTACCCGGAAGCTCGATGTAACAGAACATCGCCTCGGTCAGGCTGGTTTCAAACTGGTATCCCGACGACAGCGAGTAGATGCGGTACACGTAGCCCTCGCCGACCGCCGAGGCGCCATGGCCGGCGCCGCCACCGCCGAACAGACAGCAGAAGAGCATCATGCTCAGGAAATCCATGCTGTTATAGCAGGACGCTTGTTTGATCCCCGCCACGGACGCACTGGCGCCATGGCCTGCTTCCGCCCCGGTGGGGCTGAATTGGAACAAGGCTGCCGTCGACCAGTCCACGACACCCGCCGCGCCGACCGGTGCCAGCAAACCCTCGCCCCGGTACGTCGCATCGGCGGCCCGGGCCAGGGTTGCCGCGGCCATCAACTCGCCGGCGGTGTTCTCAAAGGTGGTGACCGAGCCGAACAACGGCGCAGCCGTAGCCTCGGGATTGCCGGAGATGCCCTGTTTGTCGTGCCAGGCCGTCCCGGCGGCAGCCGTGGCCCCGCGGAACCAGACGATGCTGTTCTCCGGCGCCATGAAGTCCTCGATGAACCAGGCCACGCCGGGTACTCCGTCCAAGTCAACCAGGTTCAGGTTGCGCGCCATGATGTTCAGCGAATCGTCCCAGGAATCGATCTCCACCGGCGTGGCCCAGGCGCCGCCCTGGGCATCCGTGGCCCGGACGAAACGCACGCCGTTGGTGCTGGCGTCGTAGTGATCATAGGTGTAGGCCATGGCCGGGTTGCCGCCGATCACGCCCAGGTCGCAGCTGCGTGCCTGCAGGTTGACCGCGTAGTCCGGCTCGACGATCACCGGTGCTGCCGGCCAGGTAGCGCCCAGGGCATCCTCGGCGCGAATATAGGCGACGCGGTCCTCATCCTGGCCGCCGCCGTCGCTGGCGTAGCCGATCGCCGGCCGGCCGTCGACCTCCAGCAGCTTCATGTTGTTGGTGTGGCTCGTGACCGCGCTGTCCACCGTCACCGGTGTGCCCCAGGACGAGCCGGTGGCGTCAGTGGCGCGGACAAACATCAACGGGCCGCTCCAGCCGACGGCGTAGGCCACCGCCGGATTGCCGCCGATGATCGCCAGGTCCGCGTAGCACATGCTGTCATTGGACAGCTCGACGGGATCGCTCCAGGCGGTGCCGGCGTAATCCGTCGCGCGAATGTAGTACAGCGTCCCACTGCCCGAGCCGCCGTCTTCCACCAGCAGCACGGCCGGATTCTCCTCCACAATATACGGGCCGCCGCAGAAACCACCCGGCATGATTTCCATGTCGAACGTGAAGGTAGGCGCTTCGACCGTCCCGCCCCCCCCGCCGCCGTCGGCCAGGTTGCTGGCGATGCCTTCGGAGTCGCCGTCGCTGGGCCGCACCCAGTAGAAGTAGTGCGGCGTCGTCACGGTATAGCTGAACTGGGTCCGCTGGCCGGTGGCGGCGGTGCCGTCGCCCAGGCTCAGCACGGCCAACTGCGTGGCGGCGCCGTTGTCGTCGGCGGCGCTTAGCGGATAGTCGTCCTGCGAGTCGCTGCCGTAAACGTGGTATTCCGACAGGCTGTTGCCGTAGTTCTGGCCGATCGGCGTGATGTCGTTGACGCTGATCAGGCCATCGCTGTTGCCGTCTACCACCGCCTCGACCGAGTTGTAGTCGAACGGGCCGGACTCGTTGAAGTTCTGGCCCAGCGGTGTCAGGTCCGCCACTTCGACCAGGCCGTTTTGGTTGTAGTCGCCGGCGCTGGCGAAGCCCCAGGCCAGCGTCGAGGTGCCGCCGTCGAACGTCAGCACCGCCGCCGAGGCCGCCGTAGCTGGCGGAGCACTGACGAAACGGTCGACGCCACGCTCGCTTAACACGCGCGCCAGTTCGGTTTTCAGCAGGTCGTACGTGTCCGTATCGACGTTGGCGGGCGTTGTTGAATTCGCAAGATCATTGAGCGCCTGCGTCAGTGTGGTACCTTCCGGGTTTTCCGCGGAGGTGATTCCCGGGCCCCCGCAACCAGCGAGAACCATGATCGCAACAAGCATTAAGCAGAGATTCCGTAACATATCTCGTGTCCACCTACTTTGGAATACCTTTACTATAACAAGTGGCAGCTTGTCTCAACCGGCGATGCCGGCCGTGTCGGAACCCGGTCTCAGCCAATCCGTACCGTACCGCTGTCGTCCCAGCATGGCAACCGCTACAATCATCGCCGGTGGCAACGCCCGTATTCCAGACTGTTAAGCTCTGCCTGACCTATCCCGACGGCACCCAGGCGCTCCGCGAGGTCGACTTCGCGATCGGCGCCGGCGAAGTCGTCGCGGTGATCGGCAAGAGCGGCGCGGGCAAATCCACTCTGCTGCGCTGCCTAAACGGCCTGCTGACCCCGACCAAAGGCGAAGTGCTGTTCCGCGGCCGGCCGGTGCACAGCACCAAGGCGCATGCGCGGATGGTGCGCCGCGACGTCGGGATGATCTTCCAGAACTTCGGGCTGGTGCCGCGCGTCTCGGTGCTGACCAACGTGCTGATCGGGCGCGCCGGCCAGCTGCCGACCTGGCGCGGGCTGTTCTTCTGGTTCACGCCGGAGGAGCGGCAGCTGGGACTCAGGGCATTGCAGCGCGTCGAGATCCTCGACCAGTGGCAGAAACGCCCGGCGGACCTTTCCGGCGGCCAGCAGCAGCGCGTCGCGATCGCCCGCGCGCTCTGCCAGGAACCGGCGGTGCTGTTGGCGGACGAGCCGGTTTCCAGCCTCGACCCGGCCACGGCACGCGTCGTGCTGGACTACGCCGTGCGCATCTGCCGCGAAGAGGGGATCGCGATGGTCGCCAACCTGCACTCCGTGGCCCTGGCCCGTGAGTACAGCGACCGCGTCGTGGCGTTCAAGGACGGCCGCGTGGCGTTCGAGGGCCCGCCGACCCAGCTGACCGACGAGGTGCTCAAGGAGGTGTACGGTGAACACTTCGCCGACTTCTGAGCACAAGCCGATTGTCCCGCCGCGCAAGCCGCGCACCTGGCGCGACCACGTCTGGTCCGGCGTGAAGTGGCTGCTGCTGGTGATGTTCCTGGCCTATCTCTGGGCCAGCTTCGTGCGCACCGAGTTCAACTTGTACACGCTGGTCGCCGGCGCCAAGGATATCAAGAAAGTCATGCTGGAGCTGGCGCATCCCGACCTGAGCTGGTACGTCTACGAAACCGAGCGCGTACCGCTGTTGGACGAAGCCGGCCAGCCGCGGCTGGACAGCGAAGGAGTGCCGCTGACACACGCTGTTCTGGTGCTGGAAGATGGCAAACCGGTGATCAAGCTAGATTCACGAACGAATAAACCGAAACTAGGCACGCTGCCGACGCTCTTGGACAGCATGAACGAGACGGTGCAGATCAGCCTGATCGGCACGCTGATCGCGGTGATCCTGAGCTTCCCGCTGGCGTTCTTCGCCAGCCGCAACCTGACGCGCGGCACCAGCACCGGCCTGGTCCTCTACGGCGCGACGCGCTTCGTGTTCAACGTGCTCCGCGCCTTCCCGCCGTACATTCTGGCGATCATCTTCGTGTTCATGGTCGGGCCGGGGCCGTTCCCCGGCGTCCTGGCGCTGGGACTGCACTCGATCGGCATGCTCGGCAAGCTGTTTAGTGAGGCGATCGAAAGCGTCGATCCCGCGCCGATCGAGGCGGTCAAGGCCACCGGCGCGAGCAACTTCATGGTGGTCTGGTACGGCATCCTGCCCCAGGTGGTGCCGCAGTTCCTGGCCTTCTCGCTCTACCGCTGGGACATCAACATCCGCATGAGCATCATCCTCGGTATCGTCGGTGCCGGCGGCATCGGCTTCCTGTTGGACCAGTACATCCGGATGTTCAAATACAGCCAGGCCAGTACCTGCTTCCTGATCATTCTCGTCGCGGTCACCCTGCTGGATTACGCCAGCGCGTACTTCCGCGAGAAGCTGGGGTAGCCGGCCCGGCTGCGCTATTGAAGGTTACTGAGTGCTAACCGCCGTTACTTGCCGGCCTGGTACAACTCGCCTACCTTGCCCCAGTCGACCAGGTTCCACCATGCCTGGACGTAGTCCGGCCGGCGGTTCTGGTAGTTGAGGTAATAGGCGTGCTCCCAGACATCGAGCCCGAGGATCGGCAGGTGGCCGTGCATATACGGGCTGTCCTGGTTGGCGGTGCTGCCCACGTGGAGCTTGCCGCCGGCGTCGAAGCCCAGCCAGGCCCAGCCGCTGCCGAAGCGCGTCAGCGCCGCGTTGGTGAACTGCTCCTTGAAAGCGTCGAATCCACCGAAAGCCGTGTTGATCGCCGCCGCCAAGTCGCCGTCGGGCTCCCCGCCGCCGTTCTTGCTCATGATGCTCCAGAACAGGCTGTGGTTGGCATGCCCGCCGCCGTTGTTGATCACGGCCTGGCGGATGCTCTCCGGCACCGCGTTGATCTTCTTTAGCAACTCGCTGATCTCCAGACCGGCGAACTGGGGCTGGCCTTCCAGGGCCGCGTTGAGCTTGGCGACATAGCCGCCGTGATGCTTCTGGTGGTGGATCTCCATCGTGCGCGCGTCGATCTGCGGCTCCAGCGCGTTGTAGGCATACGGCAGATCCGGCAGTGCATATCCTGCTTGTGGTTGTGTACTCATGTCCGTCCTCCTTCTTCCGTCTTCAGTATGCAACTATATATTGCGAATCGATCTCAATTATCGTGTTTCACGATCGGGAGGTTCGGCGCTGCCCGGGCGCCATGGACTAAAATAAGCACCAGACCGAGGAATTGTTATAATACCCCGTGGGGTATATGAATGACGAATACTGAGCCAAGCAACAAACGACCGGCGCCGACCGTGGTGGCGATCCTCGCCGCCGGGGTGATCCTCGCCGTGCTGCTGCTGTCCTATGCCGCGCGGCAGGTGGCGGCGGAGAAGCCGGAGGGGATTCCGGCGCTGGGCGAACTGACGATCACCGCGGACATGACCCTCGCGCAGGTTGCCAAAACCAACCAGTTACCGCCCCAGCTGGTCGCCAAGGCGTTAGCAGTGGAACCGGCGGACTCGCAGGCGCAGACCGCCGGGCAGAGTCTCACGGTGGCCGGGCAGGGCTTTACGGTGGAAGAAGCCCGGGCGGCGATCATCCAGACGCACGCGCTGATGATGGAGCGGCAGACCAAGGACTTTACGAAGATCTTCATCAAGTTCGGCCTGTGGATCGTGTTGCTGATTATCCCGCTGGCGCTGTTGGCGCGGCCGCGGCTGACCCGCGCCTGGCGGCTTACGCTGTTATCGGGCGGCGTGGTAGTCTTCGGCGTGATCCTCGGCAGCGATCCCTCGCCGATGGGCACGGTGAAAGACATGATCGCGCTGGCCGGCGAGCACCACGTGCTGTTCATCCCGCGGCTGATCGCGCTCGGCGTCTTCCTGGCGCTCGTCGTCTTCGCCAACAAGTTCATCTGCTCCTGGGGCTGCCAGTTCGGCGTGCTGCAGGAGCTCTTGTACCGGCTCAACCGGCAGGGGCAGAAGCGCTACGGCGTGATCCCGCTGATCCGGATTCCGTATGCGGTCAGCAACACGATCCGCATAGTGTTCTTCGTGGTATTCACGCTCGTGGCCTTCGGCTGGGCCTTCGACCTGATCGGCCCGATCGACCCGTTCAAGACCTACAACCCGGCGGCGATGACCACGGCGGGCATGGTATTCGTGGTGCTGCTGCTGATCTTCAGCGTGGTGGTCTACCGGCCCTGGTGCCACCTGTTCTGCCCCTTCGGGCTGGTCAGCTGGCTGTTCGAGCGGCTGAGTTTCGTCAAGGTCCGCGTGGACTATGACAAGTGCATCGCCTGCAAGGCTTGTATGAACGACTGCCCGTCGGAGGCGATGCAGGGCATTCTGCTGGGCCACAAGCTGCCCTCGGACTGCTTCAGCTGCGGCGATTGCCTGAGCGCCTGCCCGACCCAGGCGGTGCGCTTCGCCGGCCCGGGCGCGGTGCGCCCCGGCAAAAGCATGGCGGAGAAGTTGAAGAAGCTGCGGGGAAGGGCGTAGGTTCAAGGTTCAAGAGAGAAGGTTCAAGGGCTTGCATCAAGCTGGATGCGGGTTCTGGGGTAGGGGCGAAGCCATGCTTCGCCCTGATGTGGGCAGTAATCCGCTGTGCGGCGGAGCAAGGGAACAAGAAACCAATCAGCTAATTGGTGGCTCCGCGGGATGCATTGCCAGCGTGGATGGTCGGGCGAAGCATGGCTTCGCCCCTACCCAATGATGTCGTGGTGATTTATTTACGATGTCGCCTGGGGCTTATCGCCTTTGACCAGCCAGACGATACCGCGCGCCACGGCGGCCAGCGCGGCGTAGATCCCCCAGGTCAGGAGCACCACGGTCGCGGCCAGTCCGACCAGCGCATTCACCAGGGCACGTCCCAGCCGGCTCCAGTTGTACGCGGCCAATGCCAGGACCATGAGGATGAAGAGCGCTAGGAAGCCGGCGATCGCCAGGTTGATCATCAGCGAACCGGTCCAACCACCCGGTACTCCCTGCAGATGATCGATGAATGCGTCTCTCATGATCATCTCGCCGAACGTGTAATTCAGCAAGGTAGATACAACGGTCGCCAGCAGCATGAAGACAAACAGCACTCCCAGCCATTGCCGCGACCTGACCTTCAGCCTGACCGGCAGCTCGCTGTGATCGGGTGCCTCTTCGCCATGGATCGCGGCCAGCACATCCTGGGCAAACTCCCGCGCCTGCTCGCAGTCTTCCTCGGCGACCACGACCTGGCCCCAGGGCCGCATGCCGAAATTGAAGCCCGGCTCCATCGGGATTTCGTTGTTGAACACCACGCAGTGGATGCCACGTTCTTTCAGCGCGGCTTCGACGGCTCTGGCGGTGTACTCCTCGTAGACCTCTGCGACTGTCCGTAACTGCCCCATATGAGATTATACCGAGCCAGATTAAATCTGGTATGGCGACCATTCCGGCCGCCGTTATGTTCGGTTTCGCATCTCTGACACGCAAACCGCCGACGGACTCCGTGCTTTGTACTCCTGACTGTCGTTCGCAAGCACGGGGGCTTGCTCTCTTTGGCAGGAGGGAGCCATAAATGGCTCCCCTACGGTCGATACTACTGCGTTACTCCACGTCCTCGCCCACCGGCTCGGCTTCCTCCAGCTGGCCCAGCGTGCCGCGGAAGGCGCCGATCAGCTCTTGGGCGCGGTTGACGTCTTCCGCGTTGACCAGGACCTCGCCGAAAGCTCCGCCGCTTCTGTGCATGTCGACATTGAAGCCGGCGATCGTATTGTTGCGGATCATCGCGATGATGCCGTTCTCCCGCAGCATGTCGCGAACGGTCAGCGCCATGAATTCGTTACTCGCGGAATAAACAGCTTGCAGTGCCATGTAACCAGTATAACCGGCTGAAGGTGCCGGGGCAGCCATCGATACCCCCAGGCCATCGATGGCCGCCCCCCTGGGATGCACCGCCGTTATTGTTCTTCGACATGCTGTCGGCGCGATTGCCGGATGGCGCTGACAGCCGAAGACCTCATCCTACCAGGTCATGGGAAACAGGTGTCGATTGGCTGGCTGAGTGCAGCCTGGCTGACTGATAGAGTTGAAGTGTGACGCGCAACCACAGTCTCTAAACCCATACCTGCCATCCTGGTGTCCCTACGGCTATTAGCCCTCGTGTCCTCACGGCGGCCTACGCTCTAAGACGGTTTCCGGGGATATAGGTTACATCGCCCGGCCGAAAATTCAGCAGGTTTCCTTTGATTCGCTCAATCCAGCCGGCAAGTAAGCGCTAGCCAAACGACTTTTAGACCATATCCCTGAAACGCCGGCGTCAAATCGCGTTATAATACGGCTACTGATACTGAGTCTCATTCTCATATCATCAACCATGCAAGATCAATGCATAACTGGCGTGTGCGGGGCGGCTGCAGGGCCGCCCCCGTCCGCTTGATCGGCATGGCCTGAAACTAAAGGAGATTACTATGTACAACCGAGTTCGGCTGTTACTGATGAACGTGGCGCTGGTTTTGGGGACCGCAGTATTCAGCGCCTGCGGCGGATCGCAAATGGCTCCGCTGGGCGCAGCGGAGGGCAGCACCAACGCGGCTAGCCCCACCGGAGCGCCGGCGGCAGGCGCGGTTGAGACCGCGACCGACGGCTGGCCGGCCGCGCTGCCCGTGGATTACCAGCAGCCCTGGGAAGAGCTTGACGCTGATGGTTACGTGATTCCCGACAGCGCCCAGGCGCGCGGTACCAGTACCATCGATGCCGACAGCGAATACACCCCGGGGATCGATCGCTTCAGCGAGGCCGGTGACGTGGACAACCTGGACGAGGCCTCGCGCCTGGCCAGCGGCGCCGTGGGCGACAACGAAGCCAGCCATGCCGTCTACCGCATTCCCCTGGGCGCGAACCAGCCGGGCGTGGTCACCACGGACATCAACCTGCGCCCGCGTGACGACGGCCAGCTCAGCGAGTTTTGGTTCGGTCTAAGCGACTATGCGGCGGGCGCGTGGGAATGGCATGGACCGTACGCGGACGGCCAGGTACGCCTGAGCCTGCCGGACGGTAATTACACCTCGGAGCTGGGCAACCTGTTCGTCAGCCTGGTGGCCTTCGACGGTGCGACCTTCGACGTCGTTGCCGTCAGCGCCAATCCGCGCGACGGTGTAGACACCACTCCACCGCCGGTCCCCTCGGCGCCGGTCCTGACGCCGGTCGCCGGCGGCCTGTTCCTGGTCTGGGTACCGGTGGTGGCCAGCGACTTGGCGGGCTACCGGATTTACTACAGCGACCAGTCGTTTGTAGACGCCAACAGCCCCGGCGTGATGTCGGTCGACTACCTGGAAGGCAGTGGCCGCTTCGTCCTTAAGCACACGGGCCAGACTTACGTGCGGCTGGCATCGGTGGATGTCACCGGCAATGAAAGCGACCTGTCCGCGACCGCCAGCGCCGAGGCGCTGCCCGGCGACGCGCTGGAAGTCGTGCTGACGACGGACCTGGTCAGCGGCTTGATCGGCGACACGGTCAACCTGACGGCGACCGGCGCCGACTCCTATGATTTCGACGTTAACGGCGACGGGATTTTCGAGGTGACGGGCAATGTCACCGGCCTGGCCTCCGCGTCGCTTAACTCCACCGGCATCATCCGCCCGCGCGTGCGCGCCATCAGCGGCGGCGAAGGCGAAATGAAGGCGCTGGGCGCGGTCAGCCTGGTGATCATGGCCTCGATCCCGCCGGTGGCGATCGCCGAGGCCTCGCCGAACAGCGGGGTCATCTGGCGCGAGCCCGAGATGGTGTCGGTGACCTTCGACGCGTCGCTGAGCTACGACCAGGATGGAACCCTCCTGGAGTACGCCTACGACCCCATGGGCGACGGCACTTACACGTCCTGGAGCGCCAGCGATACGTATAACTATGACTATACGGAATGCGGCACTTACCTGGCCGCGATCCGCGTCAAGGACGAGGATGGCTCGATCGCGCATACGTCCACGCTGGTCCAGATCAAGCAGGTCGCCGGCTTTGACGCGCGCGCCATTACCCGGTTCAACGGTACGGGCCAGCACGCCTCGCTGGCGATTGTTGACGGCAATCCGGCGATCGCGATGTTCGACACCGGCAGCAGCATGCTTACGTACATGCGGGCGACCGATCCGCAGGGCAGCCTGTGGTACGAGCCGTTCGTGATCGATAACACGGTCGGGACGGGCTTGTATGCATCCCTCCAGGTCATCAACGGCAATCCGGCCGTGAGTTACTACAACTCGGGACCGAGCGAAGTAATGTACTTGCGCGCCGATGACGCCCAGGGTTCCTCCTGGACCAACACGCCGGTCGTAATCGACGGGCCGGTCGGCCTGAGCACAAGCACCTCCCTGGCGTACATCGACGGCAATCCGGCGATTGCCTATGTCGACAGTGGCCCGGACATCCTGAAATACCGGCGGGCCACCACCGCCGCGGGTACCGGCGATACCGCGGCGGACTGGGCGGACGCCCCGCTGACGCTGGACGCCTCGGGCAACATCGGCGGTTTTCCCTCGCTGAAGGTGATCAGCGGCAATCCGGCGATCGCCTACTGGGACGCGACCAACCAGGAAGCGCTCTACCGGCGCGCGGTGAACACCACCGGCGCGGCGATCGGCAACTGGCCGGTCGCGCCCGCCCGTTGCAGCCCGGCCGGCGTCACCGTCGGCGGCTATATCTCGCTTTTAGAAGTCAACGGGCGGCCGGCGGTCAGCTTCTTCGAGTCGGCGATCGGCTCGCTGCAATACATCCGCGCCTCGACGTCCTCGGGCGCCGTGACCGCGGACTGGCCGATCGTCACGATCCAGGTCGCTTCGGGCGGCGGCGCCGGCCAGTGGAATTCGCTGGCGCTGGTCAACGGACGACCGGCGATCGCCTGGGTGCAGTCCGGACCGTGGCTGGGCTTGTTCTATTCCCGGGCCACGGACAACCACGGCACGACCTGGAATCCGCCCGTCGCCGTCAAGAGCGAACCCACGGAAGCGGTCGGCTATTACACGACCTTACTCGATATCGACGGCCTGCCCGTGATCAGCTATTGGAACCTGGCGTTCTCGATGGCGGAGTACGCCACGGTCGAACTTAACTAGCTTTTCAAGCAATCTGGTGATCTACGCCCGCCGGTCCGCCGGCGGGCGTTTTGTTTGCGGCGGCGTTGACCCGCGGTCGTAAATAATATGTAATAATCAGAACAAGCCTTACGGGCACGCGGTATTACCCGCAACCTGCTGTTTCCGGGGTAACTATGAGCAGTACTAACGTTTACAAACCACAGCACCCGGTGCGCATCGTTTCGGCCACCTCCCTGTTTGACGGCCACGACGCCTCGATCAACATCATGCGCCGCATCATGCAGGCCACCGGCGCGGAGGTGATCCACCTCGGGCACAACCGCTCGGTCGAGGAGATCGTCAACGCCGCGATCCAGGAAGACGCCCAGGGCATCGCGCTGACCAGCTACCAGGGCGGGCACATGGAGACCTTCACCTACATGCGCGAGATGCTTAACGAGCGCGGCGCCAACCACGTGAAGATCTACGGCGGGGGCGGCGGGGTGATCGTGCCGCGCGAGATCGAAGCGCTGCACGCGGCGGGGATCGACCGGATCTTCTCGCCCGACGACGGCCGTGAGCTCGGCTTGCAGGGGATGATCAACGTCGTCGTCCAGGGCTGCGACTTCGACCTGGCCGCGGTGGACGTCAGCCAGAACGGCACGTACCTGCCGCTGGCCCGCGAAATCACCGTTACCGAATTAAACGGCCGCGACCCCGGCCCCGGCGTACCGGCCTCGGCCAAGTCCGTGCCCGTACTGGGCCTGACCGGCACCGGCGGCGCGGGCAAGAGCAGCCTGACCGACGAACTGGTCCGCCGCTTCGTCCACGACTTCCCGGATAAACGCGTGGCCGTGATCTGCGTCGACCCGACGCGGCGCAAGACGGGCGGAGCGCTGCTGGGCGACCGGATCCGCTTCGGCAGCCTGAAGTGCCCGCGCGTGTTTCTGCGCAGCCTGGCCACGCGTGGGGCGCAGTCCGAGATGTCGGCGGCGGTCAACAACGTGATTAACGTGGTCAAGCGTAACGGCTTCGACCTGGTGATCGTCGAAACCGCCGGCATCGGCCAGGGCGACAGCGCGATCACCGAGATCGCCGACCTGTCGCTCTACGTGATGACCGCCGAGTTCGGCGCGCCGACGCAGCTCGAAAAGATCGAGATGCTGGACTACGCCGACTTCGTCGCGATCAACAAGTTCACGCGGCGCGGCAGTGAGGACGCCCTGCGCGACGTGCGCAAGCAGTACCAGCGCAACCACACGCTATTCGACCGTGACCCGGCCAGCCTGCCGGTGTTCGGCACCTCGGCGGCGCACTTCAACGACACCGGCGTCAACGCGCTCTACGCGCACTTGATCGCCGCGCTCAACGACAAGTTCAAGCTCGGCTGGGAAAGCAATTACACGCCCGACGAGACGCGGATGACCGACGCCAGCGCGCACATCATCCCGCCGGGCCGCGAGCGCTATCTCAGCGAGATCGCCGACAGCTGCCGCGAGTACCGCCATTGGGCGCACGGCCAGGCCGATATCGTCGCCGACCTGCACGCCCTCACCCGCGCGATCCATGTGCGGGGCGGCGCGAAGAAGGGCGACTGGCAGCCATATCAGCTGCCGGCGGAGGCGCAAGAACTGGCACCGGCGGTGGCCGACCTGATGCAGGACTTCAACGACCTGCTGGCGCGACTCGATCCGTACTGCCGCGGGCTGCTCGACAACTGGGATGAGTGGGCGCAATGCTATGAAGCCGGCCAGTTCACCTACCAGGTCCGCGGCAAGGACATCACCGTCGAAAACTACCGCGAGACGATGTCCGGCAGCCCGGTGCGCAAGGTGGCGCGGCCACGGTTCCATGCCTACGGCGACCGGCTCTACTGGCGGCTTTTAGAGAACGTGCCCGGCGAGTTCCCCTACACCGCCGGCGTATTCCCCTACAAGCGCGTCGCCGAGGACCCGACGCGGATGTTCGCCGGCGAGGGGCCGTCGGAGCGCACCAACGAGCGCTTCCACCTGCTCGCCGCCGGCCAGCCCGCCGCGCGCCTGTCGACCGCCTACGACTCGATCACGCTCTACGGCGAGGACCCCGACGAACGGCCCGACATCTACGGCAAGATCGGCGAAAGCGGCGTGAGCATCTTCACCGTCGAGGAGGCCGAGCAGCTCTACGCCGGTTTCGACCTCTGCGATCCCAAAACCAGCGTCTCGATGACGATCAACGGCCCGGCGCCGACGATGCTGGCCTTCTTCTTCAACACGGCCACCCGCCAGCAGTGCCGCAGGTTCCTGCGCGACACGGGCCGCCTGGAGATTACGGAGGAGCAGGTGCTGCAGCCCGACCGGCTGCGCGGAGCGAAGTGGGACGACGTGCGCGCGCTGCTGACGGACGAGGAATACGCGAAGATCCAGGCGGAAACGATCAGCCAGGTGCGCGGCACGGTCCAGGCCGATATCCTGAAAGAGGACCAGGGGCAGAACACCTGCATTTTCTCCACCGAGTTCGCGCTGAGGATGATGGGCGACGTGCAGCAGTACTTCATCGACGAGAGCGTGCGCAATTTCTACAGCGTCAGCATCAGCGGCTACCACATCGCCGAGGCCGGCGCCAACCCGATCCACCAGCTGGCCTTCACCCTGGCCAACGGCTTCACCTACGTCGAGTATTACCTCAACCGCGGTATGCCGATCGACAGCTTCGCGCCGAACCTGAGCTTCTTCTTCTCCAACGGCATGGACGCGGAGTACAGCGTGATCGGGCGCGTGGCGCGCCGAATCTGGAGCGTGGCGCTCAAGCGCAAGTACGGCGCGGCGGCGCGCAGCCAGCTGCTTAAGTACCACATCCAGACCAGCGGGCGCAGCCTGCACGCCCAGGAGATCGAGTTCAACGACATCCGCACCACCCTGCAGGCGCTGATCGGCACCTTCGACAACGCCCAGAGCCTGCACACCAACGCCTACGACGAGGCGATCACCACCCCGACGGAGGAAAGCGTGCGCCGCGCGCTGGCGATCCAGCTGATCATCAACCGCGAGTTCGGCCTGGTGTTCTGCGAGAACGCCACGCAGGGCAGCTTCATAATCGAGGAGCTGACCGACCTGGTCGAGGAGGCGGTGTTGAAGGAGTTCGACCGGATCAGCGAGCGCGGCGGGGTGCTGGGGGCGATGGAGCTGCAGTACCAGCGCGGCGCGATCCAGGACGACAGCATCAAGTACGAGCACATGAAGCACGACGGCAGCCTGCCGCTGATCGGGGTGAACACGTTTTTGCCGCGCGACCGGGCCGAGGCCAGCCCGCCGCGCGAGATCGCCCTGACCCGCGCCACGCCGGAGGAAAAGACCGAATGCATCCGCCGGCTACGCGAGTTCAAGGCACATCACGCGGATCGCAGCGCCGACGCCATCGCGCGCCTGAAGCAGGCGGCGCTCTCCGGCGGCAACATCTTCGGCGAGCTGATGACGACCGTGCAGAGCTGCACCCTGGGCGAGATCACCAACGCGCTGTATGAAGTGGGCGGCGAGTACCGGAGGAATATATAACGCGCAATCAGAGCTGAAAACACCCGTACATGTGCAGTAGCAAATCAAGCGCGGCAGGGATCCACAAGTGAAAGTGGAAAGTGAAAGTGCAGAAACCTGCACCAACGCCTATCGAGTTCAGAACAACTCAACAGCGACAAACAAATCACTTCTACTTTAACTTTCTACTTTTACTTCTCCGCGCAAGCACGGGGGCTTGCGCTACTTGTCCTGTGCTGATCCCTCGCCTTACTCTGTCAACTTGTCTTGTGCCGTCTCCTCGTCTTGTTCAGTCGCCTCGTCCTGATCGCCGCGCGTCGCCAATTGTCTTTGGTGCATCACATCCAGCTTGTCGCCGGGGAAGACCTTGAACAACAGCGGATCGTAGCGCAGGTAGTAATCGTCGTCGACCGGCTCGCCCCGATAGGTGAATCTGAAAAACAGGTCCAGATCGTCATCGTCGGGCGCGGCGTTAATGATTATCCTGTCCTGGTAGGCGCGGCAGTTGACCTTCTCCACCCCGCCGTACTTGGCGCAGAAGTGGCGGAAACCGGTGAAATACAGCTCCCACCAGAAACAGCCCGGACCGGTCTCGCCCAGCAGGTTGCCCCCCGCGTCATAGCGCCGCCAACTGGGCTTGGCCCCCTCATTGGCGTACTGCGCCGCGAGCTCCCGCTCGGGCAGGAACACGCACTGCAGGGGCGCGCTGTCCACCAGCCAGGCGGGGATCGCCGGTAGCAGCGGAGCCACGCCGACAAACCAGGCGTTATCGTATTCCGCCTGGAGTGACAGCGGCAGGCTGGCCTTGATCCAGACCTCGAAGCCGACGCGGCGATCGGCGAAGTCCAGGCCCAGTTGCTCGTTGGATTCGCGATCGAGACGCGACATCACCGAGGTGATGCCCAGCGGCACGAGATAGCCCTGGTCGTTCACATCCAGGTAGTAGTACTCCGGTTCGGACGCGGCACCCGGCAGGACGTACTGGTAGTCGAAGTGCAGCTCGGTCTGGAATTTCTCGACCAGCTCTTGGTTGGGTTGCCCGCTGGCGCAGTACTTGGCCAGTTCGTCGTAGATCCAGTTGTCCCACTCCGAGTACCGGCCGAAATACGGGCCGTCCTCGTCCGTCGGCGGCTTGATATTGATAAAGCGATACCCGGCGATCGCGATCGGCCGGCTCTGGTCCAACTCGGCCGGGTCCAGCGTGCCCACGCCCCAGCCGCAGGGCGGGATCGGTTCGACCACCTGCTGGCTGGCGTAGATAGACGGCAACCACACGCCGTAGATCTCGCGCAGATAGCGCGGGTCGCACTCGGCATTGCCCCGGGAATCGGAAGTGTCTTGGCGTGTGCCGTCGTAAGCGAAGGTTCCCAGCGGATCGTGAACGGAATCGTCGTAGCTCAGGAATACGCCATTGCTGGAAACCATATAGCTGATATCGTCGGCCAGCATTTCGGGGTGCTCTTCGATGTCCTTGAAGGTCACCTGCCACCAGGGCGCACCGGGCTGGCCCTTTCTAATCAGGTTGCCGTCGGCGTCGTAATACGTCCAGCATTTGTCGGCGGGCACCCAGTGCGCCGGCCAGTTGTCCGTATATTCCGCACTGGGATTGCCGGCCAGGATCCAGGGCGGGCCGCTGAGGGCTTCGCCCAGTTCCCCCAGCACGGCGAATCCGCCGTCCGGCAGGTTGATTGCCTTGAGCGGCGGGTCCTCGCACAGCCAGGCCGGCAACGGCGGAAGGTAGGGCGCCATGAGCGGCCCGACGAACTCCGCCAACTCCCGGCGCAGCTCGTCGTCCAGGGGGCCGAAGCAGGTGACCCCCGGGTTGCCGTCTTCGACCTGATACGGGTCGCGATAGCCCAGGCTCTCCGCCAGGTCGGTTAGGATCACCTGCTTGAGCGGCAACGGCCAGCGGTTGTCGTCGAGCTCCGTGTGCAGCGACACCCAGCCCGGCGGATACGCCTGGCGCAAGGCGCTGTCATCTTCCATCCAATCCTCTGGATTGACCACGTGGGCATAGCACCAGGCATCCCACTGGCTGTATTCCGCCAGGTACGGATTGCGCGGGTCGAGCGGATCGCGGACCACGGGATCGCCGTCGCAGCTAAACGCCCGCGCGCTGCCCGGCTCCGGCCACTTCAGGGACCGGGCCATCTCCAGGAATTCCGCCGGCGCGGCGGCGAGCCCGTCTGACGCTTCGGTGGCCAGGGCCGGGCTCAGGCCGAAGCCGAGGGCAATCAATACGAGTACGACGGCGAGTCTGGTCCTGCTCCCCATCGCGATCCTCCCGCTAAGGTATATACAACGCGGTTTGACGGGCCGAAGCCCGTTGTTGTTTAGCGCTTGCGCTTGCTGGGCTTGTCCAGTTTCAGGCTGCCGGGCTTGGTCAGGCGCTCGGGCTTGAACACCTTCTTCATCTCCACGTCGGTCAGCACCGGATTGCCGTCCGCGTCGACCGCGGCCCTGAGCTCGTCCATGATCGGCGTGCCCTTCTTGGTCGCCGTCTTGACGATCTCGGCGGCGTTCATGTAGCCGATCACCGGGTTGAGCACCGTCGCCAGGCCCATGCTGGCCTCGAAGTACTTGCGGCAGCGCTCCGGATTGGCGGTGATCCCGCGGATGCAGCGCTCGGCCACGACGGTCATGCTGTTGGTCAGGATCGTCTGCATGTGCAAGAGGTCCCAGGCGATCATCGGCATCATCACGTTGAGCTGGTACTGGCCGGCTTGGGCGCACTCCATCACCGCCGTGTCGAGGCCGATCACCTGGTAGTTGACCATGTTGAACATTTCCAGCATGACCGGGTTAACCTTGCCCGGCATGATCGAGCTGCCCGGCTGCACCGGCGGCAGGTTGATCTCGCCGATGCCGCTGGTCGGGCCGCTGGACAACAACCGCAGGTCGTTGGCGATCCGCGTCAGGTCGACCGCCAGGCCGCGCAGGGCGTGGCTGAAGTGCAGCGGGTCGGCCATCGAGTTGTGCATCTCGACGATGTTCTTAGCGCTGGTAATGTTCACGCCGATCTGCTTGCCCAGCTGGCTGGCGACCTTCTTGGCGAAGCGCGGGTCGGAGTTCATGCCGGTGCCGACGGCGGTGCCGCCCAGGCCGATCACTTTGAGGTGCTCGCTGGCCTCGACGATCCGCGCCCGGGCCTTGACCAGGCAGTCGGCGAAGGCGGTGAACACCTGGCCCAGCGTAATCGGGGTAGCGTCCTGCAGGTGGGTGCGGCCGGTAGTGATGATGTTCTTGAATTCCTTGCCGCGGTCGCGCAGTTCCTCCTCCAGCAGGTCGAGTGCCGCCAGCAGGCGCGGCAACTGCATGATGTTGCTGAGCCGGATACCCGTCGGCATCGTGTCGTTGGTCGACTGCGCCATGTTGACGTGGTCGTTGGGATGCACGAACGAGTACGAGCCGCGGGCCTTCTCCTCCGGCGACTTGCCGAAGCGCTCGTTGGCCAGGTTGGCGATCACCTCGTTGGTGTTCATGTTGAAGCTCGTGCCGGCGCCGGCCTGGTAGATATCGAGCACCCACTGGTCGATGATATGGTCGGCGCGGTTCAGGCCCTCCGGATCGTGCTTGACGAGGCGCTCGATCTCCTTGTTGATCCAGTCGGCGGCCTTGATGATCGCGTCGGCGCGCCGGCGATCGAGCATACCCAGTTCAACATTGACGGTCGCCGCCGCGCGCTTCATATGGACGTAGGCCATGACCAGCGTCGGATAAGCGCGAATGCCGCTGATCGGGAAATTGGCGACGGCGCGGGCGGTCTGGACTCCGTAGTACGCATCGGATGGAACCTTGAGCGGACCTAAAGAATCTTTCTCGTTGCGGTAGCTGGTCATATCAAGCTCTCCCAATTAACATCGTTACTTAACCATCCATTTTATCGCGTGTCGGCTGGTTTACTCAACTGGCCGGATCCCGCACGTGACGGGCCCGGCTGACTGCTGATTCAAGCATACCGATGAGACTAGTTCTCATTTGATCAAGGCTTCGCAAGAACCAAAATCAAGCGGTACAATGCGCGCATGCAAGTAGTCAGATATGTTGTTCTCTTCCTGATCGTTGTTCTTCTACTGGCAACAGGACTGGGCTCCTGCGCCGGCGGCAGGCTCGACCAGGCAGCCGGCGACGCTAGGCCGGCCGTACTCGGCCAGCCGGTGGATACGACGGGCGCCGATCCGGCCGTGATGGCGCAGCTGGCCGGCGCGCTGGAGCGGCAACTCGTCGCCCAGGGCGATAAGGGCCTGGCCGATGTTACCGGCGTTTATGTCAGCACGCTGACGATCACCCCGGTGGGCGGGGACGTGCGGCTGGAGTGGGACTACAACAACCGCGGCGACTACAACCAGGACGGCTTCGTCACGGTCAACGACCTAACCCCGATCGGCGTGCACTTCGGCAAGGACACCTCCGCCGGCGACTGGGCGGCGGCCTCCTGCGCGGACGGCAACCAAAACGGCCTGGTCGAGGTCAGCGACATCACCCCGATCGGCCAGAACTTCAACAGCGCCGTGCTGAACTATGTAGTCGAAGCCGACATCGGCGGCGGCAACTGGCAACCCGTGGCGAACATTCCGCGCGGCAACGGCGCGGCGACGGCCACGTCGGACTGGATGCACTACACGCAAACGATCGGCAACGGCGGGGCGGCGGCGGACTTCCGCGTCTTTGCCGGCCCCGAGGCCGACCCGCTGTACGCGCTCGATCCCGCCCAGGCAATGTTCAACCCGGAGAACTGGGTGACGCACGAAGTAGTCAGCGGCTCGGACATCGGGAACAATCCAGATTTCATTGACCTGGCACTGGTTGGCGGCCTGCCCGCGATGGTCTTCGTCGATTCTGACAGCGAACGGATCCGTTACGCCCGGGCCATCGACCTGAAACCAACGGGCCCGTCGCAGTGGATTATCACGACAGTGGATGACAGCGACACGATGACGGGACCGGTCCATCTGGTGGAATGCTACGGCGTACCATGCGTGACATATAAGGAGCGGACCAGCGGCGACTGCTATTTCGCTTACGCCAGCAGCCTGTCGCCATCTGGCACCAGCGATTGGACCGTCCACGAACTGGACTTCAGCGTTCTGACGCCGCCGTACTTGGCCGTAACCGGCAGCGACCAGATTGCCTCGGTCTACAAGGCATCCGGTCCCAGCATTACCTATGCCGAATCCAACACGGCGGCGGGAGTGCCACCTGCGGCGGTCGACGACTGGGATACCAGCATCGTTGACGATTCAGCATCCGATCTGAAGCAACCGCAACTGGCCTTTGTCAACGGTCATCCGGTGATAGCGTATCAATGGGCGGGTAGTTCCCGTAAGGAACTGCGCTACGCTTACGACGAGCAGGTCACCACTGGAGCAAAAGCTCCAACTGGTATCTCGATCGTCTGGACTCTCGTAACAATCAACGAAGACAACAACAACAGCGGTAACGATGTGGAATTGCTGGTCGTCAACGACTTGCCGGTAATGTCGTATGTCAACATTGGCGATGACTACTTCGATGAATACCTGCTCCTTACCTTGCTTGATGTCCCTAATCCCGCCAGCGCTACCGATTGGACGACTATAACGGTTCGGGACCAGACAGCCGATCGTATCGACGTGGGTGTCAACCAGACCTTGGCTTGGTATAACAACCGGCCGTTCTTCCTGCACATCGTCAGCGAAATTACCAGCTCGACTTTGGAAATCACTTACGCCAATACCGAGACGCCGGCCGGGCCCGGCGACTTCACCTCAGGCGTGCTCTACGATCCGGCGGCATCGGTTCTGCTTAACGGCCAGAATCTGTCACTGTTGCTGCCGGACGATACGCTGATGATCGGCTATCGCACCAACGAAGGCCTGCAATTTGCATATTTCGAGGCCCCTTAACTGGGACGGAGGAATCGCTTGGGGGACGGGCTCCGGCTCGTCCCCCTTTTTCCAGCGGTTTGCCGTGCTTCAGTGAGCCTCGCGCGACACGCCCAGACTTGCGTTTAATCCCGCAAGCGTTATAATCCTGCGCTTCATCCCCGGAGGTTTCGTTGACGGCCCAGGAACACATCAAGAAAATCTCGCTGACGGCGCTCGCCAACGCCGAGCGGTTGTTTTCCGCGCGCTGGTTTTACAGCTACGGCCTGATCCTGGCCGGCTCGCTGATCATGGCCGCGGGCTACGTGTACTTCATCGTGCCCTATAAGATCGTGCCCGGCGGCGTCTACGGCATCGGCATCATCGCGCACTACCTGTGGGGCGTGCCGACCGGCCTGACCGGCCTGGCCTTCAACATTCCGCTGATCCTGATCGGCGTGCGCGTGCTGGGCCCGCGCTTCGGCCTCAAGACGGTGATCGGGATGGTGCTGACCAGCGGCCTGATCGACCTCATGACGCTGTTCTGGGGCAACCGCGCGTTGGTCGACGACCCACTGTTGTCCGCCGTGGCGGGCGGCGTGCTGATCGGCGCCGGCCTGGGGCTGATCTTCAAGGCGCGCGCCACCACCGGCGGCACGGACATCATCGCCCAGGTGCTCAACAAGTACACCCGCCGACCCGTCGGCCAGCTGCTGATCTGCGTCGATACGGCGATCGTCTCGCTGGCGATCATCGCCTTCCACGACTACACCCTGGCGCTCTACGCGATCGTGACGATCTACGTGACCGGGCGCGTGCTGGACCAGCTGCTCTCCGGCGCCGGCTATCGCAAGGCGGTCTACATCGTGTCGGAAAGGCACGAGGCGATCCGCGACGTGATCCTGAACAAGCTGGATCGCGGCGGGACCTACCTGATGGGCCGGGGCATGTACCGCGGCGAGGAGCGGCCGGTGATCTTCACGGCGCTGTCGCGGCGCGAGCTGTTGGTCCTGGAGGACCAGGTGCGCCAGATCGACCCGCGCGCGTTTCTGACCGTGCTCGACACGCGGGAGATCCTCGGCGAGGGCTTCTCGCCGCTGGACGGCTCGAGCCAGCCCGGCTAGGGCGATTGCCGGTTGGTCTCGTTCAGCGCCGCCAGCCAGGGGTGGCCGGGGTGCACCGTATTCAGCGCCGCGCCGAGCCATTGGCGCCGTACATCATCCAGCATGGGCAGCGCCGCCTGGAAGTCCTGCTCGTCCACCGCGCGCGGGTGCTTGGCCTTGTAGAGCAACACGATCTCGGGCGCGAGATAGGGCACGCCGCCGTCGCCGCGCATGATCGCCGCGCCCAGCGGCAGGCGCACGCGCGGATCGCGGCGGAAGATCCAGTCCGCGCCGTCGGTCTCGTTGAGCAGGAATTCCATGTCCGCCAGGTCGCGCTGGGGCGGCCGGGTGTGGATCTCGTGAATGGGCAGCGCCAGGTTCTCCTGCATCGGCCACGGGAGCTCGCGCGGCTTGTCGCCGGGGATGATATACGTCGGGTTCCAGCCGACGAGGTGCTGGCGCAGATCGCCCTGGTCGGAGCGGAACACGGCCAGCTCGATGTCCTCATGCTCGCGCGTCTGCACACCCAGGAACAGGTCGATCGCCCAGCCGCCGGCGATCGCCCAACGGTGTTTGTACAGCTGCATCAGTTGCACGGCCCGGGCGGGCGGATAGACGGGCGGCGGCAGGAGGTGCGCCTCGAGCATGCCCATCTTCAGGCGCGCAGTGTCCGACGACGGCGCCACGTTGACGTTAACCAGGGGCAGGATCATCGGTTCGGCGTCATCGGAGCGATCCAGGTTGAGGCCGGTGTGGCGTTCCAGGTACGTCGGGCCCTGGTCGGGATAGAGCCATTCGTACAGGCGTCGGAACCCGAGGATCAGCGTGGGGATCACGATGATCCAGCAGAGCATCAGCAGAATCTGCAGCCATTCGTTGGCAGCCGCGTCATAATCTATCTGCTCCGGCACCACGTTTATAGCTTAGCAGAATTTAAGCGGTGGTGTGGGCTGAGGGCGGATGGCTACCAGCCGACGTCGGCGTAGGCGGCGTTGAGCGACTCGAAGATTCGCTTGCCGTCGGCGCTGCCGAGGACCAACTCGCTGGCCCGTTCGGGATGCGGCATCATGCCCAGCACGTTGCGGCCCTCGTTCAGGATCCCGGCGATGTTGTCCACGCTGCCGTTGGGATTGGCCGCCTCCGTCGCCTTGCCGTGCTCGTCGCAGTAACGGAAGGCGATGCGGTGCTCTGCCGCCAGTTGCTTGACCAGCTCGGGCGGGGCGAAGTAGTTGCCCTCGCCGTGGGCGATCGGCACTCTGAGCAGGTCGCCGACTTCCAGTTCGCGTGTAAAGGGCGAATTGGTAGCCTGGACTTTGAGATAGGTCCAGATGCAGCGGAACTCCAGGCAGGTGTTGTTCAGCAGCGCGCCGGGCAGCAGACCCGCCTCGATCAGCACCTGGAAGCCGTTGCAGATGCCCAGCGTCAGGCCGCCGGCCTTGGCATGCCGGATCACGGCCTCGACGATCGGGCTGAAACGGGCGATCGCCCCGCAACGCAGGTAGTCGCCATAGGAGAAGCCGCCGGGCAGGATCACCAGGTCCGCCCCGCCCAATTCGGCACTCTCGTGCCAGACCGGAATCACGTCCCAGCCCATCACCTTGCCGCTGACGTGCAACGCGTCGTGGTCGCAATTGCTACCCGGGAAGATTACTACGGCGACTTTCATACTCCACGCTCCATATCAAGACCTTCAGGTTGTCTTAATCCCGATTCTCCGGACTCCGGACTTCGGACTTCGGACTTCCCCGGATTCCCTACGCTTCCGTCACCTTCATCTCGTAGTCCTCGATGATCGGGTTGGCCAAGAGGGTCTGGCACATCTTGTCGAGCTGCTCCTCGGCGGCGGACTGGCCATCGGACTCGAGCAGCAGGGTCAAGTATTTGCCGACCTTGACCTCGCTGACGCCCTGAAAGTTCAGGTTGGCCAGCGCGTTATTGACCGCGTCGCCCTGCGGATCGAGGATGTCGGCCCGCGGCCGGATGTACACTTCGCAACGGTACTGCATGGGTCGCTCCCTTCAGGATTGCCGCAATATGTTACCGCGCCCCGCGCCATCCGGCCAGTCCTATCTGAAAGAAGGGTACTACGGCCCGCCGTGGCCGTAGACATTTAAGGTCTACAGGCAGAGCCGCCCGTAGTACCCAGCATCCAGAGCCGGTTGCAGAACCCGCGCAAGTTCAAGTACGTTGATCCACGCAGTGCTTTTGCAGCTTCCGAGCAACACTTCATTCACGCACGGTTATCGAATTCGGTACCCCGGCGTAGTCATTGCTGATGTCGGCCCAGAGGTATTCGTTGCCGCCGTAGAATTTCTGGTCTGAGTAATAGGTCCGGTTGACCTCGTTGAACTCCTCGAAGCCCAGCGTGTAGGTGCCCGGCTCGGCAAACCACAGGTCGACATTCAGCAAACAGCCGCCCTCAGTGGTCGAGTTGCCGCCGACGGGGAAAACACCCAGGTCAAACCGAGCGCGGCCATCTCCGATCTCGCTCTTGAGGATCAGCGGTTCACTGAATCCCGTACTGAAGCCACTCGGCGGCGGGTCCTGCTTGAGCCAGATCCCATCCACCTTCGAGTCTGCCGGATCGCCCGGTGCGCCGGGATTCGGTTCAAAGCCGACGGCATTGGCACCAACCTCCGCGGTCAGGCCGATGTTGCCAATGTAATGAAACGGCTGATTCTCCGGAAACTCGCCGCAGGCCACGACTACCGTTACTTCTTCATCGACATCCACACTGGTTTCCAGGGGAATCGCCGCCAGCGAGTGAAAGGGCAGTTCGTACCGTCCCGGCAGCTCGAGCTGAAGCTCTTCCGTCGCTTCCTGGCCCCAGCTGTCCCGGACCGTGACCGTGGCCACGCCGCGACTGCCGTCGATCACATCGGTCGACCAGACCGGAATGGAGAAGTCCCAGGTGCGAACCTGGCCCGGATATGCATCGTCGGTGGAGCCCAGGTCCGTTACGTTGCCAGCGGCCGCGGCGAGTTCTTCGGCTTCGATTGTTTCAATGCCGGCTGTCGTCGCCACCGAAACTGAGAGCTCGTCAGTACTCGGGTCGTTCGCGCGCACCGACAGCATGATTAGCTGATAGGTTGCTCCCGGGCTGCCGTTGTACAACTCGTCGATCTCCAGCACCGGAATCAGCGGCAGGACCGAATAACTGCCGCCGGTGATCACATACTGCCCCTCGGCATCGGAAATTGTCGCACTGTAATCGTACTGCAGGGACTGGTTGACGCCCAGGTTGATCATCGTGAACTCGCCGTTGTAGCCGGCGTCGACCTGCACATCCCGCGGCGGATCCTCCCAGGTGCCCCCGCCCGTATCGAGGTTGACTGTGTACGGCGGCGTACCACCGGTGATCGCCACATCCCAGACCACCGTTTCGCCCCCGCGCAATTCACCGCTGACGCTGACGCTGGCCGACATCGTGGTATCGGGCGCAGTACTGCCGCCGATGTTATGCGTGCCGCATCCGGCCGGGACCCAGGCGCAGAGAATCGCGAGTATCCAACCGGATTGTCCGCCGATGCGCATCTCCCACCTCGCGGCCCGCATAGTATTCTGTTATTCCCGAATACGCCAAGTTATTCCTATTCCACGACGACAAACGAATTCGGGATGCCGTCAACCACGTTGCTGATGTCGTCCCAGTAGTATTCGTGGTACTCGCTGTCGGCGTAATAGGTGCGCTTTACTTCGTTGAATTGCTGGAAGCCCAGCGTGTATGGGCCGGCGGTCTCCGGCCGCAATTGGAAACTCATCAGTGCTCCACCGGCAGTTGTATTCGACCCGCCGATCGGCGTGACATTGAAATCAACCCGCGCGCGACCATTACCGATATTATTGAACTGGATCATCATGTCGCCCGGCAGCAGCACGCTGGCGGGGACTGGATCCATGGTGCTCCAGAGGCCGTCGAACTCCTCGAACGCGCCACCCGGAATGCCGATGTTCCAGCTATTGTCGCTGTAACAGACAGTCTCCTCCGCGGTGATCCCCAGGCCATTGGCATAATGGAACGGCGCCGCGGCAGGGAAGTCCCCGCTGGCGACCACGATCGTGACCGCGTCACCCAGCTCGACCTGCCGCTCCAGCGGTACGGCCACCAGGCAGCCGGCCGGAATCTCCACCGCCGTGAAAGACACGGCCTGCGCCCGCGTCGCCGTCACCGCATCGCCGAATTGATCCGTGGCCGTGGCCGTCAGCGTCACGTTCCCGCTGCCGCCGCCGAATGACTTGCCGACGCCGATCGCCAGCGCGAACCGCGGGGTAAGCTCCAGGTCAAAAGTATGGTCGCCGCCACCGGTCAGCGTATGCTGCTGCGGGGCGGCCGTGGCCAACGCTTCGTCCACCGCCAGCGTCAGCTCGACCTCGCTGTCCTCGGCCGCGCTAACGGTCACGGCGGCGAGAAGCCGCGGTTCGTTGTAGGTGACGTTGTCGATACTGACCGCCAGCCCGCGCTGGATCGCGACGGTCTGGCTGGCCGTCGCGCCATCCGCGCCGATGGCCTGCACAGTTACATTGGCGGCATCGTTCGCGGCGGCGGCGAACGCCAGTTCGATCACCAGCGTGCCCGAGGCCGGCACGGCCCAAGTCGGACCGTCGACGGGCTCGATCCAAGCCGGCGCGTTCAGGCTGATGGTGATCTCCTCGCCCAGCGAATGCGTCGCATCAACCGCCAAGTTATGCGTCGCCCGGTTGTAGGTGGCAGCAAGCGTGATGCTGCCGGCGCTCGGGTCCGGATCCGGCGTCGCACTCGTCCGGCAGCCGGTGAATAGCAAAAGGGCCGGCAGCAGCAGCCACGCTGCCGCCACCGGCCAGTTACGACTCCGATTAGTCAACATAACCCTATCCTCCCCGGGGCCGTGCTACGGTGCCGTTACGACAATCGAGTTCGGCACGCCGGTGTAATCATTGCTGATGTCACCCCAGTTGTAATCCGTGGCGTCGCCATCGCTGTAATACGTCCGTTTTACCAGGTTGAATTCCTGGATACCGAAGGTGTAAGTGCCGGGATCGTCAAACGACAGGCCGACGTTGAACAGCACACCGCCCGTAGTGATGTCCGAGCCGCCGATCGGCGTAACGTTGAAGTCATAGCGGATCAGGCCGCCGCCGATATCGATGGCCTGGAGCATCACGTCGTCTGGCATCAACACGCCGTCCGGCACCGGATCCATCGTGGCCCAGATACCGTCGAAGTCCTTCTGGGCGCCACCCGGCGCGCCGATGTTGAATGTCCCGGCGACGTAGTCGGGCCCCTCTTCCATCGTGATGCCGCAGCCGTTCATATAGCGGAACGGGTTGGCGAACGTACCGCTGACCACGACGATCGTGACCGTATCATCAGTGGTGGCCGCCGTTGCCAGCGGGATCGCCGCCAGCGTGTCCGCCGGAATGCTGATCGCCGCGACCGTCAGCGTGTATGTCATCGAGTCCGTGCCGCCGTTGCCGTCGTCGACGGTAATCGTCGTATCGCCGCTGGCGCCGGCCAGGATGTCGTCGGGCGCGATGGCGAACTCCGCCACGCCGCTGACCGCCGTCACGCTGGTGGCATCGGCGGAGAGGCCGGTGGGCTCGGTGATCGTCACCGTCAGCGTATCGTTGTCCGGATCGCTGACCGTGACCGTCAGCACGCCGTTGGCGAAGACGGCATTATCGATGCTCGGATCGTTGTTGGTGACGGTGGTCGCCCCAACCGTATAGGTATCGGTGGCGGTCAGCGTCGCGGCGGCCGCGTCGGTGATGGTCACCGTATAGGTGTACGTCGCCGCCGCGGTCGTGCTGGCATTGACCATCGTGAACGTCTGGCTGAACGGGCTGGTCGCCGCCGTCCCCCCCGCCACGTCCGCCGTCGTGCCGCCGCCCATCGTCATGGCGATGGTATAGGGCGGCGTGCCGAAGGCGTCCCAGGTCACGGTCCAGGTGGCATCCACACCGCCGGCCATGTTCTGCGGGATGGTCATGAATATCTGCGGCTCGTCGGGCGTGTTCGCCGTCCGGCAGCCGGCCAATAACAGGCCAATCAAAATGATCAGTACAATTGCGAATCTGTTAGTTATCATTTTCTCCTCCTGGATCTATATATATCCTACTACTTAGTTCAGGTTACGGTAATCGAATTCGGCACACCGGAATAGTTGTTACTGATGTTATTCCAGTAATACTCGTTGTTCTCGGTGTCGCTGTAATACGTGCGCTTGACCAAGTTGAACTCCTCAAAGCCCAGCGTGTATGTACCGGCGTGGTCAAACTGCAGCTGGAAGTTGAACAACACCCCGCCTGATGTAACCTGGCTGCCGCCGATCGGCGTGACGTTGAAGTCGATGCGGATCCGACCCGCATCATTACTGGGCAGCTCCTGGATCATAAAGTCATCCGGCAGCAGGAAACTCTGCGGGTAGGAAGCCATATCGGCCCAGATGCCGTCCACTTGTTTCATGCTGCCGCCGGGCGCGCCGACGTTAAGCGTACCGTCTACATACGATGCGCCTTCCTCGATCGTCACGCCCACGCCGTTCATATACGTAAACGGCTGGTCGGTGGACAGAAAGCCGCTGATCACGACAACCGTCACCGTGTCCGCCGTGGTGATGCGCGTATCCGCCGGCACGGCCGCCAGAGCGCCGGTGGGAATTGAGAACGCCGGAGGAAGCACCGTCGCCGTCGTCGATTCAACATCGGCGTGACCGTACTGGTCCGTGGCGGTAGCCGTGATCGTTGCAGAGCCCACTCCGCCGGCAAACGGATCCTCGGCGGCATAACTAAAATCAAAAATCGCGCTGCCGGTCTCGCTGATGGCATGCCGCGCTTGGCTGGCAACCGGATCGTACCGCGGAACGGGGTTGATCGTAATTCCCGGTGGGCTGGTTGTTTCCACGTCGATATCGACCAAGGCCCCCGCTTCGAAGTCAGCAGACACCATGACACGAAACTCGCCAGGTGTCTCGAAGCTGATGCTATCGACACTGACGATCACACTGCGCGTGATGGCGATTTGCGTACCGGCGGTTGCTCCGTCCGGCGCGGAGGCCTGGACATTGAGCGTAACCGTATCGTCTTCATCCGCATCGAAACTGAGCGGGATGACCAGCGCGCTGCCGTCCGCCGGCGGCGTCCAGTCCGGTCCGCCTTCACCGCTGACTCCGCCCGGCCCCCATAGCTCAAGCCCGACTTCCTCGCCGAGCGAGTGCACCGCGCTGACCGCCAGCTCCTGCGTCAGCCGCGTGTACTCGGCGCTGAGGGTGATCGTGCCCGTCTCCGGTTCGGGCAGATGGCGCGTCGTCCGGCAGGCACTGGCACTCAGGGCCAGCAGCAGCATTACCAGCCATATCATTACGGTCCGCATGCTCATCTCATTTCACCTCGCATACCACCTTACGTCACCTCGATTGTGTTCGGTACATCGGGATAGTCGTTGCTGATATCGTCCCAGGTCTGGCTTTGGGCATCGGCGCCGTTGTAGTACGTGCGCTGGACCAGGTTGAACTCCTCGAAGCCCAGTGTATAAGTACCGGCGTGATCGAACTGCAGGGCGAAGTTGAACAGCACGCCGCCGGTGGTGAGGTTGCCGCCGCCGATCGGCGTAATATTGAAGTCGATCCGCACGCGGCCGCTGTCGTTGCTGGGCAGTTCCTCTATCATAAAGCCGATGGGCAGCAGGAAGCCCGTGGGTGCGGAAGACATACCAGCCCAAATACCATCAATATCATCTCGCTCGCGGCCCGGCGCACCGACGTTGAGCGAATCGTCCACATAGGAAGCGCTTTCCTCGATAGTAATACCGGCGCCATTCATGTACATAAACGGTGCCGCCGCCGGGAAATCGCCGGCGATCACTACCACCGTAACGGTATCGCCCGTCTGGATCAGCGTATCAGACGGCACGGCCGCCAGCGCACCGGCCGGGATGCTGATCGCGTCGATCGTAATGGTATAGGTAAAGGTGTCCTCGCCGCCGTAATCGTCGGTCACGGTAATCTCTACATCACCGGTACCGCCGGAGATGAAGCTATCGCCGAATCCGCCAGTCGTAAACTCCGCAACGCCGTCGACCGCCACCTTGCTCAGTTCATCGAACATGGATGTAACGCCGCCCTCCAACGTCACCGTCAGCTCGTCGCCGTCGGCGTCGCTGACGTATACGCTGAGCACGCCGTCCGCGAAGGTCACGTTGTCGATCACGGGCGGGTTGTTCGGCGTGGGCTCTACAGTGTACGCGCCGGTAGCTTCGCGGGTGCCGACGTAATCGGTGAATGAATAGCCCGGCTCAGCGGTTGTCCGCACGAGCCAGGTGTAAGTGGCGGGATCGGTCCGACTAGGGTTGACCATCATGAAAGTGTAGGAAAAGCTGCTGCCGCTGACCATTGTGCCGGCCGGCACGTCCAGCGTCGTGCCGCCGCCCATCTGCATCTCAATGCTGAACGGCACAGCGATACCGATGAAGTTCACAACCCACGTCGCCTCCACGCCGCCGGCCAGGTTTGCCGGCACCGTCACGATCGGCTGGGGCGGTTCCGGCGGGAGTATCCCGCCCGTCCCCACGTTCTTGGTGTCGCAGCCCGTCAACAACAGGCAGCCGAGCAGCGCCGCGATCAGCGCTGCCAACGAGATGCGTATCGACAATCTGCATTGCCACATCATTAATTCACCACCTTGATCGAATTTGGTACATCGGGATAGTCGTTGCTGATATCGGCCCAGTAATACTCGTTTGAGTTCATATCGCTGAAGTACGTGCGCTTGACGGTGTTGAACTGCTCAAAGCCCAGATGGTACGTTCCCGCCGCCGAGAATGTGAATTCGGCATTCAGCCCGGGCGGCTCGGAGACCGAAGCCGTCAGCGGAACACCGTCCTCGTCACTGACGTCGACAACCAGCTTCGGCGCTTTGTAGCTGACGCTATCGATATTCGGCGGCAGTACGCAGATCGGACCGACGCTATAGTCGCCGCTGGTTGATGCCCACTTGCCGCAAGCATCGCTGACCAGCACCGTGTATGTGTAAGTAACATCGTCCGCCAGGCTCGGGCCGATCATTTCGAAACTGCGGCTGAACGGACTGGTTGCCGCGGTGCCGGCGGGGATGTTTTGTGTCGTCCCGCCGCCCATTTTCATGATGATCGTGTACGGCGGCGTGCCGAAGCTGTTCCACGTAACGGTCCAGGTTGAGCTCTCCCCGCCGATCATATTCACGGGCACCGTCACGTACACCTGCGGGTTATACGGTATCTGAATATACGACTGGCAAGCGGCCAAAAGCAGTACAGGGATCAGCAGTACGACTACAATCAACAATCCCAGGCTTTTAGCCATCTTTGTCCTCCCAATGCCTTTCAATACCGCGCCCGGCGGCTCAACCGGTAATCCCTCGTGTCCAACCGGTTGAGTATATCCACATTCGCAGTGAAAGTGTTCCTACACTTGACGGTCAATTTGAGGAGTACACTTTCGCCCGACCCGGATTTAGATAGGCCGCACGCTCAGCCCGCCAGCTCCTGGGCCACGGCGGCCAGCAGGCGGCTGGCGGTCTGCTCGGTCTGCTGGGCCTGGTAGAGCGCCTCGCGGCATTTCTCCCAGTTGGTGCTCTTCATCTGCTCCGGGTCGAGCGGCACGTCGAACGCCGCCAGCGCCGGCCGCAGGTATTCACGCACGCGCTCGAAAAACAGCCCGACCTGCTTTAAGCGGTCCTGCTGCGGCCCGGGCAGCTGCTCGGCCACGCGCTTCAGGTACTGCGCCGCGAAACGCCGCGCCTCGCCCAGCGACTGGATCGCCAGGATCATGCCGAAGTGGTGGACGCGCCCGTCCTTCAGCTCATCGCGCCAGCGGTCGACTGCCCCCGTGCCGAAGCGCGGCTCGTAGACGTGGCGCAGGCTGTCCTTGACCCGCGGGTATTCCACGCGGCCCGACAGCTCCAGGTAGGCGCGCACGATGCTGTCGATCGCGGCTTCCTCGGGGTCGCGGCGGACGAGGCTGTGCACGTAGGCGAACAGCCCCTCGGGCTCGACGGTGCTGGCCAGCTGGTCGCGCGAGATATGGGCCGGCAGCCGGTCGTCGGCGACGCGTGGCAACAGGCGCGCGGCGAAGTCCTGCGAGTGCTCCTGCTCGTGCCAGAGCGGATGCACGGTCTGCTCGGCGACGCTGGAGATGAAGTAGCCGTCCTCGTCCGCGCCGAGGATCAGTGAAAAGCCGGCGTTGTCCCAGTGCAGCACGGGGAAGCCGCGCTCGAGGGTCTCCCAGATGCGCGCATGCTGGCGCGAGAGCCAGTCGTCCCAGCCCGGCAGGTCGGCGCGGTGGCAGGTCACCTCGGCATCCAGGCCCAGCGCGCCGAGAAAGCGCGTGAACTCCGGCGCCCAGGCCCAGCTCAGGTACAGCCCCGACGGCGTGACCTGGCGCGTCAACGCGGTGCGGAAGGCCAGCCCGGTCAGCCCGGCGACGTCGGTGAGGTCATAGCCCAGCCCGGCGGCGTCGGTCAGACGCGCAAGGCAGGCGATATGCGTGTTCCAACGCGGTTCGGGAATGAGCGCGCTATCGAGCAGCAGCCTTGGCATGCTTAAAGCATAGCGCAATCGGCGCGCTTTGAGGTGGGGTTGTCACCCGGGCCAACTGCGCCTTGCTATGCAGTGGGACTAATAGCGGCCTCCGCTGAGGGCCTCGGCCATGTCACTCGGCTCCGGCACCCAGCCGTTGGAGATCAGCGTTCCGTTGATCGACACCGCGGGCGTGAACATCACGCCGGCGCGCGTAAAGCTGAACTCGTCGGTCTCGACCTTCACGTTGCCCTTGACACCCATGTCCTTGAGCATCCGCTTGGTCGCATCACGGATCACCTCTGCATGTCGTCCCGCTGGGGAGTAGATGGTAACTAACACAACAGCCTCCCTAACAGACTGTTTCCGCTCCGGGGAACGGACTGAACCACATCACCCGGTGCACGTGCAGTCAGCCCCTAACTTGATCCACCTTCCACCGTGAGTGATACGTGCCACCGGTTCCCCAACCCTATGCATCTCTTCCCGCACTAAAAGATAACACCGCTTGATCCAGTTTGCAGAAAATTTCATTGAAATATTGGTTAAACAATATCGCCAATATGGGTTGTAAATGAGGTCAAAACACTGCTAGCGCCAGGACTTTTCCACTTCCGGCTCAATCCCCGTGCTGTCCGTGACCAGCTGGACGAACTCGTCGATGTCGTTCTCCCGCCGGGCTTTTAAGGTGAACTCCGTCCAGGCGACACCGATTCCGAATGTCGCCGGCGGCCGCGTGCGCAGCCAGGTGTAATCCGGATCGGTTCTGGACCGCTGCGGGTGCTGACTTCGCCAGGTTTCGACTACGGCTTGCAGCCGGTCGTAATCGGCGCGCGATTGCGCCAGTTCTTCAGTAGTCAGGAGCTCATCATAAGCCGCCAGCAGCCTGTCGCGAGGAATGAACCAGAAAACGATGTAGGCACGGTGATAGTGCTTCAACGTCTCTTCATCCGCCGACGCAGAGCCGGAGTCCTCCAGGTAGCTCTCCCTGAGCAACTCCAGGGGATCGATGCCCGCGGCCAGGTCCACGTTCGTCAGCGCCACCGATTTGCGCTCCCGCGAATCCACGCCGGGATCCCAGTGCTCCACTACGGTGTTGAGCACCAGATCGCCCTCGGCGTTGAACCTGATCTCGATCACATCGCCGGGCACCAGTGGTTCGATGCCACGCTTCTGCAGGCTGGTGAAATACGTTTTATACACCACCCAGTCCCGATCGATAAACCTAAAGATGTTGTGGACAGTCTCGACGTATTCAGCGTCGATCTCCGTGGGGTAGTGATACTCGCGCCCGTTGATGATTAGCTTGCGCTCCGGCGTGTAGAGCTGCGGGTACTTTCCATTCAGGTACAGGCTTTCTTTGTATACAACCGGAGCGGACAGACCGGCAATCTCTCTCAGCGCAGTCACTACCTGGTCCAGTAACTCCTCGTTCTGCGTTTTGAGCATTAGAGAAATACTGGAGATGATGATTCCATCGCGGATGCAAGTCGATGAAAAGGGCAGCTCATTCCTGACCAGCACTTCGGGATTCCCCGGTGTGTTGATGCTATCTACTACCGTGTGTAGCTGGTTGCCCGGCAAGGCCTGGATGTCTTCCTCCTTCATATTCTCGATGTCAAGCGACCACTGAATGAAATCCACATCGATGATGTAGCCATCCGTCTTGGCCCAGGCGGACTGCGGGCCGAGGGCGACGCCGTTGCCGTCGGGCTGATCCGCGTGCGGCCAGAACCAGACAGCCGCGGCGGCGATCACGACCAGCACGATCGCGTCGGCCAGCACGAAGCGGTTGGCGTACCACGGCCGGGCCGGCCGGGGTGCGCGGCGGCAGGCACCGGCCAGCGCAACGTGGCGATTGGGTGGATCGGCGGCGTAGTCCGGCAGCGGCAGTGCACGCAGTTCGTCCTCGATCCGCGCGTCCAGCTCCGCGCCGCTTCCATTGAATTCAGCGCCGTTCCCGGGCTTGTTCGCATTCTTATGCATCATTCACCTCGCTTGGGCACCCGCACGGACCGCGGGTCGGCATCCTCAGCCCACTGCCGCTCGATAGCCCGGCGCAGGGCCCGCCGCGCACGGGTCAGCTGCATCCGGACGCCGGCCGGGCTGACGCCCAGCACCTGGGCCGCCTCCACCTGGCTCAGCTCTTCGGCGTAGACCAGCGCGAGCAGCGTCCGCTGCCGCTCCGGCAGGCCGGCCAGCGCCGCCCGTACCTCGCCGGAAAAACCGGGCGCATCCGGCTCCGCCACCGGCTCGCGCATCACATCCACCTGTCGGGGCCGGCGGCTGCGCTCGCGCAGCTTCATCAGGTGGCAGCGGCGCACGATGGCCAAGAGCCAGGGCGTGAACCGCAGTGGATCGCGCAACTGGTCGAACCGCGCGAAGGCCGTCGCCAGCGCTTCCTGCAACAGGTCCTCGGCATCCTCGCGGCAGTCGGCCAGCCGGCAGCCAAAGCGCCAGGCCGCGCCATAAACCGCTGGGCTGAGCGCTTCTTCAAACCGTTTTTGCCGGTCCGCGTTCGGCATATCCCACCCTTAACGATGCCGGAAATGGCGACAATGCAACAACCGGTCAGTCCGCGCCCTCGGCGAACAGGTCCATGATCAGATTCTCCTCGCCCGCGCTCAAGAACTCCTCGAACACCAGCGAGTTGGGCCGCTTCGGATCGACCGAGTAATACAGTGTATAGGGCTCGGTCTTGTACTCGTAGAACACGCGGCCGGAGAACGCCGAGGTATGCACCTTTTGGCCCTGGGCGCGGCCCTTGGCGATGTTGGCGACCACCAGCTGGAAGGCGGTATAGCGCTCCGCCGCGAAGCGCGGCACCCGCCGGTTGAGCGCGTCGCTGACCGCGATCTGGATCGACATGGATAAATCATAACGCCCGGACGACGGACACCGGGCCAGGGAGTAAATCCGCTCCGGCAACGGAGACGTCGCCGCTTGTATGATGTGAAAAGGGCCAGGTGACACTTTGCCGCCGCTCGGGAAGTCATTGACCATCCCTTACTCGTAGATCAGTGCCCT
>JAFGCY010000020.1 GCA_016932385.1 bacterium | reverse complement strand
GTAGTCCGCGCCGTCCGCGACGCCGTCTGCCGTACCGAAGCGCACGTTGTTGTCGCTCATCGGCCCATGCCACTCCCAGCAGCCGGCCGCGTAATCCGCCAAGCCAACCCAGTATTCGCTTTGCTCCCCATCGCTCATCGGCAGCGGGTTCACGTCCAGCGAGACCACTCCGGGCTGCGTTCCCTGCAGCCGCAATCGGTATGTCGCCCAGCTCAGCTCGTTGGAGCCCGCATCGCCGCTGGTCATCCGCGAGGTGTCGTGGTTGTCGCTGACGCCGTGCGTGCTGGTATCGAACCACTCGATCCCGGCCGCCAGGATGCTGTCGGCGTTCACCCCGCTCGCGCTATGCGCTTCCCAGGGCTGGAGGGCATCGGCGGGCAGCGTGACCGGCCAGCTTGTTTCGACGGCCGGCTCGGTGTCAATCGATGGATTTATCTCCGGCGTGGCAGAAAGCGGTTGGTTCCCTCCACAGCCGATACTGCATACAATCAGTGCTACGAGCAAAAACAGAACGGCAAGCGGTAACGTGCGTGACATAACAGAACTCCAATGCGTGTTAATGTGTGACGATTACTGGTGAGAGCCAGTGGTCAGGAGCTCATTATACAAGTCGGCTAATCCGTCGTTTCGGCGGTTTCCATGATCACCGTCATGTTGACGCCGGCGACGTTGAACACCTCGCTGACCATGCCGGTGACGTGAATCTCGTCACCCGCCTTGGGCAGGCCCCGCTCCGTGACGACGCGGATTGTGCCGCTGTCGTCGGTCAGGTCGTAGGTTTTCAGCCCGAGCAGGTTGAGCGGGTTCTCGACCGTGCCGGCCACCGTCACGCCCTGGCCGTCGTAGGTACGCAGGTCATTCAGCACCGTGCCGATCGGCGTGGGCGGCGGTTCGATCGTGCGCCAGGCCAGCCAGGCCAGCCCCGCGGCGACGATAATCAGCACGATCACCACCACGCCTGTAATCGCGGCCGTATTCAAACGCCTGGGTTGTTGTTTCTCTTCGGTCATATCTGACCCCCTTTACAGTCCAGCATACTCTACCACCACTTGCCGCCGGATTCCAGCGGCGGCGCTATAATAAGCCATGCGTTGGGTGGGGTTGAGCGTAATCCTGCTGGCAATGGGCGGATTGATTACCGCCGCCCAGACCACTCCGCTGCCGCTGCCGACCGAGGCGACGCCGGTCACACGCCCCGCCGCGGAAGCGGAAGCACCGGCCGGCATCCCCGCGGCCCAGGCCCGGCTGGCTTACAGCATCATCATCGAGAATCGCATTGGCGGCTTGATCCGCATGGTGGAACCGCCAGCCCAGTTTCTGCTCAGCCGTCCGGGTCTCGACCTGGGCACGGTGACGCGACCGGCGACGGGCGTGGAGATCTTGCCAATGGCCGCGGGCGCGCCGGCCAGAGCCGTCGTCGCCGAAAGCGGAACCGACGGGCTGGCTTTCCAGCTGTTCGCCGATCCCTCCACGGGCCAGACCGGACGGCTGCTGCTGCTGCCGGACGAACTGCGCTTCCAGGCCACGGACGAAACCTATATTACGCCGCCACCCACGGCGATGCTGACCGATATCCCCAGCGGGCACGCCATCTTCGGCGGCGCCTATCCGCTGCTGCCGGGCAATCCGGTGACGGTCTACCGCAACCTGGACTACGCCTTGATCGATACCGCCAGTCCGGGCCTGACGTCCGACGACCTGCTGATCATCGAGGTGCGGATGCCCGCGAACTGGCCCAAACACCTGGTCCTGGAGAACCAGGCCGGCGGGCGGGCGCAGCTGGAGCTCAGCGACGGCCAGATCTACGATGTCGCAACCGTGACGCGGCCGCTGGCCGGTCCGCAACCCGCGCCGGCCTATCCGCGACTCACGCCGGGCGCGATCCGGCGGGCCGGGCCGACGTTGCTAGCGCTGGGTTGCCTTGATCTGGCGTCACAGCAACAACTCGCGATCACGCCCAGCGGCTGGCACGACAGCGCCGCGACGGACCCCGCGGGTGAGCAACTGGTGGTGGCCGCGATTAACGGCGGGATTACCACCTGGGCGGCGCCGCTGTTCGGCGGGTATCTTTATGCCGCCAGCGGGATTGAACCGCCGCGGCGGTTGCCGGTACTCCAGGCCGAAGTGCGGTTGAGCGACGGCGGTGGTTGGTTGCCACTCGGCGGCGTGGTGGTGGCGGACGCGCTGGCCGGCGTCAGCGCCATTCGCTTCAGCTGGCAGGAGTATGACGCCAGCCAGGCGGCGGGGGAGCAGATGCCGGGCTTGACGCAGGCGGAGACAGCCGAGCCCGAAGCGCCGGCGGGATTCCGCAATTAGCCGGTGGTCCCGCCATCGGCCGCGAGCGGCTTGATATTGGCTAGCGCTTCCAACGGCAACCCCCATTGTTCGTATCCCCGGCGAATCGTCGCCAGGTAGCGTTCGGAAGGCGGATTCTCGCCGCCCAGGCGCGCGGAAGCAACATAAAGCAGTACTGGTTCGCCCTGGTAGGTGATTTTAGATTCATCACGCAAGTAATTGCCCTGGGCGGGATCATCGCGATTAGCGTATTCCAGTTTGTCCAGCGCTTGCTCGTCGGACTCGCTGATGCGGTAGAGCGCTCCGTGGACGCTTTCGCCGGCAGCGGGGATCACCGTGGCCACGCCGCCCGGTCCCCAGCGGTGCGTGGCGGCACCGACGAACGCCAGCCGGTGATCATGCAGCACATAGGGCGCAACCGGCTCGCTGTCCGGACAGCGATTGGTGTACTCGCTTGAAACCAGGCCATTGGCGACGCCGATCAGCCGCATCTGATCGCGATGCAGGTTCGAGCCGTAGGCGAAGTAAAGTTTCTTGGGCTTGGTCATGCGTCCTTAATCCTGGACATCAGTGTAACCTGAGGGAACTGTTTGCGTCTATATAGTTGCGGGCCGGCAGATACCGTCGACTGTGGCAACCCGTTGTTGTTGCCGGTCCGCCGGAAATCCCAGTTTCGGGGAAATAGCTGGATGATCTGGGAATTTCCGGTTTAGGGGATTACCGGTTTGGGTAATCTATACGGATTACCGGAAGGCGTGAGTACATTTAAAATTGAGAACAACTGAGGTGGGAGTACGATCTTCAAAGGTTTTGCCCAAAGCTCAAATTTTCCCATCACTCCCATCTATTTTTACCTCCTGCATGTGCCCCCCGGTTTACCCACCTCCCGGGGGGTTTTTTTTGGTTCATCGCCCATTAGCGAGAAATGCGAAGGACATCCTCGTATCTGGTAGGTTTGTAGTGCAAACAACCAACCACCAGGAGGATGT
>JAFGCY010000019.1 GCA_016932385.1 bacterium | reverse complement strand
GGTACCGGCACAGGTACCGGCACGGGTACCGGCACAGGTACCGGCACAGGTACCGGCACGGGTACCGGCACAGGTACCGGCACGGGTTCCGATAATCCAAATGACAAGGTTGATCCGGGTTCGATCGATCCAACGGGCACGCTGAAGAAGGACGGCTCGGAAGCGGAAGGCGAAGGTGAAGGCGAGACCGTCGAAGAAGACGAGACCGCGACCCAGGAAACCGAAGGCGAGGAAGCTACCGCCGAGGAGGAAGGCGAGGGTGAAGGCGACGGAACCGAGCCTGAACCAGAACCCGAGCCCGAACCGGAGCCCGAGAAGTAGTCTCTGGCGACAGGAATAAATGATTAGGGCGGCCGCAATGCCGCCCTTTTTTTAGCCGGCAATCGCTAAGAAAAAGGGAGCCACAGGCGGCTCCCCTACTTGGACTCAATGGTTTTGAATTGCTAGTTCGCTTCTTCCTTGCGGCTGGCCGCGTGCGCCTTGATGATTTCAGTCTGGACATCACGCGGCACCTGCTCATAATGGCTGAACTCCATGCTGTAGTAGCCCTGCCCCTGGGTCATCGAGCGCAGCGTGTTGATGTACTGGTAGAGCTCGGCCAGCGGCACCTGGGCGTTGATGCGCTTGAGGTCGCCGACCTGCTCCATGCCGCCGACGCGGCCGCGCCGCGTGTTCAGGTCGGCCATCACATCGCCCATGTAGTCCTCGGGTGTCCAGACGCTGACGTTATAGATCGGCTCCAGGATGATCGGATTGGCCTGTTCGAAGGCGATCTTGAAGGCCATCGAGCCGGCGACCTTGAACGACAACTCGTCGGAGTCGACGCTGTGGTGACTGCCGAAGAATGCGGCGACGCGCACGTCGATCACCTTGCTGCCGGAGAGCGGGCCGTTGTGCATCGTCTCGATCACGCCCTTCTCCACCGCCGGAATAAACCGGCCCGGCACGACGCCGCCGACGATCTCGTCCTTGAACTCAAAGCCCTCGCCGCGCTCCATCGGCTCCAGCCGCAGGTGGACGTCACCGTACTTGCCGCGGCCGCCGGTCTGCTTCTTGTATTTGCCCTGCGCCTTAGCTTCGGCGGTGATTGTTTCGCGGTACGGCACGCGCGGTTTGAGCCATTTAATAATTACGCCTGTTTTGGTCTTCACGTATGAGCTGGCCACGTCCAGGTGCAGCTGGCCCATGCCGTAGACGACCTGCTCCATGGTCTCGTCGTTGCGGACGATCCGCAGCGTCGGATCCATCGCGGAATACTGGTTCAGGGCGGCGATCGCCTTCTCCAGGTCGTTCTTGTCGTCCACATCGACCGTCTCGAAGGCGACGGCGTTGGGGTATTCGAAGTCCGGCAACAGAATCTGGTTTTCCTTCGTGCAGAGCGTGTGGCCCATGCCCGTGTACTTCAGTTTGACCGTCGCCACGATGTCGCCGGCGCCGGCCTGGGCGATGTCCTCGCGCGTTTTGCCGCGCATCACCAGCAGGTTGGAGATTTTCTCGGCTTCGCTGACCGAGGCGTTGTAGATCGTGTCGCCCGGGCGCAGGATGCCGGAGTAGACCCGCATCCAGTACAGGTCGCCTAACTGGCCTTCCGAGCTGACCTTGAACAGGCTGGCGCAGAACGGCGCGTCCTCGCTCAACGGGCGGGAATCCGCGCCACCGTTGGGCTTCTTGCCTTCGATCTTGCCGCGCAGGCCGGGATGGGGCAGCGCCAATTCGATCAGGTCCAGCAGGTTATGGATACCGACCAGCTGCTTGCTCGAGCCGCCGATCACCGGGCAGAACCTGCCGCTCTGGACACCCTTCTTGAAGGCTGCATTCAATTCATCGTCGCTGATGGTGTCGTCTTCCATATAGCGCTCCATCAGCGCGTCGTCCAACTCGACGATGCTTTCCACCAGTTCCGCGCGCAGTTCTTCCACGCGGTCCGCCATGTCGGCCGGAACATCCTGCTCCGTCACCTTGTCGCCGTCTTTCACGTACGCCTTGCGCCGCAGGATGTTGATGACTCCGCTCAGATCGTGCTGGGAGCCGATGGTCACCAAGAGCGGCGCCACAGAGCTGCCGAACGCCTGCTGGCAGGCGGCCAGCACGTCGTCGTACGATGTGTTTTCCTTGTCGAGGCAAGAGATGAAAATCAGCCGCGGCAGGCCGAGCTTTTCGCAGTTTTCCCAGGCCTGGCGCGTCTGCGGTTCGATCCCGGCATTGCCATCCACCAGAATAATCGCCGCATCCACGACGTTGAGCGCCGAGATGGTCGAGCCGATGAAGTCGAGATAGCCGGGGCAATCCAACATCGAAATGCGATGGCCCTTGTAGTCGAAGGGCAGCACCGTCGTGTTGATCGAGTACTTGCGTTTGATCTCCTCGGGCTCGTAATCGCTGACCGTATTGCCATCCTCGATCGTTCCCATCCGCGTCGTGACGCCGGCGGCAAACAACAGCGCCTCCGCCAGCATGGTCTTACCGGAACCACCATGGCCGATGAGCGCAAGATTGCGTTTCTTCTCGATGGGAACTCCCATTACCTTTCTCCTCACAGGAAAGCTCTGCCAGAACCTGGCAGGCGGTGAACGGTGATTCTAGCAAACGTACTAATACGCGTAAAGCAGAATCGACAAGATAGTAATGGACAGTGTCGCGGTCTAATGGTAACTTTGTTGAACTCCAAAAAAGGGGTGATACCGTGCACTTTGGTATCGTTGCCGATCAAAACCCGCTGGAACATCGAGTTGTGCTGTCCCCTTACGGGGTTGAGGAGTTGGTCGCCCGTGGCCACCAGGTCACGGTCGAAAAGGGAGCCGGTGAGCGCGCGCGCTTCTCCGACGCCGATTACCAGCGTTGTGGGGCCACCACCGCTTACAGCCGTGAGGAAGCCTGGATTCGTCCGGACATCCTGCTCAGGCTGAAGCCGCCGGTGCCTGAGGAAGTCGAGCTGATGCGCGACGGCCAGATCTTCGCCGGTTACATCGAGCTGCCCCAGATCACACGCCAATTGCGTGAAAAGTACACCAAGCACAACCTGACGATTCTCGCTCTCGAGGAAATGCTCGACGAGCGCGGCCGCTGGCCCCTGCTGGCCCCGCTGTCGATGATCTGCGGCCGGATGCTGCCGCAGATCGCCGCGCGCTATCTGGAGACCTTCGAGGGCGGGCGCGGCAAGCTGATCATGGGAGTGCCGGGCGTGGCGCCCTGCAACATCTCGATCATCGGCGCCGGCCTGCTGGGCACCACGGCGACCCAGCTGTTCCAGGCGATGGGCGCGCGGGTCACGATCCTCGACCGCGACCACCACCAGCTGGAGCGCCTGGCCAGCATGTCCACCGGACACTTGGCGACCTTATCGGCCAGCCCGGGCAACATCAACCGCGTGGTGCGCGGCAGCGACGTCCTGATCCTGGCGATCCATTCCGAAAGCGGCGTCTGCGATAAAATCATCAGGCGCGAGCACCTGAAGACCATGGACTCGCGCAGCCTGATCATCGACGCCTCGATCACGCAAAGCGGAGCAGCGGAAACCAGCCGGCCGACCGATTTACGGAATCCTACTTACATTGTTGATGATGTGGTGCACTATTGCGTGCCCAACATCACGGCAACGGTGGCGCGCACGGCCTCACGCGCCGTCGCCTCTGCACTGGTACCCTATCTGCTCCGGTTTGCGGAACAGCCCGTCGACCAAGCCCTGGCAACCTACAAGGAGTTCGACACCGGCCTGATCTGCGTGGAGGGCTCGATGCGTCGTAAATACGAATACCTGGCAGACAACGAGGAGTAGGTAGGCATGCACTATACCGAAATGTACAAGAATAAGCGGACTTCCATGGCCGAAATCGTCAAGGAAGTAAAGTCCGGCGACCATATTTACGTCCATCCCGGCGGCGCGGCGCCGCTGGACATGCTGCATGCCTTCGCGCAGTACGCCAAGGACAACCTGGAAGATGTCACCAGTACGCACATTCTGACCCTGGGACCACTCGACTACATGGATCCAGCCCTGGAAGGCCACGTTCGCCACTGCGCCTGGTTCGCCGGCGGCAACTCCCGCGCGGCGATCAACGAAGGCCGGGCGGACTGGGTGCCCGTGTTCCTGGGCGAATGCCCCAAGCTGGTTTACGAAAAGAAAGTCGAATTCGACGTGGTGTTGATCCAAGTCTGCCCTCCCGATGAACACGGCTTCTGCAGCCTGGGCGTCGGCGTCGACATTACGCTGGCTGCCGTGCGCATGGGCAAGAAGGTCATCGCCGAGGTCAACCCGCGCCAGCCGCGCAGCCTGGGCGACGCGTTCATCCACCTTTCCAAGATCCACAAGCTGGTCGAGGTCGAGCACGAACTGGCGGAACTGCCCTCCGGCGAGATCAGCGCGGTGCATGAGCAGTGCGGCGCACATATCGCCGACATCATCGGCGACGGCGACTGCCTGCAAATGGGTATCGGCGCGATCCCCGACGCCGTCTGGGCCAAGATCGCCGATCGCCGCAACCTGGGCATCCATACCGAGATGTTCTCCGACGGCGCGATCGACCTGCTGGAGAAAGGCGTTATCAACGGCGAAGTCAAGAACTTGCATCAGGGCAAGATCGTCGCCAGCTTCGTGCTGGGCAGCACGCGTTGCTACGACTACCTGCACAACAACCCGCTGATCGAGATGCACCCGACCGAATATTGCAACAACCCGTTCATCATCGCCCAGAACGACAACATGGTGGCGATCAACAGCTGCCTGCAGATCGACCTGACGGGCCAGGTGGTCTCCGACAACATGGGTTCGCGCGTCTATTCCGGTTTCGGCGGCCAGGTCGACTTCATCCGCGGCGCCGCGGCCAGCAAGGGCGGCCGCCCGATCATCGCCTTCCCCTCCACCGGCAAGGGCGGCAAGCTCAGCCGCATCGTCGGCGAACACCCGCAGGGTTACGGCGTGACGACGAGCCGCGCGGACGTCCACTGGATCGCCACGGAATACGGCATTGTCGATCTGTGGGGCATGAACCGCAAGCGGCGCGCCAAGGCCCTGATCGAACTGGCCCACCCGGATTTCCGCACGGAATTACAGGAAGAGGCGATCAGGCTCGGCTTGATCTAACCGCCCCGGCGCTTAAGCCCCGTCCGCTCGCAGCTGATCCAGAATCAGCGGCAAGGCCACGCCGCTGGGCGCAGCCAGGCTGAAATCGGCGAAGCGCGTCAGCTCCGTCTCGTGCGGGTTGATCTCGACGACGACGGCCCCGCGGCGCTTGGCCTCGAACGGCAGCGCCGCCGCCGGGTACACGGCGGTGCTGGTCCCGATCGACAAGAACAGCTCCGCTTGCACGGCCAGCGAAAAAGCCGCCTCCAGGTTGTCCGGATCGAGCATTTCGCCGAACCAGACTACATGCGGCCGAAGCATCCGCCCCCGCTCGTCGCGCGGGGGGATTTCCACCAACGGGCACTCGTCCAGCAGGAACGCCTCGTTAAACGGCGCATCGACCGGCCGGACGTACCAGATATTTCCATGCATCTCGATAATCGACTCGCTGCCGGCCTGCCGGTGCAGGTTGTCGATATTCTGCGTGATGACGGTGAATGCGCCGCCCTGCCCTTTCACGAGCTTCTCCCAGGTCGCCAACGCCTCGTGGCCGGGATTGGGGCGGGACTTGCTCATCGTCTGGCGCCGTTCGTCGTACCACTTCCAGACATTGGCGGGGTCGGCCCTGAACCCATCGACGCTGGCCAGCATCACCGGATCGTAGCGCTCCCACAGCCCCGTCTGCGCTTCGCGGAAAGTGGGAATGCCCGACTCCGCCGATACCCCGGCGCCGGTCAACACCGCTATTTTGCGGCACTCCCGCGCCTTGTCTGCCACCTGCCGCGCCAACTCGCGCAATGCAGCGGAGGCGTTGTTAGTATCCATGGCCTACCTCAGGCGGCGAATCCGCTAACTGATGAACTCGTATTCGCGTAGAACCGCTTCCAGCCTGCCCTCGCATTCCTCGTCGAGCAAGGTCAGCGGTAGCCGGCAATGCGGCTCAATTACGCCCAGCCGCGCCAGGGCTGCCTTGACCGGAATCGGATTCGTGGTCATGAACAGCTCGCGCATCAATTCCAGGTAATGCAACTGGATATCGAGTGCTTCGCCGTGATCTCCGGCCACAAACGCCGCGATCATCTCACCGATCTCTCGTCCGATCAGGTGGCTGGCCACACTGACCACGCCTGAGCCGCCCAGCGCCAGAAAGGCCAGCGTCAGCGTATCGTCGCCGGAGTAGATATAGAAATTGCTGGCGGTCTGGCTGCGCAGCCGGGCCACCGCCTCCAGGTCCGCCGTCGCATCCTTGACGGCCTGGATGCAATCGGTCGCCGCCAACTCGACGATCACGTCATGCGCCACGCGCAACCCGGTCCGGCCGGGAATGTTGTAAAGCAACACCGGCAGGTCGGTGGCCTCGCCGACCTTGGTGAAATGGGCCAGCTGTCCGGTGACATTCGGCTTGTTGTAATACGGCCCAACTACCATCAAACCGTCCGCGCCGGCTTTGGCGGCCGCCCGGGCCAGCCGGACCGACTCAGCCGTGTCATTCGTGCCGACGTTGGCCAAGACCTTGAATCCGCGCTTGGCGTGCTCCTTGTAGAAAGCCACGAGCTCGAGCTTTTCCTTAGCACTGAGCGTCGGGCCTTCACCGGTGGAGCCGCCGACCACCACGCCGTCACATTGCGGTTGAATGTACTTGAGAAGCCGCTTCAAGCCGTCGCGGTCCAGCGCTCCGCCCTTGGTGAACGGTGTCACCGCCGCCGTCAGCACCCGGCCGAAGACCGGTTGATTACGCTTGGCCATACTCGCCTCCTAAGCCCGGCTGAGGCCGGGAATAATACCGCGCTGCGCCAGCAACTCCAGAATCCGCCAACCGTTCAGGGCCGCTGCAATCCTCAGATTGTCGCCGCAAGTGAAAAACGACCATGTATTGGCAAACTCGGGTTCCCGCCGCAGCCGCCCGACTTCGACCATTTCATGCTGGCAACTGCCGACGGGCGTCGGCAAGACCTCCGCGGAGTAGTTGACCACTGGTGCCTGGCGCCAGACCTGCTCGATCTCCGGCTGCTCCACGTCGCTATCCAGTTCCACCGTCACCGCGATGGCATGGCCCGCCAGCACCGGCACGCGCACCGCGTGCGCGACCACCGGCAACTCCGGCTGCGCCAGGATCTTCTTCGTCTCCGCGACGAGTTTGGCTTCCTCGCCCGTGCGACCGGTCTCATCGAACTGTCCGATCCGGGCGATCACGTTATACGCAAGCTGTGCCGGATCGAGTTGGCGCGCCCGCCAGTCGCCCGCGGTAAGCCGCAGGTTGTTCGTGGTCTCCAGCAGATCGACGACGCTGTCGCGACCGGCACCGGATACGCTTTGGTAGGTCGCGGCGAAAACCCGTCTCAAGCCAAAAGCGTGGCTCAGCGGCCCCAGGGCCTGGGACAGCACGATCGTCGTGCAGTTGGGATTGGCGATCAGCTTGTCAGCGTCGCCGATCGCCGAGCCGTTCACCTCGGGAACGACCAGCGGCACGTTCTCGGCCAGGCGGAAGGCGTTGCTTTTATCGACGAGATGGCAGCCGGCTGCCATAGCCCGCGAGACGTATTGCCGGCTCAGGTCGTCACCGATGCAGAAGAAAGCGGCGTCGAACCGGCTGAAATCGCAGTCGGCGAGTTCCTCGACCTTGTAACGCTGCCCCAAAACGGTAAATGTCTGGCCGACACTGGCCTGGCTGGCGAACAGCCCCAGGCTCTCAAGCGCGGGTTGCGCGCGTTCGATAATGTCCAGCATTTCCTGGCCGACCAGGCCCGTGGCACCGGCGATTGCTAATCTCAATCCCACCTGCGATTACCTTACAGCTCCAGAATTGTGTCCAGGCCGATCACCAACCCGGACACCTTGCTAATATTCCTAATCGCATACTCGACGCCGGGCATAAAACACCTCCGGTCGATGCTGCGGTGTTCCATAATCAACGATTCCCCGCCTAAAGAGAACATCACCTGCTGTTCGGCTAAGTAACCGCTGCCGCGAACGCTGTGAATGGCGACACCTGCTTGCGAGCCGCCCAGCACGCCGGGGACCTGCTCACCAAACGTCGGCGTCGTGCTGGTCCGTTCGCTCGGCGAGCGCGCCTGGTTGATCCGCTCAGCTGTATAAATGGCTGTTCCGCTGGGGGCGTCCTGCTTGAGGTCATGGTGGCGCTCGGTGATTACGGGGAAGTCCATGTACCGCGCGGCCGCGGCGGCGAATTTAATCAGGAGGTTCGCTCCCAGCGAGAAGTTGGGCACCAGCAGTACCGGCGAATCAGTTTCTGTGGCGATGCGCTCCAGCTCATTCAGCGTGTCCCGCTGCAGGCCTGAGGCTCCGATGATATACGGGATTCCCGCCGCGGCAATCTTCGGCCCGTTGGTCGCAACGGCGGCGGCCAGGCTGAAATCTACGATCACATCCGGTCGGGCGGTGAGGAACTCCGGCAAGTCGTCGCCCTGTTCCAGGCGCGCGCTGATCGTCAGATCGAAAATACCGGCGATATACGCCTCCACGGCCTGTCCCATTCTGCCCGCATACCCGATTAAGCCGATACTAGTCATGGTTTTCTTGGGTCCTTTCAGGTCGTCGATGCATTAATCTCGTTCGATTGCGCTTCGCGATACCAGACTCGCTTGATCTGAGGATCGGGTCGCATGCGCTCAGGAAGCAGCGCCTCGATCTGCTCCATCAGGAAGTAAGTCTCCCGCCGCAGCACTTCGCGCGGGATATTCTGGCGGTCGCCCTGGTAGGCAATCCGATATGGTTCGCCGTAGTAAACATTGATCGGCACGGGCTTGATGCGCTTGCTGCCCTTGGTCATCGCCTTTTCACTGCCACAGATCGCGACCGGCAGGATCGGGCAGTTCGCGCGTATCGCGAGCACGATCACCCCGCTCCGTCCGCGCTGCAGCGTTCCATCCTGGCTGCGCGTGCCTTCGGGAAAGATCACGATGCATTGCCCATTTTCCAGATACTTGCAGGCGTCCACTAGCGCCTGGGTACCTTTCCCGCGATCGACGAGAATTGTGCCGATACAGCGCATGAAGCGCATCAGCAGCGGCTGCGTGAACAGCTCTTTCTTGGCCATGTTGAAGACCATCCGCGGCAGCGAGATGCCCACCAGCGGCGGATCGAGATGGCTGACATGGTTCGACGCCACCAGGAGCGGCCCGGCTAGGGGGGCGCGCTGTCGATTGTGGATCCGGTAGCGGAACATCAGCCGTGCCAGCATCCACAACATCCCTTTGGCGCAGGTATAGATGATCTTGCCCCAGCGGCTGGTCATGAAACGATTATACTGCCCTACCCGTCGCGTCGATCGACTTAAACGCCCTTGACAATCCGTTTGCTGTCTTCATCGAAGTGCTCGGTGGAGAATTCGAAGATATGTGTTTCTTCCGCCAGTCCGGTGAACCGATGCACCATGCCGGGCCGCAGAACGATCGCTTCGCCTTCGCCCAGCTCGAAGACTTCGTTGATCTCCGGCGGTTCTTTTTCGGCCTGTTCCAGGCTGGTCAACTCCAGGCTCAGCCGGCCTTTGGCGACGTAAAACGTCTCGGTTTTCAATACGTGATAATGCAGGCTGCAGTGTTTGCCTTGCTTGAGAACCAGCAGCTTACCACAATACAGCTCGTCGTTATGGATCCAGCGCTCTTCGCCCCAGCCTTTGGGCACGATCTTGATCTCTTCATCCTCGCGTATCTGCTTGCGCTCTTCGTTTGGCATACCGCCTTCCTTTGTACCTTCTGTTTTGACCGAAAAACAGAAGCCCACCAAAAACCGGTGGGCGGCGGAAGCAACTTAACAGCTTACAAGTGCTTAGCTCTTCCGCTACTACTATAGATGACGCCCGTGAGAAAAGGTTACGTCTTCGGCCGTAAAACAGCCCGATTCAGCGGCTGTCGGCGACGACGATCGTATCGTCTGTCTGGTTGACCGGGAAATGCAGCGAGAGCATCACCTGGTTGCGCCCTTCGTTCTTGGCCGCATACAGCGCTTGATCGGCGTTGTCGATGATCTGGGCGCCAAGCTCTTCGCGGTTGCGCAGGAACACATCGGCCTCGTCACGCCCGCGACTGCCGCGGATAATTTCCGGCTCCAGGTTTGAATCGCGCGTCGAGGCAATCCCGAGGCTGATCGTCACCTGCCTAAACGCGTCACGCTGCAGGGAGATCGGGAACTGGTGTGCCTCGACCTTGCGCCGCAGCTGTTCCGCGATGCGCGGCGCGATACTCGGCGGCGTGCCATTGAGCACGATCACAAACTCCTCGCCGCCATAGCGAGCCACCAAGTCGCTGCCGCGGAAGAATTCGCGCAGGATGTTCGCCAATTCGGTCAAGACGAGATTGCCGACCAGGTGTCCGTAAGTGTCGTTGATCCCTTTGAACTTGTCGATATCGATGATGATCAGCTCCATCGGCGTTTCGTCGCAATAGGCCGTGTCCAGGAGCGCGACGAACTTTTCCATGAAGCCGCGGTGGTTATTGAGCTTGGTCAGATTGTCCGTCAGGCTTTCTTCCTTGGCGATGCTGTAATGCAGGCTGTTGGAGACCGCCACCGAAATCAGCGGCATGACGCTTTCCAGGAAGGCGAACGTGTCCTCGTCGAACGAATTGGCCTTTTCACTGTCCAGGCACAGCACGCCCAGCCGCTCGCCGCGGAAGATCAGCGGCTGGCAAGCCAGGCTCTTCAGCCGACGGGCGCGTGGATTGAACTCGGCGAAGCGCGGGTCATTGGCGACGTCGTTGATCACGACGCCTTCGCCATGCGAGAAACACCAGCCGACGACTCCGTAATCCGTCCGGACCGAACGGGCAACACCCGTGCCTTCCTGGCCGCCGGACTCGAGCCGCAGGTCGAGGTGCTCTGTTTCCGTGTTGTGTAGGTAGATCGTGAACTTGTCGAACTGAAAGCGGTTGCGGAACGCATGGATGATGTTCTCGAACAGCTGATCGAAATCCAGCACCGCCACGAAATTCTCTAGAATCTGCAACAGCGTCTGGACTTCGCGGTTACGCTCGACCAGCACTTCGATGGCCAGCTCCGCGTTGATCGCCTGTGACGATAGATCGTGGGCTAAATAGTCGCTGACTGAATAGATGTCGTCAACGCCCTGCTTGATGCGTCGCATCACGATGGTTACGGCTACCAGCACCGCCAAGCCCAGCAACAAAGAAGCCACCGCATCCGTCTGGTACCCGGCGTAACTGCCCTGCAGCAATTGGATCAGCACGGCTGCCACGTAGAGCAACACGCTGCCGATCCCGATCAACAGGCCCATGGACACAGGCAGTACGAGGCTGTAGAAACCGATAACCAACGCCAGCATGCACAGCAACGCGATTTGCGTCCCACTGCTGAGGAAGAACAGATAGATCATCGCAACGACATCGAGTGCCAACGCGACCATGAAAACGCGCTCGCGCCGCTGCGGCTCGCATTCAAGCTGGGTGTAGATGTAGCAGTTAAATCCGATCAGGACCACGAATGTCAGCCAATACAACGCCGTGTGATTGAGGGGCGGCCCGTGCATCAGAAAAACATAGATGTACGCCGCCACAAGGACGAGGATCTTGACGCCCAGTACATAGGGCATGGCGTTAGCTGCTAACTGTAAGTACTTCACGGCTGGTTCCAGTATATCAGCCTATAAGCCTGAAGGAGAAGCTCTGCCGCCGATTACTTCAGCAGGCGGCTGATCTGGGTGACGGCCTGCTCGACGTAGGGATCCTCGAGGATGTCCCGGGCGATCTTGTTCACGCCGTG
>JAFGCY010000018.1 GCA_016932385.1 bacterium | reverse complement strand
GCGCCGATCGTCATTACGTCGGCCGTGAGCATCGTGGCGGCATTGCCGAACAGGAACTTGTCCAACCCGGCCTTGCTGGCCGTGGGCAGATCCTGGATGATCCGCATCAGCATCAGGCCGGTGCCGAAGAAGACGCTGAGCACGATGCCCAGGGCCGTATCGGCGTTGATCCGCGTGGTGCGCGTGATCAACATCACCAGCAGCATGCCCAGCCAGCCGGCCACGAACGCGCCGGCGAGCAGGACCAGCGGGTGCTTGGCCAACCCGCCGCCGGCCGCCCCGCCGATTAGAAACGCCAAGGCGACGCCCGGCAACGCGGCATGGCTGATCGCGTCGCCGGCCAGGCTCTGGCGCCGCAGTACGGCAAACGTGCCGAGCAACCCGGCGACCGCGCCGATCGCGCCCGCGCCCAGTGCCACGGTCCGCAGGGTATGGTCGGTGACGAGGTCCACGAGCACGCTCATTGCTGCTCCTCCCCGCGCTCGATCAGGCCGCTGCGGCCGCCGTAGGTGCGGCGCAGGTTCTCCGGTGTCAACACATCCGCCACCGGGCCCAGCGCTTCGGCGCGCACGTTGAGCAGAAGCACCCAGTCGAAATAGTCCTTTAAGGTTTCCAGGTCGTGATGGACGGCGACGATCGTCTTACCCTGTTGTTGCATTTCGATGAATACGTCGACGATGGCCCGTTCGGTGGTGATATCGACGCCCGTAAAGGGCTCGTCGAGGAAGTAGAGCTCGGCGTCCTGCACGAGCGCCCGGGCCAGGAAGACGCGCTGCTGCTGGCCACCGGAAAGCTGGCTGATCTGGCGGTGGATGTAGTCCTGCATGCCGACGCGCATCAGCGCCACCTCGGCCATTCCGCGCTCGGCCTGACCGGGCCGTCTCAGCCAACCCAGGTGCCCGTAGCGCCCCATCAGGACGACATCGAGTACCGTGGTCGGGAAGTCCCAGTCGACGCTGCCGCGCTGCGGGACATAGCCCACGCGGCGCCGCTGGCGGTGATAGGGCTTGCCGAAGATTTCGATCTGGCCGGCGACGGGCCGGATCAAGCCGAGGATCGTTTTCAACAACGTCGACTTGCCGGCGCCGTTGGGACCGACGATCGCGCAACGCGCCCCCGCCGGCACCGCGAAGTCCACGTCCCAGAGCACGGGCTTCTCCTGATAGGCCACCGTGACGTCCAGGGTCGCGACCGCCGGCACGTCAGCTCTATTCGCCATTGCCCACCTCACTTTGGCCCGCTCCGCCCAGCGCGGCCACGATCGTATCGATATTGTGCCGGACCATGCCGACGTAGGTTCCCGCCGGGCTGCCGGCGTCGCCCATGGCGTCGCTGTACAGCTCGCCGCCGATCGCCACGTCCACTCCCCGCGCGGCGGCGGCTTCCTGAACGGCCTTGATATTGCGCTCCGGCACGCTGCTCTCGATAAACACGGCCGGAATCTGGCGGGCGACGATCAGGTCGACCAGCGCCCGTACGTCGCCCGTGCCCGCCTCGGCGGCGGTGGAAACCCCCTGCAGCCCGACGACTTCGAAACCGTAGGCCGCGCCGAAGTAGTTGAAGGCGTCGTGCGCGGTAATCAGCACGCGCTGCTCCGGCGGCACGCGCTCCACCTGCGCCCGAACATAAGCGTCGAGCTCGTCCAGCTCGGCCTGGACCTCCGCCAGCCGCCGCCGGTACTCCTCCGCGTGGGCGGGATCCGCCTGGACCAGCGCCGCGGCCATCTCGCCCGCGGCCAACCGCCAGAGGCCGACATCGAACCAGATGTGCGGATCGGGCAGCCCTTCGCTGCCGACCGGCATAAGCCGCCGGTCCGCCGGCACGGCCGCGCCGACCGCCACGACGATCTTGTGGCCGGCGAGCTTCTCCAGTACATCGCCCAGCCGCGCCTCGAGATGCAGCCCGTTGTAGAGCACGACATCGGCGGTGAACAGCACGTCGACATCCGACTCGCGTGCCTTGTAAAGGTGCGGATCGACGCCCGGGCCCATCAGCGCCGTCACCTGGGCGTCCGCACCGGCAATCCGCTGGGCGATATCGCCGATCATGCCCGTCGTCGCCACCACCCGCAGCACGCCGTCGTCCTGGGGCGCCGCCTCGCGCGGGCAACCGGCGCTCAAGCTGAGCGCCACCAGCAGCAGGCCGGTCAGCAGGCGGCGCATCTAGTGCCTCCCCCCGAAGGAGCGCGAGTCGCCCAACAGGTCGAACCGCTCCTCGCTGGGGCGGCCGCGCCGGCCTGTCAGGAAGCGCCGCGTCGCCTGCGGCAGCTGGTCCCAGCGGCCCAAGAACGCGGCCAGCCGACCCGCGGCCGCGCCGGACAGCCCGTGTTCGATCACGCAGGCATCGCGCGCGGCTTGCTCCGGCGGCAGATGCAGCACCTCGCCCAGCAGCCGTTCGACCAGCCGGTGGCGTTCGGCCAGCTGCCCGGCCAGCCGCCGGCCCGCCAGCGTCACATAGGCCAGCCCGCGCACCTCCTGGTGCACCAGTCCCCGCTCGCGCAGGCGCTGCAGGGTCCGCGTCACCGTCGGCAGGCGCGTACCCAGGTGCGCCGCCAGGTCCGTGACCCGCACCCCGGCTCCTTCCGCGCCGAGCAGGCTCAGCGCTTCCAGGTAATCCTGCTGCGCCGCCGTCAACTCCTGATCAGCAGTTCCGCGATTATGCTTCATCGTCATCGGCTTGTCCGGTAATTACCCGCAGGTAATTATACACGAGTAATTACCCGCAGGTAAGCATTGATTATCTCACCAGGCCGATTGCGGCCGGGACAACCCGGCGGCGCCGGTCCACGGGCAAGCCGGCCGCAGCTTGCCTCACAGCGAAATAGCCGTTGCCGGCGGGGCGAAGCTTGAAAAAGTACATCAAACCTTAACGTGATATTCCGTGAAACGACGCGGCGTTACATGTACAATATAAATGACCGGAGGTGGAATATGGCAGTTGTTCGGGGCATCTTCGCCGTTTTAATCGGCTCGGTGGTCGCGCTGGTTCTGGGAGCGACATACGACTATTTTAAAATCAACTTCAGTTTTGGTCTGCCGGATCCCAACCAGTGGCAGATGTTGTGGCCGTGGTTCTTCGCCGTGCCGGGTGCCGTGTCCGCGATCATTGCGGTAGTGCTCAACAATATCTGGAGCCGCAAAGCCACGGCCAAGCCGGCCGCGGCCAAACCGGTGCACCAGGCCAAAACCGCGCCGAAGGCGAAAACAACCAGTTCGGACGTTCCCGGGATGCCGACTTTCGATCTCGAGGAACTGAAGGCCAACGATAAAAAGACGGAGAACTTAGGTTAATGCACAGCTGGAAGGAGCGCGTCAGGATCCGCCAGGGTGACATCGCCCAGGCTGACGTGGAAGCGGTCGTCAATGCCGCCAACCACGAGTTGTGGATGGGCAGCGGCGTGGCCGGCGCGATCAAACGCGCGGGCGGTGCCGCAATCGAACGCGAGGCGGTCGCCCAGGGCCCGATTGCCGTGGGGGAAAGCGTGATCACCACCTCGGGCAATCTGCCCTCGCTGCATGTCATCCACGCCGCGGCGATGGCCGCCGGCCGGCCCGCGTCCTTCGAGAGCGTGGCCGCCGCGACCACTTCGGCGCTGGCGCTGGCCGCCAGCCAGAACATCGAATCCATCGCGCTGCCGGCGCTGGGCACCGGCGCCGGGCGGGTCGGGCTCAGCGATTGCGCCAAGGCCATGCTGGCCGCGGTGCGTGAGCACTGCTTTTCGCATGCCCAGCCCGAGCTGATCGTCTTCATGCTCTTCGGCGACAACGCCCTCAAGATCTTCGAGGACCAGTTCGCGGTCGAGGATTTCTAGGCCGCTTCCGCCGCGCGGTACACTTGCACTGATGACCAGTGACCGACGGATCGTTGTTCTGACCCGCCAGCCCGAAGCCCACGGCGTCATGCGCCTGGCGGAGGAAGCCCGCGCGCGCGGGCTCGCGCTGCACCTGCTGGACCCGCATGAGCTGTACCTGAACCTCGATCCCGGCGGGGCCGCGGTCAGCCATCCCGGGCTGGGCGGTGCCTGGCAGGAGACCGTGCTGATCCCGCGCCTGGGCAGCCTGGCCACGGAATACTCCCTGAACGCCCTGGAGATCCTGGAACTGGCCGGGGCGGCGACGCTGAACCCGTTTGCCGGCCTGCTCCGCCTGCGCCACAAGTTCAGCGCGCTCTGCCAATTGGCCACGGCCGGCCTGCCGGTCCCGCAGACGGGCATGCTCCGCGCGCCGTGCGAGATCGACGACACCGTCGCGGCCCTGGGCGGCTATCCGGTCGTGCTCAAGTTCGTACGCGGCAGCCAGGGCGTCGGCGTGGTCATCGCCCCCGACGCCGCGACGGTGACGAGCGTCGTAGAAGCGCTGAACCTAGTACAGTACGACGTGATGCTGCAGCGGTTCTATCCGGCCGCCCACGGCGGCGATCTGCGTGTGCTGGTACTCGACGGTGAGCCGCGCTGGGCGGTCAAGCGCCAGGCGGAACCCGGCGCGTTCAGGGCCAACTTCCACCGCGGGGCCACGGTGGAACTCGCCGAACTGACGCCGGAAACGGCCGAATTGGCGCGGCGCAGTGCGGCGTGTTTTTCGCTCGGCCTGGCGGGGGTCGACCTGATCGAGTCCGGCCAGGGGCCGCTGGTGCTGGAAGTCAACGGCAGCCCGGGCTACGCCGCGATCGAACAGGCCCACGGGGTCAACGCGGCCGGCGCGATCCTCGACTGCGCGCTCGAGCGCTTTCGCCGGGAGTAGCCGTGCCGGATGTTTACTACGACTACGAATCGATGGCGAGTGCGGAGGCCGGCCACTACACCGTCAGCTACCGCCTGGGCACGTCGCCCTACGCGATCACGGCCGTCCACGGCGGGCTGATCGAGCCGCACACCTCGGCGATCGCCGCCGCCATCGCCGGCACCGAGCACAGCCTGTACGTCTTCGAGGGCCATCGGCCGGGCGGCCGGAACAACCGCCTGCACATCAACAGCCACAAGATCACCGAACCGGCGGCGTTGTATGTCGCCTCGCGCGCCCGTTACGTGGTGTCGGTGCACGGCTGCCAGGACCGCGAGGCGCACGATATCTATCTCGGCGGCCTGCACGAAGAACTGAAAGCTTTGCTGAAAGCACGCTTGACCGAGGCCGGGTTTGCCGCGATTTACGCCCAGGACTCCGCGGACGAATACGTGCGTTCGCACTTCTGCGGCAACTATGCCGAAAATATCTGCAATCGCGGCCAGTCCGGTCAAGGCCTCCAGCTGGAACTGACGCGCCGCCTGCGCAGCCGGCTCTGCCCGATGGATGACACCGGCGTGATCGATTCCTCGGCGCTGATCGAATTCGCGACGCTGGTGCGTGGAGTGCTGGTTTAGGCTGTAACAAGCTTGGTTGAATCCAGCAGATCAATATCGGGCTACCTTTAATGCTAGGATGTTGGAACCATTCGGAGGGACACATGCGCATATTCGGAATCGCCGTTGTGCTGTCCATGCTGCTGATGACCGGTGGGGCGTTTGCCCAACCGGCGGCCAGCGAGGAGACGGACAACGCGGACCTGTACTTGCGGATCCTGCTATCGATGCTGTTCTATTCGCCGGACGATCCGGATGCACCGCAAGCGGCCTTCGAACCGCACGATCCCTGGGCGGCACTCGATAAGGCGGAGGTCTGGCAGCTCAGCGATACTAAGATTGACGTACCGTACGGCACGCTTTCAATCAGCACCGGCACGGCGATCCGCCCCGGCGGGATCGAGTTTTCGCAGTACGTCCTCGCCGGCGAGATGACACTGACGCTGACCGGCTTGCCCGCGCTCAACGAGGACACCCTCAACGTCTTCGACTTCCGCGCACCCGGCCGGCCTGTCGAATTCGCCGTGAATTGCATCTTCCTCTGCGGTGGAAGTGAAAGTGCGCTCAGCGACTGTGCTGCCTTCCGGCGGCCGGGCCTGGGGCAGTGGGACCGCCTGGACGAAGCCACCCAACAAACGCTGGCGGATGCCTATCTGCGCTCCTATCACAACTGCGGCTGGTTGGACCCGTACTACACCGAGCCGAGCGAGGAAATGGAAAAGCTGCCGGCCAGCCTCTGGCCCGACTGCGGCTATCCCTTGCCGCCGGAGCCCGGCGAAGCGCTGCTGGCCTGGCGGACTCCTGAAGACGAGCGCTGGGAATTGCAGGATAAGCCGGGGGAACTGACCTTGAGCAACCGCACGCGGCACGACGTGGAGTACGTGCAAAGCCCGCGGCGCCGCGGACTGTTCGAGCAGGAAGCCGTTCCGGCACGGAATTACACCATCACCAACCTGATCTACGACACTTATTACAAAGAGGGCGACCCGGGGAACTGGGTGGATAATCCCAACGTCTGGGAGGTCCAGTATGCGTGTGACCTGGCGGTCGACGAGCCGCAAGCGGAGTTGCATTTCAGCCTGCCGCGGTTCTGGTCCTGTGAAAGCATTACCGACGGCCTGGGCAACGAGATGTCCTGGGAGGAAGTGGAGACAACGGTCTGCCAGCCCAACGACCTGGTGGTCCACGGCAGCTTCCAGCCCGGCCATGACTATCGCATCGTCATCAACCAGCGCGCCAACGGTATGCTGTCCTTCGGCGACCAGGGCCCGAACATCTACTCGTTCCCGCTGCGCCTCACCCCCCGTGCCGCGGACAAGCTGCCTTCCGTGACGATCCGCGTACGGATCGAGCCCGGCGGGTTGCAGTACGTGGCCTCGGACGGCGCGGAGGAGTCGACGGACGGCGAGAGCTTTACGGCAACTTGGCCAGGTGGCTACGCGCGGCATTGCGTGATCGGCCATCGCCTGGAGCCGGGAATCCACCAACACCGTGGAGTAATGCTTTATTACGCCGCGCCATCCGAACTGCTCGGCACGCCGGTCATGACGGAAAACCTGTCCAGCCTGTGTAAATGGCTCGAGCTGCGCCGCGAGGTGCTGGGCCCCTGGTTTCCTGAAGACGGCAACAAGTATCTCGTCTTGATCGATCCGGACTCGGAATCCGTCGATGCGGCCTGGCCCGATCCGATTAGGTTGGGCCTGATCGAGGAGCCGCTGTCGTACAAGCGATTCAGGAACCTGACTTACGGCAACCTGGCCGACCAGCCGCAGTGGTTCACCAACGAACCGGAGTGCTGGCGGGACGCGCTGTTGAACCTGCTGGTATACAAGGCGGACCAGCGGTTCGCCGAGGAATTCGGCGCCGACCGCGCGGAGAACGACCGCCAGAGCGCCTACCGCCTGCTGGCCGGCCGGCAGATGCCGGGCCGCGCCGAGGACCTGCTGGCGCTGGGCCTCAGCAGGCACGTCGAATACCGGGTTCGGGCAACGCTGATCGCCCTGGACCATCTGGCGGGCAATGATTTGTACACCGAAGTGATCCATCCGCTGCAAGAGCAGGCCCTGGCCCAGGGCGAATTGAGCTTCGCCGAGATCAGTGCGGCGTTCCTGTCCCAAGCTGATACGCCGCTCGCGGATTGGTGGCAGAAGGTCGTGCTGGAGGGCGAGCTGCCGGCGGACAGCGATGCGACCGATCCCGCCCTGCCGGCGCAGACGCCCGAACAGCAAGCTGAAGCGGCCGACGACAACCTGCGCAGGCTGGCGGCTTATGCCGCGCTGGACGGCGATCCCTACGGCGCGATGTACCTGTTCGAACAGCGGTCCAAACCCTATTCCGGCGACCGGCTGGAGTGGTTCTGGGTCGACGTGCTGGACCAACTCGGGCGCTATGAGGATGCGCTGGCCGCGATCGAGCTGTTTAAACAGACCAACGCCGAGCAACCGCGCTACGCGCTCCGCTTCGCCGCCCGGCGCCCGGCGCTCATGTTCAAGCTGGGGCGGTACGACGAAGCGCTGGCGGCGATCGACGAAGCCCTGGGCCGGGAGTATCCGTCCGGCTCTGAGTGGATCGTCGAGGAACTGGAATTGCTCAAGGAGCTGATTAACGAAAACACCCCGGGCGCCAGGTAACTGCCGGCACCGCAACCTTCCGCTTAGTGCTGCTACCTTCCGGTCCTGACACGGTTCACGGCGTTTGCGTGCAACAGGCCCGACGCCACAGGGCTTAATTTGATTCTACCGTACGGCGGGGTTTACATAGCCGCCCGCGCCGGTATAATCCAGTTACGCATCCCTTGGGGTGGATCTGACCATGCCGATGCTCAAAACCAGCACGTACATTGCCACGGTCCTGGTGGCCGGCGCGCTGACCGCGTTGTTGATCACGGCACTGCAGGCCACCGTTCCCACCACCGAAACCTGGCAGATGCCCGACGGCGTGCGCGTCGTCCGCGACATCGAGTACGCCCGGGTCGACGGCCAGCCGCTGTTAGTCGACATCGTGATGCCGCCCGAGGAGTTCACCGGTCGCCGTCCGGCCGTCATCTTCGTCCACGGCGGGGCCTGGCGCGCCGGCGACCGGCGCGGCGGAAT
>JAFGCY010000113.1 GCA_016932385.1 bacterium | reverse complement strand
TCTTTCCCTTTCTTCAGCGGGACGGCCGTCCCTTTATTCAGCACGGGCCTGGTTACCGCCGGACATCGGCCCAGTGATCCGGTGGGCGGACACCTCAGCGTCGGAGTACTAGCGAACACTGCGAGGCGGACACTTCACACCGTCGACCACGCCGAGGCGTTTTCCGCGGTCGAAAGTGCACTTTCACATGTAATATAACAGACATACACTGGCAATGCAAGGAAAATTACATGACATAGCGCGGATTAGCGCGGATTAACATTTGCCTCGAAAAGGGTACTGCAAGCGGCTCTGTCTGCGGACATCAAAGGTCTACGGCCAGAGCCGGCCGTGGTACCCTCGTCGTGCGACCACGCCATGGCGGGATAAGCCTTGCATGTACTGCCATGTAGCCTATGAATAATTGCGGCCATATGGGCCGTGATCGATTCGACCTGGATTCGATACGCCTCGGCAATCGCGTGATGCAGATTATTGCCTTGATCGTGTCATCGTTGTCCATTGGCGCCTGCCTGTCTGTTAGTGTACTCGGCTTGGTGGGTCCGGACCGGATCCCCGACCACCTTTGGCGAGTGCTGGCCTGGAGTCTGGCCGCCGGTCGGCATGGGACTGATTATGCTCATCGTGAGCTGGATTTTTCTGAAGATCCTGTTCGAGGACGTGAATGGGTATTACGACCATGTGTATCCGATGTACTTCCTGATCTTCATGCAGCTGTGTGAGCTGTACACTTTCCGCCTGGTCAAGCGCCCGGTGCCGGCGGCCGCGCCCGAGCCTCAGGACTAGCCGGCTACGCTTAGCTACTCAAGCGGTTCGAGGAAATACTGGACGCCCGCCGCCGAAGTGGTGCCCGCCAGCGCGGCGTCGCCGTAGGGCTGAGTGCCGATCTTCAGCATCAGCCCGTATTCCGGCTTGTCCGAGCCGGCGGGCCGGCCCATCGCCACCGTATTCATCATGCTGAAACTGGTCAGCAGATCGGCCGAAAGGTACGTGCGAATGCGATCGCGTTTGTCGTCGCCCTGCGCCGTCAGCGTATAAAACTCGGAATAGCCCAGGGGGGCCAGGCAGCTCTCGACATGCTGGGCCAGCCGGTCCCACGGCATCGAATCGTTGAGATACAACTTCCATTTCTTCTCGCCGTCCGAGTGATCGACGATGATCTCCTCAATCGAACCGGCCGGGATCGTGAGTTCGGCGATCGGCCAGTCGGCCGGCAGGGAGGACTGTGTTCTGGCGGGGCAGCCGCAGAGCGCGACGGCCAGCGCCAGCGCCAACAACGTCAGGAAAATGATACTTAGTTTACTGTCACCCATGGAGTGATTATATCCGGCGACGGGGAGCGCCGCCATCCTGGCGGCACCGGAAGGTTGAAGGCGAAAAGTTAATGGTTTAAGGGGAAGAAGAAGGCACTAGGAACGTAGGGACCAGGGACTAGAAGTCACAAAACGCAGTCCCGCCGCAGGCGGGATCCCTGACGCCGAATTTAGCGAAAGAAACTTAGCCGTGTGCTTAGGCAGGATGCGAGTTCGCAGGGGCACACGGCTGAGCGGCTAATGTGGATGCGCATCGAAGCGTAGGGGCGAAGCCATGCTTCGCCCTGATGGCAGCTGTATCTCATTGTCCAGCGAAGCCAGTGAGAATTGAGGTTTGGGGTGAGGATTGCAGGCTGCGCCCGTCGTATGGCTGTTGTCGGCACAAGGGCGAAGCATGGCTTCGCCCCTACCCAAAATACTTGCGTCATTACTAGCTTAGATACGGCATGGGCGGCATTGCTGCGGGCTTATGCATATCACCTGCGCTTGTAGGATCGCAAGCACGGGGGCTTGCTCTACTGCTCGCGGACTTCGGACTCCGGACTCCGGACTTCCCCAGGCTTACGCTTACGCTTTTCACTTAAGCAATTCCCGGGGCGGTTGTGCTACGGAGCGCAGCCAACCTGGCGGCCCGGGGGTGCCGGCTGGAAGCCGGCACTCCAATCTGGCGGGGATGTTGCCGCTACGGCAACACGCCTTACAATACTCCCATGCCACACACGATCATCGAGAAAATCTTTCTGGCCCACGGGGCGGAGGGGGCCGAGCCGGGTTCGATCCAGTGGCTCGGCCTGGACTACCGCACCGCGCGCGATTTCGGCGGCGCCAGCGTAGTCCAGAACTTGCGCGAGAACGTGCCGGATAAGCCGGTGGCGGACGTCAAGCGCACGTTCTTCACCTTCGACTGCAACGCGCCGGCCAACACCGCGGGCTACGCCGACAACCAGCACAGCTGCCGCCTGTTCGCCCGCGAGCACGGCGTGAAGGTCTTCGACGTCGACGCCGGCATCGGCAGCCACGTGCTGATCGAGAGCGGGCTGGTCAAGCCGGGCACCACCGCCGTCGGCACCGACAGCCACTACAACATCCTCGGTGCGCTGGGCGCTTTCGGCCAGGGGATGGGCGACGTCGATATCGCCTATGCCTTCGCCCACGGCCGCACCTGGTTCGAGGTGCCGGGCTCGGTGAAGATCACGCTGAAGGGGCTGCCCGCCGCGAACACCGATGCCAAGGACGTGACGCTGTACCTGTGCGGCCAACTCGGCGCCGCCGGCCTGTTGGGCCAGGTCGGCGAGCTCTATGGCGAGTGGGTCGACCAAGCCGGCCTGGCCGAGCGCATCACGCTGGCCAGCATGGGCACGGAGATGGGCGCGATCAGCCTGATCATCCCCGGCGACAACCCTGACTTCCACGCCAGCCCCGGCGCGCCATACGAGCGCGAGCTGGAGTTCGACATCGACGGCCTGCGGCCGCAGGTCGCGCTGCCGGGCCATCCCGAGGACGTGCATCCCGTGCACGAGGTGATCGCCCAGGGCAGCGTACCGATCGACAGCGTGTTCATCGGCAGCTGCACCAACGGGCGGATCGAGGACCTCCGGGCGGCGGCAAGCCATCTGCGGGGCGGCGCTTGTCCGCCGCAGGTGATGCTTCGGGTCGTGCCGGCCACGCGGCAGGTCTGGCAGGAAGCGCTGAAGGAAGGCCTGATGGACGTCTTCATGGACGCCAACGGGCTGGTCTCCAACGCCGGCTGCGGCGGCTGCGCCTCGGGCCAGATCGGCATGACCGGCGCGGGCGAGGTGCAGCTTTCCACGAGCAACCGCAACTTCAGCGGCAAGCAGGGCAAGGGCCGGACTTATCTGTGCGGCCCGAGCGTCGCCGCGGCCAGCGCCGCCGCCGGCGAACTGGTTGAACCGGAGGCCAAATCATGAATACGATCAAAGGCAGAGTCTGGGTATTGACCGACGATCAGGGGGCGCTGATCCCCAACATCGACACGGACATGATCTTCCACAACCGCTACCTGCACATCACCAAGCTGGAGGAGATGGGCCCGTACGCGCTGGACAACCTGGCGGGTTGGGAGGACTTCGCGAAAAAGTGCCAGCCCGGCGACATTGTCGTGGCCGGCGGAAACTTCGGCTGCGGCAGTTCGCGCCAGCAGGCGGTGGACTGCTTCCGCGCCCTGGGCGTGACGGCGCTCGTGGCCGAGAGCTTCGGCGCGATCTACTTCCGCAATGCCGTCAACGCGGGCTGGCCCGTGCTGGTCTGCCCGGCGCTCGATCCGGCGGCGCTTAACAGCGGCGACGAGATCGAGCTCGACCTGGCCGGCGGCACGTGGCGGAATCTGACGCGCGGCACCGACCTGCCGGCCTTGAAAGCGGTCAGCAACGTGCAGCGCGAGATCATGGCCGCGGGCGGGCTGTTCAAGCTGGCGACGGGTTAAGCGCCAGGGGCGGACGCGCAAGCTGCGAGAGGTTAAACGTGCTCCAGCCAGAGCTCGGCGAAGCGCTTGCCGTTGGGCAGCTCGTGCTCAGCGTGCTTGACGCACCGCAGTCCGGCCGTGTGCACCATCTCGAGGAATTCAGCCGGCGCGACCAGGCGCATCACGGGCTCGAGCCGGCGCAGGCTGGCGTACTCGGTCGGTGAGACATTGGCATGGTCGCCAGGCACCTGCAGGACGGCGGTAACCGTGCCGGCGGGAGCCAGCTGCGCGGCGATGCCCGCTAGCAGCGGCGCCGGATCGAGGTACTCGAAGATCAGGGCACAGTGCACCTGGTCGAACACCCCGTCGGGGAGCCCGTCATCCGCCAGGTCGCGGCAGCTGATTTCCAGGCCGGATAGCGTACGCGCGAAGCGCATCGTCACGTCCACCAGGTAGTGCGGATTGATATCGACGGCGGCGACGTGCGCGGTGACCCGCGGATCGATATGCTCGAAACCGTTACCCGTCGCGCAGCCGAGGACCAACAATCGCTTGGGCTGGAGCCGCCCGTAGCAGTCGCGGAAAATCCCGTTGAGCGCTTGCTGCTGGCCCACGGCGTCCGCGCTCATGTGGGCTTCGTAGTCGGCGGCCGGGATATCCAGCCAGGGGTTGTGCTGATTGGGCATACGGCATTCTAGCGCTCGACGCGGCCCGTCCGGTGACGGGAGTTCAGCCAGTTTTCACCGCGCTTTCACCGAAAGTAAACCGCCCGGTGGTTTTAAACCTGTCAGGCTGGGTAACACACACGGTTTACCTCAGGAGGTTCGGTATGAACTCAATAGCAAACATCAAGGCGGGAATCATCCTTCAATCCCTATTGCTGATCGTCTTCCTTAGTGTTTCCTGTGGCGGCGGCGGTGGCGCTTTGACCGCGCCCGATCCGAATCCGCAGGACCAGCAGCAGCAGCAAACGCCGGACCCGGGTTCGCCGCTCAACCAGCCCCAGGCCGGGCTGGTCGATACTACATCAGTTGTGGCGCTCTTCAACGACCAGACGATGCAGTTCTCGATGGGCAGCGGCGTCGGGGCGGCCCTGCCGAATGCCAGCATCGTGATCGAGGACCCGCAGAACTTCGTGGCCAACACGAAAGCCGATGCCGACGGAGCCTTCGGGTTCAGCCAGGCCGACGTGCCGCCGAACTTCATGACCGCGCCGGGCACCGTGATCAAGATCTACCAGTTCGACGAGAACACGCTTCGAAGCGAGCCGGCGACGGTGACGATCCAGCTGATCAGTGTTTAGCTAATCCCTCCGCGGGCGCCAGCCATCCGCCCGCGGCCTCAGACAACATGACCTTGCCCTCCGGAGCGGGCGGATCGCCCGCTCCATTTTGGCTGGTTCACCGGTTAGTCGCCCTTGTATTCCATCACCATCAGCGTGTAGTCCGTCATGCCGAGTAACGCCGGATCACCGCCGCCGCCCAAACTCATCAGCGCTTTGTTATTCTCCAGCGCAACGCTATACTTGCCGCCCATTTTGTGGTACATCCGCATGGTGTCGCTAAACGAGAAATCGCCCATGCCGGGAATCTGCTGGCCCGTCATTCCTTCCAAGGTGGACATACTTTCCTCATAGCCGGCCCGCCGCATGCAATCGTCGACGTGTGCGCAGACGCTGTCCCAGCCGGCGCTGCAGTTGAACCCAACGGTAACGGTCTGCTTGACCTCGCCCATCCCCGCCGCGGGAAACGCGCTTAATGTGTCCTTGCTAACCGTGAAACTGACTTCCGCCGCGCCGGGCGGCAGGGTCAGGCCTTTGACCAGATACTTGGGTTTGCCGCACCCGCTGAGCAGGCACGCGACGGCAAGAATGAGAACCACGGGGATCGATACTGAATAGCGCATACTGTCCTCCAGCCCTTGCGGCTTCGAGTTTGTTCAGTGTAGTATAACCCGCGTCCGGCCAGACTGTTATTTACTCGCCTCGATGATGGTCCAATCCTTGTTCCAGCGCAGTTGATCCAGGTTCGGCACGGCGCGGGCGGTGATGTCGCGGAACCCGGCCTGCTTCAGGTGCGCCTTCACCGAGTCGACGGTCCGAAAGTTGCAGATATCCGCCGGGCAATCCAATGAGCTGAGCAAGGCCCAGACCACTCGCGAGCGAACCGCGGTGTGTTCGTCGGCGGACAGCTTGTCGACGATCACCAGCCGGCCGCCCGGGTTCAGCGCGGCCCGGACCTTGGCATAGACGCCGGGATCCTGCTGGCCGACGTCGCAGAGCATTGCCAGGTCGTAACCGGCCGGCAGCTCGTCCCTGACGAAATCGGCGGCGAGGTAGCTGACGCGGTCCGCGAGGTCGTTCTCCCGCGCGATCTCGCGGCCGACCGTGCAGACGTTTTCGTTGTCCACGATCACCGCGGTGAGGCCGGGGTTCCCGCGCAGCAGGGCATGGCTGATCACGCCGGACCCGCCGCCCAGGTCCAGCATCAGCTTAACCCCGCCGAGGTCGAGCAGGTCGGCCAGAATCTCGGCCAGCGGAACGTGGATCTCGTAGATCATTCGCGTGAAGCGCTCCGCGTAGCGCGGATCGGTCTGGATCTGGCGGTAGTAATCGGGCGGCTTCTGCGCCTCGTGCTCCCAGGTGGAGCCGGGCCGCGTGATCCGCGCGGCGAGATCATGAAGCGCGGGCGCGCCCTGGCGGTTGGAGAGCGCCAGAAACGCCCAGGTGTCCTGGCTGAAGACATCAAGGATCGTTTCCCGGGCCGTCGCGGAGGGCGCATAGCCCTGATCGCCATGCGTCAGCAAGCCGAGCTTGACCAGCAGCTGCAGCCAGTTCTGGCAGCGGTTGAAGGGGATCCCCAGTTCTCGGGCGATCTCCCGCGCCGGCCTGGGCTGCTCGCCCAGCCGCCAGAACAGCCCCAGCTCCAGCGCCGCGCCCAAGGCGGCGGCAGTCGCATAGCCGTCCAGCAATTCATGGATATCCTCGACCGTCTCGATCCGCATCCGGCATCTCCTCAGACTCGACCCGTCTCTTGCGCGGGCGCGTCATCGCACTGGATCCAATATACCTGCTGCCGGCGGCGCCCTGCATTACAATGCTGCCAACGCGGGAGGTGCGCAATGAAGGCAGTAGCGTTCAACGGCAGTCCGAGAAAGGGCGGCAATACCGAGCAGATGATCCGCTTCGTGCTTCGCGAGCTGGAGGCGGCCGGCATCGAGACCGAGTACGTGCAGATCGGCGGGCGTCCCTTCCACGGCTGCACCGCCTGCTGTAAGTGCCGCGAGACCAAGGACAACCGCTGCAGTATCGACAACGACCCGTTCAACGACTGCCTGCAAAAGATGCTCAGTGCCGACTGCATCATCATCGGCAGCCCGACCTACGTCGCCGACGTCACGTCCGAGACCAAGGCGCTCCTCGACCGCACCGCCTACGTGGTGCGCGCCAACAATAACCCGCTGATGCGCAAGGTGGGGGTGGCGCTGTCCGCCGTGCGCCGCGCCGGCAGCATCCACGCGCTGGATACGATCAACCACCTGTTTTCCGTGCTAGGGCTGTACACCGTCGGCTCGAGCTACTGGAATTTCTGCATCGGCAAGAATCCCGGCGAGGTCCTGGACGATCCCGAGGGTATGCAGACCCTGAAGGACCTGGCGGATAACACGGCCTGGTTGTTGAAGAAGATTCATTCCTAAACATGTTGTAGAGTCGGGTGGTTGTGTGCCCTGTATTTATGCGACATCAACGGGTAGGGACGACGCCTGCGTCGTCCGTAACATTAGCGTTAGCAAGACATGTGGCGAAGCGATTTCGACCAGGGTGAACCTAACCACGACAGCGAATGGTGGCTCCGCGGGCCATTGAGGAATTTCCACCGTTGCGGCCTACGCAGGCGTAGGCCCGACAGCTGATCGGGCCTGTCTTGCTTGAAGCCAATCCTAGCCGCCGCGGATCCACAGCCGCGTGCCGGGTACGACGCTGATCTGCTCGCGCCAGACCCAGCTGTGCTCCAGCCGCTCGATCAGCTCCAGCTCGGCGGGATGCGCGGGCCGGCCGCCATGCCGCTCCCAGAGCAGGATCACGCTGACCGGCGCGTTGCCGGGCACCAGGTCGTCGGCCGCCACACGCGGGATGTAGGGGTCGACCAGGTGCGCCACGCGCGGATCGTCCAGCCAGAAGCGCGAGTACGCCGCACCCGGGAGGTTGTAGCGGCCGCTGACGGGCCAGGCCGTGTAGTCCATCGGCCCGAACAGATGCAGCCGCTCGCCGCCCGCCGTAGCCAGCGCTTCCTCGTTGGCCGCGACTACATCGGCGTTGAGCCGCCACCAGTGCCGGACGACGGGCACCTCGCGCCAGAGGTTGTAACCGCTGCCGCAGACCAGCATCAGCGTGAACAGCACGCCCGCGGTACGCAACGACCGGGCCGGCATGTCCCGGCGCGGCGCCAGCAGTGCCGCCAGCGACTGCGCCAGCAGCAACAGCGCGGCCAGCTCCGGCAGGGCCGAGGCCCGTGGCGTGAAATAGGTCGGCGCGACCGCCAGGGTATAGCCGAGCATGAACAGCACCAGCCAGTGCGAGCGCGGCGGATAGCGGCCGACCAGGATCGCGACGAGCCAGAAGGCCAGGCCCAGCCACAACGCTCGCCGCAGCAGGTATTGCGGCCAGACGCGGGCGACGTTCTCCGCGACCATCCGGCTGGAAACCGGCGGCGCGGTTTCTAAAAACTCCGCGTAGTCGGTGAAGATCAGATCGACAGCGTCGTAATTGGCCAGATAAACGTGCCCGGTCCGTACCTGGTCGGCCGCAGCCGTGTTGAAGCTGCCCGTGGTGAAGTTGAGCCAGGCGAAGCAGAAGCCAACGGCAATTTGCGTAATGATCAGCAGCGTGGCTCCCGCGCGATGTGCCTTGGTCATTCGAAAAACCAGGACGAGCGCCACCGGCAGCACAATGATCACGGCGTGATAGCGCAGTGAGATTAAAAGAAGCGAAAGCGCGACAAGCCACCAATCGAGCGCCGGCCGGTCGTCACCGGCGAGGACCGCCAGGGCCAGCGCGAGGATCCACAGCCCGAGACCGGTGTAGAGCGCGTCGAGGTGCGGGTTGAAGGCGATCTCGAAGACGTCGGGCAGCGTCAGGGCCAACAGGCCCAGTGCCAGGGACAGGTAGACCGGCAGCTTGAGCCTCAGCGCGGTCCAGACGACGGCGGAGATGCTCAGGCAGGTACCCGCGGCGCTTAACAGCACGCCGGACTTCAGCGCCGTCAGGCCGGTCAGCGTTAGAAGCCCCAGCAGGACGGGATAGCCCGCCGGGAAATACGGCGTGACCGGCACGCCGCCGTCGGCCAGGTAGCGCGCCGCGCAGCACATGTAGATGAAGTCGGCGTTCGACAGCGCGTGCTGCCAGTTCAAGGCCACCACGGCCAGCGCCGCGACCACCCCGGCTCCCCGTGCCCAGTACATCGATTGAGTTTAGCAGCAGTGGAAGCTTAAGTGCTAAGCGCAAGCCGGGTAGCGCGAACGTCCCCGCTTGCGTCCAGCAGCACGGGCTTCCAGCCTGCGTCCGGCAAGCTTGAGCGGCAAGCGTAAGTATAAGCGTAGGGGCGTCCCGCCTTGGCGGGACTGTGCGCCCAGTGTGGATCGGGGCTAAACTGCGATGGGAGCGGTACTGTGTTTCGCCTATCAGGCCAAAGGCCAGGGTGAAAACAAAACACGTACAACAGCCGGCCCGGCTGTTGAAAACTGCCACAGGCGAGGCCGCCTGTGGTACGTGTTTGATATATATCGATGAGTCCTCAACCCACCGGCGCCGGCCTTGAAACGGGCCCTATGAGCCCTTCCACCCTAATGCATCTGTGCAAGTTCGTCAGCAAATTCATCTGCCAGCGCTTCGATCATCAAGGCGATTTGCACAGGATACGGATCGGCCGCGGCCGCCATTTCATCGAGCAACCTTAAAGCGAATTGCGCGAACTCCAGGCGCGTGAGCGGCGTCCAGCCGCAACCCTCGTAATATCTCAGTAACGCGGCCTGATCCTGCCCGGCCAGCCGCTGTTGGTCATCGGCGGTTAATTGTGGCAGCTCGAACAATCCCGGCGAAGCCCCAGGCAGATAACCTTCGGCATTCAGATAGCGCATGGCCCCGTAAGCCCAGTGGTCGACTGGCACCGAACCGTGCATCCGGCTCGCCGCATCCTCCGGCTCCTGCTCCGACATCAGACCGGTAAACACCGCGTGGCCCTGGATCAACTCGCCGCAGCGAATCATGTCGTCATCGACTTGAAAGCCCGGGTTGACGCCCGCCACGATTCGCCCGCCGACGTCCAGCTTACCGCCGACGTTGATGGCGCAACCGGCGACACAGTCACCCCGGCAGGTCAGATCGCCGTCGGCAAACAGCCCGCCCCAGGCCACGAAGATGAAGTCCTCGCAGGTGATGCTCCCCGTCGCCGACAGGATGCCATAAACCTGGATCGCGCCCGGTCCGCACTGGATATCCCCGTCCACGAACATAACGCCGCAGCAAAGCACAAACCCGGCGCAGTTGAGCCAACCGCCGACCGTGACGTTGTTTTGGCTATCAATACCCACACAGTCCAGCGAGTCGCGCACAACCAGGGGCCCGGTAATGTACAGGACCGATTCAGTATCGACACTGCCCGCGGAACAACTGCCGCCATTGATATCGATTAAACCACCGACGGTCAGGCTATCCGCGACGTCGATCGAGCTCAGCGAAACCAGGTATTGTCCCAGCGTTACATCGTCCCAGAACTGACACTCCGAGCGCTCGTGGATCAAGAGCGAGCCCGGCAGTGAGAGCGGATCGACGAACACAACCTGGCCCAGATCAGGGCTAACTATGATCGAGGCATAGTCGCCGGACGCGGAAAACTCGCGGGTCACTTCGCCATTCTCGTTCAGATCGCCGGCGGTGATCGTATAGATCGGCTCCAGCACTGGATCCTCGCCGATCAGCCGCACGCTGATGGCAAGGTGGCCCGGCTGTGGTACAAACTGTTCCGCCGGAATGGCCTGGGCCATGGCTGGCGCAATACGCAGCACGCAAATCACCCATAGAACAGCCAAGCAGCTTTTCGCGATTGAAGCCCTATTCGCAAACATCATCCCGCCACCTTTGCCAAACATACTGATTACTCCCTGCTGGACTAAACACGAAACGAGTATAGAGTGTTTCATATCTTTTGCGCACGCCGTCTCAAGGCTGACACGTGGATCGCATTGTTTAACTCAATGGTGGTATCAGAGCGGTAGGGCCGACGCCCGCGTCGGCCGCAACGGTGATTGAGCTAAATTGTTTCGGCGAAGTCTGCGCTACCTGGTTTCCAAGATCATAGGTTTCATTCGAACCGGTAACGTTGTCGAGAAACGAATCCAATGCTCCGCCCAGTGGGTACATACTACCAGTGTGGCGGCCGACGCGGGCGTCGGCCCTACCTGTCAGCCCGCATTACGCCAAAGCGTATCGTCTTGCTATGTCGCGCCGTTAATAAAACTGGCCACTGGTAACTGAGAACTAATCCGGCGGCGGGGACGCCGCTGCTACTAGTGATCGGGGACGCCGGTGATACGGAGCGCCGCCATCCTGGTGGCCCGGAATGCCGGCTGGAAGCCGGCGCTCCAATCAGGCGGTACAGTATTTACATGCGGCAATTGATACGATTCGCGTGCGCGGTGATGCTGATCGCCCTGGCCCTACCGGGCTGCGCATCCTCCGGCAAGGACGCCGGTGCCCAGCCGACGGGCGGGCCGGCGGTGGAGCAGTCCGCGCCGCAGTTTGCCGGGTTGCCGGCGGTCGATCAGCTGCGCGAGCTGAGTTATTCTGCCGCCGACCTCGTCCAGACCGGCAGCCAGTTCCTGGCGGAGTACGGCCAACGGATCATCGTGCCCGGCGCCTCGACCCAGGCGCTTTTCAATCCGGACTACGTTGCCAGCGATCCGGAACACCACGACCTGGCCTACGGGCTCTACGCCTTCACGTTGGCGGATTACGACCGCGGGGCCGCCTTCGAGCTCAGCTTCCAGCAGGCGCAAGCCAACAGCGACCTCTGGCTGGGGCTGGCCGACTGGGACAGCGCCGGCTGGGACTGGTTCCCGGCCTCGGCCACTTCGTCCACGGTGATCCCGCCAGCCCAGATGCCGGCTTATCTCGACGCGGGTGACCGGCTCGTCGCCGCGGTGGTCTGCCTGGGCGAGGAGCCCTGGACGCTCAACGAGCTCCGCATCGACGACATCGGCTCACCCTACGTCAACGCGGACGCGATCCTCGGCATGAACCTGGCGGGCATCCCGGACTGGGGCCGCGCCTGGGTGTTCGTCGACGTTTTCAAGCACAGCCGCAGCTGGATCAGCCAGCCCAGCGACGGCAGCGTCTGGGACGACGGCCGCACGGTCGCGGTCGATGCCGACGGCTGGCCGACCAGCTTGGCGGCGGATCAATACGCTGGCAACGTGCTGCTGACCAGCCAGCAGGGCAACTACCCCAGCGGCGAGTACATCTGCCTCTACGAGGGCGAGGGCACGATCAACTTCCGGATCAACGGCTCGATCGTCAGCCAGACGGCGGGCCGGATCGTTGTCGACATCGATAACGATAACGACGGCCTGACACACATCCAGATCACCAGCACCAATCCGGCCGACCCGGTGCGCAACATCCGCCTGCTCATGCCGGGCTTCGAGACGACCTACGAAACGCAGTTGTTCCATCCGGACTTCCTGGCCTGCCTGGCGCCCTACCAGGTGCTGCGCTTTATGGACTGGATGGAGACCAACGGCAGCACTCAGCAGTACTGGGCCGACCGCCCGACCCCGCAGAGCCACAGCCAGGCGGAGCACGGCGTCTGCGTGGAATACATGGTCGAGCTGGCCAACCGCGTCTGCGCCGACCCCTGGTTCTGCATGCCGCACCGGGCCGACGATGATTACGTCCGCCAGTTCGCCACCTACGTGCGCGACAACCTCGACGGCAGCCTGCGGGTGTACCTGGAGCACAGCAACGAGGTCTGGAACGGCGGCTTCGAGCAGGCGAACTACGCGCGCGAGCGCGGGTTGGCGCTGGGGTTATCGGAGAACGACTACCAGGCGCAGCTGTTCTACCACTCGCGGCGCAGCGTGGAGATCTTCGCGATCTGGGAGGAGGTCTTCGGCGGAACGGAGCGGCTGGTGCGGGTGCTGGCGGCGCAGCACGCCAATCCCTGGACCGGCGAGCAGGTAATGTCCTTCGAGGACGCCTGGCAGCACGCCGACGCGCTGGGCACGGCGCCGTACTTCGGCTATGCGCTGGGGTTGCCGGAGAATGCCGAGGCGACCAAGGCGATGTCGATCAGCCAGATCCTTGCCGCCTGTGACCAGGCCAGCCAGGACAACGCGCTGACCACCGCCGAGAACTACGCCAATGCCCAGGCTTACGGCCTGGGCCTGGTGACCTACGAGGGCGGGCAGCATCTGGTCGGCGTCGGCACGGCCCAGAACGACGAAGACCTGACGGCGCTGTTTATTGCGGTTAATCGCGACCCCGGCATGCGCCAGGTGTATCTCGACGACTGCAACCGCTGGCGGGCGGCCTCCGGCGGCGGGCTGTTCACCGCCTTCAGCCACATCAGTTCGCCGAGCAAGTACGGCAGCTGGGGCGTGCTGGAATGGCAGCAGCAGGATACCGCCACCACTCCGAAGCTGCTGGGGCTGATGGATTACTCGGCGCAGTGGGATGAGTAACGCGGGCACGAAACTTGGCAGGGCGGACGACTAGTCCGCCGGCAAGCTCTGTGCTTGCAGGACTGAGTGAAAGTAGAAAGCAAAAGTAGAAAGCAGTTGTCTGCAATACGCTAGCTCAGGCTAGTTGGCGTGTAGAAGATAACGCTGCAATTCAGCTCCTTGGCTTTCTACTTTCCACTTTTACTCATTGTTCGCGGCTTGTGGCGCAGGCTTCCAGCCTACGACCTAAAAAAGGTGGCAGTCCCGCCCAGGCAGGACTGCCCCACTGTTGGTCTTTGATGAGTCTAGCCGTGAACTTGAATTCACCGCGCCACTCGTTATAATCCCACTTATTCGTAGAAACGAATATGGAGGCCGGTTTGGCACGACTAGACGAACATCGGGGCAAGCAGTTGCTGGACTCGGTCGGCATCGCCCTGCCCAGGGGCGACCGGGCCGAGACCGTCACGCAGGCCCGTCAGCTCGCCGAGCAACTGGGCGGGGCCTGCGTGGTCAAGGCACTGGCGCAGGTCACGGGCCGCGCGGCGCGGGGCTGGGTGCGGCTGGTGGATTCCGCCGACGAGGCGGAGCAGGCGGCCCGGGAGCTGCTGAGTGAGCCCGAGGTGCCGGCGGTGCGCGTGGAGGAGAAGCTCAGCATCGCGCGCGAGTTCTTCGCGGCGGTGCTGGTCGACGACCGGGCCGGCCAGCCGGTGATCGTCTTCTCCAGCCGCGGCGGCTCCGGTATCGAGGAGATCGCCCGCGAGCATCCCGAGGACGTGGTGCGCCAGCCGATCGACCTGCGCCGGGACTTCACGCAGCCGATGGCCGCGGAGTTGGCGGGCCAGGTTGGCATCATCGGGAAAACTCGGGATGGCCTGGGCGAGTTGCTGCACCATCTGTACTGGGCCTGGCACCGCTACGACTGCCGCAGCCTGGAGATCAACCCGATCGTCGAGACGACTGACGGCCGGTTGATCGCCGCCGACTGCCATGCGGCGATCGACGATTACGCCGTCTTCCGCCATCCCGAGCTGAACATCCGCATCGCGCGCGAGATCGGCCACGAGCCCAACGAACTGGAGCTGATCGCCTACGAGGTGGAAAAGCACGACTACCGCGGGACGTTCTACTTCATCCAGCTGGCCGACCCGGCGACCGCCGCCAACTTCGTCGCCTTCCACGGCGCCGGCGGCGGCGGCAGCATGATGAGCATGGACGCGCTGATGAAGGAAGGTTTCCAACCCGCCAACTTCTGCGACACCAGCGGCAACCCGCCGGCCAGCAAGGTCTACCGCGCCGCCAAGGTGCTGCTAAGCCTGCCGGGCATCGCCGGCTATTTCGCCAGCGGCAGCGGCGTCGCCAGCCAGGAGCAGTGGCAGAGCGCCAACGGCCTGGTCAAGGCGTTTCGCGAGCTGGGGCTCTCAGTACCGGCGGTGATCCGCCTGGGCGGCAACCAGGAGGAGCGCGCGATCGAGACGCTCAACCAGTTCTGCGCCGGACTGGACGCGCCGGTCGAAGCCTACGGCAAGGACGACTCCGCGCGCTTCTGCGCCGAGCGCCTGCGCAAGCTGGTGGACGAATACCAGCCCCCCGCGGAGGCTAGCGCTCCGCAGCCGCTCAGCCCGGCGGATCTGCCGGCGGACGCCTACCGGTTCAAGACCTTCTCGGGCGAGATCGCCATCGACCAGAGCCGGTTCACCGCGGAGACGGCCCAGGCTGTCGTGGCCTGCTGCCCGCGCCAGATCCTCAAAGTCGGCGCTGAAGCGCCTGCGCGGGTCGAACTGGCAATCAGCCCCGAGGACGCCCGGAAGGGCAAATGCATCGAATGCCTGGCCTGCGAACTGAAGGCCTGCGAGCTGGGGCTTGCCAACATCCACATCGAACTGCCCATGCCGACCAAGGATGGCTATGCCGCCGAAGGAGAGGAGCGATGAGCATTCTGCTGCCGGACAACGCGCAAGTAATCGTCCAGGGCATCACCGGCCGCGAGGGAGTCGCGCGCACGCAGTTGATGAAAGGCTACGGCACCAACATCGTGGGCGGCGTCACGCCGGGCCGCGGCGGCCAGGAGGTGGAAGGCCTGCCCGTGTTCGACTCCGTCGCGGAGTGCGTCGCCGAACTCGGCGAGGTCTTTGCCAGTTGCCTGTTCATCCCCGCGCCGCTGGTCAAGGACGCCACGCTGGAGGCCTTCAGCGCCGGCATCAAGCTGGCGGTGATCGTACCCGACCGCGTGCCGCTGCATGACGTGCTGGAGATCAAGGCCGCGGCCAAGGATTACGGCGCCGACTTCCTCGGTCCGAACACCCTGGGCTGCGTCAACGTGAACAATTGGGTGCTGGGCATGATGGGCGGCCGCGCCGAGTCCGCGCGCAAGTTCTTCAAGCCCGGCGTGGTCGGCGTGACCAGCCGCTCGGGCGGCATCACTTCGAGTATGGCGTACTACCTGGGCCAGGGCGGCGTCGGCGCCACCACGATCGTGCACGTCGGCGGCGACAGCGTCGTCGGCCTGCCGCATCCCGAGATCGTCAAGCGCTTCGAGGCCGACGAGGCCACCAAGGCGATCGTGATGTTCGGCGAGATCGGCGGCAGCCAGGAGGAGCAGGTGGCGGAGCTGATCGAGAGCGGCCAGGTGACCAAGCCGCTGATCGCCTACATCGGTGGCAAGGGCGCCAAGGAAGGCACGCGCTTCTCCCACGCCGGCGCGATCATCGAGGGCGGCCGTGGCACGCGCGAGGGCAAGATCGAAGCACTGGCCAAGGCCGGCGCGACGATCGTCGAGGACTTCGACAAGCTGGCCGAGGTCACGAAACAGGTTCTGGCGGCGAACGGGATCGCGCTGGCGGACCCGCAATAGCGAGCAATGGACACACCGGAGTCCGAGCAGTACGGAATCCGACGGCAACTCAGCCCGGCCGAACTGCACTGGCTCTGGTTTGAACAATACAAACTGGAGATCGACCAACCAGCCAAGGTCTGCCGGATCAGGGCGCAATGCGGGAATACGCGCGCCGGCGGGGTGGTTTACCTTAAGGACATTGTCGTCATCGTTCGCGACTGGTCACAGGCGGAGCGGGTCAGTACGTTTAAGGATAAAGGTTGCCTGGCCAGCCTGTTGCCGGAAAAGCCGCTGCCCGCGGCGAAACGCAATATCAAGTCACTTAAACGTACCGGCAAACACGGCGACGCCAAACTAGATGGCGGCGGCGTCGAAGTCGGCCTGTACGATGCTCAGGGGCTCCACACCGTCAGCTTCACCGATGCCCGCCTGGAAGCCGAGGCGGTCGTCGCCCCGCCCTATGCTTCCTCGATCACGATGGCTGAGCAGCGTGTCATCAGCAGGAAACAGCTCTCCGACATGGCGGTCTCTCAGTTGGTCTGCGAAGGTCCCATCAGGCTCAGAATCAATGAGGCGAAGCGCATCTGCCAGATTACGACCGATGTCGCCGATTTCTGGATTCCGGAAAGCCCGCTGATTTACAACGTCAAGATCGACATCGTGAACTGGTCTGGCTACGAGCAGGAGGCGTTCACGGGCGGCTCGGAATCAAAAGATTCTTGCATTGATGATTGCTGCTGTTGTTGTCTGTTTCCGGTGCCGATCGGCCGCAAGCGGCCCAAACCTGCCGAACCGGTCAGACTGTTAGAGCTTGCACAACATCTCGATGAGCTGGTGCGAATCGAGAAGCTGTACTACCGCGAGGATAAAAGCATCACTTTCGACGCCGTATTCAAGAAGACGACGACGCGCTATTCATTTCACAACGCCCAGCGCCAGGTCGGCGCCGACTGCGATTCGGCAGTCACCTATGAGTATTACGAGCTGTCCCCGATCGAGATCTACCAGGTGTTCCTGGACGAGGCGCCGGTCGATATCGACGCGGACCAGTCAGAGCTGGAGTAATCCGCCAGGACGCTGTCGGGCAGCCGGTAACCCTGAAAACCGCCGCGCGCGGTATCCTTCCGCCCCGCTGTCCGCCGGTAGAATCAGGCTAGAGCGGGAGGTGCCCGAGATGCGCTGGTTTGTGCTCGTTTTGCTGCCGCTGGTGATGCTGGCCGGCAGTGCCTGCTTTTGGAAGCTATCCTTTGGGCCGATGTACGATCCCGTCGATATATATGTCAGCGACCAGTATCCCGCGCCGGGTGAGGAGATCGTCGTAGCCACCTCGCCGGAGGCGGCCACGCGGAGCACCGACCGCGAGGCGTCGTTTTTCCTGCTCGGCAGTATGACTCCCTACAACTTCGAAGCGACGGGCGGGCAGTTCCGGCAGAAGAATCCTGATTTGGGTCATCAACCGACCGCCGAGGAACTCGCGGCGTTCAACGACCCCGACTACGACGGGCAGTCGATCGAACCCAATTGGGGCAGCTGCTACTGGAAAGCGCCGGACGAAGCAGGCAAGTACTTCCTGACCGCGGTGCGCGGGGTCCACCGCCGCAGCGTGAAAGTGTTCGTCCAGAAGCCGGAATAGCTCCGGGACGGTCCACGCAGGCGTGGACCCTATAGATTAACCCGCATCCAGCCTGGTCACGCGCGCTGAGACGCAGACGGGGCGTCCGCGCTACCGGACGCAGACGGGACGTCCGCGCTACTAGACTATGTCCTTGACCTTCTCCCAGTCGGCGAGGAAGGCCGAGAGGCCCTTGTCGGTCAGCGGGTGCTTGACGACCTGCTGGAAGACCTTGAACGGGATCGTCGCCACGTCGGCGCCGACCAACAGCGCCTGCTTGACGTGCATCGCGTGGCGCAGGCTGGCGGCCAGCACTTCCGTCATGTAGCCGTGCTGGTCGTAGGCCTCGCGGATCTCCGCCACCAGCTCGATGCCGTCGTGGCCGATGTCGTCGAGCCGCCCGACGAACGGCGAGATGTAGGTCGCGCCCGCCTTGGCGGCCAGCCAGGCCTGGGTCACCGAGAAGCACAGCGTGCAGTTGGTGCGGATGCCCTCCTGCGCCAGCACGCGGATCGCAGAGAGTCCCGCCGGAATCAGCGGGATCTTGACCACGACGTGCTGGTGCCAGCCGCTGATCTCGCGCGCCTCGCTGATCATGCCGGCGGTGTCCGTCGCCGTCACCTCGGCGCTGACCGGCCCGCCGACGACCTCGCAGATCTCGATCACGCGGTCCTTGAACTTGCACTGCTCCTTGGCGACCAGCGACGGGTTCGTTGTCACGCCGTCGACCAGGCCCTGCTCCACGCCAGCGCGGATTTCGTCGAGGTTTGCCGTGTCCAGGAAGATTTTCATAACCAATCCTTGTAGCGATCTAGTCGGTGCTTATCAGATTGTAACATTGCTTATTGCTATCATTTATGGCATGCGTATCAGCTTCCGCATCGGCTTTTTTATAGTCCTGGGCGCCGTGGTGATCGGCGCCGCGCTGGGCTACCTGCTGACACCGCGTTACAACCCGCCGGCTGACGACGGCGAGGCGCGCCTGCGCGAACGCGCCACGGAGTATTACCGCGCGCTGCAGATCAAGGACCTCTGGACGATCAGCCGGCTGTACACGCCGGCCCGCCAGCTGGCGGACCGCGACGACATCGTCAAGCTGGCCGAATACGAGGCCGGGCTGTTCCAGCGCTTCGAGGAAAAAACCAAGCAGCAGTTGCAGGGCAACGCCGCCGGGATCCTCCCCGAGAACCTCGAGGTCAAGATCTACGGCGACTGGGCGGTCACCGGCGGCGTGCTGATGATCACCGAGGGCGAGCGCGAGATCCCCGTGCCGCTGGGCGAGATGAGCTGGGTGCGGACGGGGGGCGACTGGTGGATCTACATCCGCCGGCCCAGCGAGCTCAACGCCTACGGTAATCCGCCGGACGAGGTGATCGCCGTGGCCCAGGACCAGAACTCGGCCCAGCGCCGCGAGGTGCAGCAGTACGAGATCTCGCTGAACCCCGAGGAAGCCGCGCCGGAGGAAGAGGCCGCGGACGGGGAGGCCCCGGAAGCCGGCGCGGATGAAACCGGCGCGGACGGCAGCGGCGACGACGCGGCCGCGGATAACGCGGTGGAAGGCGGGGCAGCACCGGCGGAGGACGACTCCGCAGAGCCCGCAGCGGATGATCAGGACGGCGCGGAAGCTGCCGATAATCCTGAAGAGAGCAATGACTGACAACCGCTTCGATGTGGAGGACCTTCGGCTCGGGCGCGATATCGCCCTCGGGCAGCGCCTGGAGGCCGGCGCGATCGGCGGGCCGGCCAAGCGGATGGTGCTCGGCGATAACGTGACGATCGGCGACGACGTGCGCATCCTGGCGCCCGAGGTGGAGATCGGCGACTTCGTGACGCTTACGCACCACGTCACGATCTATGGCTACGACAAGGTGGTGATCGGCGCCAACAGCTGGATCGCCCAGAACGTGATCTTAAACTGCACCGCGCCGCTGAGCATCGGCCGCGGAGCGATCATCAGCGCCTACGCCAACCTCTGGACGCACTTCTCCGGCGGCGATACCGTCGAGGGCTGCCGCTTTGACTCCAAGCAGGCGGCGACGCTGGGCGAGGACGTCTGGATCGGGGTCATGGCCAGCATCGCACCGGTAGAGATCGGGGACAAGGCGCTCGTACTGGCCGGATCCGTGGTGACCAAGAACATCGCGGCGAACCGCGTCTATGGCGGCAACCCGGCGATGGACCTGACGGCCAAGCTCGGCGCGCCGTACGTGGCCGTGAGCGCCGATGAGAAGTACCGGCGCATGTGCGAGTTGCTGAGCGACTTCGCGGGCGCGATGAAGGGCATGAAGGCAGCATCAGGCGGGGATGCGGCGGCCAGCGGGGATTCAGTACGCGGCGGGAATACTACAGCCAGTGGTAGCGGAAAGGCGGCCGGCGGTCCCGACGCTGGCAGCTTCACGCTGGCCGGCATCACCATCGCGCGCGCCGACGTGGACCCAGGCGATCCCGCTATCGCCGGCACGTCGGTCTTCGACGTCCGCGACCGCAGCTACAGCAAACTGCGCACGCGAGAAGAGCTCGCGTTCATGCGATTCCTGCTGCCAAAGGTGAAGTTCTACCCGCGGGGCAGCTAGCCCGCTTTTCTGTCCATCCATCGACTTCTACGCCACTTCACGGTAAACTCTACTACCACGCCATAACCGAAGGGTTATGGATGCCGCACAGGGAAGCCTGGGGCGGCGCTTTTTTAGGGGAAGTTCTTCGCTCGGATTAGCCGAAAAGACGTGCAAAAAAGAAACCCCGGGGACATTGCCTCATGGGCAAGGGGTCGTTCCGGGGACTGCACGGAGAGTCTAACACAGAAGCCTGCTTGCAGCACGTGCACGAAATCCCTATCTTCGACGTCCGCGACCACACACGCTATAAGTGACGCACATTTGAGAAAACCGCGTCACGAGATACCAGTATCTTGAGATGGTAACTAGGTTTCTTGTCGCGAGAGTTACTCTTAGTGCCAATACGGGTTAGAATAATTGTCCTTGTATACCTTATGACACTAATCACTTACAGTCTAATTTTCCAGCGATCACGAATCTTTAACTCGCTGTTATTCCAAGAAGAACTCCTTAAGGCCCGAATCGCATCATTGTAAATAGGTAATTCTCTCTTAGGGTCTATTATGGAGACTACAAGTGCTGCTTCTTGTTCTTCGTCTATCTCGTACTCACCACGCTGTATAACATTAACATGAAGTCGAAGATCCTCAGCTGTTACCCCCTTTGGAAAAGCAGCACGTCCGACTTTAACCGGTGACCATTTGAAGTACTTTTTAATCAATTCCTTCTCGAACTTATTATGTGCTCTTGGTCTAGGCTGCAAATCGCCTTTTGTCGTATACCTTAGTTCCTCCCCATCTACATCTTCTTTGCCAGAACCGATAGTAATACTTAAATCCGTACGTAGATATTCTGGACCGAAGTCTTGGTCAAGTTGCGGCTTCGAAACCAATGTGTAAATATACTCACCGCGTATACGTCCATCTGACGTTCTTAACGATTCTGGTATTGGAAAATCTGCCTTAAGGAACTCGTTCTTTGTTGGAATCTTGAGATTAAAAAGCATCGTAATCATCCAAGGCTCACAGCTTAGGATTGTTTCCAAACTAGGAGGTACACCCCATCCACGATGCTTAAATTCGCTAAACTGCTTTGCAGGATGCTTCAAGAATCCAGCATGAATGAGAAGTGCTTTACACATTAACCAGCTAGGTGTAGGAACTATGCACTCTCTTAGATTAGCAATTAAATTTGAAGCTAAAGGCGCAGCAAAGCTAGTACCAATATCTTCAACAATATTGCCGCTGCCATCGTAACCAAGAACACCTAGCTGGCTACAATCTCCATTATTATCTGTGTTTCCTCCTGGTAAAGAAATCTCCGGCTTAGGTAAAAAGGACGGAGCAGGTCCTGATCTGCTGAATGGACTTGGATCAAACATCTTTACTAAGCTATTACTCTTCTCACAATGCGCGATTGCTCCAACGCACAGTCCTCTGGCTGAGTCAGCTGGCGGACATATTTTCATTTCGCGATACCCATCATTTGGTGGCCATGGACGTAGCTTTTCACCTAGGTCTGGCAGCATATTCCCTGCAGCTATCACGAATTGTACGTCATATTCATCTGCAATGTCATCCAGCGCTACTGCAAAATCAGAAAAACAATCGTTACTACATGGTGCAGTCATCTGGAAAGATAGATTCCAGACTTTTATTGTTTCGTGATGCTGTTTAACAGCATGTTCAATCGCTGATACTAAATCATCTTCACTACAATGTTGTTTTTCACTCAAAATGGTCAGATCGAATAGAGAGCACGGTGTCTCTGGAAAATAAGGGTTATTACTGTTCATCTGCCTTGCTGCCACAACAAGACTGCCAACGAAGCTAGCATGATAATAGTTGCAGTATGCATCTGGAACTCGCTTATCTCTTCCAACAACCCAAGGATCTAGTACAGGATCATTGAGATCGATTCCTCCATCAACAATTCCAACATTTGGATAATTAAATCCAGTATCACGTTGAGGCCAAATATCAACATTCCATTTGTGCTTTATAATACCGCTACTGCGAATTAATCGAAGACGAGGTAAAGCATCAACTTTACGTATTCCAACAAATTCAGCTAAGGATGTTATTGTGTCTGCCTTTGTAGAGGAAATTCTGTATACTTGAAGGTGTTTACAATAGTTAATTTTCTTAGGTTCCTCAAGCCCCAGCAGCTTGGCTTCGTTTCGGAATGCGCTTTCAATTGCGCCGGTTACTAAATCGTCTTTATGATTAAACAAACGAGCCTTGTATATTCCCAATTCATTGTCTACAGAGAACTGCTGCAGTACATCATTCTTCGTGTATGCGCCAAAATCATCAATGGCGCTTAAGAAAGCTAGATTATCCTTGCTTTCATTGTTAACTATGAGACGACGTAGTTTGTTAAGCCCTGCTTTAGTTGCACTTAATAATAATCTTCCTAGTCCATCTGATCCAATAACCGGACAGGATTTTAAACCTAAGATAGTATTGCGTCTATGTGATTTTGCCAGAGCATCTTCATGGAGCTGCAAATATGCAACTGCGGGAACATTAGGATATTTGGCAAAGCTAGACTTGAAATGATTACTAACACTATCTACTTTATCGAGTAGTAGCTCTTCTCGTTCCTTTGTAAATCCTCCGTTGAATATCCTTCTTTCCGAAGGTCCACCTCCCCGCTTAGGCTTGTAGTCTCTTTGTTCAAGCGGTAGTATTACTTGAATTGGCAAATACTCAGACCTATCCATAAGCTGCTATCCTGATTTAACAATTCGATGTATTTGGCTTTTGCTTACACCATACAACTCAGCTAGTAGTTCAAGCTTTAGCAGCCGTCGATTCTCGGAGTACAGCTTCTTGACTTCTTCGCGCCAACGGCCAACTTGCTTAAACGATGTGCCAAAAACTTGAATCAGTATACCACGAGTCAATAGGTGTTTGTCAATGGCCGCTTCATCGTTTAGAATTGCTAGTCGTTTAGCTTCCTCACATAGTGTTTTTAAATCTGCCCCATTTAGGCCCTCAGCTAGCTTGGCATACTCTTCTATATCAACTGCATCAGAGAAGTCGTCCAGCCAGTATTCAAGCATCTGCTTTCTTAAAACCTTACTTGGCGGTTGTAACAGAAGCTTCATTGAAAATCGCCTCCATACAGCAGGATCGAGAAGATGGTGATGATTCGTTGCGGCGATCAGCACTGTTTGCTGGTTCAATGCATCTATATTCTGTAATAGCCCTATCACAACTCGTTTCAATTCGCCTAGTTCATGCTTATCATCTCTAAGCTTAGCAATCGCATCAAACTCATCTAGGAACAGTATGCACGGCCTGGAACTGGCGTGCTCAAATAACAAGCGGATATTCTTTGCAGTACTCCCCAAATACGATGAAATTAACGCATCTGCCCTAGCAATTAGCAAAGGTAACTGCAGCTGAGCGGAAATCCACTTAGCCAGTTCGCTCTTTCCTACACCAGGTGGACCATATATAAGCAATGAAGGACTAACTCTCATTCCCTTAAGCTCAAGCTTGTCTGCGCCTTGGACTAGCTTTAGAAATTTGCTAACATCAAATATAGTCTCTTCATCCAGAAATATCTCTATTTTCTGTGGATTTACAAGTAACTCATCAGCAAGGCTAATACGAGCCTCAGAGTCAACTGGAACCATTTGGCTAGGCTTCAAAACCATAGATTGCTTCTTAGAAGCACTGTCAATAACCGATCTAACCCGTGATGCGTAGTAGGTCTGACCTGATTCCTCTAAGCGTCGCGCCAATTGTTCTGCATAAGCGACAACCTTGCGCTTATCGCCTTCAAGTCCTCCTTGAATGACCTTTAAGGTTTCGATTACATATGCGTCCTGCTTCTCAGCTTTTCTCATGCATATATAATATCACAGGAGCGGGAAAAGAATAACCCATACGGGAATATTGTGGTAATGATGGGAAAAATGCTTAAATGACGGAATCTGCCTTTTCCTAGGCACGTACTAGCCTATTGACAAGTACCCCCCTACTCCCCCAGGTCCGCCAGCAGGTGCTGGTCGATGAAGTCGCAGCGGAGCTGGGTCAGGCTGGCGACGCCGAGGACGTTGATGCCCGGCTCCTGCGTCCAGTTCGTATCCCAGTTGGCGTCGAACGCTTCGATCGGGAACATCGCGGAGCCGCCGTAGAACATCTTGTCGCCGCTGTCCTGCTTGACGTGCGGCGAGATCAGGTCGTGGATGCCCTGGGCCTGAGTGCGCACGTGCTGATAGGTGAACCAGTGGCGCCGGAGCAGGTCGATGTAGGCGGCGTAGGCGCGGCGGTATTTCTGAACCTCCATCACGCGGCGCGTCAGCGGCATCTCGCCCAGTTCATACAGCGGCTGGTTCTTGTTCATCTCGGTGTCCAGGAACAGCCCCCAGGAATCGTTGACGTCCCAGGGAATCCACTCGAACTTGCCGGTGGCCGGGTTGTTGTAGAGGTAGTAGTTGTTGCCGGTGTAGATATAGATGTCGAGATTGGAGCAGCTGATCACGCAGGCCAGGTAGCGCAGGAAGCTGTCGACGTTGAACACCTGCTCCAAGGCGGCGGCGAAGGCGTCCGGCGTGGCGTACTCCACCGCGTCGATCACGTAGCAGAGGTTGATCACGTCGCTGTAATCGGCCTCCTCCTCGTTGGTGCGCTTGCCGTAGCAGTAGTCGTCGCCGTGCGGCAGCGGGTAGTCCGTAATGGCCGGGCCGAGATAGGCCAGCGTGGCCGCGCCCTCCTCCCAGGCCGAAGCCTTGTAGAGGTTGCCGTCGTCGTTGTCCGCGCCGTAGCGGTTCTCCAAGAACTTCTTGTCGACGCGCTCGACCATCGAATACACGCCGTAGAACACCGCCGGCGCGCCGTCGCCGTGCACGTCGATCCAGAAATCGACGTAGCAGACGTGGCTGGCGCTGACGCCGGCGAAGGCCAGCATGTCGTAGCCCAGCTTCTCGCGAACCAGCGACGGGTCCTGGTAGAAGTTGTTGAACAGCAGTTGCTTGAGGTTGTGGTACTCCTGCGTATCGTCGATGTCGTTGAAGTCGAGCTGCCAGGGCTTCTTCTCCGGCACGTCCCACAGCGAGCGGTGCCCGCGCATGCTGATCTGCACGTCGCTGAACTGCTCAGAGAACACGGTAGCCTGGCACTCCACCTCCACCTTGGCCTCGGGCGTGACCCACATCGCGTCCCAGTCGGCCTGGTCGATGTCGATCAGCACCGGGCGCACCTGGCTATCGTCGAAGATCGTGGCGTAGTCCACCGAACTTGCGGCGAGATCGCGCACGCTGACGGACACCGCCGCCGTCGCCGTCAGGCCGGCGGATTCGGTCAGGCGCAGGCGCGGCGTGTAGGTGCCGGCCGCGGCGTAGGTGTACTGCGCATAGCCGCTGTCCGTGGTGGCGTCGGTCTCGTACTGGCCGTCGCCGTCGAGGTCCCATTCGTACTTTGTGATGCTTCCGGTGCCGGCGGCGGTCGAGCCGAAGGGCGAGAAGTAGACCGTCAGCGGCGCCCAGCCCTGGTTGGGCAGGCAGTAGGCGTAAGCCGTGGGCGGGTCGCCGGTGGTGCCGCCGGTGCCGACGCTGATCATCACGACGTCCGTCGCGCTGCGCCCGTCGTTGTCGGTGACCTTCAGGCGCGCGTAATAGGTGCCGCTTTGGGTGTAGGTATGGCTGGCCAGGCCGCCGGTCGAACTCGCGTCGTATTCGTAGGCCATGTCGTGGTCGAAGTCCCACTCCCAGAGCTGGATCGTGCCGTCGCTGTCCGAGCTGCCGCCGTCGCTGAACCCGACGGCCAGGGGCGCCGGGCCGGACGTCTGGTCCGCCTGGGCCACGGCGACCGGGTTGGACCCGGCCGGCAGCATGTCGAACCTGAGCGCCGGCGTGGCCGCGCCCTGGGTAGAATCCTCGCTGGAATAACTGCGCACGCGGTAATAGGCGCCGTCCTGCGGCGCGGCGAGCGTCTGGCTGAAGGCCAGCCGCGGAGCGGCGGTGCCGGCGCTCAGCGGCACGTCGGCGACCTGGGTGAACGGCCCGTCCGCGCTGGTGCCCTGCTCGATCGTATACCCGCTGATCCGGGTCAGGAAATTGGCGCCGATCGGCGTCAGGTCGCTGGCCAGCACCAGGCCGTTGTTGTCGCCGTCGGCCAGATACGCCTCGTCCCAGTCGGCGTCGCCGGCGCCGGAGTTGAAATGCACGCCGACGGGCGTGATGTCGCCCAGGCCGACTTCGCCGTCCTGGTTGTAGTCGCCGGTGTTGTGATGCCACCAACTCAGCGCGGCCGTACCGTCACCGGCATCAGTCAGCTCGAAGGCCCGCGGCCGGGCGTTGTCTCCCGTCGGCAGCACGGAGACGGCATGTCCCGCCGCTCCCGCCGCGAAGATCACGCGCGCCACGAGTACGGGCTCTGCGAATACGAGTTGCGGATCGAAGCGGTAGCCGCCGACCGCGGCCAGGCCCGGCCGGCTGTCGACCGTGAGATACAGGTCGGCCGGACCGAAGTAGTCGCCGCGCTCGATCGAGGCGACGCAAAGCGCCGCCGGATCGTAGCTGAGTTCGAATCCCGCCAGGCCGGCGTCGTGGGCATAAACCTCCACGGCATGGCCAGCGGCCCGCCAGTCCCCCCGGGCGGCCGCATCCCCACCGCTGCTGCCGACCAGGCGGATACTGAAATCGCCGCTGAGCTGGACCTCGCCAACGGGCCCCTGGCCGTGGCAACCGGCCAGCGCCATGATCACTACTATCAGCCACGCCGCACTGTGCTTGGACATCGGCATCCTCCCGCGAAAAGCGGCCTTGCGTGTTAACCAGTTAGCTTACCCGCTGCCGGCGCCGTGTATTAAGCCGCCGGCCGGTTCGACTCAGATTTAACCGCCGGCCTACTTGCGCGCGTCCTCGACCTGCTCGGCAATCCGCGCCGCGGCGAGCTGCGCGCGCGCCAGGTAATGCTCGGTGCTGCAGGGCACGGGATCGTCGGGATGCGCCTGGCCGCGCTCGCGCCGGCGCCTGAGCATCCAAACGCTGCATTCCAGGTCGATCACCCCGTTGTAGCCGGCCTTGCCCATGATCTCGGCGATGCCCGGGAAGTCGACATTGCCCTCGCCGGGCACCAGGTGGCTGTCCTCCTCGCCCATCGTGTCGGAGAAATGCGTGGTGAAGATCCGCGGGGCGATGCCCGCGACGAACTCCAGCGCGTGCGGGTTCTGCATCGTGGCGTGGCAGGCGTCGAGGCAGATTCTCAGGTTGTTCCAGCCCGCCGTGGCCTTGATGATCTCCAGGCTCAACCGCCCGGCGTCGAAGGTGTTGGGCAGGTTCTCCTGGCAGAGCGTCACGCCGACCACTTCGGCGAACTCGAGCAGTTCCTTCAGCGATTCCAGCCCGGCCGCGATGCGCGGGGGGAATTGCTCGTCCGGAATCTGCGCGTCGTTGGCGATGTGGATCGTAATGCTGCTGCCGCCCAGTTCGGCCGTGGCGTGCATCGCCAGTTTCATCAGTTCGATCGTGCTGCGCCGCACCTGCTGGTCCAGGCTGGTCAGGTCGTGATAGCACTCCAGCGGCGGGTGGATGTAGTTGAGCTTCAGCCCCAGGCCGTCCCAGAGCTTGAGCAGGCGCTCGCGTCCCTCGGGCAGGTGGTAGCCGGCGTGCTTGACATCGTGGCTGAGGCTGATGTACTTGAAGCCGGCGTCAGCGATCATCGGAGCCAGTTCGTCCATCGGCAGATCGAGGTCAACGAGCGTGGAGATTCCAGTATCCATTGTCACTCCAGTATAACGGTCTGATGCACCCACTGCGGTACGGTGAGTTCCTCAACCAGCTGCGGGATCAGATCGAATCCAGTCCCGGTCAGAAAACTGCTAACAGATAATACCCGTTCCTGCGCCGTCAGTCGCGGCCAGACCAGGTTGCTCAAGCGGGTTACGCGCTGGGCCAGCCCCTCGTGCCGGCGCTTCAGCGAGCTGATGATCTTCTTCTCCAGCTTGTCCAGATGCCGCTCCAGGTTGCCGTGCAGCGTCGCGAACGCCTGGTCCAGACCGGCATCCAGTTCGCCAGCGACGCGGCGCAGCTCCGCATCGGCACCGCCGATCGCGGCGCGGTAGCCGGCCAGCGCCCGGGCGATCTCGGGGGGCATTTCCTGGTTGACGACGCGCCCGAGCAGGTCCTGAGGCGGCACCAGCACATCCGGCAGGCTCAGATCCAGTTCCGCCAGCAATTGCGCCGACTTGGCGGGCAGCAGGGTGGCCGCCGAGCGCAGGAACGCCGGCGCCATTTTCTGCTGGTGGTGGTGGAACAGCGGGATCAGCTGGGCGCGGTAGGCCAGTTCGGCGGCGCCGCCCACGAACAACGCCACCGGAAACAGCGAGTTCTGGTAGATCGGGCGCAGGGCCACGCCGGTGATGAACCGCTCCGGCGCCTGCTCGCACAGCGGTTCAAGCTCGGCCAGGGCCAGGCGGCGGCCCGACTGGCGCAGATAGAAACCCGTTTCGTCCAGGGCCAGCTTCTCACGCCGGCCGGTGTCGTTAATCACAAACAGGCCCGTATCGCCGGGCAACTGGTCCACCTGCGGGGTATAACCCGCGGCGGCGATCTCCGCGCTGCGGCGGCTTAAAAGCTCCTGCGTATCGGCGGCGGTCGCCAGCTCACGCCGGATCAGCGGCCGCGCGGCCCGCATCAGCGCTGGATCCTGGGCGTCCAGCAGGACCAACTCGGTGTCCCGGAACAGCTGCGCCATCCAGCGCGCGAAGCCCTCCGTCAGCCCGCCGTCGGCATACGCGGACCGTAGCGCTTGGACGACCTCGCCTTGCCAAAGGCCGGGCGGGACCGTCTGGTCCAGGTCCGCGAGCGCCGCATCCAGCCCGGCGCGGACGTCCAGGTTTCTTACCGGAATGCCGTCCTGGTCCGCCGGCGGAGGGGGCAACGAAACCGCCAACGGCTCCCCCGCCGCGCTGAGCAGCCAGCAGTGGCGGACCTCCTCGAAATCGCTATCCGACGTGCCCATCCAGAAGACCGGCACGAACTCGTTGTCCGGATAGAGCCGCCGCAGCCGACGCGCCCAATTAACGGTGCAAACGGCCTTGTGGATGGTGTACAACGGCCCGCCGAACAGACCGACCTGCTGGCCGGTGGCGATGGCATAGGTGTTGCCTCGGCCCAGCGCAGCAGCCGCTGCCCGGGCTTGCTCCCCCGCCCGCCAGCGCTCCTGTTGGCGCAAAACGACCTCGGCCAGCTCCGCGCGATCGGCGGCGTTTTCTATCGTACCAGCCTGTAAATCGTTCAACCGCGTTTCAAGCACCGTGTCCTGGTGCGGATCGTAATCGAACCACTGGATGGCCCGGCGGGCACCCGAAACGTAGTCCACCAAGAATTTGCTGGCACCGGGAAGCTGCGCAAATGGAACGAAAGCATCCACCACGCCTATGTTATCACCGCGCACCTGTCATTTACTTAGACATCAGCCCGCCCCGGCACTGGTAATCCAGGCAGTCCCCGTGACGACCCGCTGGCAAGGCGTTATAGTATTGTCATGCAGATAATCACATTGGATACTGGTGCCCGGGAGGTTCTGATCGACATCACGCCGCGCGTAGCCGAGGTCGTGGCCGCCAGCCAGGTCAAAGCCGGACTCTGCCATCTGTGGTGCTACCACACCACCGCCGCCCTGACGATCAACGAAAACGCGGATCCCGATGTGAAAACCGACCTGCTGATGGCTCTGGAGCGGATTGTCGGTTACGACTGGCCCTACCAGCACGCCGAAGACAACTCACCCGCCCACGTTAAAAGCTCCCTGCTGGGCTGCCAACTGACGATTCCCGTCAACGGCGGGAAACTGGAACTGGGCCGCTGGCAGGGAATCATCTTCGCCGAATTCGATGGACCACGCCAAGGGCGCCGGGTTAGCGTTTCAATTATCAACAGCGGTGGATAACCTGACCTACTTGGCTTATCATCCGAATTGTGGTTTAATTGTAGCGGGTTGAGATGGACCGCGTGGCAGTCGCTGCTAATTTTGTCTGCCAGCGGCCAGGAAAGGCGGTAACGGCAAAGCTGCCGGTGCCGCGTATGAATGGAGGGTATATATGATCAGGATTGCTGCATTAGCGGGGCTGGCTCTGCTCTGTTTTGTCCTGTCTTCATGCGCCGGCACATATCGGGCGATCACCAACGACTACGCCACGGATGCACCGTTCGTGGAGAGCATTTCGCCCTTGCATGGCGTCAGCGGCGAGGAAGTCACCTTTGAAGCAACCTTGTGCCTGCCGTCCGGTACCCGGATCAAGCTTAACGAAGAGACAGGCGAGTTGGAGTACAACGGACTGGCCGTTTGGAATTTCGGCGGCGGCGCCGAACCGAACATCAGCCACGACCTGAGCCCCACCGTGATTCTGCGTGACGGACTGCGCAGCCCGTATGAGTGCTCCTTGTATCTCAAGGGCAACTGCACGGGTGATGAGGACAACCTCGAGGCCACTTATACGTTTACGTTGTCCGTAGCGCCGCTGACCGTAATCGGCGTCACGCCGACGACCGGTTCCGGCGGATCCTCGGCGGTCTTCTCGGCGATCGTCGGCAGCGGCATCGCGACCGATTACGCTTGGGACTTCGGGGGTGCCTGCAGCCCCAACGGCGCGAACGTGGCTAATCCGAATGTGAACTTCGTCGATTTCGCCAGCGGCCCCTATAACTGCCGGGTGATCATCAGCAATGACTACGAGTTATACGAGTTCCCGTTCGTGCTGCAAGTCACGCCCAAACCGGCGGAGAATTAAGCCGGCCGGTCGGTCGAACTTGCACAACTGGGGATTTGCCGATACGATTTAGGCATGGCACTTCCTGCTGCGATCGCCCTTGACCGCGACAACATCGTCGGCCCAGCCCCGACCTGGGAAACGCTGCCTGAAGACGAGCGCCGACAGTGGCTGGCGGAGATCGAGAATTTCCCCACCCCGCCCTTCCTGCTCGAGCTGATGAGCAAGGACCTGCACATCGATTATTACAATCCGGCCAGCCTGGCGGCCAAGCTCTCGCGGGATTCGGTGCTGACCGGCTTGCTGCTGGCCCGGGCCAACTCGGCCGCGCTTGCCCCGCGCCAGCCAGTGACTTCGTTGCGGATGGCGATCGTCCACCTCGGTTTCAACCTGGTGCGCAGCCTGATCGTCCATCATCAGGTGGAACGCAGCGCCGAGCAGCTGAAAGGCATCGTCAAGGAGCACATCCTCAGGATCCAGAAAAGTACGGATCGCGGCGCCGTAATCGCTTTCAACTGGGCCACGGCGCTGAAACTCAAGGACCCGGCGGCGGTGGCCACCCAGTGCCTGTTGGGCCGGCTGGGCTCGTTTTTGATGGCCCGCCGCTACCCGGACCGGATGGAGGAGTACTTCAGCGCCGGCCACGAGCCGCAGCGCCTGAACTTTGAAGCCAATAACTTCGGCCTGACTACACGCAACCTGACCTATAAGATCGCCCAGTGGTGGGGTCTGCCGGAACCGATGCAGCTGGCGCTGTTCAACCTCTGGTCACCGCTGTTCGCCGATTATCCGGACGCGCCTTCCAGCGTGGCCTGCGCGGCGATGTCCCTGAGTTTCGATCCGCCGCATCACACGGATGATATTCACAAATGGTTGTCCAAGCGCGTCCATTTCCGACTGCGGCAGAACCTGGAGAACGTCGGAGCCTTGAAGCAGCTGCCCAACGTGCTGGAAAGCGATGCCTACCAGCGCGAGATGGCCACCATCGAGGAAATCGGCAAGTAGCCTCCGGCGGACGGTAGGGTAATCCGAACGAAGGTCTAAATTCGACCGCACCTCCTGTATTTATGCGGGTTGAACGCAACTGCGCGGCCTTGCGTCTGCTATAATAGTGGATTCGGGAATCAGATCGTATTGACGAGGATAAACTCTTGAACGAGAACACCCAACTGCCGGAAGACGACGACGCGCAGCCGAACAACGGCCCGGAAGCCGCGGCCAGCTACACCGGCGAGGACATCCAGGTGCTCAAGGGCCTTGAGGGCGTGCGCCACCGGCCGGCGATGTACATCGGCTCGACCAGCGAGACCGGCCTGCACCATTTGGTTTACGAGATCGTCGACAACTCGATCGACGAGGTGATGGGCGGCTACGCCAGCCGTATCACCGTCCGCCTGCACAAGGACGGCAGCGTCAGCGTCGAGGACAACGGCCGCGGCGTGCCAGTCGACACGATGGCCGACGAGAACCGGCCGGCGGTCGAGGTGATCTACACCACGCTGCACGCCGGCGGCAAGTTCGGCGGCAGCGCCTACAAGGTGTCGGGCGGCCTGCACGGCGTCGGCTCGAGCGTGGTCAACGCGCTGTCCGAACGCTTCCAGGTCGAGGTTTACCGCGATGGCCAGGTGCATTACCTCGCCTGCGAACGCGGCGACCTGACCCACCCGATGGAGATCACGGGCACGACCAAGAAACAGGGCACCTTCGTGCGCTTCTGGCCCGACCCGCAGATCTTCGAGACCACCGAGTTCAAAGCCACGATCCTGGAGGAGCGCCTGCGCGAGCTGGCCTTCCTGAATGCCGGCTGCGAGATCGTGCTGATCGACGACCTGGCCGACGACGAGGAGGACCGCAAGAAGAAGTTCAAGTTCCGCGGCGGCATCAGCGAGTATGTGAAGTATCTCAACCGCAACCAGGAGGCGATCTCGCCGGTGATCCACTTCACCAAGGAGTTCGACGACGCGCGCGTGGAGATCGGCCTGCAATGGAACAGCGGCTACCGCGAGCGGATCAACGGCTACGCCAACAATATTTTCACCAAGGACGGCGGCACGCATGTCGTCGGCCTGAAGACCGCCCTGACGCGCGTGCTGAATAACTACGCGACCAAGCGCGACCTGATCAAGGGCAAGGAAAGCGTCACCGGCGACGACGTGCGCGAGGGCCTGACGGCGGTGGCCAGCGTCTGGCTGACCCATCCGCAGTTCGAGGGCCAGACCAAGAGCCAGCTGGGCAACAGCGAGGTCAAGGGCCTGGTCGAGCAGGCGGTCGGCGAATTCCTGGGCATGTACCTGGACGAGAATCCCGGCGTCGGCAAGAAGATCATCGAGCGCGCGGCCTCGGCGGCCCGCGCCCGCGAGGCGGCCAAGCGCGCCCGCGACATCGAGCGCAAGAAGGCCGGCCTGGCGTCGAGCCTGCCCGGCAAGCTGACCGAATGCTCGGACCGGAACCCGGACAACTGCGAGCTGTTCATCGTCGAGGGCGACAGCGCGGCGGGCCCGGCCAAGGCGGCGCGCAATAGGAACTTCCAGGCGATCCTGCCGATCCGCGGCAAGATCTTAAACGTCGAGAAGGCCACGATGCACAAGGTGCTGCAGAACCAGGAGGTGGCCAACATCATCTCCGCCCTGGGCACCAGCTTCGGCCCGACCATCAACCTCGATAAGCTGCGCTACAACAAGACGGTGATCCTGACCGATGCCGACGTCGACGGCGCGCACATCCGTACGCTCTTGCTCACGTTCTTCTTCAACTTCCTACCGGAGTTGATCGAGCAAGGCCACGTCTACATCGCGCTCAACCCGCTATTTCGGATCCGCAAGGGCAAGAGCAAGCCGGCGTATGTGTTCACCGAGGCCGAGCGCGACGCGATCGTCAAGGAACTGGGCGGCAACGTCGAGGTCACGCGGTTCAAGGGTCTCGGCGAGATGAACCCCGAGGAGCTGTGGGCCTGCACGATGAACCCCGAAACGCGCACGCTGTTGAAGGTGAACATCGAGGACCAGAAGCACGCCGAGGAGGTCTTCGAGCGCCTGATGGGCACCGAGGTCCAGCCGCGCAAGCGCTTCATCACCGAGTACGCCCGTACCGTGAAGAATCTGGATATCTAGTAGCGCGGTCCTGCCATGGCGGGACTGCGTCCCATAGCTGTAGTAGCGCGAACCCCTGTGCTTGCGTCTTGTGTGCCGCACAACCAGGGGCGGTTGTGCTACTTATCCGGGCGGCGCAAGTGCCGCCCCAGCGAGTTGTACGCAAGCGGGGACGCTCGCGCTACTCGGCTTGCCGCTTGCGCTTACGCTCGTTCTGTTATAATTCAGCGCGAACACGTTAGGAGCGAGGACTGATGCACATCAACTAGCCAAGGCGGAGCAAGAATGCTTCCGCAGCCGACCGCGGACGCGGCGTGCTGGCTGGTTGACCCCCCAACCCCCTTCCTGTCGTTGCCGTCGTTTCCGCATTTGCCCGCCGGCGGCGCACGACCGATCCGCCGGTCCGCAAGTAGGATTTGGGAGAAGTGATGTCAGCGATCAGTTTTACTAAAGTCAGTGTTACCTTCGGCGAGCGAATTGTCTTAAGCGAGGCCAGCTTCAGCCTGCCCGCCGGGCTCAAGCTGGGCCTCACCGGCGAGAACGGCAGCGGCAAATCGACGATCCTGCGCCTGATTGCCGGTGAGTTTGCGCCGGACGACGGGCTGGTTACGGCCCCGGCGGACGGCCTGACCTACGTGCCGCAACACGCCACCGCGCTGAAAGCGCCATCAGCCCTGGCCGCCGTCCTCGACGGCCGGCCGCGGCTCGGCGAACTCTACCACCGCCTGCTGGCCACCGCGCCCGGGGGCGGCGAAGAGGACGCCCTGGCCTACGCCGACCTCGTGGCGCAATACGCCGCGACGGGCGGCTATGACTGCGAGGCCGAGGCACGGCGCAGCCTCTACGAGCTGGGGCTGCCGGACGAGGCGATGATGCGCCCGCCGGCGACGCTCTCCGGCGGCGAACGCGCGCGGGTGGTGCTGGCCCGGGCGCTGCTCAGCGCCCCGCGGCTGCTGTTGCTGGACGAACCGGACAGCCACCTCGACCTGCCGGGCGTAAACTGGCTGGAGGACCGGCTGGCGCGCTTCAACGGCGGGCTGGTGCTGGTCAGCCACGACCGCGACCTGCTCGAGGCCACCACCGACGCCGTCCTCGAAATCGAGGACGGCCGCGTCACGCTTGAGCACGGCGCGCTGAGCGCGTACCTAAAGCGCAAGGAGCAGCGCCTCGCCCAGCAGGCGGTCGCCTACCAGCAGCAGCAGCGCAAGGTGGAGCAGCTTGAGCGCGACATCCGGCGGCTGAAGGACAGCGCGGCCGGCTTCGAAAGCAAGTCGCAGAACGACCACTGGCGACGGATCGGCAAGAAGGTCGCCCAGACCGCCAAGGCGCGCCAGCACCGGCTTCAGCGTGAGTTGGCCGGCGTCAACCAGGTCGAGCGGCCGCGCGCGCGGCGGCGGATCGCGCTGAGCGGCGACGGGCCCGAGCGCACCGCCGGCCACGTGCTGGTCGCGCGCGGCGTGAGCAAAGGCTTCGGCGGGCGTGAGCTGTTCGGCGGCCTCGACCTGGAGCTTAAGCGCGGCCAGCGACTGGCGGTCACCGGCCCCAACGGCAGCGGCAAGACGACACTATTGGAGGTACTGATCGGGCGGCAGGCCACCGGCGCGGGCGAGATCTGGCGTTCGCCCGGCGCGGAGGTGTATTACTGCGACCAGCTCAACGCCGGGCTCGATCCGGCGCAAAGCGCCTATGACGTGCTGGCGGGCGCGTCCGACCTGTCACCGAACCAGGTGTATTACACGCTGGCGCAGCTCAACCTGAAGAACCGCAATGCGCTGAAGCCGGTCGACACGCTCTCCGGCGGGGAGCGCACGCGCCTGGTGCTGGCGGTGATGCTCAACGCGCGCGCCGACCTTCTCGTGCTCGACGAGCCGACCAACCACCTCGACCTGCCGAGTATCGAAGTACTGGAGCAGGCGCTCATCCGCTTCGGCGGCGCCGTGCTGGTGGTCAGCCACGACCGCCGCTTCATCCGCCGCGTGGCGACGGAGGTGCGGGAGTTGGGGTAGTTGGTCGTAGCGCGGTCCCGCCAGGGCGGGGCTGCGTCCCCTTTCATGGTAGCGCGGACGCCCCGTCCGCGATGGAATCAGGTTAACGGTTAAAGGGGAAAGGTTAACGGGGATCAAGAGAAGAAGGAACTAGGAACATAGGGATCAGGGACAAGTAGGGGCGCACGGCTGTGCGCCCAGCATTGATGCGACATTACAAGGTAGGGCCGACGCCCGCGTCGGCCGTAGCGTTGGCAAATTGAAAGGCGTGCAGCGGAGCCTTTGAAGCGTTTCTTGTTTCGGTATGATTAGCTGGCTTCGCTCCGAATCGAAATACTCGCAATGCCGCGGCCGACGCGGGCGTCGGCCCTACCAGCGTTAACCCGTATCCAGCCTGATCCCAGCGCAGGCGAGTTTGCCGAAGCGTTGATCAAAGAACTCCTCACTCCTCTCTCCTCTCTGGTCCACAAGCACGGGGGCTTGCTCTACTACTGCTTAAGCTTACGCTTATCGCTTACGCTCGCTAGACGCAGCCACGCCCTGGCGTGACCGCGCTACAGGATGATACGGGCGAGGCGTCCGTAGTAATCCGGCGCCAGGGACGGCGCTGCTACGATGAAAAACAGGAAATCCCGGGGTCCGGTAGCGCGTTTTGGCAAAATGGCTTATAATTATTAGCCTTTCCGCCGTCGGCGGAATAATTTAGTACGTCGCAAGGCAGAGAGGACGGAAGCAAACGTAATGGCAGTTAAAATCAGGCTAATGCGCATCGGCAAGAAGAAGCAGCCCAGCTATCGCGTTGTGGTTAAGGAGGCGCGCAGCCCCCGTGCGGGTAAATATATCGAGCAGGTCGGGTTTTACAATCCCCTCGCCGAGCCGGCGGAGGTCCGCTTCGAGGAGGAGCGGGTTAAGTATTGGCTGGGAGTGGGCGCCCAGCCGACGGAAACGGTCAAACGGTTGCTTGATAAAAATACTGGTATTAAGTAGTAACCCGACAGGGTTCACATCCTGGCTTTAGTAGGAGTAGGAAATGACCGAACTGCTAACGCAGATTATTAAGCACATTGTCGATAGCCCGGACGAAGTCTCAGTCAACGAAGTGCAGGGCGAGCGTGCGATTGTGCTCGAGATCAAAGTGGCACAGGATGACGTGGGCAAAGTGATCGGCCGTGAGGGCCGGATTATCAACTCGCTGCGGCAGATAATCAAGGCCGCCGCCGGTAAGCGCAACAAGCGCGTAAACATTGAGCTCATTTCCTAACCATGTGATCCTGGTCCGAGCCGGCCGCATACTGGGTACTTTCGGCGTACGCGGCTTCCTCAAGTGCGCCTATACGACCGACAACCCCGAATTGCTGGGCACGCGTTCGAGCTACCTGCTGATCGAACCCCGCACCCACGAATGCCTGCCGCTGACGCCGGTCGACGTGCAGCTGAAGCCGGACTACTTCCTGATCCGTTTCGCCGAGTACTCCGCCCCCGAGCCGGTGAAATATCTCAGCGGCTGGGAGCTGGCTTACCCCGCGCGCCGCGGGGAACTGCCGCGCGAGGAAGACGAGGTCTATTTCTTCGAGCTGGAGGGCCTGGAGGTGCGACGCCCGGACGGCACGCGCCTAGGCACCGTGATCGAGGTCTCCGACTCCGGCGCGCATGTCCTGCTGGAACTGGACACCCGGCCGCCGCGGCTGGTGCCGTTCATCCGCCAGTTCGTGCCCGAAGTCAATCTGGCCGAGGGCTGGCTGACCTGCACTTACCCGCTGGACGACATCGAGGTGTCGGAGTGAAGTTCCACGTCTTGAGCGTCTTCCCCGAGTTCGTTGCTTCCGTGTTCGAGTACGGGGTGCTGCGACGCGCCGTGGCCGCGGGACTGATCGAGCCCAACGTGCGCGACCTGCGCGACTGGACGGAGGATGTGCACCGCACCACCGACGACCTGCCCTACGGCGGCGGGCCGGGGATGGTGCTGCTCTGCGAGCCGGTGTTCAAGGCGGTCGAGGAACTGCGCCGCGCATACGGCGAGCTGCCGCTGATCTACCTGTCGCCGGCGGGCGAGCGATTCACGCACGCCACGGCTTGCGCGTTGGCCGAGAGCGGCGACTTCATCCTGCTCTGCGGCCGCTACGAGGGGCTCGACCAGCGCGTGATCGACCAGCTGGTCGACCGCGAGCTAAGCATCGGCGACTACGTACTCAGCGGCGGCGAGGTGCCGGCGATGGCGGTGATCGACGCCGTAGCCCGTCAGATCCCCGGCGTGGTCGGCAATGCCGAGAGCGTGCCCGCCGACAGCTTCGCCACCGGGATCCTCGACCACCCGCACTACACGCGCCCGGAGGTGTTTCGCGAGTTGGCCGTACCCGAAGTGCTGCTGTCGGGACACCATGCCAACATCGACAAGTGGCGCCGCGAACAGGCGCTGCTGCTGACCTACCGGCGGCGTCCGGAACTATTGTCGGCAGAACAGCTGGCCGCGGCCCGCAGACTGCTGCAGGACTAGCCGCACCCATCAAAAGGGCTGACCAACTGCGCGCGGCTTGGTGCGCGCCAAAGCGCGCCGAGATTAGTGGCTATTCGCACGTTTGTAGCGAACTCAACCGGCCGGCGGACCGACCGGTAGTTTAAAACTGAATTGCCAGGTTACTTCTGGGCTGTGCCGTCGACTTTGAAGACAACAACCTTGGCCTTGGATTTCTCCGCCAGGGCCTTAGCGCGAGACACGGCATCCGGCTTGCGGTCGAACCGGGCTGACGGGTTCTTGGCGGCCTTTTCCTTGACGATCCAGCCACCAGCCGGATTCGGGCGAACCTCATAGACCTTGCCGGAAGTCTGCGCGGCCGGCTTGGCAGCGGGCTTGACGGCCTTCTTCGCCACCGGCTTCGCAACCTTCTTCGCCACCGGCTTCGCAGCCTTCTTCGCGGCCGGCTTCACGGTTTTCTTCGCCACCGGCTTCGCGGTCTTCTTCGCCGCTGGCTTGACAGCCTTTTTCGCGACCGGCTTCGCCGTCTTCTTTGCAGCCGGCTTGGCAGTCGTCTTGGCAGCCGGTTTCACGGCCTTTTTCACCGCCGGCTTGGCGGTCTTTTTGGCGACCGGCTTAGCGGTCTTCTTAGCTGCCGGCTTGGCTGTCGTCTTGCCCTTCGGCTCTGCTTTCGCCATTCGGAACCTCCATTCCATCATGTTGTGGGGACAACACGGGCCCATAATAGCCCATGGCGCCTTAATCCGCCAATTTTTTTCAAGTGATCAGTTAAATGTGAATTGAAATTTAATACAAACATCGGGTTAGTGTGTACAATTTGTTAGTACCTCAAAGCCATTTCGACCGAGTTGAGGGTTGATCATGAGTGATAGTAGTGGAATCAAGATGCGCATCATCGCCTTGGACGAGATGATGAAGTGCTGCGTTGAGATCGGGCGCAACGCCGAGAACCCGCAGTACAAGGAGTTCGCCAAGACCTTGTACGAGGTTGCTCGCACCCGGCATGAATTCCTGTCGGCCAGCCGGACGGACACCGACGACTAGTCCGCCGGCGCGGCCTAGCCGACCATAAAGCAAATCAGGTAGAGCAGCGGGGCGACGAACAGCATGCTGTCGCAACGGTCCAGCACGCCCCCGTGGCCGGGGATCAGCGAGCTGTAATCCTTGACTTGCTGTTCACGTTTGTACAACGAGAAGGTCAGGTCGCCGAACATCCCGATCACCGCAAGACCGCTCCCGACCAGGAATGCGATTAGTACTACAACCCACTGGGGTAATGCCGCCTGACCGATGATTGAATTACTACTCAGTGGATAAATCAGCACCGCCCCGGTCCAGACCAGCCCGGCGGCCAGCGCTCCACCCACCGCGCCTTCGACTGTTTTCTTCGGGCTCAATAGCGGGGCCAGCGGGGTCCGGCCCGTCAGCTTGCCGGCGAAGATCGCCCCCGTGTCCGCGGCCCAGCTCGCGCCGATCAAGAGCAGCAGGTACGGCAACGTCGTATCCCAGACCAAAAGCGCCGGTACGAACGCCATCGGCAGCGTGATAAACAGCAGCGATTTGATCAGGGTCAGGAAGCTGCGGTGCTCGCCGGGTTGCGTGTAGCGCCGCACCGCGAGCATCGCGTAGACAAGCGGCACGATCAGCAGGGCCACGGCCAGCAGCTCCAGCGGCAGGCGGTGCGTCAAGGCCAGCGCGGCCACCAGCCAAACCGCCGTGGTCAACGCGGCATGCAGCACCAGTTGCGGCCGGTTGGTTCGCGCGATCAAACTGGCGAATTCATACTGAGCGGCAAAATGCAGACAGCCGACACAGAACAAGACGAAGGGCAGCGATTGCAGCGTAAACAGCAGGAACACGAAGCCCAGCAGCAAACCCCAGAAAATGCGGACTCCCATCGCCGTGGCCTCCTAGACCAGGCCGAATCTTCTCCCCCGGCGCTGGTACTCCAACAGCGCCGTCAGGAAATCGGCGCGGGAGAAATCCGGCCAGAGCACATCGGTAAACACCAACTCACTGTAAGCCATCTGCCAGATCAGGAAATTGGAGATCCGCTGCTCGCCGCTCGTGCGGATCACCAGGTCCGCGTCGGGCAGGTCGGGGTGGAACAGGAACTGCTGGAACCGACGTTCGTCCAGCTGCTCCGGCTTCAACTGGCCGGCCTGCGCCGCCTGGGCGATGCTCCGCGCGGCCTCGATAATCTCGCTGCGGCCCGAGTACATCACGCACAGGTTGAGCGTCAAGCCCTGGTTGCCGCCGGTCAGCCCCACCGCCTGGCGGAATTTCTCGGGCAACGGATCGGGCAGCAGCTCGACCATCCCGCTGGTGATGATGCGCACGTTCTTCGCGTGCAGCTTGCGCGTTTCCACGTCCAAAACGTCGTTGAACAAATCGAACAGGCTGGCCACCTCGGAATCAGGCCGGCCCATGTTCTCCGTGGAAAAACAGAACAATGACAGGTACGGGATTTGCAGGTCGTCGGCGGCGGTCACCGTGGTCCGCATCGCATCGACACTCTCGCGATGGCCGTACTCCCGCGTCATGCCATGGTTGACGCCCCAACGCCCGTTGCCGTCCATCACCACGCCAACGTGGCGGGGCAGCGCCTGGCGATTGAGGCTGGCCTCCAATTCAGCGGCGCGGTCGAAGTTGTCTGCTGGCAGCGTTTCAGCCATTAGAACTCAGCGATCTCCTTTTCCTTTGCTGTGAGCGACTTCTCCAGCGCGCCCAGCTTCTCTTCCAGAATCTTGTCGACCTGCTCCAGGTAATGGTGCATCTCGTCCTCGGAGAGGTCTTTGCTTTTCTCCAGCTTCTTAATCTGCTCGTTGGCGTCGCGGCGAATGTTGCGCAGGGACACACGGCCTTCCTCGCCGTATTTCTTGACCACCTTCTGCAACTCGTTGCGCCGCTCCTCGGTCAGCGGCGGCACGTTGAGCCGGATCAGGCTGCCGTCACTCTGCGGCATCAACCCCAGGTCGCTGAGGTTGATCGCTTTCTCGATGGCGCCGGTGATCGACTTGTCGTAGGGGCTGATCAGGATCGTCGTCGCGTCTGGCGTGGAAACGGTCGCCAGCTGATTGATCGGCATCTCGGCGCCGTAGGCCTCGACTTTGATATGCTCCACCAGGCCGGGATTGGCCCGGCCGGCCCGTAGATGCGACAGCTCGCGGCTCACGGCCTCAAGGCTCATTGCCATCCGGTTTTTGGCGTCGGAAAGGACTTCCTCTACATTGCTCATTACCACCTCCGGTTAGGGACCAGCCTGGTGCTCGCTAGGCATTATATCGTGCTGTCCGCGGGTTGAAGTAAAAGCGGCGGTTTCCGGCGTGAAACAAAGTTCCGGCGCGCTAAGTCTTAGTGTTGAGCCAGCGGGCACGAATTACCATAGAATTAATTGACTTGACCATACCACCGTAAGGTATGATACATAGCCTTGTCCCGCAGGACTGTGGCGGCTGTGGCAGCCGCATCGTAATGCCGCCAATGGGGCACCCTACTGGCGGACATTGCTGTATGGAGCATTAAGGAGGCATTCGCACCTCATGCAAAAGAAACTTGGCGAGATGCTTGTCGACGCTGGCGTTATCACGCTGGAGCAACTGCAAGAAACGCTCGAGGCCCAGCGCGAATCGGGTAAGCGTCTTGGTGAAATGGTCGTCGAGATGGAGTTCTGCACCGAAGACGAAGTGCAAAACGTCCTGGCCGAGCAGCTGGGTATTGAAAAGATCGACCTCTACGAAGACCGGATCGACACCGAGGTCGCCAGGATGATCAGTGCGGACATGATCCAGCGACATCAGGCGATGCCGGTGCGCCAGGAAGGCAACAACGTGATCGTGGCAATGGTGGACCCGCTCAACCTGCTGGCGATCGACGACATCCGGCTCTCCACGGGCCTGGATGTCGTGCCGCGGATCACCAGCCCCCACGCGCTCAAGTTCGCCTATGACCAGATGTTCGGCGTGACGGCCGAGGCGGAAAAGCACATGGAGGAATTCCGCCAAGAGCAGTTGAAGAAAGGCTATGTCATCGACGACACGCTGGCCGACAAATCGACGCTGGCCGAGATCGAGCAGGCGCCGATCGTCAAGCTCGTGGATACGATTCTCTCCGGCGCTGTTGACCACCATGCCTCCGACGTCCACGTCGAGCCGAAGGAAGACCATGCCGTGGTCCGCTACCGCGTCGACGGCATGCTGCACAAGATCCTGACCATCCCCAAGCACGCGATCGCCGCGACGACCGCCCGTCTGAAGATTATGGCGCGCTGCGACACATCCGAGCGCCGCAAGCCGCAGGACGGCCGTATCGACCTCGCGATCCGCGACGCCCTGTTCGACATCCGTTTCTCGACCGTGCCGACGATCAACGGCGAGAAGATCGTCATGCGACTCCTCAACAAGTCCAGCGCGAACTTCAAGCTGACCGACCTGGGTTTCGACGAAGAGGAAATGTCGACTTTCAACGACCTGATCGCCAAGCCGCACGGCATCATCCTGATCACGGGCCCCACCGGTTCGGGCAAGTCCACCACGCTGATCGCCGCCCTGGGCAAGATCGCTACGGAAAGCGTCAACGTGATGACGGTCGAGGACCCGGTCGAGTACCAGCTCGACCGCATCAACCAGGTCCACGTGAACTCCAAGGTCGGCCTGACGTTCAGTTCCGCGCTCAGATCCTTCATGCGTCAGGACCCGGACATCATCATGGTCGGTGAGATTCGTGACTACGAAACCGCGGACCTGGCGGTCAACGCCGCCCTGACGGGCCACCTGGTGTTCTCCACCCTGCACACCAACGACGCGCCGGGTTCCGTCCCGCGTATCAACAACATGGGTGTGCCGCCGTTCCTGATCAACGCGTCGGTGATCGGCGTGATGGGCCAGCGCCTCTGCCGCAAGCTCTGCCAGCACTGCAAGGAAAGCTATGAGCCCGACGACACAGAGCTGGAATACATCAAGGGCGCTTATGACCCGGCCAGGTATCCGGAGAAGATCCTGATGTACCGCGGGCGCGGCTGCAAGTTCTGCAACCACCTGGGTTACTCGGGCCGCAGCGGTATCTTCGAGATCATGGTCATGTCCAACGAGATGCGCGCCCTGATCATGCGCTCCACGGCGATCCACGAAGTCAAGCGGCTGGCCCGCAAACAGGGCATGGTCACGCTGTGGGAGTCCGGCGTCAAGAAGGTGCTGCATGGCCTGACTTCGCTGGAAGAGCTGCTGCGCGTGGCCCGTCCGGACTACGAAGAGGACGCCGAGTTGGCCGAGGATATCGGCGCCACCACGGGCACCCGGGCCGGCTTCCTGGCCCCGGTGGCCCCGACACTGGCCGAAGTGGAAAGCTTCTCCGCCCTTTAGTCAAGAAACCAACAACACACTTAGCGCAAGGTGTGGGGCTGCTTCGGCAGCCCCTTTTTTTGTTGATGTATCAGGTTCAGTTGGTATTGAGATTTTTTTCAAGCGCGCCGCCGCGGCCCGGATTGCACTTCAGCCCTTTATTGATATGCTCTCAGGCCTGATGACCGAGCGGTCATGTTTAACCGGCCCCCTGGACATAAACGGTGACCTTGACCTCGCGCGCATGCTAGAATGTTCTGCTGGCACTGAACCGTACGGTTCAGCGGCCGCATAGCTTCGAAATCAAGTTGAAGCTAGGTGGAGCTATATGGATTATACGATCCTAGACCTGCTGGTCCAACTCGTCGAGCATGGCGCATCCGACTTGCACCTGACGGCCGGTGTGCCCCCAACGCTGCGGGTTCACGGACGTCTCGTCCGCCTGGACTACAAGCCGTTGACGCCGGAGGACGTGCGTTCCCTGGCGTTCTCGATGATCCGTGAGGACCAGCGTAAGAAGTTCGAGCTGGAGCGTGAGCTGGACTTCGGTTACAGCCAGAAGGGTATCGGCCGTTTCCGTTGTAACCTGGGCTTCCAGCGCGAATCGGTCTACATGACGATGCGCGCCATTTCCGAGAAGATCCCGACGATGGAGGACCTGCTCCTGCCGGCGATCATGAAGGAAGTGATAATGCTGCCACGCGGCCTGTGCCTGGTCACCGGACCGACGGGTTCCGGTAAGTCGACCTCACTGGCCGCGATGCTCAACGTCATCAACGAGAGCAAGGACCTGCATATCGTCACGATGGAGGACCCGATCGAGTACGTGCACCAGCACAAGCGCTGCAATGTCAACCAGCGCGAGATCGGCTCCGATACGCTCAGTTTCGCCGGCGCCTTGAAGCGCGTGCTGCGCCAGGACCCGGACGTGATCCTGGTCGGCGAAATGCGTGACCTGGAAACGATCAGTACGGCGATTACCGCCGCCGAAACGGGCCACTTGGTGTTTGCCACCTTGCACACCAACAACGCCCCGTTGACGATCGACCGTATCGTCGACGTGTTCCCCTCGGAACAGCAGGACCAGATCCGCGCCCAGCTGGCCAACTCGCTGCAGTGCATCATGTCGCAGCAGCTGTTGCCGCTGGCCGAGGGCGGCGGCCGCGTGGCCTCGTTCGAGGTCATGCTGAACATTCCGGCGATCCGCAACCTGATCCGCGAGAAGAAGGAGTTCCAGATCCACTCGGTCATGATGACCCACTCCAAGCTGGGCATGATGACGATGGACCAGAACCTGCGCGACCGTTACCTGGACCGCCTGATCACGCTGGAGGTGGCGATGGCCCACGCGGGCAACGTCGGCAACCTGCAGCGCCTGATCAGCGCGGCGGCGGCGGAGGGCCGTTCCGGCTCCGGCAGCCGGCCTGGTTCGGACCGCGGCGGTTCGCTGGAAGGCGCCAGCATCGGCGTCTAGCCCTCGCCCAGTTCCAATCTGCCCGCGCCGGCTCAGGCGTGGTTAGGCGCGGACAAACGCTCCGGTTTGGCGGTACAATCGCGGTGATCTGGCCGCCTGCGCCGTAAGCCCGGCGGCACGGGGAGGACCAATGGACCAGGACCGGCAACCAGTGGACCACGAGCCACCGGCTCAGCTACCGGCCGAGCCGCCGCAGCGCGAGGAATTCAAGCATCCGCCCGAGCCCGATTCGGTCGCGCGCTATTACGAGCAGTACTATGGCCAGGCGTTTTACGGCGACCTGCAACGTCCGAAGCCCTTCCCCTGGTGGATCGTGATCGTGGCCATAATCGTTCTGCTGATTGGCGCCGGCGTCCTGATTGTCTTCGCCGTACGCAACCTGATGTTCCTGGGCGGTAATCCGCCGATCCAGACGCCAACTGCCGCCGTGAATGTCGGGACACCGCTGACCTGGCGTGACCTGGCCGCGCCGGCTCCGCATCTCGACTACCCGGCCTTGTACGGCAGTTTCCTGCACGTCGCGGACCTGAACGGCGACGGCCAGCCGGAGCTGCTGGCCGCCGTACCGCGCAACGGCTCCATGTCCTACGAGTACGACTGGGAGTGCTACGATCCCGCCAGCGGCCAGGTGTTGTCGACCATTACGCTGCCTGTTCCCCAGAACCTAGTCTGTTGCCTTTGGGACTACACCGGCGACGGACTGCCGGAACTGGTCGTCGACGACTACACCACCGTCATCTGTTACGACCAGCAGGGCCAGCAGGTCTGTGTCCTCAACAACGTCGCGCTGGAAATGACCTGCCCGTTGGCCGACGTTGATGGCGACGGGATTGACGAATTGCTGGTCAGGAAGCACTCCAATATCACTGAGTTGCTGGCCTACGGCCCCATGCGCAACCAGGACTGGTCGGCCACCGGTCTGCCCAGCAGTATGCCAAGCTGCCGGGGAGATATCACCGGTGAAGGCACCGATGAGATTATTTTCTGGGATTCGCAAGGCATCATCTATACCGGCCTGGCCGGCACGCCTCAAACCCCGCTGACGACCTGGTCGACACTGGCCGTGCCGAATTACTCGGGCCAGGAAATGCTGGCGGCCGACCTGGATGGCGACGGGCTGGCGGAGATCATCCTCTCCGCGTCGGGCATCTACAATCCGGCGACTCAGGCAGCGACATCCTTCAACTACCCATCCAGCCAGTACAACGTGACATTCCCTTCGGGTGGTTACAGCGGAATAGCCAGCCTGGATTTCGACGGTGACCAGCGGCCGGATATCGCCGTGCTCTGCTCCGGCGGCTCGACCTATACGTACTCGTCCGGCACATCGCTGGTGGTGTTCAACGCGAACGGGGCCTGCATCTACTACGAGGAATTCGGCGAGGAAGTGTTCAGCCTGGCGGTTGCGAAAGCGAACGCGACGGAGTACTTGATCGTCAGAACCGCCAACAGGCTACTGATCTACCCGTGAGGAGAGCCTGATCTCACTTCCGGCAAGTGTGCCCGTCCGGGGCCTGATCTGATCAAGTGTGCCTTTACAGTTGAAAATCCGTTAAATTCTGAAATTTCCCGAAAAGGGTGTAACATTCGCCCCCTCGGAGTAATCCCTTTATCGACACCAGTTTGCTGACGCGTGGGCGTCATTGAAAACCAGGCAGGAGGGGCCGGAATTGTTAAAGGAGCCGGTCCCACAGACGGGTCAGGTTCTGTGGCAGACTGACCCGGGATTGGACGGCTGCCTTTAAGGAGCCGGAAAAACCCCTCCTGGCCAGGTACGTTTACAATTAAGTCGCTTACCTCCTATATTTCAGCCGGTAGTCCCCGAGGGAATCCCCCATCTCTCGGGGTTTTTTTTACGCGAAATCCGTTACATCTGTTACAAAGAAGCCGTCTGCAAATACAGATGCCAACGGAAATCGAAAAAGCCGCATTCGAGGCCGCCCTGAGCGACGAGGCCTACGCGGCCGCCTGGCGGATGTGCCGGCGGCTGGCCCGTTCGCGCCAGGACGCCGAGGACCTGTTGCAAGACGGCCTGACCCACGCCTTCACGCGGTTTGATCAGCTGCGCGACAAGGCGCGGTTCAAAGGCTGGCTGCTCTCGATTATCCGCACGCGGTATCTGGATGGACTGCGGCGCGAGCGCTCGCGACCGCAAGCCACGGTGGAGCTGCCCGATCTGGCGGATGCGTCCGCCTCCGAGTCCCTGGCCTCCGACACCGCGGCGGCCCTGGCCCAGCTACCACTGTCCCAGCAGGAACTATTGAGCCTGTTCTATATCGACGGGCTGAACCTGATGGAAACGGGACAGGTGCTGGGCATCCGGCCCCAGGTTGTGCGCCAGCGCCTTTATCGCGCCCGCCAGGCGCTCAGACGGCAGCTCGAATCCACGCCGGCCACCATCAGGGCCCGCCGGCCGGCGGGAGGTGATTGTCATGAAACCAGGTGAGAAACTCACCGAGCGCATCATCATGGAACCGGTGACCCGGGCGAACCAATTGTCGCCCGCGGACCGCGAAGCACTGGACGGCGATCCGCTCAGCACCCAGGCCCTGGAAGAAAACCGTGGCCTGGCGTCGCTGGCGCCGGACACCGAACCAATCCCCGACCGCGCGGTGGTGCTGGGCCGGGTCTTTGCTTCCGTGGATGCAATGGAGGAACCCAAGATGACATTGATTAACAGGTGGTTTTCCGGCAAGCGCTGGTATTTGCAGGCCGGCATGGCCGTGGCCCTGCTGCTGGCGGTGACCGTGGTGGCCCTGCTGCCCGTCGAGAAAAGCTGGGGCCAGGCCGACGGCTATATGCTCAGCTACGACCTGGGACCGCAGACTCCCGAGTCCGCCCAGACGCTGATCCAGGATACGCTGATGCCCCAGGTCAAGGCGGCGTTGGTCGCTTTTGCCGAGCGCCATGCCGACGAAAGCGGCGAGAAGACGAACCAGCTGCTGCTCAACATCATGGTCAACGAGGACGGCGCCAAGATGAGCATCGGACTCGTGGAGAACAACGATGAGCTGCTGGCGGAACTGCAGGCCGACCTGGCGGAGATCGCCGAGTTGCCCGAACCGTCGCTGCAACCGATGACCTGGTTCTTCGACGGCAAGGCGCCCTGCTGTCTGGGCAACGAGATCACCGTCAACATCGAAGGACGCACGTTCAGTTTCCCCAACGGCACGCCTGAAGAGGAGATCGAAGCACAGCTCAACGCCTGGCTGCTGGAAAAGGATCCCGAGCACCCCGGTAACGTCGATGTGGACATCGAACAGACCGGCGACGAGATGCGCCTGGAGATCCGGCTGGAGCCCGGCGACGCCGAAGCGGAGAAGTAATTCTCAGCCAACGTGAAGCTGACGGGGCCGGCAACCGCCGGCCCTTTTTTTCTGAAGTGCGACAGTCGGCCCCCGCCGTGCGTCACAATCAGTGCGATGGGAGAGACAGGTCGCAATCGACGGTTCACCGCACTGCTGAGCCCCGCGGTCTATGAGTCCGCGTGGCGCTATGCCTACCAGCTGGCCGGCGAACGCGCCGGCGCTGAAGACCTTTTACAGGACGCGCTGTTAACCGCGCTCAACCGGCTGGCCACCCTGCGCGACGATGCGCGGTTCAAGCCCTGGCTGTTGGCGATCGTGCGCAACAGGTACATCGACCACTGCCGGCGGCAGCGCGTGCGGCCCGCGATGGCGGCCCAACTGCCCGAGGTCGCCGCCCCCGCGGACGGCGATCCGCCGCCGGTCTGGCTGGCGCAGGCGCTCAACCGGCTGATTCCGGACTACCGCGAGCTGTTGGTGCTGGCCTACATCGAGGAACTCGATGCCGACGAGATCGGGCAGGTGCTGGGGCTGTCGGCGCGGCAGACCACCAAGCGGGTGTCACGGGCGCGGGTCGCGCTGCGGCGGGTGTTGCTCGGCGACCGAAAACTGCATAACCAGGCGGCCCGGGCCGACCTGGCCCCTGAGCAAAGGAGCTGAGATGACGGCGATTACATCAAACCTGGGCTGGATGTCGCGTGAGGAGCAGAAGCAGGTGCGCGAACATCCGGAGCTGGAATGGATCTTCGGCGACTGCGCCGGGCTTGCCGGCCTGCGAACGCTGGCCCCGCCCGCGCCCCGGGCGGCCGCGCTTTTGGACTTGGCCTTCGACCGGGCCGCGCGGAAGAATGGCACGGCGGTTACCGGCGCCGCGACGAACCAATGGCGCGGCTGGGCGATCGGCGCTACGGCGCTCATTATCCTGCTGGCGGCGTTGTTCATCCTGCTGCCGGTCGCCGACCGCCGGACGCAGAGCGCCTGGGCGATGGTGGACGGCTTCATCCTCGAATACGAAATGAAATTCGACGAGGAATACACCGCCAGTGCCGCGGCCGCCCCCGAGCATCCGTTAAACGCCCTGATCATCGCCGTGCATGAATGGGACAAAGCGCACCGCGACGAACTGGGCGGCGAGAACGGGCCACGCGCCAGCGTGGATATACTCGATGTCCAGCCAGTTGCGCCGAATCCAGGCCGAGCCAGCTTCAAGATCCTGCTGCCCGGCGCAACCACCGAGTTGCGCGATGACCTGGTAAACACGCTGGCCACCTTTGACGGCCTGTCCGAGCCCGTGGTGTTCAGCCAGCGCTGGTACTACCAGGAGAAGTATCCCGAGCTGTTCATCGAACACCGCCAGGTCGTGATCGACGGCAAATCCTACCGGTTTCCTGAGGATTTTAGCAATAATGAGATCGACACCCTGTTGATGTACTTAAGAACCTGCGCTATGGGCAGCGACAAGATGTATGTCGCCTTCCCGCTGGCCGGCCTGCCTAACCGCTTCGACTTGGGCGATGTCGTCAGCATCGAGACCAACGCCGCCGGCGAAATCGAGATCAACACCTACGCCGGCACGCTGGAACTGGCACCTGATGAAATACCGATACATCCGAAGAGCTGGTGCGTCTTTAGCCCTCCCAAAGGAACGGACATGCAGTTCGATCCAATCAAGCTCTTAAAACGCCAGGCCGATCCGGACTGGCAAAACCTGATGCAGTTACACACCGTTAACGAAGTCCGTGCCGGCTCGGTGCTGGTGGTGGATCTGCTGCCTGTCGAGCGTTGGCTGGGACTGCCCCCGGAGGAGATGAAAGCGGCATTCAGCAAGTGCGAACAAACCCAGGCCCAGCAATCCTTTGAGCGGATTCAATCACTGGTCGAGGAATGGGGAAAGCAGCTGCCCAAGGATGCGTATGGCAAACGGCCGGAGTGCGTGGTCCAGCCGATGGGTCCGGATGGACTAGCCGCCCAGGCCTGGATCGTCGTCTGGTATCGCTTCGGCCTGGACCTGCGGGGATTTGTTAAAGAATTAGAGCAGCAAATCAGCGTAGTCTCCGGCACAACACCAGATCGGTTTATCGCTCAAGATCGCAGCCAGGACGTTTCCAGTAGAATCAACTCCACCTTTATGTTCAAGGATTATTACAAGCTCCATTACGACCTGCTCCCCGCTGATACGACCGATCTGTTCGAGGATGAGATCACCGCGCTGTGGAGCGGCGAGGAGCAGCAACAGGCCCGTGAGACCGCAGAGCGGCTCGAAACAGCGTTTAACAATTGGCTGGCAAAACATCCGGAGCTGAAAGAACAGCGGAAATTCAGCCCGTCGCCACCTTTTTCCGCTTATCCGGCGGACAGCCCGGCCCGTACCCATGCCTACACACATACCTATGAACAGGCCGGTGTGTTGCGCAGCTTCACGGTCTTCCTTTACAAGCGTGATCCCGACCTGGCCGCTGAGCTGCAGGAAGCGCTGGCCTTGCCCGGTGTTCCCGAGCCGGAAGTCACCGATCCGGATAAGCCTGGCTATGTATACAAGTCACCTCAATTCCCGCAATTCCAAAACAGCAATGGCTACCGGCTGGAATGGCGGATGTTCAGCGACGAACGTTTGAGTCAGTGCGCGGGAGTCAACTGCGAAACTGCTAGCTTCACTCAGGCCGAACGCGATCACGCCCGATCGGTGCTCGGCGCGATCCGAGACGGCTGGCGCCAATGGCTCGATGATCACCCAGCGGTGGCGGCACTGCAATGCATGGGGATCTCCGTTAATCTCGCGCAGGTCCAACACCAAGATGGCGTTCCCACCGAGTTGAGTATCACGCTGGGTGTGGACAACGAGGAACTGCTGGCCGACCTGCTTGCCGAGTTGGCCGTCCCCGGGGCGTCGGAACCGGAAGTGACCAACCTGCGCGAGCAATGGGAGGAGCTGGCCCGCGCGCAATCCAGCCTGACTCGCCAAGGTTCCCGGCGGGAACTGGTCGACATGTATACGCTCGATGGCTACCGCCTGGTCTATTACTTCTTCCCCCGGGCCGACACAATGTACCTGACTCCCGAACAAGCCTTGGAGCAATACAGTACTGAGGAGCTAGACCACGCATATGAACTCGCTCTGGAACTCGACAAGGCCTTCCACGCCTGGGCGGATTCACAGGTCATGCTTTATGACGAAGCCCAACTGATGATTCAGATGCTGGCATCTCACCCGCATTTTGTTGAAAGCGGAGGGCTGTCCAACAACCGCCGGGATCAGATTGTGATCGGCGCCTATGTCGAGCTGCAACGCGAAGATGAGGCCTGGTACGAGGACTTGAAAGCCGCGCTGGCCGATTTCCCGGTCGAGCCGTCGGCGGACAGCGGTAAAACGCATATGGTCAGGGTCATCCGCAAGATGGATTAGCCTGGCAGACTGTAAAGCAAACCGAAAACAAAGGGCCGGTGACTGGCACCGGCCCTCTCTCTCTATTTCCAGCGGTATCGACTTAGAACAATACCATACGCGGGCAGCCACCGGGGCCGATCACCGCGCCGGGGCAAACGTGATCGATGTACGTCCAGCCGCCCCAGCAGTCCATCATGCCGTAGACCCTGAGCCAGGTCAGCGTAACCGGATCGTCGGTGTCGTTGATCAGCACGGCCTCGACCAGGCTGTCGGCGCTGACCGGCGTCTCGAAGGTGTACTCCATGGAATAATAGCCGTCGATCGGCCCGGCCAGTTCGATCGTCGCGACCTCGTCGTAATTGCCGTCACGCAGCAAGAGCATCAGCGGACCGGCGGTGCCATCACCGCAGCTCGCTTCCAGCGAAATGCACAGCCCCGTAATATTGCCGCAACCGCAGTACGGCTCCCATTCCATGCAGGCGCAAGGCATCGCGCAGCCGCCGCCGCAACCGCCGGAGTTGCAGCCCGTGTTGCAACCCGTGTTGCAGCCCGTGTCGCAACCGCCGCCGCAGCTCGTGGTGCAGGCCGGCCGCGTGCAGGTGTCCTGCTTGCAACAAGACTTGCACTTGGGCTGGCAGTGGCAATCGCCGGCGTAAACCAGCACGGGAATGAAGGCCAGCAGCAGTGCCACCAATAACAACTTACGCATATCCGCCTCCTAAACAGGATTGAAACGTGAAACAAGCAGTCCAGATATGAAATTACCATGAAGATTGTACCGCGCTTGGCTGTTTGTGAAAAGGTTCACAGAAAAGCTTGAACCACCTTTAACCCTTTGCCGTCAGGTATGCTATTAGCGATGTCGACGCGTGAAACAGCAATTCAGCCGACCGGGCCCCGCCGCCGGGCCGGCCTGACGCTCCTCGAATTGCTAATCATCCTGGCCGTCGTCGCGGTGATCATCTTCATCGCGCTGCCGACGCTCAAGCCGACCGAGGTCGAGGCCACCTCCGATTTCGCCAAGCAACAGCTGCTGTACCTTTACGGACGCGAGCAGGCCTATTACAACTTGCGCGGCACTTACGCGCCGTTCTCCGTGATCGCCGCGGATCCCGATCTGGGTCCGACGTTCGACCCGCGGTTCTCGACGAACGAGGTGCTCGTCAACGGCGTGGTTTTCACCGGGCCCAGTACCGAAGCGGCAACCTATGAGATCGTCGCCACCCTGCCCGACCAGTCGAAATACAAGATCGACAACCGCGGCCAGATCACACCGATGCTCAGCGCAGCTAATATTTAGCCGCGATATATCCGGGCTGCTATTGCCAGTGCGGCCTTCCGCTGCTAAGATTTTCGCTACAGCCGCGGCGGGAGAACCAAGGCGGCGTTTAGGTGGAAATCTGGGGATGCAGGTAAGCAGCGCGGCAGACATATTACGGGTGATCAAAGAGCAGCTGGCGGAGCAGTTAAGCCGCCCGAAGTACGAGCTGTTGATCCGGCCGCTGACGGCAATCGAT
>JAFGCY010000017.1 GCA_016932385.1 bacterium | reverse complement strand
TGCGAAGCCAGGAAACAAATGGATTTGGGCAAGGGATAAGTCAAACCTTTCACCTTTAACCATTAACCTTGCCCACGCCAGCACGGGAACTTGCTCTGCTTAGATGGGCCGCACAAGCGCGGCTCCTGCTCAGACCTCGGACTGCGGACTTCCTACATCGGGATGATCGCCACGATCAGTGCAAAGAACACCACATACGCCAGCGCGTACTGCGCCAGGCCGTAGCCCAGGCTTTTAAGCAGGTGCAGCCAGGCGCGGCGGGGGCGTTCGCCGAGGTCGGCCAGCGTGTAGTAACCGGCGTAGGTCCAGCCGGCGAGGTTCAACAGCACGAACAGGCTCAGCCGCACGAAGCACTCGCGGCAGATGAGCAGCTCGAACAGCGGCACCAGCGACAGCGCGATGCAGCTCGTGCCGGCCAGCCAGGCTAACAGCCCCGTGCCCAGAGCGTGGCAGTAACCCAGGCCGAAGCGCCACATCCGCAGGCGCGCCACCACCGCCACGCCGATCAGGCTGGCCAGCAGGGTGTAGAGCATGAAGCCGCCGGTCAAGAGCGTGTCCCAGAGCCGCTTGGCTTCGCCCGGTTCGAGATGAAACGGCGCGTAGACCGGCTCCAGCCAGTCCCAGCTGGTGTCATGCGCGCGCATCACCACGCCCTTGAAGCCGGAAAGCGGCGGGCGGACCTCGTCGGCCAGGCGCTGGTTGTTGCTGAACGCCAGCACCAGGATCGCCAGTCCTATCAACGTGTATAAAGCCACGCGCGACAACTCGGCCGGCGCATCCCAGTTGAGGCTGCGCACGAGTTGGCGCGGATCCGTGAACAGCCGCAGCACGAAGGGCAGAAAGTCCACGACGATCCGCCAAAACGGCTCCGCCGCGGTCGGTTGGCCGGGATTGGGCAGCATCGCGCGAGTATAGCAGGTAGATACCCAATGGGGTATACAAAAAGACGGCCAAGGGCTAAGATAACTGGCTGCAGGTTGGTAAAGCGCTCCGGCGCCGATGCCCGGTGCCGGCTGGCAGAGACACTACATCGCAAGGATATGGCATGAAGCGGCATACACTGATCTGGGCGGTATTGCTGGCGGTGGTCATGGCGGCGGCGGTCGCCCTGGCCGAAGTCCCGCCGGATGCCTCGGCGGACGACTTCATCGAGTCGCAGTACGCCGTGCTGGTCGACACCTTCGCCGACCGCACGTATCTCGCGCCGGGCGACGAATTCATCGTCGCCGCGCGGGCGATCCCCTATAACAACGGCGAGATCCACTTCCACATGTACGGTTCCGAACCCAGCGAGGACTGGAGCTACGTGCCGTCGGTGGCCGCGATGGACGCCGCCGACGATGTGGAGTGGAGCGCCGTCGTCTTCCCGCCGGGCCAGCCGCACGATACGCAGATGTGGCTGATCGGCCAGCCGGTGATCTACGCGACGGGCAAGCTGGCCGCGGATGCCGAGCCGGGCCCGCGGACGTTCACGGCGCAGTTCCTGTTCTCCGCCTGCACGGAAATGATGTGCCTGCAGCCCTCGCAGATCCAGCTCAGCTGGGAGATGGAGGTCGTTGCGCCCGGTGCCGTACCCGAGCAGCAGGTGCTGACGCTTGCGGAAATGCAGCAGCCCGTCGAAGTCGACATCAGCCGTTACACGTTGCCGGCGGCCCAGGAATCCAACATCGAGATTTTTCCGGGGGGCGAGTCCGAGGATGGGGGAAAAGCAGCTCCGGCCGGCGGTTTCGACATTCAAAACGTCAACGTCGAGAGCGGCGCGCAATGGCCGCTGTGGAAGCTGTTGATCTTCGCGCTGCTGGGCGGACTGATCCTCAACGTGATGCCCTGCGTGCTGCCCGTCGTCAGCATCAAGGTGATCGACCTGGCCAAGGGCGTCGAGCAGGATCCGCGCACGATGATCAACCACGGGCTGATCTTCGCCGCCGGCATCATCGCGACCTTCCTGGCCGGGGCGCTGGCGATCGTCGGCATCCAGGCCGCCGGCACGCAACTCGGTTGGGGCTTCCAGTTCCAGAATCCGACTTTCCTGATCGTGATGATCGCGATCGTCTTCGTGTTCGGCCTGAGTCTGGCCGACGTCTTCAAGTTCAAGGCGCCGTCCACCGTGACCGAGGGCGGCGAAGGACTGGCGGAGAAGGAAGGCTATGTCGGTTCGTTCTTCAAGGGCGTGCTGGCGACGCTGCTGGGCACTCCATGTGTCGGGCCGTTCCTCGGTTACGCGCTGATCGCCGCTTTCACCCTCGGCGCGTTCTATACGCTGATGATCTTCCTGTTCGTCGGCATCGGCATGGCGTTGCCCTATGTGCTGCTGCTGCCTTTCGTGGCCCGCATGGGCCGGCGCGACCGCGGGCGCTTCAGCCGCCGGCTGCAGGAGAGCAAGGACAGCCTGACGCTGTTCAAGCACTTCATGAGCTTCATGCTGTTCGGCACGGTGGTCTGGCTGTTCTGGACGCTGGCCGGCGTGATGGGCCCCTACGCGATCGTCTGGGTGCTGGCGCTGCTGGCCAGCCTGGCGCTGATCTTCTGGCTGTGGGGCAAGCTCGTCCTCATCCCGCGCACGGGCCTGGTCTGGGCGGTCGTGGTCAGTGTAGTGCTGATCCTGTTAAGCGGCTGGTATTTCATTCCGCGCTCCTACCGGGCGATGGAGATGACTCGTACCGAAACCAAGATGTACGAGGAACAGATCATTTCCATGCGAGAAGCCTTGCGCAGTGGCGGGGCGAGTGGGGCCGCAACACCGATCAGCACGAATGGTCACGAGGGCTGGGAGGACTTCAGCCTGGCGCTTTTGCAGGACTACTTGGCCGACGGCCGGACGGTGCTGGTCGACTTCACGGCCGACTGGTGCCCGAACTGCAAGTACAACGAAAAGACCGCGCTGAACATCGATTCCACCAAGGAATTGAAGGACGAACTCGACATCGTCTTCTTGTATGCGGACTGGACGACCAAGGAGGAAGACGACGAGATCGGCAACGTGTTGATTGCCTTAGGCTTCAACAGTGTGCCGTTGACGGCGATCTTCCCCGGCAACGATCCCAACAACCCGATTCTGCTCGACGGTGTGTATACCCCGGCGCGGCTGCATGACTCCATGCGCGAGGCGGTATCGCGCTAGCGCTGTCCGCCACCGGCGTGATATGGAGAACGGTAATCCGACTCAACCCGCATCGGGTCTGATTTAACGCGGGTTTAAACCGGGGCGGTTTGATCTAAGTTTTACACCAAATTCAATTGTTCTCGCTTACAATTAATCCTGCGGGATTGAGCCAGGGGCAGGGCTTGATCCAGTGCAGGAGAATCACGGCCAGGCCGAGGAGGACAGGTGATGGATACCAGCGAGACAAGGCTGAGCGTCAAGCAGGGCGCTTCGCAGGCGGCGGATGCAGTCCAGGCAGTCCAGGAGCTCAAGCAGCAGCTCGAGCAGCCGGAGATGAGCGGAGTCGTTTTCTTCTGTTCCAGCAAATACGACCTCGCCGTACTCGGTCGGGAGATCCAGCAGGCGTTCGATTGCCCGGTGATCGGGTGCACCACGGCGGGCGAGATTCTCTCCGACAACGGTTACACGGACGGCGGGATCGTCGGCACGAGCCTGAGCAGTCCCGAGCTGCGGATGCAGCCGTACTTGCTCAGGGATCTGGATAAAATGTCGATGCAGGATGCCCAGGACCTGGTCGCCTGCATGGAAAAAGGCCTGAAGCTGTTCGACAAGCTGACGCCGGCCAAGATGTTCGCGGTGCTGCTGATCGACGGTATGTCGATGCTGGAGGAGAAGACCACGGCCGCCCTGCATGGGGCGCTGAACGACGTGCCGTTGATTGGCGGCAGCGCCGGCGACGACCTGGCCTTTAAAAACTCCTGGGTTTACAGCGGGGGTGAATTCATCGCCAATGCGGCGCTGATCACCCTGTTTGAAACCACTCTGCCGTTCAAAGTGTTCAAGACGCAGCACTTCGAGGCGACCGACGAGCGCTTGGTGATCACCGCCGCGGACGCGTCGAAGCGCGTGGTCTATGAGATCAACGGCGCGCCGGCCGCGGAGGAATATGCGGCCGCCGTGGGGAAAGATCCGTCCGAGCTGACGCCGCAGGTGTTCTCCACCCATCCCGTGATGCTGATGATCGGCGGCGAGTACTACGTGCGCTCGATCCAGAAAGCCAACGAGGACGGCAGCCTGTCGTTCTACTGCGCGATCGACAACGGCCTGGTGTTGCGCCTGGGCAAGGGCGCGGAGCTGGTGTCGAACCTGCGCCAGCAGCTGGACAGCCTGTGCATGGAGGTGCCGGCGATCCAGTTGATCCTGGGTTGCGACTGCATCCTGCGCCGCCTGGAAATCACGCACAAGAACCTCCTCGGCGAAGTGAATGACGCGCTCAAGGGCTGCCATTTCATCGGCTTCAGCACGTACGGCGAGCAATTCAATTCGATTCATGTCAATCAGACGCTGACCGGCGTGGCGCTGGGAGGATAACGTGACGACAGACCAGGAACTCCAGGCGCAAGTCGAGGCACTGACCAAGAAACTCGACCGGCTCGATAAGATCAACAAGACCCTGATGGATCGCGTGGAACGCAGCGTCGATTCCCAGGGCAGCGCCTACGCCCTGTTCGAATCGAATATCCTGCTGCAGCAGCGGGTCGCGGAACACACGCGCGAGCTGGAACTGGCCAACGAGCTGATGCGCCGCGAAATGCAGGAGCGCAAGGAGGCCGAGGACGAGCTGCGCAAGAGCCACGCGCAGTACACGATGCTCCTGCGCACGAGCCAGGCGCCGATGTTCGTCGTCAGCGAAGGAGTGATCATCTTCGCCAATCCGGCGATGGCCAGGTTGCTGGGCTACATCGATGAAACCGATGTGCTCGGCAAGCACCTGCAGGACATCGTCTTCGACGACGACCAGTCGATGGTCCTCAACCGTTATGAGCGACGGATTCGCGGGGAGTACGTGCCGACGCGCTACGAATACCGCGTGAAGTGCCGCGACGGTTCGTCGTGCTGGATCGAGATGACGGCGCAGCGCCGCGAGTATGAGGGCAAGCTGGCCGTGCATGCCTCGCTGCACGATATCGATTCGCGCAAACGGGCCGAGATCAAGGCGGAGGAGGCGACCGCCAAACTGCAGGCTTCCACCCAGGAGCTGGCGCGCAAGAACGCCGAGCTGGACGAGGCATTGACGGCGGCCGTGACGGCCAGCCGGGTCAAGTCGGAGTTCGTCGCCAACATGAGCCACGAGATCCGTACGCCGATGAACGGCGTGATCGGCATGACGCGCCTGTTGTTGGATACCGAGTTGTCGGCCGAACAGCATGAATACGCCATTACGATCGAGCAGTCCGCGGAAGCCCTGCTGGCGATCATCAACGACGTGCTGGACTTCTCGAAGATTGAAGCCGGCAAACTGGATATCGAGAACATCGACTTTGATCTGCGGGAGCTGCTGGAGAAGAGCGCCGAGTTGATTGCGCCCAAGGCCCATGAAAAGGGGCTGGAGTTGGTGTTGGATATCAATCCGCACGTTCCGGCCCTGCAACATGGCGATCCGGGGAGAATCCGGCAGGTTCTGCTGAACCTGCTCAGCAACGCCGTGAAGTTCACCGAGAAGGGCGAGGTTGTGATCCAGGTCCGGCAGGAGAAGTCCGACCTGGAATGCCCGCAACTGTGGATCTGCGTCCATGACACGGGCGTCGGTATCCCGCCGGACAAGCTGGAAACGATTTTCGAGTCGTTTACCCAGGCCGATGCTTCCACCACCCGGCGCTTCGGCGGTACGGGGTTGGGCCTGGCGATCAGCAAGCGGCTGGTCGCATTGATGGGCGGTCAGATCGGCCTCAACAGCGATGAGGACAGCGGCTCGACTTTCTGGTTTACCCTGCCGCTCCGCGAGCAATCCGCCAAGGAAGCCGACAAGCCGGCGACGCTGGAGCAGGTGCGCAACATCCACGTCCTGGTCGTCGACGACAACCAGACCAACCGCAATATCCTGTCCCGGCAATTGAGCACCTGGGGCATCGGCCATGACCTGGCGGAAGACGCCGAGGCCGCGTTGGAGTTGTTGCGGACCAAGGCTGGAACGAACGAAGCCTACGATCTGGCGATTCTGGATTATTACATGCCGGGGATGAACGGCGAGGAGCTGGCGCGGCAAATCAAGGACGATCCGCAGCTGGCCGATATCTCGCTGGTCCTGTTGACTTCTGCCGCGCAGCGCGGCGACGCCAAACGGATGGGCCACGCCGGCTTCAGCGCCTACCTGGTCAAGCCGGTCAAGCAGTCGACTCTGTTCGATTGCATCGCCACCCTGATCGGGCACAGCCAGGAGGAGGACGAAACACGGCAGCGTGAACTGGTCACGCAGCACTCGATCAGCGAGGCGCGGCGGCACAATCTGCGCCTGCTGTTGGTCGAGGACAACCGCGTCAACCAGAAGGTCGCCATGCGGATCCTCACGCGCGCTGGCTATAACGCCGACCTGGCCGTCAACGGGCTGGAAGCCGTCGAGCGCGTTAAAACCGGCGCCTACGACATCGTCTTGATGGATTGCCAGATGCCGGTGATGGACGGCTATGAGGCGACCCGCGAGATCCGCAAGTTGCCGGAGGAGGGCAAACTGCCGGTGATCGCCATGACGGCGCACGCCATGGCCGGCGACCGCGAAAAGTGTATCGCCGCCGGCATGACCGACTATCTGGCCAAGCCGGTAGAGCCGGAGAAGCTGCTGCGCATGATTGAGAAATACTGCCTGGCGGACGAGCCGCCCGAGTTGGCCTTCGGCAAGGTGGCCGGCGAGCCGGTTGAGGCCGAGCCAGAGGAGCCCGCTGTGCTGATCCCGCCCGTGGACATCCAGGCCAGCATTAGCCGCGCCGGGGATGAGGAATTCTGGGTGGAACTGATGAACGCTTACATCGAGGAGTCCTACGGTTTTGTTGAATCCATCGAGCAAGCTTTGACCGATGAGAACCAGGAACTGCTGGTCCGCTCGGCCCACTCCATGAAAGGGGCCTCGGCGGAGTTGCTACTGGAGCGCGTTCGCGAGGAAGCATATAAGATTGAAATGGCAGGTAAGGATCTAAACTTGAACGCGGTGCCGGGATTGCTGACAAGTTTACGTCGGGAACTGCAGGCCGCCGTGGATTATTGCCGGCCGCATATCGATCGGTTGAGCCAGGGACAGTAGGCAGCCAGGCTAGATCTGCGGTTTGAACCGCGCACCGTCGCCGACATACGGATTGAGCCGCCGCTCTTCGTCGACCGTGGTCTCCTGTCCGTGGCCGGGCCAGACGATGGTCGCTCCCGGCAGGGTGTAAAGCTGCTCGGTGATACTCCGGACCAGCGCCGCGAAGTCGCTGCCGGGCAAGTCGTAGCGCCCGATCCCGCGCCAGAACAACGTATCGCCGACGAAAGCGTTGCCGCCGGTGATAAAGGCGACCTGGCCCGGCGAGTGGCCCGGAGTATGCCGGACCTCGATCGTTGTTTCACCCAGGTCCAGCCGTTGGCCGTGGGCCAGCTCGATATCGGGCGGGGGGGCGGGACTCGCTCCGGGAAAACCCCAGTTGGCGCTGACCTCGCTGAGCCGCTCGATCAGCGGCTCGTCCGCCGGATGCATCACCACCTGCGCGCCCAATTCGCGCTTGAAATCCGCCAGGGAGAAGACGTGGTCGAAATGCCCGTGGGTGAGCAGAATGTAGCGCGTCGTCAGGCTCTTGTTGCGAATGGCTTCGATGACAACCTGGCAGTCGATGCCGGGGTCGATAACGGCGCACTCATTGCTTGTGTCATCGACGAGCAGGTAAACATTGTTCTGCAGTGGGCCGCAGATAAACCGTTCAACGCTGAGCATGCGGGGATTATACCCGGTCATGGAGTGCAATGCCGGGCCGGGTTGCTGGGCACTTGCGCCAGGCGGGGCTAGCGCCCGCGGATGATGTAGAACAGCGCGGCCACGAACAGCGGCGCGATGATGTTGGCGGACAGCTCGAACAGGTTGAACTCGCGCGTGCTGATCAGGAGCTGCGAGCACTCGCAGGCCGCGCCCCAGCCGGCGCAGACACAAGCCGTCGCCAGGCTGGGCAGGCGCGCGGCGCGCGTGAAGCTCAACCGGTAGACCAAGGCGAAGGTGAACAGCATCGCGAAGTGTCCGGCCAGGTCGCGCATCTCCAAGCTCAGCCAATCGGGACGGGTGGTTGGAATCGCCAGTGTCATTACGTGGGCCAGGAAGACCGCCAGGCCGATCGTATAGGCCAGTCCCCGCACCCAGCCGCGCCGTGGATCAGCCATCGCCGCGCTCGCTCTGGCCACGGGCCTCCGCCAGGACGGTTTCCGCCAGGTGGCTGCTTCTGGTCAGGGGCGTGGCGGCAACCCCTTTGAAGCCGATCGAGCGCGCGAACTCGGCCAGGACGTCGAACTCCGCCGGTTCGACGTAGCGCACCACCTCCAACAGCCCGTCGCGGTTCAGCGGCTTCAGATACTGGCCCAGCGTCAGCAGGTCGACGTCGTACTCGCGGATCGCCGTCAGGGCGGTCTTGACCTCGTCGAGTGACTCGCCCAGTCCGAGCATCAGGCCGGTCTTGGTCAGCAATGGCAGTCCGGCCCCCTGCGCCAAGCGCTTGGCCGTCGCCAGCACGCCCAGCGAGCAATGCCAGCCCGCCGCGGGCCGCACCTCGCGCTGCAGGCGCTCGACCACTTCGACGTTATGCGCGAACACGTCCGGACCGGCCGTCACGACGGTCTTGATATCCTGCTCCACGCCGCTGAAATCGCCGGTCAGCACTTCAATGCCGACGCCCGGCGCTCCCGCTTGGACGGCGCGGATGCAGGCCGCCCAGTGCGCCGCGCCGCTGTCGGGCAGGTCGTCGCGATCGACGCAGGTGATCACGGCGTACTTCAGGCAGAGGTCGCGGATGCTCTCCGCCAGCCGTTGCGGCTCGGCGGGGTCGAGTGGCAGCGGTTTGCCGGTGGTCACGCCGCAGAATTTGCAGTGGCGCGTGCAGATGTCGCCCATGATCATGAACGTCGCCGTGCCGCGGCGCCAGCATTCCGTGATATTCGGGCAGTTGGCCGCGGTGCATACCGTCGGCAGGCCGCCCAGGCTGCGCTGCATCATCTCGCGCGTCGCGGCGTCGAGCCGGCGCACGCGGATCCAGCTGGGCCGGGTTGGGGCATCGTGTCGGTCCGTCACGCGATTAGTATAGCCGCTTCGAGCGCCGCGCGGCCGGCGGGGGCGAGTCAGTTGTTGCGGCTGACGATCAAGCCGCGTCCCCCGCAGGTGTGGCAGCGCATCGCGCCGAATGGTTCTTGTGTTTCGCTGCCGGATCCCCCGCAGGTCGGGCACTCGACCAGTTCCGGCGCGGTCTCGATGTCGACCTGCGTCGTCAGGCGGATATTGCTGTGGTTGCAGTTGTCGCACCGAAGCCCGAAATAGAACGAGCCGCAGTTTTTACAATAGGGCATTACCGGCTCCCGCTCGCATTGGCTGCTAATTAAGTAACGCAAGCATGACGATGGAAGTGAGACTTGTATTCAATAAATCGCCAGAATTGCCGGCCCGCGATGGATGCGGATAGCCGAATAGACAATTAGGCTGGCCCGTAAGGTATTGTTTAAGCATGTGGTGGCTAGACGTGCTGTACTCACCGGATAGCGAAAATTCCGCCGGTCAGGCTCCGGCCATGCTGGACACTGGCGATCGGGCCCCGGCGGCGACATTGACCGCCCACGACGGCGGCCGGGTCTCCCTGGCGGATTTCCACGGCAAGCAGCCGGTCGTGCTGTTTTACTACCCACGGGCCAACACGAGCGGCTGTACCAAGGAAACCGCCGCCTTCGCCGAGCGCTACGGCGAGTTTGCGCTGACGGGCACGGCCGTCTTCGGAGTCAGCTCGGACAAGCCGGCCGCGAATGCCAAATTTGCCGAGAAGCTGAAGCTTCCGTTCAAGCTGCTGACCGATGAGGGGCTGCAGCTCTGGCACGACTTCGGCGTCCGTCTGGGGGGCGGTAAGTCGATCAAGCGCATTACCTTTGTCCTGGACAAGGAAGGCTATATCGTGCTGGTGTATTACTACTCCGGCCGCGGCGATGTGACCAGCCACGTCGAGGAAAGCCTGAAGGCCGTGCAAGCGCTGGTATCGAAGTAAGCCGGCACGGCGGTTCGCTGTAAGGTTGAGGCCGGAACAGCCAGGTGTTCTGGGCGTCAGGCGCGGAGCGTAGTGCTGGTTGGCGCGAGATCCTCGCTGAGATTCAGTCCGGCGATTTCATCCAGGATCCGCGACATCTCGTCCGGATCGCAATCGCCCTCCGGGAAGATGAAGCGCGTCAGGCGGAGGAAGGATTCCAACAGCATCGGATCGAAGCCGAACGTGTTTTCGTTCCCGCCCATCAACTCGCGCGCCTTGGCAAACGTCATCGCGTCGCGATAGGGGCGGTTGCTGGTCAGCGCATCCCAGACATCGGCGATCTGGGCCACCCGCACGAGAATCGGCAAGTCCGAGCGGCCGTAGGGATACCCGCGGCCGTCGATCCGCTCGTGATGCAACAGCGTGATATCCAGCAATTCCGGCTGGTCCAGCGGTTTGAGGATGTTGAAACCGTAAATGACGTGGCGCTTGACCTCGTCGAATTCCACTTCGGTCAGGCGCCCGGGTTTGTTGAGTAGGTCCTTGCTGACGCCGATCTTGCCGATATCGTGCAGCGCGCCGGCGTCCTTGAGCACTTCCAGCTCGCGCGTGGTCAGGCCTAACTCCAGCCCCAGGGCGACGCTGAGCGATCCGACGCGCTCACTGTGGCCGCGTGTATACGGATCGGATAATTCCAACGCCTCGATCAGGCTGGTGAAAATTGCCTTGATATTCACCAGTTCGTCGGCAAAAGCCATACATTCAGAGTATAGCGAGAAAACTAATACTGTACTGGATTTTATTAATCTTTCACGAGATTTTCCACTGAAATCCGAGTTAACCGGCAGCAGCATGCTTAATGATTGCGTGTTATTATCTAACTAACTACTATACTTTTTGCTCGGGGTGACTTATGGCCGAATGCGAATGCCTGGCAAAATGCCCATTCTTTAATGACAAGATGCAGGGGATGGATGGTACTGCCACGATGGTGAAGCGACGCTATTGCCTGGATAACTACGAGAATTGCGCGCGGTATATTGTCTTCAAGCAACTCGGTCGCGAAAAAGTTCCCGCCGACCTGTTCCCCATCCAGAAGGACCGCCTGCCCGCGATCCTGGCCCAAACGACCTGACCCCGCGCCGCGGCTATTGGCCCGATCCAGCCGGGGCCAGCAAGCCGTCCTCGACGGTATAGACCACGGTCGCCAACGGGGAGATCAGGTCCACTTCGCGCTGGCTGGCTGACGTGATGAACACCTGCCGGTGCTGCCGGCAGATCGCCAACAACCGTTGCTTGCGCTCATCGTCCATCTCGCTTAATGCATCGTCGAGCAGCAGCAGCGGGTCATCGCTGAGCCGCTGCCGCGACAGCGCGGCCAGCGCCAGGCGGAAGGTCAGGGCCGCGCTGCGCTGTTGGCCCTGGCTGCCGTAGCGCTTCAAGTCGCGCTCGCCATCGAGGATAAACCCCAGGTCGTCGCGGTGCGGGCCGACGGTGGTGAAGCGCAGGCTGGCCTCGGTCTCCTGGGATTCGCTCAGCAGCCGGCGGTAATTGGCGGCCAACTGGTCATCGGGCTCCAGGGGCACGGCGCTCAAGTAGCGCAGGCTGACGCTTTCACCCTCCGGTGGCGCCAATCTGGCGTAGAGCGGAACAAACTGCTCGTTTAACACCTTGGTGATGCCGCGCCGCTCACGCATGATCGCCACGCCAGCGCCGATCAGCTGCTCGGTATAGGCCTCCAGCGCCTTGAGCAGGTCGACCGGCCGGTTATGGCGACGTCCGGGTTGGGGGTAGAGCAGCTTCAGCACGGAATTACGCTGTTTCAAGGCATTGCGGAATTTCTGGTATACCGGCAACAGCACGGGCTTGAGGCGCAACAGCTCCAGGTCCAGCACCTCGCGGCGCAGGGTCGGATCGCCGGTCAGCAGCGTCAGGTCGCCGGGGAAGAAGAACTGGCTGTGCAGCCGACCGATGAAGTCCTGGAAACGCGTGATGTCGTTGCCATTCAGGCGCACGTGGCGCTTGCCGCTTTTCAGCACCAGCCGCGCGTCGAAGGGCCGCTCGTCGTCGTCGGCGAGTCGCGCCTCGATCAGCGCCAGGGGGCAGGAGTAACGGACGACCTCGCGATCGCGGTTGGTGCGGAAGCTTTTAAGGTAGCTCAGGTAGTGGATCGCCTCCAGCAGGTTGCTCTTGCCCGCGCCGTTGGCGCCGGCCAGCACAATGATGCCGGCGGGGAACTCCAGGTCCAGTCGCTCGTAATTGCGAAAATCGCGCAGTTTCAGGCGCTTGAGCCGCACGCGCGGATTATACGCCAGACGGCGCTACCAGCCAAAGCTGAAGACGCGCAGCAACTCCTCGAAGAAACTCTCCCCGCCCGAATCCTCCGCTTCCGTTGGTACGGTTTCCGGTTCCGCGTCCTCACCCGCTGGATAGATCAGGTCTACGTGGCTGATCACCGCCCGGGCCAGCGCCGCGGCCCGTTCACGCATATCCGGCGTAAGGGCCGATTCGGTGGTGAACGGCACGAGAGCGACGTCCGGCGGGAGCTCTTCGCCCGGTGGCGGTTCCGGCGCTTCCGATGCGGCACGTTCCCCGTCCGGGCCGGGTTCGCTCGACAGGTCCAGCGGCGGGACCTCCGGTCCATCCGCCGGCGTGTCGGTTCCTTCCTCGATGATGACCGTAGGCGCGGAGCTGCCCGGCAGGCTGCCGGCCAGTTCCGCGACGGCACCCGTTTCCAGCCGCGCCGCGGGGTAGGGCTCCGCCAAGGCTAGCAGCCCCGGTGCTAGCTGCAGCTCCCGTCCGCGCTCGGCCAGCCAGAATTGAGCGAACAACTCGGCCAGCTCCTGTTGTGTACCGCGCTCGAGGCTGCTGAGAATGTAAACCGCATCGCGGTCCACGAAGTAGAACGAATCGTCGAGTTTGCCGTGCAGCAACAGCCAGTAGCCTTCGTAGCGCTCGTCGCCGTCGGCATCCACCGAGTAATAAGCGAAATCGCCGGCGCTCTTCTTGCCGAAGTCCTGGAACTCCATCGGCCGCTGATTGAAGCCGCTGTCGGGATAGCTGCCGTAGAAATAGCGGCCGCTGATCAGCTCGTCGCGCCGGTTTGTGCCGCCGTGCAGGCGGAATGGATACTGCCCGTTGGTGGCATAGAACCGCTCCAGCGCTTGCTGAATGCGGTACAGGCCCTGGCGGCTCTTCAGTTCGCTGCCCTCGTCCTCGGGCCAAGCCTCGCGTGTGAACAGGTAGGGCCGGCGGCGGGCCTCGGCCAGGGTGTCGTAGCGGATCGCGTCGAAGATGTCGATGCGCCAGGCGCGCCCGTCGCGGCCGGCCAGCGGGGCGTCATCGCCGACGTGCTCGCGGATCAGGTAATAGCACATCTCCTCGGTCATGCCGACGAAGGCCTCGGGGAAGGGATCGCCGAAGTGGACGATCACCAGCGCCGTGTCCTTGTCCTCGTCGGCGAGAAGCCGCGTATCGACGATCTCGTAACCGCGCGCCAGCTGGTCCGCGCGGGTCAGGTAATACTGGTCCACCTGCTGGCGCTGCTCGGTCTTGAACGCGCGGTGGAAGGCGGCGGAAAAGTACTCGTCGGCCTGGGTGTACTCCTCGGCGCTAATCGCGGCGAAGTGCGCCTCCACCGTGTCGGCGGGCAGCGGATTGTTCTGAGCCCAAGCCGGCGCTGTCAGCGCCGTGAGCAATAAAAAGATCATTAGCGAGCGCATCAGCATTACGCGGAGATTATAGCCCATCAAAGGGGCTGACGGTTGAATCGCGATTGAGGTTCACTCCGTTGTAGCATAGCAAAATCGGACATGCACGGAAGGTCGGCAAGCCAGGCAGCACAAATCTGCAATGTAACTTCCGGACTGGTCGGAGACCGACTACAAGACCTGTCTTATTTGGACATCTTCCCAATAGAGATGCTTATCTGTTACAATAATCGTATGAAAGGTAATGAAGTGATAGCTGCCGTTCGAGAGATGATTGACCGCGCTGCGAAAAATCAGGGCTGGTCCATCGCCGAATTAACGCGTCGAGTGGGAAAAGGACCCAGCACGCTGCATCGTTGGAGAAATGGATCCACGACTTGCTATGACCTGCCGGTGCTTATTCAAATCTGCAAATACGCCGAGATGAGCATGGATGATGCATTCGGGATCAGAATGCGCCACCGGACCGAGGAAAGCGCCGAATCAGCTTTCAACAATGCAACGATGAACGAGTGCCGGACCGATCTGGAACACCTTCTCGATTATGTCCAGGCGATGCAGGGAGTCTTCCAAAGCATCAGGTTAACCGCCGAATCAGCGCTGGCAAAAACCGAAACGCCCCGGGCGATCACTGCGATTCAGCGGGCGCGCCATTCACTCCTGGAGCGCAGTGAAAGCCGGAAGCTGGAAGCGAGAGACACGCGTGCCGCCGTCAGGCAAGCGCGCAATTCGCTGACGGGCCTGATGGCGAAGCGCCAGACGGAGGAAGAGGAAACAAGCGCGCGGGAGAAGCCAGGTAGCGCGTAAACCCGCTACAATACTTGTCCATGGAAGGGATTATTGAATTTCGGCGCACACTGGTCAAGCGGGCACTTGACTACTACAGGCTTCGCGACATTCCCGGAATGCTCGGCGTGCTGGATACACTTGAGGCAAGGCTGGTGGACGCCGAAGATGTCCATGAGCGCGGTAAGTTCGATACCGCTGCCGCGCATATCATTACGATGGTCGCGGAAGCGCATCTCGATGACCTCGACTTCGAAAACTGCTACCTGATGTGCCAGGAGGCGCACGACGTCCTGGTTGCGTCAAGCCGGTTGTTCCAGTCGCACAACATCAAGCCCTATCCCAGAAGCATGGCCTGGTGCGGAATACTGACGATCCTGGCGGATGCGAAGTGGAAGCATCGGGAGGAAAACATGGACCGCGTGATCCCCGCGTTCAAGATGATCGAGATGTTTACTGCAATCTGTCGGCGCGTCTGTGAGGAGACGCGGAAGAGCAAAATCGGACCTTTAACAGCTAATAATCGCTATCATGCGCTGTTGTGGGCTGGTATCATGCTGATAAAGACCTCAATGAGGTTCCACTTCGGGCGCGAAGGTGAACTGCGTGAGGAACTGGCAAACGTATACCCGGATGCGCTGGAGAGGGAGGATTGGCCGTATTACTGGGATTTGCTTATAGCCGAGGAAGTTTTTTCCAGCCGACCGAGCAAAAGAAGAATCAATCACTATTACAAAGAAAGAAATGTGTGTGTTCGCCAGCAATTCGAAAACAAGCTGGACTTGGCTGCATACATTGATGCGGCAGCCAAGGAGAAAGATTATCTGCATGGCTGCCGCTTTTAGCCATTGGCGCTCGTTTGATCCGATTATTCGTACCAGGCAGGATCACTGATTACACATGACAGAAATTCAGTTTCGTCAATATCGGGTCGACCAGTGCTATTCACCTCGAGTTGAATAATGCGCAGGAGCCCATCGGCGTCACTGTCGAAATCATTTCCGTAGTAAACACTACCCACCAATACTCCGGCGCCACCGGGAACCGTGTCGAAATTATATGTCGCGCACCAGTTGTTCCAGGAGCTGATAACATCCTCCTCGGAACCAGCTACATTAATGTCCCGGCTTAAGGATGCCGACTGGCAACCAGCCAACGCCAACACTACGATAACTAGCAGAAAATACCTGAGAAGTAACATGCCAACCTCCATAATAAATAGATCAGGTAAAAGTGTTTCCTGATTCTAGCCCATTATTATCCTACATGTTGCGGGTTAATCCAATCCTGTTCGCTCTAATTTTGCAACACCCGTTCACGAATTCACGTTATAACATGTTCGTTTCACTGAACGAGGGCAGGAAGAAGATCGCTAGCGCTACTATTTCCCTAATGTCAACCGCCGCAATTCAAAGGTCGCGTGAAGCAGTGGTTTCACGGGACATAATTCGCAAATATGAGTTTGCGATAAACATGAAAGTCGGAAATCGTCGGAAAAAATGTCCTGTAATCGAGTGCGTGACGACACGTTAAGGGCGATCATCGCATCATATTTAGAAGATAATTCATATTATGGCTTGCGCTCGGTGTGGAATTGTGGACAATAGATAATACTATGGTGGGTATGGCAGAGATGGTGAATGAGCAAACCGAGGTGCGGTATGCAAGGGGTCCCGACGGCGGCTGCCTAAAGGAACCTTTGAAGCCGCTGACGAAAGTCAAGCGGCTTCTTTTTTTGAATGACCAATCTTCACTAACCGTGCCGGCGGGAACGCTATGTGCCAGTGCCGCCGCGTTTGAGATGGCAGCGGTCATCCGCGCATTCCTCTCCGGATCGTCCCTCATCGACCAGGCCGATCCGGCGCGGGCTGTTCCTAATCGAGTCCGCAATCTCAAATTGTGGCGGCGCTGGCGCGGGATCATCACCACCGAGGGCGTACCTGAGACGATCTGTCCAGGGATTGGACTGCAAGCGATCGACGGGCGTGAGGACACTTGCCGGGGCTGGACACGCCGGACGAGTGCATTGCCGCGAGCGAAACGGGCGGGTCGCATGCGCCGTGGCTGCGGTGTGGATGTACGTTTGAATTTTTGAAGGAGAGATAAGGCTGATGATCTCACGCCTGTTGGTCGCAGTTAGCAAGATCACCAGCCCATATCCAGATGAATATGCAGTTTGTAAGTCTACTGGTTTACCGTCCAAGGCACGGTTTCCAACGTGTCGGTGATTGCTCTTCGATCACCTTACTGAATGCCGTCGATTCATCGACCAACTTCCGCGCTTGTCTTCTTTCAAAATAAAACAATATAACACATATATTCCTATATATGATTAAGCAAACCAATATTTCACAAAAAAGCCGCTCGCGCGTGTTGGTGTCGTTTCGGCGCTATGTCACTCACATCATATTTATCGGTTCTGATCTGCTTAACTGCAGGTCGGTCATTCAAGCTCATAGGTGGTGCGTATCATGAGTGGCAATAACCACAGGCACGGGAATCGCCGCAAGAAAAACTCTAAATCAAGACAGCAGCAGAAGCCTGGCGCAAACCAGAAGCGCGCTAAGACCGTAATACCTGAAGCAGCGGCTGCGCCACAGCAAACCTCGCGGCCCTCAGCTGAGCCGCGTCAACTTGCTACGGAACCAGGCAACAGGCTCGTGGATCAGCCGCCAGTTCCTCCTTCGAGTGGCATGCAAGGAAGCAGATTGCATCTATGGGGTTTCATTATGGCGGTAACCGGCGTTTTGCTGATCATCGGCAGCACGGCCTACAACTATCACGCTGACCTAGTCACATGGCACAAGGATGCCGGGCACTTCAGAGATCAATGTGACATCAGCAGTGCCTCCTCAAAACTGAAAACGATTGAATACGTCAGCGCATTGTTCGCAAGGATGCATGAAGTAGTTATAAGTATTCCAGTGAATTATGATGAGGCTGACTATAACAGGAAAAACGACAGCGAGGACCCACTACAGATTGCCACAATAATTTGGCTGCAATTTAAGGATGAAGTGAAAGCAGTCATTATCGATGACATTCAGAACACAGATTTGACTAAAGCATATGAGAGAACGAGTGAGATGGGTATGCAGTATCTAAATAACCTAAGCTTGCCATCGTATGATGGGCGAGACACGACAAAGTTAAGAGAATCAATGCTTGAGTGCTGTCGCACTACGCAGGGCATGCTGCAACAGGAGCGACATAAACAGCTAAGCATAATTGAGGGGAAGGAAAACCGCAGCTAGCGTTAGATTATCGGGAGTGTATCGAAATGCAGCGATACAATGTCAACTGGGTTGTTAGGCTAAGCGTAGCAATAACGCTTATGCAGCTTATCGCAATACCAACAGCTGCTTCTGTGGAAAGACCTGATACTTTCGACTGTGATTACTTGAAAGTCACCCCTCGCGGATCGATTGCAGTGAGATGGCATCAGTATGATGAAACTGAGAATCCATCGGAAAAGGAGATATTTCTTTACGGGAATGAGTTGTTTGATTATCGCAGTGGCATGGGAGTAGAAGCGTGGCGATATGTTGTCGCCATGACTGACTTGCTGTCGGACGTTGTCAGCTTCAGGGTCAAGCTTGATCCCATTGACACTGAGTATGCGGGTAGAGATGTACTGTGGGGGTGGGTGTTTTACGAAAACACGGAGGATGAAGAGGAGAAGCTGCTACAACTGGAGATGATCAAGGAGGGTCATGCTAAATATGATCCTAGCAGCGAGGCACTGCTTTATAGGTCCGAGCTGGAGGCTGCTCAAAAACACGCAAAAAAATCTGGATCACATCTTAATCCAGATATTCGCAAGAGGATTGAGGAAATGAGTGGCGAAGAAGATACGTTGTCAGGCGCTTTACCAGTTAACGCCTCCTTTTCTTGCGTAAATGAAGACCTGGTTATAACTATACAGGAGATAGCAAATAAAACTAGCTGCCCTAGTGGGAAACGGTTCAAGCTTAGTGGAATGTGTGAGTTTAATGAGTGCACGCCGTTTGATCGCAAATATAAAACAGCACTCCACATAACTGTTATGTGTAATAAGTTTCCACTCTTATATTACCAAGAGGAACCATCAACTACGCGCGATCCCAATGACGAAGTTGACGATGCCTGGCTCTGGCTGCAGGATGAGGAAGGACATTTCTTCTTATTACAGAAATTCTTGCTCGACTTCGGTTTTTGTGATTTCGATGACTCAAACCCGAATCTGCTGTACTACGATCAGCTCTGCGGGATTGTGGAGAAGCTTAACAACGGCTATGGAATCAGCGGTGTGGGTTACTTCGATCACGATATCGTGCCGATCATTCTGGTTGAGGATTCTGGCAATGCGAATGAGTAGGATCGCGGATGTAGAGGCAATCTGAGTGGCGCGTGCATTTCTTTATTGAGTTCGGCGGCGCTGCTTGACTTGGGGTGTGACTGATCTCAGCTAGCGAACCAAGGAGAACCATGCGCTGCTGAGAAGACCAAACGACCTGATGCCAGCGATTTGCTCTTCGGGAAGCAGGCATGCTCGCGTGTCGGGCAATAGAGTATCTCCTCGGTAAAGCCGGCACTGGTTTCCAGGATCGTCTGGCGCGAAACTTGAGCCATTTCACAAGAACCACTGGGCGCAGTTGGAGCTGCTTTTAGGTATAATTTGCGGAAAGGAGGTGGGTAATATGCTGAGTTTTCGAAGCATGTTTCCAATACTCGTGCTGACTCTGCCGTTGCTAGGATGCTCCGTGACCACTCCGGTTCTCAACGAAACAACCAACACTTCAGACCCGGTCGTCATTGTTGCGACCGGGCAGCCGCCAGCCGAGGGGCTACCCCCGGTACCCGCGGATGTAGCTACCGATCATCCCGGCTATACCCGGGCAACCAATGCCCAGATCGAGCTAGCGCTGGCGGGCAGCGAAGCATGCCAGCGTAGCGAGGGCAATACGCAGGTCGGCGATCCGGAGAGCCTCCTCCAGTTGGAGCCGGACGAGTTGGAACCAGCTTGGGCGATTTACCGGTTCACCGAGCTAAGCACGGAAAACCTTCCGGAAGTCGTCAGGATTACCTTCGAAAACCCTCTGCCGGAGAATTTCTACCTGGGGATTGCCGACTACAACGGTTTGTATTGGCATTGGCAGGAGTACCACCCGGTCGATACCATCCTGTTCAGCGGCGTGCCCACGGCCTGGATGCCGGTTAGTGAGGCGGGCAACGCTTACTTAGCGATCGTCACTTATGACGGGGTTGCCGCCACGGTTTGCGATGTCACTTTATTGATCAATACCGAAGCGCCGCCACCGGTTGGCCTGGTGGCGGCCCAGGGCGGTCACGGCGCGGAGATCGGCCTCGATTGGGAACCAGTGTCAATCACCTATCCCGGCAGCGAATTCGAGGGACTCAGGCTGGATCGGGCCGAAAATCCGGACGGCCCATGGACGCCCGTCGCCGACCTGCCGCCCAGTGCCACTGAATACGCGGATACTTGGGATGCTGATGCAAACCCGATACCGTATGCCATTCCGCTGTATTACCGGCTCCGCTCGGTCGTCGCGGATGAGATCGGCCCACCCGGTGAGGTGGTGTCCGGCTGGCGCGACCTGGCGCGGATCGAGGTGGTAGATGCCACGCACGGCGAGTACAACGAGCGCCTGGTCGTCAGCTGGGAAGCGATACCGGGCGCGGACGGCTACGATCTCCAATACCGGCCGCTGCCGGAGGGGGAGCCGCCCTCCTTCGAACCGCTCTGGCATGTTGACGGGGGATTGACGCTGGAGTTCGAGCACACCACGGCTTATCCGCCGGGCAACCACTGCCAAGTGGGCGTTCATTACGACTATCAGGTCCGGGCCACCGTAGGACCGAATGTCTGTGACGATTGGAGTGAGACAGGCCAGGGCTATATAAACGCCCTGCCCGAGACGCACCTTACAGCAACCAATTACTCAGGGCCGCGTCCGCTTACGGTGACCTTCGATGGCAGCGACAGCAGCGATCCCGACGGCGGGCCGCTCACTTACTCCTGGGACTGGGAGAGTGACGGCACCTACGACCTGACGGAGGAGACCGGGGTTGTCAGCCACACATTCATGGATGAGGGGAGTTATCAGGCGAACATGCGTGTCACGGACGACGAAGGTACATCACAGGAGCATTGGCATCTCGCATACGTGAGCGGCTGGCTGCACAGCTGGAGTTCGATCGGCGAGTTCGGCGCGGCCGTGGCGACGGACGCGAGCAATAACGTGTATGTCACCGGTACGACTGATTCACAGGCCGGATCTGGCCAGGACGGAGTGATTCTGAAGTATGACTCGTCGGGAAACCTGCAGTGGGCCAGGCGCTATAGCGCCACGTCCGACGAGTACCTGATGGATCTGGCACTGGACGCCGCCGGCGATATCCATGCCATCGGCGTCACCACTTCGGTCGGCCAGGGAGCTTGGGATGTCTTGCTGCTTAAGCTATCGCCTGCCGGCAACCTGTTGTGGCAGAAAACCTGGGGCACTACCGCTTCCGACTGGGGCTTTAAGATCTGCCGGTTCGGCGACAAGATCGCCGTCTGCGGATACACATATGCCGTGAGTGCGACGGATGCGGCGGGCCTGCTCTTGGTGATCGATGCCACAACGGGCGCCGTGGACTACCAAAAGTCGGTCTCGAATGGATATCAAGTCGCTTTCGAAGGAGGTATCGACGCCTTGCCAGGTAACGTTGCGCTGGTAGTTGGTGGCCTTTGCTCGTTGCCAAGCAGCGGCGCGGCTGGTTATGTCGCGATTCTCGATCCCAGCACTGGCCTGCTGCTGAACGAAAGCATGTTCGACAGCGGAGGATTCACAAGGTTTAACTCGTTGTCCGTCGATCAAAGCCAGGGGTATATCTGCCTCTGCGGTATGAGTAGCTGCCTAAGCCCAAGCTATGAGCAGGTGGTTCTCATGTACGACATCAACCTGATGCTGGTCTGGGCCAAATACCTCGGTAACTCGACCGATTATGACGACGCGCAGGGGGTTATCTTCGATAGCGACAAGCTGTATGTGAGTGGATACGGGTCATTTAACACCGATTACTGGCTAACTCTCGTTGAGCTGAACATGAGTGGGGCAATTACCCATTACTGGCAGGCCTACGGAGATGAGAGCCGTTGCTCGGGCACGGGCATCACTGTTGATACAGCTGGTCACGTTGTCATCACAGGTGGATCACACAGCGCTTACCAGCAATTCTGGCCGGGGGAAACTCCGACGCAGACCGCGACCGGTACGGTTTCGGTACCGGGCTCGACGTTTGCCGATTTGACGGGCACCGTAACGGATCAACTGGTGACGTTCATGACGGCCACCGGAGCAGTCGACGAGAACAACAACGATCAGAATGCGATCTTCGTCGCCGATCTGGACATGTCGGTACTGTAGCAGCGGCGAGTGCGGAATGGGTCGGTTGCCGGGCGGCGGTTTGCCGGCGTAGGATCCGGCCGGCTGGTCAGGCGAACAACTTCGACCCCGCCAGCGTCAATAATGACCAGTCATCTTATAATAGTCAAAATGCTAGTTAAATCGGCGCGGTGCAAGGAAAACAGTCTGATCAGACTATATAATCTTAGGTTACGTTTGCCCTGCATGCTGGCGATAAATCGCCGGAGAGCAAACTTGGTATTGAGCGTGAGGACCGTTAATGAGCTCAAAAATATCTTTCACAATTAGCGACCTGCTGGAATCGCTTGGCGGGCGGCTGATCCACGGAAACCCGGACACCGCCTTCAACAACTACTGCATCGACAGCCGCTATGTCGACGATCACTCGCTGTTCGTCCCGCTGATGGGCCAGAGCCGCGACGGCCACCAGTTCGTGATCGACGCGATTAGTAAGGGCGCGGTCGCCGCGCTGGTGCGTTCCGGGCACCACCAGGTGCATGAGATCGTCGGCTGGTTGCGCGAACGCGGCAGCCGATCCGGTTACGGCGAGATGGACGATGTCTGCATCGTCGAGGTGCGGCATACACTGGTGGCGCTGCAGAAGCTGGCCGAGTGGTTCCGCATGCAGTTCGACGTCCAGGTGCTCGGCGTGACCGGCTCCGTCGGCAAGACCGGCACCAAGGAAATGCTGATCCAGCTGCTCAGCCAGAAGTATCCGACGGTGGGTACGGAGAAGAACTTCAACAACGAGATCGGCGTGCCGCTGGCGCTGTCGCGGATCAACGACCGCACGCGTATGGCCGTGATCGAGATGGCGATGCGCGCCCGCGGCGAGATCAGCCTGCTGTCCCGCATCGCGCATCCGAACCTAGCGATCATCACCAACACCTCGGGCAGCCACGTCGGCCGGCTCGGTTCATTCGAGGAAGTTTACAAGGCCAAGTGCGAGATCGTGGCGGGCATGTGCTCGCCGGGCAAGATCGTGATCAACCTCCGCGATCCCAATGTGCTCGCGGTGATCGAGGAGCTGAAAAACCGCAAGGAAGGGCCGGCGGAGCTGGAGATGGTCTTCTTCGACTCCTCGGCGGCCTACACCAACTCGGGGCTGGCGCCGTTTATCACCCCCGGGCATGTGGAGAACTGCCACGAGGAGCTGCCCGAGCCGACGGTCTGGCTGGAGGACGTCACCGTGCACGGCCTGGACGGCTCGACCTGCACGCTGTGCAGCAAGGACGAACGAGCGCCGGTGCATCTGAACATGCTGGGCCGCGGCGCGCTGGAGAACCTGACGGCGGCGGCCTGCGCGGCCCTGCAGTACGATATGTCGCTGGCCGAGGTCGCCGAGGCGGCGCCTGCGCTGCTTCCCGCCCCGCAGCGGCTGAACCTGTTCCAGTTGCGCGAGGAGCTGTTTTTGGTCGACGACTGCTACAACAGTTCGCCGGGCTCGATCATCGACAGCCTCGAGCTGATGCTCAACATCGATCCGCGATACCGCAAGATCCTGGTACTCGGCGACATGCTGGAACTGGGCAAGTTCGAGACCCTGCTGCACCGCCAGTTCGCCCAGACCGCGCTGTCGTTGCCGTTCCACGCCGTTTACGCCATCGGCCCGCGGATGAACGCGGTCAACGAGGTCGAGGCCAGCGAAGATGTTGAGCTGTACTACATCGAGGGCCGCTCTGGCTTCGAGGGCTACGGCGGCGGGCGGATCGGCTCGCGCTTCGGCGACGGCGACGGCCGCGGCCGCGACCAGCGGCAGACGACCGGCAGCGTGATCCTGGACGACCGCGCGGCCTACAAGCTCTCGGCGATGCTCCTGGACGAGATCAACAACGCCAAGCAGCCGACGGTCGTGTTGGTCAAGGGTTCGCGGGCGCTGCACCTGGAACGTATCGTCAATGATCTCCTGACTGGAACGAACTAGCCGTGCCCATCTCAAGCCCCTGGTGGATCGCGGCAATCAGCGGCCTGATCGCGGCAGTGCTGTACGGTGCTTATCGCGCGGTCGTCGGGCGGCTGATGCACCAGCGGTTCCGCGAGGATGGGCCGGAGCACCATAAGAAAAAGCATGCCGTGCCGACCGGTACGGGCATCATCATGGCGCTGTTGCTGCTGGTGGCGGGTATCTGGGCTTTCCCGCTGGCCGAGCCGGGCCAGCCCAGCACGCGGATCGGCATCTACGTCTGCTGGGCGGCGGCGCTGATGGGCCTGCTGGGCTTCATCGACGACCGGCTCAAGGTCAACCGCGGCAGCGAGGGGCTCAAGGCGCGCTACAAGCTGCCGGTGCAGATCTTCGTCGGCCTGGCGCTGTTATACCTGATCTCGACCTATTTTCAGGAATGGCATCTGACGCTGGCCCTGACCGGCGACTCACTGCCCTGGCCGGTCTACGCGCCGTGGTGGCTGTACTATCCCGCCGGCCTGTTTGTCTGGCTGGGCGCGCTCAACGGCGCCAACTTCACCGACGGGCTGGACGGGCTGCTGTCCTCCACCACGCTGGTGGTGCTGGCCGGCGCGTTCTACGCGCTTCTGGACGGTGAAGAGCCGCTGGCCCTGCCCGCGGCGGTCGGTTTCGGCGCGCTGGCGGCCTTCCTGATCTACAACTGGAAGCCGGCGCTGATCTACATGGGGGACGCCGGATCGCTGACCGTCGGCGCGCTGGTCGCCGGGCTGTTCATGGCCAAGGGCTGGTGGTTCTTTCTGGGCTTGTGCGTCTTCATCTGGGTCGCCAACGTCGCCTCCGTGATCGTCCAGGTGGCCTGCTACCGCCTGACCAAGCGCCGCGTGCTGCTCTGTTCGCCGCTGCATCACCACTTCGAGATGGCGGGGTGGGGCGAGCGGCGGATCGTGTTCCTGTTCACCGGCCTGCAAGCGCTGGGCTGTGTGGTGGCCTTCATCTGGCTGCGCCATGGCACGCAATGGGGGCTGTTGGGCACCGCGATCCTGCTGGCGATTTTGGTAGGTCTGTTAATGAAATACAGCCGCCGGGCAGATTGTAAACTGAACGGCGAAACCACAGAAAGCTAAGCGAGGTCGGGATTGATCAACTGGTTGGGCGAACGCGTCGGTGTTTACGGCTACGGCCGCACGGGCAAGGCCTGCGTGGACTACCTGCGGCCGCAGTTGATCTCGCCGGTCGTGCTGATCGACCAGGCCTCCCCCGAGCAGCAGGCCGCGCTCAACACCGAGGCCGGCGGGCGTTTCGAGCTGGCCTTCGGCGCGGCGATCGGACCGGCCGTCGAGCGCCTGGATGCGCTGATCCTCTCCCCGGGCGTGCCGCTGAAAAACCCGCACGTTCAGCGCGCTGTCGAGCGCGGTATTCCCGTGGTCTCCGAACTGGAGGTCGCGGCGCGCAACTGCCCCGGCTATCTGCTGGCCGTGACCGGCACCAACGGCAAATCGACGACGACCAAGATACTCGGGCACGTGCTCTCCGCGCTGGGACCGTCGCACGTCTTGGGTAACATCGGCGTGCCGCTGTTAGGCAGCCTGGCCGAGATCGGCGAGGGCGATTACGTCGCCCTGGAGGTGTCCAGCTACCAGCTCGAAGCGATCGAGCGCTTCGCCCCGCATGTCGCGATCTACACCAACCTGACCCCCGACCACCTCGACCGGCATGGCACCATCGAGGAGTATGCGCGTGTGAAACGCCAAATGGCGATCAACATGGACGAGAGTGGATTCATCGTCGCCAACGCCTTGTGCGGCGCATTCTCGCGCGACAGCTTTGAGAATAATAAACCGACTTATCTTCAGTACCGGTCGGTACCGGGCGGCCGTCTGCACGGCGCCTGGGTGGCCAACAATATGATCCATGTCGACTTGGGGTACGAGCGCCATGAACTGAGCCTGGATTGCGTGAAACTGCCGGGAATCCATAATATCGAGAACGCGTTGGCCGTGATTGTCACCGCTTTTCTGATGGGCGCCACGGCGGAGACGGTCGCCGAGCGGCTCAGCGGATTCACCGGTTACGAGCACCGGCTGGAACGCTGCCCGCAAACCCTTGGCAATGTCCGGTTTTTCAACGACTCCAAGGCGACGAATCCCGAGGCCACGATCACCGCGCTCAAGGCGATGGATCCGCCACTCGCCCTGATCCTCGGCGGCCGCGACAAGATGACGGACCTGGCCGAGATGTGCGCCTGGATCAAGCGCAAGGTGCGCCACGCGGTGCTGATCGGCGAGGCTGCCGGGCGGTTTGCCGCTGCACTGGCGGCGGCGGGTGTGGATAGTGTACAATTAGTTGATAACCTGGAGCTGGCGGTTCCGGCCGCGGTCGAAGCGCTGGCGCCCGACGGTGGCACCGTCCTGTTGTCACCGGCCTGTGCCAGTTTCGATCAGTACGGCAGCTACGAGGAGCGCGGCGAGCACTTCAAGGAGGTGGTCGCCGGGTTGGCCGGAACCACGGGCGGGGCCCGGGCCGGCGGATAACGGGTTTCACCCCGCGAAGCGGGGTGCGAGGGTTGAACAAGTCCCCGCGAGGGGCAGGGTTGAGGTGAACCGATGGACAGCACCGGTATGGCAGGTGCGCGGCCGTTAACAGGCACACCCGCGGCGATCCGGCGGGACGGGGCGCGTAGAGAAAGAATTCAGCGCTGGATCATGCGGCTGTTGGTCGTTACGGCGCTGCTGGCCCTGTTCGGGCTGGCGATGAGCTTCTCGGCGACGGTTTTTCTCAATATCGCCTTGGACCGGCCGGCCTACGGCGGCTTTCTTAAGCACTTCGGCTTCCTGCTCCTGGGAACCTTCGGGGCGTTTGCCACGGTGATCCTGATTTACCGCTCTTATCCGGCCCGGCGCTGGCTGGAAAAGGCCATTTCCGCGGCGTTTTTCGCATCGCTGGCGCTGGTGGCGCTCGTCCAGGTGCCCGGCCTCGGCATGGAGGTCAACGGCGCGACACGGTTTCTCAATCTCGGGGTTATCAGCTTCCAGCCCAGCGAGCTGCTGAAGGTCTTTTTGGTGCTGTACCTGGCCAAGCTGCTTTGCTGGTGGCGGCTGGGGCCGGACGGCCAGGACCAGTCCGAAAGAATCACGAAGGAAACGGACGAGCAGGCGGATTACAATCCGACGACCGACGTGGAACAGCAGGGAGCGCTGACCTATCGACCGCAGCCGCAACCCTGGTACAAGATCAGCTGGTCGCGCGACAGCCGGCCTGTCTGGCCGGAACTGCCCAAGCGCTGCATGGTCGCGGTGGTCGGGGCCCTCGGTCTGACCGTGATCCAGCCTGACCTCGGATCGACGGCGATCATTTTCGGCTGCAGCTTCCTCGTTTTCGTGCTGGCGGGCGTCAATCTGCGCTACCTGCTGGGATTCCTGGGGGCACTGGTGGGGATCGGCCTGCTGTTGGCCGGCACGATCGCCGTGGTCGACCCCGGCCGTTACGACTATGCCAGCCAGCGCGTCTCGACCTGGGTCAATACGATCACCACGCATGCCGAGGACGAGGACGGCCCGGCCTACCAACTGGCCCAGGCGCGCGGGGCACTGGCCGCGGGAGGCCTGTGGGGGCGCGGCTTCCTGAAGAGCGACCAGAAGATGAACCGCCTGCCGCTGTCCACCAGTGACTTCATTTTCCCGGTCATTGTCGAGGAGCTGGGGTATGTGGGGGGCCTGGTCGTCGTGTTCCTGTTCATGGCGCTGGCCTGGTGCGCGGTCCGGCTGTCCTTCTGCTGCCGCGATCCCTTCAACAAGACGGCGATCTCCGCGCTCGGTTTCACGATCTGCCTGCAGGCCCTGGTGAACATCGGCGTCACCACCGGTGCGCTGCCGCTCTCGGGCCTGACGCTGCCGTTCTTCAGCGCCGGCGGCACGAGCATTGCCGTCAGCCTGCTGGCCGTCGGTTTCATGGTGGCGTTGGGGCTCAGTGAAACGCAGCAGCAGCCGGCCAAACGCAGTCCCGAGCGCTCCCGGCCCGCCTGCGCCGCCGCCCGGCGGACCACGGCCTGACCAAGCTGCGTCTGTAGTCTCATTAATGCTGGCCTGATCCCGCGCGGTTGCCACGATCCCCAATTACGTTTATAATCGTCGCAACTTCATTTCGCCGAAACGGTAGATACCCATACGGGTATATGTGCTGGGAAGAGGGGTAGCTGGGAGTACAGAGGAATGGCATTGGCCGACTATTATGGGCTTTTTATATACTTCGGCATGATGGCCGCGGCCGGCGTGGCCTTTGTGGTCATCAGCCACTTGTTCCAGATCCGCGTGAAGTCCGACAAGTACGACTGGTCGCGGCCGTATGAATGCGGCGTGCGCACGGAAGGACTGCCGCTGGATCGTTACCCGATCCACTACTACCTGGTGGGTATCATGTTTGTCATCTTCGACGTGGAGACGGTCTTCATGGTTCCCTGGGCCGTCGTCAGCCAGGATTTCAAGCAAGACGGAAACGCGGTGTTCTGGTTCGTGGAGATGGCGGTGTTCCTGTTGATCCTGGTCGTCGGCTACCTGTACCTGCTGCAGCAGCGGGTCTTCGACTGGGGGCACGAGGTGGAGGAGAGCAACTAGCACTTAGATACGCCCATGAGTGATCCAACGAAAAGAATGATCAACGCGCCCTCGATGGACGATCGGCGCCCATATATTGACAACTGGAAGCCCGGCGAAGGGGCGGTCTGGCTGACCAAGCTGGACCAGGCGCTTCGGCTGGCCCAGACCAACAGCATTTGGCCGCTGACCGCCGGCCTGGCCTGCTGTGCGATCGAAATGATGTGCACGGCGGCGGCCCGTTTCGACCAAGCGCGCTTCGGCGCCGAGGTCTATCGTGCCACTCCGCGCCAGGCCGACCTGCTGATCGTCTCCGGCCGGATGAGTTGGAAGATGGCGCCGATCGTGCGCGAACTGTGGGAGCAGATGCCGCACCCGAAGTGGTGCATCAGCATGGGGGCCTGCGCCTCCTGCGGCGGCGTCTTCCAGACCTACAGCATCGTACCGGGCGTCGACCAGATCGTGCCGGTGGACGTCTACGTGCCCGGCTGCCCGCCCCGACCGGAAGCGCTCCTCGACGCTCTGATCAAGTTGCAGAACAAGATCCGCTCCGGCCAGGCGAAAAACCCGTTCGCTGAACCGGCGGGAAGGATGGACGGAGCCTAAATGAGCACACTCCAGGACTTAAAGATTCACTTGCAATCAGCGCTGGGCGCGCAGGCCCAGCGCATCTGGATCGAGGCCGAGGCGCTGATTGTGTTCGTCGAGAGCAGCGGGATCCGCCACGCGTTGACCAAGCTGCGCGACGATCCGGACACCAGCTTCGACATCATGTCCTTCATGACAGCGGTGGACTACCACCCGCGCCAGCCGCGGTTCGAGGTGGTCTACGAGTTGTATTCCACCCGGCGCAAGCACCGCGTGCGCATCAAATGCCTGCTGGCCGCACCGAAGAATGAGCTTGAATTGCCCGAGATCGACACCGTCAGCGACATCTACCTGGCGGCGAACTGGCACGAACGCGAATGCTACGACCTGATGGGCATCCACTTCAGGAAGCATCCGGACCTGCGGCGGATCCTGCTGCCGGCCCGGTGGGACGGCCATCCGTTGCGCAAGGAGTATCCCTTCGACGGCAAGCGGGAATGGAATCTGGGCACGACCGTGATCGACGGCGCGTTGATGGAAGGAGACCTGGGTCTATAGCGGGAGCGCGGATTAAACCATGAGCACATACTCAATCGAAGAAATGCAGGGCCGGCACATGGTGCTGAATATGGGGCCGCAACACCCCAGCACCCACGGCGTGCTGCGCCTGATCCTCGAGCTGGACGGCGAGAAGGTCGTCAAGTGCGTGCCGCACATCGGCTACCTGCACACCGGCATCGAGAAGCTTTCCGAGGAGCACAACTACACGCAGAACATCACGCACTACCCGCGGATGGACTACCTGTCGCCGATGAACAGCGAGCTGGCCTACTGCCTGGCCGTCGAGAAGCTGATCGGCGAGGAGGTGCCGGTGCGGGCCAGCTATATTCGCGTGGTAATGCACGAGGTCACGCGGGCGATGAGCCACCTGTTCTGGCTGGGCACGCACGCGATGGACATCGGCGCGGCGACCGTCTTCCTGTACTGCGTGCAGGAGCGCGAGAAACTGCTGGACCTTTACGAGATGGTCGGCGGCCAGCGCATGATGACCAGCTACATGCGGATCGGCGGCGTGCGCGATGACGTGCCGGAGGGCTTCGACGCATACACGCGCAAATGGGCGCAGGAGTTCCCCAAGCTGGTCGACATGATCCAGGGGCTGCTGACCAAGAACCCGATCTGGCGCAACCGTACCCAGGGCATCGGCTACCTGGACCGCGAGACCTGCCTCAGCTACGGCATCATGGGTCCGTTGCTGCGGGCGGTGGGCGTCAACCAGGACTTACGCAAGGACCTGCCGTACTGCCGTTACGAGGAGTTCGACTTTGAGGTGCCGGTGCGCACCGAGGGCGATATCTTCGCGCGGTACGAGGTGCGCCTGGTGGAGATGTACGAGTCCGCCAAGCTGGTGCTGCAGGGATTGGACAAGCTCAAGGAGACAGAGCCCGGCACTTACATGTGGGAGAGCGAGCATTACGCCCCGCCGCGCCGGCCGGAGATCTACGCCGATATCGAGCGCAACATCCACCACTTCAAGTACTGGACCGAGGGGATCAAGCCTCCCAAGGGCGAGGCTTACGCGAGCATCGAGAGCTCCAAGGGCGAACTGGGATTCTACGTGATCAGCGACGGCAGCGCCAAGCCTTTGCGGGTCAAGATCCGCGGACCGAGCTTCGTCAACCTGGCCGCGCTGCCGGCGATGGTCGAGGGCCTGCTGATCGCGGACGTGGCGGCGGCCATCGGCAGTATCGACATCGTGCTGGGCGAGGTGGACCGGTGAGTTTCAGGCGCTACGTCGGCAAGTACGTTCAGGTCACGGCCCGGGGTGTCGACGGCAACCCGATCGAATACCTGGCCAAGCTGTTCGAGTACGAGCAGGCCGGCATCTGGCTGCACCACGGGCGCAAGGTGGCCCTGGCCGCCGGAACGGCGCAGCGGTTCGAAGGCTACCTGTTCATCCCGTATACGCACGTGGTGAACGTCTTCGGCTGCGACGAAATGGACCAGGCGATCGAGGACGCTAAGGAGGAAGGAGGGGACGCATGAGCCATTTACAGTCATACATCGGCAAACAGGTGTTTTTCAGGCTGCGCGACAAGCGCTGGATGGAGCCGTTCGGCCTGCAGGGCGAGATGTTCATCGGCAAGGTCAAGGCGGTGGATGAGCACGGCGTCTGGATCGACTGGCCGCGCTACCCGCTGATGAACCAGAAGACCGGCCAGCGCAAGTTCTTCGCCGGCGACCTGTTCCTGCCGCACGACAATATCGCCGGCATGTTCGCCAGCGAGGAGTTCCAGCGCGACATCCAGGCCCAGCAGGAGGCCGCGCGGCTGGCCAACATCGAGCCGGCGGGCGAAGGATAAACGGAGCTAACCGAGGTCAAGCAAGGAGATGGCAACGTTGGAATTGAGCAGGATGGAGTTACCGGAGTCGATCCGCGGGTTCATCGCGGAGCGCATCTCCCGGTATCCGAATAAAAAGGCGCTGCTGATCCCGGCGCTGATGGAATGCCAGAAGCTGTTCGGCCAGGTTACTCCCGAGGCGGCGCAGGCCGTGGCTAGCGAGCTGGACTTGCCGTTCGCCGAGGTGCAGAGCGTGATCAGCTTCTATACCATGCTCAACCGCCGGCCGACCGGCGAGTTCCTGATCGCGATGTGCGGCACTTGGAACTGCGAGCACGGCGGCACCGCGGCGCTGATCGAGCACTTCACGAAGAAGTACGGCGTGGAGCCCGGCGAGGTGACCAAGGACGGCAAGTTCACCCTGCTGCGCGTCGAGTGCCTGGCGGACTGCCATAACGCGCCCAGCTCCCAGTTCTACCATCGCGGCGAGGACTTCAAGGCGTACTGGGTGAACAACCTGACGGTTGAGCTGTTCGACCAGGTGCTAGACGAGGTGGCCGCCGGCGGTCCCGCGGCGCTTCGCGAACGCCTGGTAAGGATCGAGGACAAGGCCAACCCGCCGGACGACCGGCGCTGGATCTGGCTGGTCACGACCAACAGCCAATACCCGGCCTGGGTCGAGCAGGCCGGCGGCGAGTATATCGTCCACGACGCCTACGGGCGGCTGGGCGATCTCAAACAGGAAAATCCCCAGCTGTTTGCGGAAATTCAGGCAGCACTGAAGGGCTAACCGGCATGGCGAAGGGCAATCCAATACTGCAAAACGGCGTTATCAGCGAGTGGATCACTCCGGTAACCACGCTCAACAACGAGCTGGGCATCCGGTCGCTGGCTGATTACAAGGCGAAGGCGCGCTATATTCCGGAGGGCTCGCCGGGCGGCTACCGCTCAGCCGAGAAAGTCTACAAGGATATCGACGCCGAGACGATCATCGAGCAGGTCAAGGCGGCGGGCATCCGCGGCAAGGGCGGCGCCGGCTTCCCGGCCGGACTGAAGTGGAGCTTCGTGCCCAAGAACCACCCCGGGCCGAAGTACCTGGCGATCAACGCCGACGAGGGCGAGCCGGGCACCTTCAAGGACCGCTTCATCCTCGAGGACTGCCCGCACCGGCTGATCGAGGGCGCGATGATCGCCTGCAAGGCTTTCGGCGCGCACGATGCCTTCTGCTACATCCGCGGCGAGTTCTACGACGCGATCGCGATTCTCGACCGCGCCGTGAAGGAAGCCTACGCGGCCGGCATCCTCGGCGACAAACCCTTTGGCGTCGACTATCCGATGCACTTCACCGTGCACACCGGAGCCGGCGCCTATATCTGCGGCGAAGAGACCTCCATGCTCAGTTCGATCATGGGGGAGCGCGGCCACCCGCGCATGAAGCCGCCGTTCCCGGCGGTGGAGGGCCTCTGGCGCAAGCCGACGATTATCAACAACGTGGAAACGATTGCGACGGTGCCGGCGGTATTCGACGCCGGACCGGACTGGTTCACTCGTCGCGGCACCGAGAAGTCCCCGGGCATCAAGCTGGTCAGCGTCAGCGGCTGCGTCCGCAATCCCGGCTGGTGGGAGGTCGAATACGGCGTGCCGATCAGCACGATCATCGACGAGCTGGCCGGCGGGTTGAAGCCGGGGCGCAAGCTGAAGGCGGTGATCCCCGGCGGTTCGAGCTGCCCGTTGTTGCAGCCGGCCTTCGCCGACACGCCCTTCGACTACGAAAGCGTCATGAAGGCGGGCTCGATGCTCGGTTCGGCGGCGATGATCGTGCTCGACGACACGGTGGACATCGTCAAGGTGATGCACAACTTCAGCCACTTCTACGCGCACGAGAGCTGCGGCAAGTGCACGCCGTGCCGCGAGGGTACGCGCTGGATGCTGATGATCCACGAGCGCATCCTGGCCGGCGGCGGCAGCCCGGCCGACCTGGAGCTGTTGAAGGATATCGTCAACGGCATCGAGGCCAAGAGCTTCTGCCCGCTGGGTGACGCCGCGGCCTGGCCCGTCAAGAGCGCGGTCAACCGCTACGCCGAGGACTACGAGCGCTACTTCAAGGCGGCGCAGGCTGAAATTGAAAGTACTGGAAATCCGCTGGCTGAGGCCGGATAAGTTATGGCCAGAAAACCAATCGAATACGTAGAGATCGAGATCGACGGACAGGCGGTCAAGGTCCCCGCCAACCAGGTCGTCCTGTGGAGCGCGCGCGAGCTGGGGTACGACATCCCGCACTTCTGCGCCCACCGGTGGCTGGTGCCCTACGGTGCCTGCCGGATGTGCCTGGTCAAGGTGGAGGCCGGCGGACGGATGATGCCCAAGCTGCAGACCAGCTGCTCGTTGATGCCCGCCGAGGGCATGAAGATCTGGACCAAGGATCCCGAGGTAATTCAGGCGCGGCGGGAGCAGCTGGAATTCCATCTGCTCAACCACCCGCTGGAGTGCCCCGTCTGCGACAAGGGCGGCGAATGCATGCTGCAGGACCAGACGCGGGACCACGGCATGGGCGAGGGCCGCTTCCGCGAGCAGAAGCGTATCCGGCCGGACGCCTCGATGAACCCGTATATCCGGCTCAACTACAAGCGCTGCATCCACTGCAAGCGCTGCGTGAATTACGCCTCGGACATCGACGGCAGCTATTTCCTGCAGTTCGTCGACCGCGGGGCGGAAACCTATATCGAATCCTTCGACGATCCGGCGGCCGCGCCCCGTTTTTCCGGCAACGTGATCGACATGTGCCCGGTGGGCGCGCTGACCGCCAAGAGCTACCGGTTTACGATGGGCCGGCCCTGGGAGCAGGAGCTCAAGCCGTCGATCGGCGCCCTGGACAGCGTCGGCGCCAACATCTGGCTCAACGCCCGTCTCGGCGACGTGGCGCGGATCGTCCCGCGCGACAACCCGACGGTCGAGAACGGCATGCTCGACGACGCCACGCGGTTCGGCTGGGAATTCATCGAGGATCCCCGCCGGCTGACCAGAGCGCTCGTTCGTGGCGAGGAGGAAACACGCGTTTCACGACTCGCCGGCGAGACGGAGGCTGGTCGTATCCTGGGCAGGATCGTCAACGAGCACGGCCCCGGTTCGGTGGGGCTGTTGGCCGGCGCCGGGCTGAACACCGAGGAATACCTGGCGCTCAAGCTCTTCGCCGGGCGCGTGCTGAATACGTCGTACTACAACCTGGGCGACTGCATGTCCAGCATCGAAGTGCCGGACGACGCAACGCTCGCCACCGTGGGCTCGGGCTTCACGACGATCGAGGGCATCCTCAACGCCGCGACGGTGCTGACCCTGGGCTGCGACCTGTTCGAGGAAGCGCCGTCCCTGGGACTCAGACTGGACATCGCGGCGCGGCGCGGCCTGCTGCGGCTCTTGAATGCGCGCAGCCAGCAGAGCGGGATCGACCGCTTCGCCGAACTGAGCCTGGACTACCCCTTCGGCGGGCTGCTGCGCTTCGTGCGCGGCCTGACCAACGCGCTGACGGGCCAGGGCGAGGTGCCGCCGGAGGTTACGCCGCTGGCGGAACGGCTGCGCCAGGCCGGCGAGGACTGCGCGATCGTCTGCGGCGACGAGGTCTGGCTGAGCGAGGATCCACCTACGGTGCTGAAAGCGCTGGCCGCCCTGCGCGAGGCGATCGCCCAAGCCAGCCCGGACACTAAGGCGGTCTATCTCAACCCGGTCTATAAGTCCGTCAATAGCGCGGGAGCGCTGCTGGTCAATTGCTTCGAGCGGCTGACCGACGGACGCCTGGAGGGCGTGACCGCGCCGGTGGGCTGCCTGGGCAAGGTGCTCGAGGCCGCCGCGGCCGGCAAACTCAAGGCGCTGGTGATCTTCGACAAGGATGTCCTGGTCAGATACCAGCATCGCGACGTGGTCGAAAAAGCGCTCAAGAACGTCGAGGCCGTGATTTACTGCGGCGCCTTTCCCAATGCAACCAGCGAGCGGGCGCACGTGCATTTGCCGCTGGGCACCTGGGCGCACCGCGAAGGTTTCGTCATCAACCTGGAATGGCGGGTGCAGAAGCGCCTGGTCGCCAGTATCGACAGCGTCGCGCCGTCGGTGTTGGACGTGGTCAACGGCATCGCCGCCGCCATGGGCCAGAGCCCGGTCGCCGCCGACCTGCCGGCGCTCAGGGCGCAGCTGGCGCGGGTGATCCCGGGCCTGCCCACCAATACGCTCGACGACCTGCCCGACCAGGGGCTGCCGTTCAGTCCCAAGCCGCCGGCGCTCGACCGGCTGAAGGCCAGCACCGACCTGCCGGCCGAAGTTGCGGCGCCGGACGGACAGCTGTTGCTGACGCCCAAGCGGTTTTTATACAACGACCGCGAGGAAATCCGCTTCAGCCGCGTATTCGACAAGATCCCCAAGCCGTTCTATGCCTTCCTCAATCCCGCGGACGCCGCGAAACTGGGCGTAAGCGACGGTGAGTGGATCGGGCTTGGTGGTGGCCATGAACTGGAACTGCCGGTGCAGCTGGCTGCCTGGGTCCGGCCCGGCAGCGTGGTGGTGAACGACTATTACTTGGCGCAACCGGCCAATCGGCTGGCCGGTGCCGCTCCGGCGGCCGTCGCCGTGAAGAAGCTTGCAGGAGTTGGAAAGGACTAATTATGCCGCAAGATATTCTCCTGATCCTGGTGCGCGGTGTGATCCTGGTGGTGGTCTGCCTGACGGCGTTCGCCTATCTGACCTACCTGGAGCGCCGCGTGCTGTCCTGGTTCCAGTGGCGCGTCGGTCCCAACCGCGTCGGCCCCTGGGGGTTGTTCCAGCCGATCGCCGATGGCGTCAAGGCGATCCTCAAGCAGGAACTGATCCCACGGCGTGCCGACAAGGTGCTCTATCTGATCGCGCCGATCATCAGCTTCAGCGCGGCGTTTACGATGTTCTCGCTGATTCCGGTCGGCGAGCGCGTGTTTTTGACCGACCTGCCGATCGCGGTACTGGTGTTTCTGGGGTTGTCCAGCTTGGCGGCCTACGGCGTGATCCTCGCCGGCTGGAGCAGCCAGAACCGCTACAGCTTTATGGGCGCGCTGCGCTCGATCGCCCAGGTGATCAGCTACGAGCTGGGGCTGGGCCTGGCGCTGATGGTCCCCGTGATGATCGTCGGCAGCCTGAAAATCACCGATATCGGCAATATCTATCGGGCCGAGACCTGGCATCCCGCCTATCTGTTCGTGCTCTTACCGGCGGGTGTGCTGTTCCTGGTCTCCGCGATGGCGGAGACGGCGCGCATCCCCTTCGACCTGCCGGAATGCGAATCCGAGCTGGTGACGGGCTTCCACACCGAGTACAGTTCATTGAAATACGCAATGTTCCCGATGGGCGAGTACATGGGCATGAGCGCGATGTGCGCGATCGCCGTGCACTTCTTCCTGGGCGGCTATTTGCTGCCGGCGATCGGCGGGGTGGACCTGACCAACTGGGTCGGCCTGATCGTCGGTAATCCGGACGCCGTCTGGGGCCCGCAGGAGGGCTACTGGACGGTGGTCAGCCTCTCCGCCCTGGGCCTGTCGACGACGTTGACATTCGTCGCCAAGACGCTGTTTCTGATCCTGATCTTCATGTGGATCCGCGCCACGGAGCCGCGGTTCCGCTACGACCAGCTGATGCAGTTCGGCTGGAAGGTGCTGTTGCCGGCGGGCCTGGTGCTGGTGTTCCTGGCGGCGCTGTTCGTCGTCCTCATGCCGGATCTGGGAGGCGGGGCGCAATCCACCATGGAGGTGAGCATGTATGTCCCGCGCTAAGGTTGGATTATTCGGCAGTATCAAGGCGCTGGCCGACGGGCTGATCATCACGCTCAAGCAGTTCGGCGGGGCCTTCGGCGGCCGCAACACGGCGACCGTCCAGTACCCGGTGAAGAAGCTGAAGATGCAGGAGCGCTTCCGCGGCCTGCACCGGCTGGAGCGCTACACCGAGGGCCCGTTCAAGGGCCTGGAGAAATGCATCGGCTGCGCGCTGTGCGCGGCGGCCTGTCCGGCCGAGGTGATCACGGTGGTAGCGGCGGAAAATACCGAGGAGAACCGCTTCAGTCCCGGCGAGCGCTACGCCGTGGTCTACGACATGGACATGCTGCGCTGCATCTTCTGCGGCATGTGCACCGAGGCCTGCCCCACCGGAGCGATCGTCATGAAGCATGACTACGAGCTGGCGGACGACCGGCGCCGCGAGCCGAACAAGTTTATGTATCACAAGGAAGACCTCCTGGACCGGGAGTTCCACTGGTAGGGAATATGAGTATCGAACTAATCGGTTGGTGGTTAATGGCGGCGATCGCGGTGGTCAGCGCCATCGGCATGCTCAGCGCGCGGAACCCCGTGCACAGCGTGCTCTGGCTGGTGGTCAACTTCACTTCGCTGGCCGTGATCTACCTGATCCACTCCGCGCCGGTGCTGTTCGCGATCCAGTTGATCGTCTACGCCGGCGCGATCATGGTGCTGTTCCTGTTCGTGGTGATGTTCTTCATGTCACCCCAGGCGCGCCAGTGGCTGCGGCCGGCGCTGAAAGGCCAGCTGGTCCTCGGCGGGATCCTGGTGGTGGCGTTCCTGCTGCTGATCATCTGGGGCGTCGGCGCCAGCGGGATGGGGATCGTGTTCAACACGCCGCTGATCGAGGGAGCCAGCCTGGCAACCGATCTGACCGCCGGCGCCGGGATGGGCGATCCGCGGCCGCTGGGCTGGTGGCTGTTCTCCAACCACGTGCTGCCGTTCGAACTGACCAGCCTGCTGCTGCTGATCGCGATGATCGGGGCGCTGATGGTGGCGCGCGACCTCAAGAGCGAGGGCCGCGCGATCGTACCGGAGACGGCGCCCGTTGTCTCGGACGAGGATGACGAACAGGAGGTGCTGGCATGAGCGACATGAGCGTCGTAGTCTCCAACAGCCTGTTTTTGTCCGCCGTGCTGTTTACGATCGGCGTCCTGGGCGTGATGATCCGCCGGCACCCGGTGATCATCTTCATGTGCATCGAGCTGATGCTCAACGCCGCCAACCTGGCCCTGGTGGCCTTTAACGATTACCACTATTCCAAGGCCTGGCCGGCACTGGACGGCCAGGTCTACGCGTTCATGGTCATTGCCATCGCCGCCGCCGAGGTGGCGGTGGGCCTGGCGATCATCGTGGCCCTGTTCAAGCGCCGCGAACGCGTCGACGTTGACGAGATCAACTTGCTGAGGGGTTAACGGATGCTTGATTTAGTCTGGTTAGCAATTGCCTTTCCGCTGATCGGCGTGCTGATCAATGGTTTGTTCGGCCGGGTCATCCGCTCCAAGCTCATCAGCGGGATCATCGGCTGCACCGCCCTGGGGCTGAGCTTCGCGGTGGCGGTGCTGACCTGGCTCGACTATACCTATCAGTTCTGGACCACGCGCGACGGGCCGTACTACGAAGTGGTGCTCTGGCCCTGGATGTACATCGGCAACCTTAAGATCGACGCCGGCTTGCTGGTCGACCCGCTGAGCATCGTGATGTTCCTGTTCGTGACGGGCGTCAGCTTCCTGATCCACATCTACTCGACGGGCTACATGGCGCACGACGAGGGTTACAGCCGCTTCTTCACCTACCTCAACCTCTTCGTGGCGATGATGCTGATCCTGGTCCTCGGTAACAACGGCGCGGTCATGTTTGTCGGTTGGGAGGGCGTCGGCCTGTGCAGCTACCTGCTGATCGGCTTCTGGTACAAGGACATGTACAACGCCAACTGCGGGATGAAGGCCTTCGTCGTCAACCGCATCGGCGATTTCGGCGTGCTGCTGGGCCTGTTCATGCTGTTTACCTATTTCGGCAGCCTGAACTTCACCACGATCTTCAAGGAGGCCGGCAGCGTCCTGGAGCCCGGCTCATGGATTCCGCTGGCGATCGCGCTGTTCCTGTTCCTGGGCGCGACGGGCAAGAGCGCGCAGTTCCCGCTGCATATCTGGCTGCCCGATGCGATGGCCGGCCCGACGCCGGTCAGCGCGCTGATCCACGCCGCGACGATGGTGACCGCCGGTGTCTACATGGTGGCGCGGCTCAATCCGATCTTCAACGCCTCGCCGACCGCGGGATTCGTGGTGGCGCTGGTCGGCTGCTTTACGGCGTTTATGGCGGCGACGGTGGCCATGACGCAAAACGATATCAAGAAAGTGCTGGCCTACTCGACGGTTAGCCAGCTGGGCTATATGTTCCTGGCCTGCGGCGTCGGGGCCTATTGGGTGGCGATCTTCCACGTCGTGACCCACGCGTTCTTCAAGGCCTGCCTGTTCCTCGGCAGCGGTAGCGTGATCCACGGCATGCACGAGGAGCAGGATACGCGCTACATGGGTGCCCTGGCCAAGTTCATGCCCTGGACGTACTTCACGTTCCTGGCCAGCACGATCGCCATCGCCGGCATCATTCCGTTCGCCGGCTTCTTCTCCAAGGACGAGATCCTCTGGCAGGTGGCGATCTGGCAGACCCGTTTCGGCTGGGCGCCGACAATGCTGTGGATCGTCGCCGCGCTGACGGCGCTGATGACGGCGTTCTACATGGGCCGCGTGACCTGGAAGACCTTCCAGGGCCAACAGCGCTGGACGCCGGAGTTCGTCGAGAAGCACAAGCACCCGCATGAGAGCGGCGCGGCGATGGTGATGCCGCTGGTCGTCCTCTCGGCGCTGGCCGTGGTGGCCGGCTTCCTGCTGTTCACGCCGCCCTGGCTGGGCAACAACACGACGCTCAAGGATTTCCTGGCACCCAGCACGGCCAACGCGCAGTACGTGAAAACCCACGCCGCGGCCGAACCCGGGCAGCACCAGCCGGAGCACGAGCTGCCGGCGCCTGGCGCGGAGGCCGCTAGCGCGGGGCATGCCGGTGAGCACCACGCGGCGTTCATCAGCCTGGGCAACGTGACGGCGACCGAGATCGCCTTCGCCGCGTTCAGCGTGCTCCTGGCGCTGATCGGCCTGCTGGTTTCGCGGCAGATCTTCGTGAACCAGCCCAAGGCGACGGAAGCCTGGAAGAAGCACTGGGCGCCAGCCTATCAGTTCAGCTTGAACAAGTGGTTCTTTGACGAGTTGTACCACCGCGTGATCGTCGTGCCGGGCACGGCCGTGGCCTATGCCTGCTGGCGGTTCTTCGACTTGCGGATCGTGGACGGCATCGTCAACGGCACGGCCTGGATCGTCGGCGTGACCGGACACCTGGTCCGGCCGCTGCAGACCGGCTTTGTCCGCAACTACGCCCTGTACCTGTTGCTGGGCGTGGTCATTCTCTTGATCTTTAACCTGGTGAAGTAGGGGTCGTCAGTGACGTTAGAAGCAAACATCCTGTCGATTGTAACCTTCCTCCCGCTGGTGGGAGCGCTGATCCTGCTCATCCTGCCCAATACCGAGGAGTACAAAAGCGGCTTCCGCTGGGGTGCCCTGGCGTTCAGCATCGCGACGTTCATTGCCAGCCTGTTCCTGCTCTTGGGGTTCCAGGCCAACGGCAACCTGCACTTCGTGATGCAGATCCCCTGGATCCCGGCGATCAACGCCGAGTACTACATGGGCGTGGACGGGATCAGCCTGTGGCTCGTGTTGCTCAACACGTTCCTGTTCCCGCTGGCGATCCTGTCGAGCATCGGCGTGATCAAGACGCGCGAGAAGATGTACTACGTGCTGATGCTGGTGCTGGAGACGGCCGTGACGGGCGTGTTCCTGGCCCAGGACCTGCTCTTGTTCTACTTCTTCTGGGAAGCGGTGCTGATCCCGATGTACTTCCTGATCGGCGTTTGGGGAGGCAAGAACAAGCTTTACGCGACGACCAAGTTCGTGCTGTTCACGATGGTCGGTTCGCTCTTGATGCTGGTTGCAATCATCGCTTTGTACCTGCAGTCGGGCGCGATCAACGTGCTGTCCGGCCCGACCTTCAGCCTGGCCAAGCTGATGGCGCTGGACCTGCCGCCGCAGTTCCAGTTCTGGTGCTTCCTGGCCTTCGCGCTGGCCTTTGCGATCAAGGTGCCGCTGTTCCCGTTCCATACGTGGCTGCCGGACGCGCACACCGAAGCCCCGACCGCCGGCTCGATCATCCTGGCGGGCGTGCTGCTGAAGATGGGCACCTACGGTTTCATCCGCTTCGCCCTGCCGCTGTTCCCTGATGCGGCGTTCTACCGGCTGGGCGGCGATTTCTTCAACTTCACGATCCGCGACCTGATTATGGCCCTGGCGGTGATCGGCATCATCTACGGCGCGCTGGTCGCCGCGGTGCAGATCGACGTCAAACGCCTGGTGGCCTACAGCTCGATCGCGCACCTGGGCTTCGTGATGCTGGGCTTGATGAGCTTCAACCAGCAGGCCGTCGACGGCGCGATCTTGCAGATGGTCAATCACGGTATCAGCACCGGCGCTTTGTTTATGCTCGTCGGCTTCATCTACGACCGGCGCCACACGCGCCTGATCGCCGACTTCGGCGGGATCGCCAAGCCGATGCCGGTCTATTTCAACTTCTTCCTGGTGATCATGCTCTCCAGCGTCGGCCTGCCGGCTCTGAACGGTTTTGCCGGCGAGTTCCCGATCCTGCTGGGCAGCTTCCAGGTCAACTGGCTGATGACGCTGATCGCCACGCTGGGCGTAATCCTGGCGGCGGTCTACCTGCTCTACATGTTCCGCCGCGTGTTCTTCGGCGAGGTGACCCATCCCGAGAACAAGACGCTGGCCGACTTGGTGCCGCGCGAGGTCTGGTCGGTGCTGCCGCTGGCCGTGATGACCTTCGTGATCGGCCTGTTCCCGACGATGTTCTTCGGCAAGATCACGCCGGACAGCCATGTTGTGCTGACGCGGATGCAGGCGGCGGAAACGGCCTCCGACGAGGCCCTGATCTCGCGGGAGCGACCACGGGAGCTGCCACCCGATGAGGTGGCGGACCTGCTGGCCAGCCGGGCCGAGGGAGGTGCGCGGTGAGCCAGCCCGTGATAACCCTGCAACAAATATCGTACCTTGGCCCGGTGCTGGTGATCGTCCTGACGGTCCTGGTACTGCTGATGACCGATGTGATCTGCCGGTTGAGGCCGAGCCGCCAGGGGCTGAGCCTGCTGACCGGCTTCGGCGTCGCACTGGGCGGCAGCATCGTGGCGCTGGTTTATTCGATCTTTCTCTGGCACCGCCTGACGGTGCTCAAGGTCGGCAAACTGGCTGAGCTGTTCCCGGTCAACGGGCCGCCGCGCAGCGTCTCGGCCATGGAGACCTCGCCGGTCTGGTCCTCGGGAACGCTGGTGGTCGACTATTTCGCGGTCTTCGTCTGCCTTTTGGTCTGCGGCGTGCTGATCCTGGTCTGCTTCAACTTCAAGCCCTACCTGCGGATCAACAAGCTGCATCGCAGTGAGTTGTTCCCGCTGCTGTTGTTGTCCGCCAGCGGCATGATGCTTTTGAGCATGAGCCGCGACCTGCTGTCGACGTTCATATCGATCGAGATCGTCTCGCTGCCGCTGTACGTGCTCTGCGGCTTGAACGAGCGCTCGCGCGCCAACCAGGAGAGCTCGTTGAAGTACTTCCTGCTCGGCGCTTTCGGCAGCGGCTTTTTCATTTACGGCGCGTCGCTGGTCTACGGCGCCGTCGGCCACATGAACTACGCGGCGATCGCCTATTTCGCCAAGCACTCGCTGGAATCGTCGTCGATCCTGATGATCGGCTTGGCGCTGGTCGGCGCGGGGTTGGCCTTCAAGCTGGCGCTGGTGCCGTTCCACGCCTGGGTGCCCGACGTCTACCAGGGCGCCCCGACGCCGGTCACGGCGTTCATGGCCGCCGGCGTTAAGCTGGCGGTGTTCGCCGCCGCGCTGCGGCTGGTGCTGGAAGCCTTCCCGCTGATGGACCTGTCGTTCTGGCGGGGCTCGATCTCGCTGCTGGCGGCCCTGTCGATGGTGGTCGGCAACCTGCTGGCGCTGCACCAGATGAGCGCCAAGCGCCTGCTGGCCTACTCGGCGATCGCCCACACGGGCTACATCGCCGTCGGCCTGGCCTCGGGCCTGAGCACGAGCGCGACGAGTATTTTGATCTACCTGGTCGGCTACGCGCTGGCCGGGCTGGGCGCCTTCACGCTGATCAGCTATCTGGCGCCGGATGGCCAGGACGACATCTACCTCGACGAGATGCACGAGCTCTCCAAGCGCGCGCCGGTGAGTGCGCTGGCCTTCGCGATCCTGATGCTGAGCATGGCGGGCTTCCCGCTGACGCTGGGTTTCGTCGGCAAGCTGATGGTTTTCTCCGACGCCTGGCGCGCCGGCCTGTACGGGCTGGTGATCTTCGCCGTGCTCAACAGTGTGATCAGCGTCTATTACTACCTGCGCTTCATCCTGGCGATGTACATGCAGCCCAAGGCGCCGGGCGCGGCGGAGCTGGTGCTCAAGCGCATGCCGGGCACGTACATTCTGACGGGCATCATCACCGTGGTGCTGACGCTGTTGCTGGGCGTGATCCCGCATATGCTGATCGCCTGGGCGCAGAGCTGCCAGCTGGCCGGCTTGTAGCGGCCTGACGGAGTGGCGTATGGAACTGCCGCTGACGGGTGCGGAACCGGTCGACGAATTGCTGGAGGCATTCCCGCGGGCCTCGCGCTGGCTGGGCGACCGCGGCGTGATCTGCACGCAGTGCGGCGAGGTGTTCTGGGGCTCGCTCAGCGACCTGGCCAACTACCGCAAGATCGAAGGCGAGGAATTTACGAAGTTGCTGGCCGAACTGAACGAGTTCCTGGCGCAGACTGACGCGGAATAGCACCGGTTGGCGCGGACTGCCTAGAGCGGCGCGCCGTCGGTATCGAGCAGGGCCAGCCGGCGATGCAGCAGCGGCTTCATTCCGGTGAGTTCGGCCAGGCTTCGCCCCAGCTGGATGATGTTGAGGTTTTCGTCCGGCCGCGCCGCGCCATCGATTTCGATCATGTCTTGACCGCCCCTGACCACGGATATCGTCTGGCGCAGGTCGCGCGGTTTGCCTTTGAAGTTATAGGCCAACGGCGTGTCGGAGTTGAGCGCGGCAAGCACCGGCGCGGGATCGCCGCCGTATACCAGCCGGTAACGCGCCCCCGCGATCAGCTGATTGACCGGCTGCGCGCCCGTAGGGCAAGCGCTGAGCTCCCGCACGAAATCACGCGGGGCCGAGACGTCCGCCAGCCGGTCGCGGGCCGCGGCCACCTCGGCGGCGCTCCACTCCAGGTCGGCGCTGAGTTCGACATCGAGCAGCTCGTTGTCCGCCTGCACGCCCAGCGGCAGGGCCGGGCCGAAGGTCAGGCGCGGCTTGGGCGAGAAACCGCCGCTGACGGCGAAGGGGATCTCGCTGCGCCGCAGCAGCTTGATCACGTAGCGCAGCAGGTCGCGCTGGCCGATGTACATCAGCACGTCGTCCTTGGCGTAGCGCAACCGCAGGCGCTGGCGGACTTTGGCCTGCATCGCTACAGCCCCGGGTTCCAATTACTGTGGGCGTCGAACGGCACGGGTGCGACGTTGGCTTCGACATAAAGCTTCAAGAGCCAGGCAATCATCTCGGCGTTGTCCAGGCAGTGGCGCGGCTGGGGAAAGCGGACTTCGAGGCCGCGCGCCCGGCCCTCGGCGGCAAAGCGCGCGCGGATGAAGCCGTTGATCGCCACCCCGCCGGAGACCGTCACCAACTCGGCCGGGTATTGCTCCAGCGCCGCCGCGACCTTGATCCACAGCGACTCCGCGACCACGCTGAACAGCGCTGCCAGCAGCGAGGGGTGCTGGCCGGCGTCGATCACAGTGTCGCTGGCCAGGTCGCCCCGGCGGATCTCGCGCAGCACTGCCGTCTTCAGCCCGCTGTAGCTGAAGTTCAGGTCGCCGCTGTCCCGCATCGGCACGGGAAGCTTGAACTCGCCGCGATAACGCGCGTCGTCGGAGATGTCAGGATACTCCCGGGCTTTCAGTTCCAGTACCGCGCCGCCGGGGTAGCCATAGCCCAATAGCGCCGAAATCTTGTCCAGCAGTTCGCCGACGGCATCGTCACGTGTCTGGCCCAACAGCTCCATCGCGGTCAGCGATTTGACGAGGAATAGCTCCGTGTGACCGCCGCTGACCAGGAGTGCCAGGTGGGGGTAAGGGATCGTCACCACGCGATAATCGCTGTTTTCGGGGATGAACGCGCTGAACACGTGCCCGGCCAGGTGGTTGAGCCCGAAAAGTGGCACGCGCAGAGCCCGGGCGACGCCGCGGGCGAAGTTCACCCCGGCCAGCAGGCAGCCCGGCAGGCCCGGTCCGGAGGTGACGCCCAGGTGCGTGACCTGCTGGACCAGCTCCGGCGGGAGTTGCCGCCACATCTGCGGCAGGTCCGAGAGGTGCGTGCGCGCCGCCAGCTCGGGGACGCACCCGCCGTAGGGCTTGTGCCGCTCCACTTGGCTGGCTAAAAGCGACGCCGCCATCCGGCCTTCGGGGTCGCAGATCGCGATGCCGGTCTCGTCAAAGCTTGTTTCGATTGCCGCGTACAACGCGAGTATTGTAGCGGGCCGGCCCGAAGTTGTTTATACTAGAAGTATGGATGTGCCGCCGAAATTACGGACTTTTGACTTGCGCAGCATCTTGCGGGCTCTGACGCACCTCAATGTGATAGACATCGACAACTTCAGCGCGCAGCTGGTGCGCACGCTGGCTGAGAACCTGTCCACCGACCGCGTGACGCACCTGGTGATCGACCACGCCACCAACCGGATCCTGGGCTCTAACCACGTGGGCTATTCGCTGCCGGCGGAGGAGGCCCAGACGGCCGGGCGGTTGGTGGAGCGTGCGCTCAGCGAGGACCGGCCGCTGACCTACCGCAACATCCGCGAGCATCCGGAGGCCGCCTCGGACCGCGCCGGCGAGTACAGCACGAACGCCTGCGCGGTGCTGCCGCTGAAGTACCAGGGCATCCGCATCGGCGCGTTGTGCCTGAGTAACCTGACCGAGGAGCAGGTGGTGGCGATGCAGCTGCAGAGCGAGGACCTGGAGCTGTTCATGGCGCTGGCGGCGCAGTACACGGCGTTCATCGTGGCTTATTCCGCCGCCCAGGGCAACCAGAGCATGCGCGAGGTGCTGGCGAAGGTCAACGGTGCCTGATGCGCGTTGCGCTGCCAGCCTGGATGATCGTCAGCGGTTTGCTGATGGCGATCGGGGTCTGGTGGCTGGGGACGGCGGATTACTCATTCGATATACCTCATCAAGCAGCCTTCGGGTTGGATCCGCTGGACGGGCATCCCGTTGCTCAAGTAGATAGCCGGCACCTGCACTTCAGCTGGGATGGCGACGTTGTTGCCATTACACCGGCGCTGCGAGAACCAGTAATTCCCAAAACTGAGTTCTGGCGCGTGCGTGAACTGACAAGTACCGTCGAGGCCGGCGGACGTAGATATACGGTCGATGGCGACATCATTGCCGTGGCAGTCAGCCCGGAGCTGCCGACGGGCGGGACGCGATGCGTGGCGCTGACCGTCGGGCGCGACCGGCAGACCAAGTTCAAACACTACGGCGGCGGCGCGGAGGCCTGGACCAAGGAGACCTATGAGTGGAACAAGTTCTATGGGTTGATCTTTGATTACGAGACCGGTGAAAAGCAGCACGAAGTTGACCTGTACAACATGCTGCTTACAAGTGCCGGCCAGATTCGCCGGCAGCATAAGCGACTGCTCAAGGCTGAAATCTTCAGCGCGAGTATTGGTCCCGACGGCGGCCTGGGGCTGGCGGTGATCATGCGCAACGAGTGGGAGAACCGGCCGATTGAATCAGGGCTATCCATCAAGCTCGTCGATGGAAGTACTTGGTATTCGCCTTCGATGACGCAAGTGTCTCAGGACAACTTCCCCGCTGGACATGAGCTGATCGTGGGCCAGAAGAACGACTATATTTGGTGCATCAAACCCGATCAATCGCCAACAACTTTGTTCTACGATTACTCCGGCCATCCCTGGACCTCAGCTAGTTTTGGCGTGCCGTTGAAATATCGGCGCGTTCACCAACCTAAAGCTGCGGTAATCGCAACCTGCATTCAGCAGATAACCTATGCTTTTGCCGCAGGCTGGTTCGCGGCGTTGTTAGGCTCCGCCGTATTCGCCGGCGTCTGGCACTCCCTGCCTCGGCGGCGGACGGGCTGACCAGCATGCGCTAAAATTCCCGCGTGCCGATTCCGAACGAACTGCTCTGGCTGGGCTTTCTGCTGGCGGACCTGTTGCTCGTGCTGCTGGTCTACCGGCTGTTCGGCCGCGCCGGGCTGATTGCCTACGTCGTGCTCTCGATCATCACCTGCAACCTGCAGGTGCTTAAGCTCGTTGAGCTGTTCGGGGTGCCGACCACGCTGGGCAACATCCTCTACGGCAGCATCTTCTTCACCACCGACCTGCTCAGCGAGAACTACGGCAAACAGGCCGCCCGTCAGGCCGTCTGGATCGGCTTCACGGCAATCATCCTGATGACGCTGTTCATGCAGGTGGCGCTGTGGTTCAAGCCCGCGCCGGATGACGCGATGCAGCCGCACATGGAGATGCTCTTCGGCTTCCTGCCGCGGGTCGTGGGGGCGAGCTTGATCGCCTATCTGCTCAGCCAGTTGCACGACGTTTGGGCGTTTCACTGGTGGAAAGACCGCACCAAGGGCCGTCATCTCTGGATTCGCAACAACGCCAGTACATGGGTTTCACAGCTCATCGACTCCACCGTGTTCGTTATGCTGGCCTTCGCGCCGCTGCCCATTCTGGGCAGTATGCCCGGCTTCGATACCGTGCCGGTCCTGCTGGCCGTCTGGGCCACCACCTATATCGTCAAGCTGATCGTGGCGATTATCGACACGCCGTTCCTCTACTGGGGACGGACGCTGTTGAAATACGACCGCCAGCCAATCGGGTAGACCAATCCATATGAACAAGCTTTCCGTTGCACAAGTCAGTAATATCGCTATGCACCGGCTGATATCGATGGCGCTCATACTTGCCGCCCTGCTGCTGGCGAATGCCTGCGGCTCCGGTTCCGTGCTCCCCGCGGACGCCGCGGACGAACAGCCCGCCGAGACCAGCGTTCAGGAGTCGGCATACCAGGATGACGTGCTGGAGGTGGCGCACCTGGTCTCCGCGGTTCCCATCTCTCCCGAGCTCATGGAGCTCTACCAGTGGCAGGACCCGCCGGATGTGACCAAGCTGCCGGACCTGCCGGCGGTCACGCCGTTCGGCCGGCTGCCCCAGGAGACCATTCCGCATGAGCGCGACGGCAGCGATTATTACAACAAGTCCGACAACGCGACGGTCAGCGGTACCTCGCTGGTGCTCGATTCCAGCGCGGGCGGCTATGCTTGGGCGATCTATGAAATCGACGATTTCTCGGAGTACGGCCTGCCGGCGATGCTCCATCTGCATACCAGCGGCGGCGTATTTGCCGGCGAAAATCCCGGATACTGGGTCGGCCTGGCTGACTACGGCGAAGGATACTGGAAGCTATTAACGCGCAGTGAAGCCGGCATCTACCACCGCACGATCTACAACGCTGCGGATTTCCTGAGCGCCGCCAGCCGCGTGTTCTATGCTTTCGTCCTGGTTACCGACGGCCAGGTGGTGACCGTCGACAGCTTCGCGTTGGACGAGGAGGATCCCGAGTGGATCGAGGTGTTGATTGACGAGAACACCAATGTGGGCTGGACGCCGGCGATCGCGTTCACGACAACCGGCAATCTCAGCGTGGTTTACGCGAACCACGCCACCGGCAAGCCGATCAACAAGGTCGGCTACCGGGACAACCTGCTCGACGAAAATTACTGGGTGAAAAGCGTGATCAACACGGATCCCGACGGTTTCGCCAAGTGGCTGGACCTGGAGATCGATCCCGATACAGGCTACCCACGGGTCAGCATGGTCTATGAAGGGGCCGCCGGGGCGACCTGGGGTTCCACCGTCGGCTTCAGCCTGATCGCCGACATTCCCGGGATCGGCGTCAGCTGGGGTAACTATGTCGTCGGCAATATCGACGGCGCGACGATGAGCAGTATCGACCGCGTGCCGAACACCGGCTACTACGGCGTGACGGTGATGGCCACCAACAGCCTGAACACGGAGCAGGCGGCCGGCGACCTGCAGTACCGGCTATTCGAAATGCCCGCGGAGTTCACCGGCGGCGACATTCCGGTCGTCCTCAAGCGCAACTTCTTGGATATCCTGCCGACGCTGCCCGCAGGCTTCATGTTTAAGCACCCGCACCTGCGCTACCGGCCGACTGACAGCCTGCCCACGGTCTGCGTCAACGGCGGCTTCTTGATCACCAACACCGACGGCGACAATTGGGCCAACATCTATGCCCGCACCGACAGCGGCGAGTTTGGCAGCATCGACTACAGCCCGGCCACCGACCTGATCGGCCAGGTGTACAGCATCACGGATACCGAGGATACGACGCTGCGGTTCGTCGAATACGACGATGTCAATCCCGGCGTGTTGAATACCGTTGACTCCCTAGCGCTCTCCACTGGGACGGAGCGTCTCGGCTCCGCCAGCCAGGTGGCCTATATGTCCGACGGCACGCCCGGCATCGCTTACACCGCCTTTGACGGCACTGGCACCAGCGTGAAGTACGCCTACCTGGTGAGCGCCGACAAGTGGCAGGTGCAGACGGTCACGCAAGTCCCGATGAGCGGTGTCGCGGACGGCCTGGTCAGCGTGGACCTCGCGATTGACGACACCGGCCTGGTGGCGATTTGCTACAACCGGCCGAACGGCACCGACTGCGACTTATATGTCGCGCTTAGCGGCCTGTAAACCACCGCGATTTTTCCTGAATCGGCTAAAGCCCGGCGATTAGCCGCCGATAACGCTCGTAGCGGCGGAATCGCTTACCGCCGTTGTGGATTCGTGGGGAAATAGGTGGTTGATATGCCGGGTATGGCTGGCCTTGCAATCGAAGTTCGGATGACAAGAGCCCAATCCTCGCCAGCACCCGCGCACATCCTCCCCTAGTTCAACGCACGGGCTGTGGCCCGTACCGGAGGCCAGGGTTGGCCGCCGGGTGGCCCTGAATGGGCCGGCATTATCCGTTCAAGGAGGATGGACATGCGTGAAGTATCGCAGGATTATTCGAGCAACCTGCAGCAGGTGTCCGCGCAGCGGAAGCAGGCCTATGACCAGGTCGACATCCAGCAGCGGCGACAGATGGCAGTCAAGCAGGTTTCCGAACAAAACAAACTGGCCGCGTCAACGGACTGCGCGGAGCTGTCCGGTTGCCAGAAGACGAGCCAGTTCAATTTCAGCTTCTCCAGCGAGATGAGCATCAGCTGGGAAAGCTCGACGCAGTTCAATTTCTCGACCCCGGCCAGCTTCCAATCCAACTTCAGCTTCGGTTTCAGCGTATCCAGCTCGTTCTCGGTATCGTTGAACGAAGGGATCGAGATGTCCGAGGAACAGCTCAGCGGGTCGGACTTCACCTTCAACCGGCGCGGCTTGCTGACGCTGCTGGAGGAGCTGATCGAGAAACTCGGCGGCGAGCAGCAGCAGCAAACGCAGGAGATCGACCTGGGCGGCGAGCTCAGCGACGACGTGCTGGACGTGCTGGAGAAGCTGGGATTGCTCAACCAAGACGGCCAGGCTACCCCGATGCTGCAGTTCCTGTCGGACTACGCCGGCTTGAACCGCTTTTCCACGGGCCAGGAAGTCCGGGCCGAGGCCAGCTTCAGCTACAGCGCGAGTTTCAGCGCACAGCAGGCCAGCTGGCAGAGCTGGGCGGCGAGCAACGGAGGCGGTGGCGGCGGAACTGCCGCGGGCGCGGGCGCTAATACCTCGGTGGACGTCAGCAGCGGTGTCGGCGGCGCCAACACGGTTGCGGGCAACAACATCGGCGGCGATGTGAACATCGACGATCGGGATGTGATCAATATCAATATCAACAACGGCGCTCACGACAACACCCACAGCAACGTACACAACAACACTCACAGCAACGTACACTCCAACGAGCACAGCAACGTGCACGGCAACGTGCATAACTCCAACCAGGAGTAGCCACGCGTCGCAGCCGGGCCGCGGCCCGGTCGCGGGCTGGTGTCAGTGGATGGTGTCCGGCCGCCGCTTCTGGGGAGAAGTGGCGGCCAGTTATTTCTTAGGGCCGGCGACTAGTGCGCGAGTTTCTTGACCTCGTCGAGGACTTGCTTTTTCAGCTTGCCCAGCGCCTCTGCCGAGGCGGCCTCCAGGTAGATCCGGACCAGGGGCTCGGTGCCGCTGGCGCGCAGCATCGCCCAGCTGCCGTCGGTGAAGACCAGCTTGTAGCCGTCGATCTTGATCCGCCGCTCGATCTTCCGGCCGGCGAACGTGTCCTTGTCGTGGCTGGCCAGCTCCGCGAACAGCCGTGCCTTCTGCTCGTCGGGCATGTGCTGGTCGACGCGCACGAAGGCGCAGGTGCCGTACTCGGCCTGCAGCGACTGATAGAGGTTGTTGAGCGTATCGCCGCGCGTGGCGGCCAGCTCCAGCATCAGGACCGACGCCAGGATGCCGTCCTTCTCCGGCATGTGGCCCTTGACGCTGATCCCGCCGGACTCCTCACCGCCGATCATCGCGCCTTCGCGCAACTTGGCCCCCACGTACTTGAAGCCCACGGCGGTCTCGATCAGCCGCCGGTCGTAATGCGTGGCGATCGCGTCGAGCAGATGGCTGGTCGCCACAGTACGCACCAGGTCGCCGGCGAGCTTCTTATAGGAGATTAGGTAGTCCGCCAGCATCGGCAGCGCCTGGTTGGCGCTGAAGTAATGCCCCTCCGGGTCGACGATGCCAAAACGGTCAGCGTCGCCGTCGGTACCGATCAGCACCTGGCAGTCCTGCTCGATCAGCTGCGCCGCCAGCGGCTCCAGGTTGGCCGGACTCGGATCCGGCATTCCGCCGCCGAAATAGACGTCGCGCTCGCCGTTGATCGTGATCACTTCGAGCCCGGCCCGGGCCAGGTAGCCGTCCAGGTAGCCCGCGCCGACGCCGTGCATGGGGTTGTAGAGCACCCGCCAGCCGCCGCTGACCAGGCTGTGCGCGTTGACAATCTTGTCGAGGTGCGCGAAATAGGCCTCGCGCAGGTTGACGGTTTCGCCGTCCCAGTCGCTCAACAGGGCCGGCGGCTCGAATTTCGGCGCCAGCTCCTTGATCAGCTGGGTGATGCGGTCGGTCGTTTCGGGCATCGCGGGGCCGGCGAAATCGGGGATGAATTTCAGGCCCTGGTAGTAATACGGATTGTGACTGGCGGTCAACTGGATCGCGCCGGCGGCCTGGAGGTGCAGTACCCCAAACGCCACCACCGGCGTCGGGCTGGGGCCATCGGTGACGACGACCCGGCCGCCCAGCCGGGTGATCACATTGGCCAGGTGCGCCGCGTAGGCTTCGGCGGCGAACCGCCGGTCATAGCTGATCAGCAGCGGCTTGGCGGACTGCTCGGCTTCCTCCAGATAGCGCCAGATGGCCATGCCGACCAGGGCGACGTTGTCGTAGGTGAAGTCGTCGGCGATGATGCCGCGCCAACCGTCGGTACCAAATTTAATCTCAGGTTTAAACATTTTGCGCCTTCCCGTCCAAAGAGCATTGTATACTCCAAAGGACGTGTTTCAAAACGAGGTGCGCAATGCGCGAGCTTCGCAAGGATCCTGTACTTGGCCGTTGGGTGATTATCGCCCCTGACCGGGCCAGCCGGCCCGACGAGTTCGCCACGGATTACGATCATTTCGCCGGTTTCGACCCGCAGCACGATCCGTTCCGCGAGGGCCAGGAGCACCTGACGCCGCCCGAGGTCTACGCCCTGCGTCCGGTGGGCTCGGAACCGAACGGACCCGGCTGGAAGGTCCGCGTGATCCCCAACAAGTTTCCCGCCCTGGGGATCGAGGGCGATCTCAACCCGCGCGGTTACGGCTTATACGACCGGATGAACGGCGTCGGGGCGCACGAGGTGGTGATCGAGTCACCCGACCCGTACCTGCTGTTCTGGGACATGCCGTTGACCCACCTGGTGGACGTTTTCAACACGTTCAAGGTGCGCGTCGAGGACCTCTCGCGGGACAAGCGGTTCGCCTACGTGCTGCCGTTTAAAAACCACGGGCCGGCGGCGGGAGCCAGCCTGCGCCACAGCCACAGCCAGATCATCGCCACGCCGATCGTGCCCAAGCGCGTGCTGGAGGAAATCCAGGGCGCGCAGAACCACTGGAATATCAAGCGGCGCAGCATTTTCGTCGACATCGTCGACCAGGAGCTGATGACGCAGGAGCGCATCGTGTTCCAAAACGACCACATGCTGGCCTATTGCCCGTTCGCCAGCACCTCGCCCTTTGAAATCCACATCCTGCCCAAGCGCCAGATGAGCGACTTCCGGCGCGCCGGCACGGAGGAGATTCGCGCGCTGGCCGAGGCGGTCAAGGTCTGCCTCAGAAAATGGCTGGGCGCGATCGGGGCTTGCCAATTTAATTTCCTGATCCACACCGCGCCCAACGACACCGAAATCATGGGCGTGTACCATGAATTCCCGATGCTCGATGCCTTCTACTGCTGGCATCTGGAGATGTTCCCGCGGCTGACCAAGGCCGCCGGCTTCGAGTGGGGCACCGGATATTACATCAACGCGACGCCGCCCGAGGAGGCGGCTGAATTCCTGCGCGGTATCGAGGTTTCGGTGTCGTGATCGCGCTGAACTTGCTCTGGCACCAGCATCAGCCTGACTACCGCCACCCGACCAGCGGCGAGGTGATCCTGCCCTGGGTCCGCCTGCACGCGGTCAAGGGCTACGCGGACCTGCTGGCAGTGCTCAAGCGTTATGACAGCGCCGCGATGACCGTCAATTTCTCGGGCATCCTGCTGGAGCAACTGCAGCAATACGCGCAAAACGGCGTGACCGATATGTTCGCGCGGTTGAGCAGCCAACCGGCTGCCGGCCTGGCGCAGGAAGAACGCGCTTTTGTGCTTAAGCATTTCTTCAGCGGCAATCCGCGCACGTTGATTCGCCCGCATCTGCGCTACGACCAATTGTTGGCCAAGCGCAACAGCCTGGTACGCCTTGTCGGCTTCGAGGACGCGATCGCGAAGTTCACCGACCAGGAGCTGACGGACATCCTGGTCTGGTTCAACCTGGCCTGGATCGGCTTTACCGGCCAGCAACGGTGCGACGTGATCGACCTGATCGCCCAGGGCCGCGAGTACAGCCACGAGCAGCAGCTCCAGGTGCTGGAGATTCACCACGAGATCGCCCGGGAGGTACTCGGCGGCTACCAGGAGCTGGCGGACCAGGGGCAGATCGAGCTGACCTTCACGCCCTATCATCATCCGATCCTGCCGCTCCTGATCGACCTGGCGGGGGAGGGGCATCACAACGACGCGGATCCCTTGCCCGACTACCGCTACCCGCAGGACGCCGAGGAGCAGGTCCGGCGCGGCATGCACTGGTATCAGCAATGCTTCGGGCGGATGCCGCGCGGCGCCTGGCCGGCGGAGGGCTCGGTCTCCGATGCGGCCCTTGGCGTGTTTGCCAGCGCGGGTGTGGAGTGGGTGGCCACCGACCAGCAGAACCTGCCGCACGAGTGCCGCGGACCCCTGGATCACCTGGCACCGCGGTTGTGGCAGGGCAACGGTTCGCGGTTGACGGTGTTTTTCCGCGACACGCGGTTGGCCGACAACATCGGCTTCGAGTACGCCGGCTGGACCGGACGTGTTGCCGGCCGCCATTTCGTCAACATGGTGAAGGCGATGGCGGACCAAGCCCAGGCGGCGGAGCCCGTGGTGACCGTGGCCCTAGACGGCGAAAATCCCTGGGAAGGCTATCCCGACGGCGGCGAGGGCTTCCTCTGCGCTCTGATCGAGGAAGTCGCCGCGCATCCTGAGATGCAGTTCAGCACACCCGGCCGGCTCCTGGCGGCCGGCGGTTATCCGGCGATTGACCACGTCAGTGCCGGCTCATGGATCAACGGCAATTTCGACATCTGGTCGCGCCACGCCGAGACGCGCACGGCCTGGCGGCGGCTGGCCCAGGCCCGTCTCGACCTGATCGATATCTGCCACGACAAGATCTACGACCACTTGTTGGCCGCGGAAGGCTCGGACTGGTTCTGGTGGTACGGCGACGACTTCAATACGGAACAGGCCGAGCAGTTCGATGAGCTGTTCCGCGCGCATCTGATCAGCGCCTACACCGCCGCGGGCCGCGAGGTACCGGACGAGTTGTATGCGCCGATTATCTCGGAGCGGCTACCGGAAGCAGTTGGCGAAATCAGCGCGTTGATCAAGCCACGTCTCGACGGCCGCGTGTCGTCCTTCTACGAGTGGCGCGGCGCCGTGCGGGTCTCAGCTTCCGGCGGGCAATCGTCGATGGCGCGCGTCACGGATGGCGAGATCACCGATCTCTGGTACGGCTTCTCCGCGACCGACCTTTACATCCGGCTGGAGCTGAGCGCGGAGTGGCGGGAACTGCTGCAGGGCCGCGGAGGGCAGCTGAACCTGCG
>JAFGCY010000112.1 GCA_016932385.1 bacterium | reverse complement strand
GCCGGCGCTATAACAACCTGCTTTTAGAATTCTGCCGGACCGCCGCGCCGGACGCCCAGGCCGCGCGGCTGAAAGCCACCACCATCAACGGCGCATTCCTGGGAATGCTCACGGCAATCTGGGAGGATGAGCTACCGGATTCAGCGGAAATCATCAGCAAGGTTGAAGAGATTTGTTGGAGAATCATCGCGGATTGATAAAATGAATGAATGTTCACTCAATTAGTATTAAGATAAGGCGCTTTTTCGACTTTGAAGCTAGCCCTAACCAGAGGCCATCCTTTCACCGGTGATACAGAACAATGCAGCCTCGGTCGGTTCGCTGCTTTTAAAAATCTCTGTCTCTCGAATGCCCAGGCAGTACTCTGTCTTGGTCTTGAATCGCCGCTCTACAGCTGCCAGAATCGCCTCGTTGTCCGTGTGTTTGATCAGCTGAATATACGAGTTCAGGTCGCCGGATTTGGCTATAAAGAACGCCGATTGCGGATTAAGCAACAGGATAATCAGCCGGCCCGCGGGGCGCAAAACGCGCCAGGCTTCGTCGATGGCGGCGTGGTAATCATCGACGAATTGCAGCGACACCACGAACACCACGGCATCGTAAACGGCAGCGTCGAAGGGCATTTCCTCGGCCCGGCCGGCGGTGGTGCGGACGCTGTCCGGAGCACAGCTGAGCGCCTGAGCGGAGACATCCAGCCCCGTCAGCTCATAACCGCGCCGGGCTAGCTCGGCCTCGATGATCGCGGGCCCGCAACCGACGCTGAGCACCCGCCGGCATCCCGCCAATTGCTGCTCCAGATAAGCGATTTCATGCTGAAACACGCGCTGCCAAAACGGCGATTGGCACGACTGCAGATACGCTTCGTAATCCATGCTGTTCACTCGGTGCCGGCCTTACGGCCGGACGTAATGCTTTGGCTTGCGCAGGTAAAACACGTTGCCGTCAAACTCCAACTCGGCCAGATCGCCCTGGGCGATCAGCTCAGTTACCACGTCCCAGGAGGCCGCTTCGCGCTTAAGCAGCCTGGCCACCGCCTCGCGGCGCATCGGGTGCACGGCGGTGATGCTTAGCAGGTCCCGGACGGCGTCGCCGGTGGTGGCAAACGCATCTCCCTCGTAGCCGATCAAGTACTCCACGCGCGGTAAATGCTCGCTAAAACCCTGGTACGCGCGGTTCAGCTCCTCGGTGTCCGGCGGCAGCACGCGGGGGTCCGCCGGTGGGCGGGTCGGGATGCTCAAATAGGCCCGGCTGGGCTTGATTTCACTGATAAAACTGGCGGTCTGAGCCAGGATTTCCGCGTCGCAATTCAAGCCGCTGACGAGCATCGTTTCGGTTACCAGTTCGCCATTGAAAACGCTGGCGAATTCGCGGATTCCATCCAGGATCTCGGTTAAGGAAAGCGATCGAAGTGGCCGGTTGATCGCGTGCCAGGCCGCCTCCTCGGCGGCGTCGATTTTCACCGAAACCCAATCGGCCAGGCCGAGTTCCGCGCGCACATCCGCGCGCCAGATCAGCGAGCTGTTGGTGATCACGCCGACCAAAACTCCCAGCGGTTTTAACAGCTCGATCGCCCGCCCGAGGTTCGCGTCCAGCGTCGGCTCGCCGTCGGGGACGAAGGTCAGGTAATCGACGGCCTCCCCCGCCTGTCGCGCTTTGTCGAGCCGCCGGCCGACGTCGTCCGCGATACGCTCGGGGTGGTAGAAGCACACGCGCTCGGCGTGCATGCTGCTGGTCGGCCCAAGCTGGCAGTAACGGCAGGCGTAGGTACAGACCTTGGCGGGAATGTTGTTGATGCCCAGGCTGCGGCCCAGCCGCCGCGACGGCACGGGCCCGAAGGAATAGCCGATGCTGGGGGAGTTCATGCCCATCACTACTATCATACCGCCGGCTACCGGCCGTTATACTTACACCAGCAATCGACCGGGGACATGATGGACACGGAACAGCTGGAAAACACGGGCAGGAAGCGAGACGAGTTGCAACCCTCCGAGAAGTGGTTCGCCGACGCGATGCGCGAACAGGCCGAGTCGACTTCGTTGCGGGACTCGCTCAGTCTGCGGCGCCAAGCCAGCCTGGGCATGTTGGACTCCGGCGTTCCCGCGAAGCACAAACGCCGGACCTACAGCCCGCCGGTTACCAAGCTGGTTTATGCACTGGACGGCATCAATACAGTATTTCTGGGCTTATACCCCATGTTTATTGGCGCGTTCATGCTGCTTGGGTTGATCTTCATCGGAATCGGCACCAGCTTCTGGGAAGGGTTTCCGGCGCGTATGTACTTAATCGTCCCGCTCTGCCTGGTAGCCGCCGTGGCCTTCGTCTACATGCTGCGATGCGCCGACTCCTACCGCGAGCGCATCCGCGGCAAGATCGAAGGCTCCGGAATCGTGGAGAAGATCCTGCTCGGCCCGGAGCAGCTCGAGGTAATTTACCGGTACGTTCCCTGGCCGTGGGCGATTTTCATCGGCCTGCGCCCCAGGGATATCCAGGGCTGGACCAAGCTGGTCGCCCGCAATCTGGAGTGGTACCTGGAGGAGCCCAAGCCCCTGTTCCGCGTGGAATGGGTGGCCGTGGTCGTATACCTGGTGATCTCCATCACTTACGCGGTCGCGATGAATTTCGCCCTCCATGCTGTTCGATCCGGTTCCACCACAGCCCTGCCATCCGGCATCATTCCTACTCTGATAATCGGCTCCTTGCCGATATTCTTCGGCTTGTATCAATCCCACTACTCACAACGGATGCTGACCGGAGTCGATGAGCTAAAAGCCTTTATCCGCGAGCGCTTCGCGGATGCGGATGAGGGTACGGCATGAGTAGAAAGTCAGCCGCAAAGCAGCAACACAGTCGGAGTGAACAGCGGCAATGACACTGGGATTCGGCATTCTCGTGTGCCTCGTGTACGGAATGCTCGTGGTAGTTCCGCTCTTCTTATATTTCACACGCCAACGCTTGTATGAGAAAACGAACAAGGAACAGCTTCGCCCCCAACCAGCACATCCGCAACAGCTGATCCGCCTTGTCCAGGCATTGGCCACGACTCAGGCTCCGCAGCCGAATACTGGTTGCCTTCGTCCCTACCGTGTAGATTCGGGTTGCCTTCGGCCGTCCTACGTCGTTGGTCTGTTACTACCCGTCGTCTTCATCATTGCGATCATGACGACGCCATTCTGGTGGGCCGCCGGTTGGACGCTGGCGTTTCTTGGTTATGGCTGGTTTTTGAATATCCGGCTGATGAATTACGGCGACCACCTGTACGCCGGCCTGAAGCGTTCATGTTTCATGATGCGGCTGGCGCAGGGGCCGCAGGAACTGGAGGAAATCTACCGGGGCACGCCATCGGTCTTCGGCTGGCTGCTGGCGGGCCCGCGCCCCCGCAGCTTCGTTGGCTGGGCGCGGCTGGCCGTGGTCAATATCGACTGGTACGCGTTTTCCGGTCACTCATTGTTGGCTCGGGCCTTGAAGAACACCTTCCTGGTCCTGATTCCTCTGGCTATCTCCTACGCCTACGCCATGTATGTGGCGACATCGCACAATCCGAACACCGCGGGATTCGCCGCCATGGGGCATCTCCTGCCCGTTTTCATACTGGTCGGCCAGCACACTACCGCCATCCAAAACACACGAGCGGCGACTCTGCTGCGTTACCTGAAAAACGAAATGCCGGAGAACTAGGCGGTACAATACCGGCAGTACGGAAGCGGGGACGATATGGACGCGGACGAGCCAGCCAGTTACGAATTGCCGGACTCCAAGAAGTCGTATGCCGACATTATGCGCGAGGCCGGCGGCGGACGG
>JAFGCY010000111.1 GCA_016932385.1 bacterium | reverse complement strand
GGGCGGCCGAGTCCCGCACCTTCGTCGCCTCGGTCAATTTCGCCCCATCGACGATCGCCTTCGACAAGGACATGAAAAGCCGCTGAATCGTCTAGTAGGCGTGCTCCCAGACGTCGATCGTCAGCCAGGGTTTCAGGCCGCTGCTGATCGGCGCATCGGCATTGCCGATTTTGATCATTTTGAGTCTGTTATTTGGGCTGCATGGGTCGCGGTCCACTTCCAGTCGCGGATTTCCGGCATGTCCTGGCCGTACCGGCCGATATACGTCTTATGGTCGAGCAGTTTGTCACGAAGAAAGTGTTTGACGGCGGCATCCATGTCGAGCCACTGCGGGGCAGGCTGCTTGCCGGCGACGATCACATTCACGTATTTCCGGCTGCGCAGGCAATGGTCCGTCACCGAGAGCAGCGTTTTCGCGTCGGGCGGCAGATAGACGCGGACGATGGAGGCCTTCTTGTTGGCCGCGACATCCAGGAAGCCGGGATCCTGGTGACTGAAGCCGTTGTGATCCTGTCGCCAGACATGCGACGAGAGCAGGTAGTTCAGCGAAGCGATGGGCCGACGCCACGGGATCCCGGCCGCGACATCCAGCCACTTGGCATGCTGGTTGAACATCGAGTCCACGATGTGGATAAAGGCCTCATAACAGGAGAAGAACCCGTGACGGCCTGTCAGCAGATACCCCTCGAGCCAACCCTCGCATTGATACTCGCTCAGCATTTCCATCACGCGGCCGTCGGGCGCGACATGGTCGTCGCCCGGAATGATCTCCGCCGTCGAGCAGCGGCCGGTCGCCTCGAATACGGCTCCCCAGCGGTTCGAGGACGTTTCGTCCGGGCTGAAGACGCGGAAATTGCTCGGATTCCGCGCGATCACGTCGCGGATGAACTCGCCCTGAACGCGGGTGGCTTCGCCGTCCACGGCGCCGGGCTGCGTCACCCTGACCGCATAGTCGCGGAAATCCGGCAGAAGCAGATCGCGTCGGAACGCAGCTTCCCGGTTTTGTCAAAAAGCTCCCGCGGCCGGTAGCTTTTCAGCCACTTTTCCAGAATCTTCAGATGCCCCGGATGGCTCATGTCCCCCATCGGCACCTGGTGCGAGCGCCACGAGCCCTCCGTAGGCTTGCCGTCCACGACCTTCGGGCCGGTCCAGCCCTTGGGCGAGCGCAGGATGATCATGGGCCAGCGGGGCCGCCTTCTGAAGCCATTTTTTCGAGCGTCGCGCTGGATGAGCCGGATCTTGTCCAGCGCCCTGTCGAGCGTGGCGGCCATGAGCCGGTGCATCTTTGCGGGATCGTCACCCTCGACGAAAGAGGGCGTGTAGCCGTAGCCGCGGAAGAGCGCGACCAACTCGCCGCGGGGGATGCGGGCCAACACGGTGGGACCGGCGATCTTGTAGCCGTTCACGTGCAGGATCGGCAGCACGGCGCCGTCGCGGACCGGATTGAGGAACTTGTTCGAATGCCAGCTCGTGGCCAGGGGGCCGGTTTCCGCCTCCCCATCGCCGACGACGCAGGCGACGAGCAAGTCGGGATTGTCAAAGGCCGCCCCGAACGCATGCGACAGCGAATATCACAACTCGCCCCCCTCATGGATCGAGCCGGGAGTCTCAGGCTCCACGTGACTCGGAATGCCTCCAGGGAAGGAGAATTGTTTAAACAGCCGCCGCAGTCCGTCCTCGTCTTGCCCGATGCCGGGATAGACCTCGCTGTACGTCCCTTCGAGGTAGGCGTTGGCCACCAAGCCCGGCCCTCCGTGGCCTGGTCCCGTAACATAGACGACGTTTAAGTCATGTTGCTTGATGACGCGATTCAGGTGAGTATAGATGAAGTTCAGCCCCGGCGTCGTCCCCCAGTGCCCGAGCAGGCGCGGCTTGACATGCTTCAGCGTCAGCGGTTTCTTCAGCAGCGGATTGTCGTAAAGATAGATCTGACCCACGGATAAATAGTTGGCGGCGCGCCAGTAGGCGTCCATCCTGCGCAGCAAGCCGGGTGGAATATTTTTAGCCATTTTACACGACCTTCACTTCGACGGTATGTTCTTGGCGGTCGTCGACGAGCTGAAGCGCGGCTTCGGACTGCTCCTGGCCGTCGACGGTCACCTGGACCTCTCGAGCGGCTCCCAAATCGGCCCGTTTCACGGTGAGGTGGTAAAAGGTGGAGCGGAAGCGGTAGTGCAGCTTGAAGGACTCCCAGGCCTGAGGCAAGCGCGGGTGCAACCGCAGTTTATCCACTTCGAGCCGCAGGCCGAGCAGCGTCTCGACGATCAGCCGGTACATCCAGCCCGCCGCGCCCGTGTACCAGGTCCAGCCGCCGCGGCCGGCATGCGGCCCCCCCGAGTAAATATCGGCAGCGACAACAAAGGGCTCGACTTTATAGCGATTGACTTCCGTCGGGTCCGGCGCTTGACGGATCGGGTTGAGCAGCGAGAACAGTTCCCAAGCCATCTCGGACCTGCCCAATTCCGCGAAGGCCATGACCGTCCAGATCGCGCCATGCGTGTATTGTCCGCCATTTTCGCGCACGCCGGGGGCGTAGCCTTTGATGTAGCCGGGCTCGAGCGGTGACTTGTCGAAGGGCGGATCCAGAAGCTGGATCAGCCTCTGGGCGCGGCGGACAAGGCGCTGCTCCACGCAGTCCATGGCCTGCCGCGCCCGCACCGGGCTCGCCGCGCCCGACAGCACCGCCCAGCTCTGGGCCACGGAGTCGATCCGGCATTCCTCGTTCACCGACGAGCCGAGAGGCGTACCGTCGTCGAAGTACGCACGCCGGTACCACTCGCCATCCCAGCCGTGCAATTCGATGTTCTGCTGTAACTGCGCCGCCTGCCGGGAGCATTGGTCGGCAAACTCTGAATCGCCCCGGCGCCGGGCTAGTTCGCTGAAATGCCGCAGCACGTGGTACAGGAAAAATCCCAGCCACACGCTCTCTCCCTTGCCTTTGGCGCCGACGAGGTTCATGCCGTCATTCCAATCCCCGCTGCCGATCAAGGGAAGCCCGTGCGCGCCGAAGCGGAGCCCACGCCTGATCGCCCGGACGCAGTGCTCATAGAGCGTTCCGTCTTCCCCCGAGCGTTGCGGCAGGTCGTAGTAGGATTCCTCGTCGGCATTGACCGCGCGGCCTTCGAGGAACGGTATGCGCTCAGCGAGCACGCCGGTATCGCCGGTCCTCCTCACATAACGGCAGGTCGCGTAGGGCAGCCAGAGGTAATCGTCGGAGCAATGCGTGCGCACGCCGCGGCCGCTGGGCGGATGCCACCAGTGTTGCACATCGCCTTCGCGGAACTGGCGGCCGGCGCAGCGCAATAAATGTTCGCGGGCGGCCCACGGCGCAGCGAAAAGCAGAGCGGTCGTGTCCTGGAGTTGGTCGCGGAAACCGTAGGCGCCTCCGGATTGGTAATACCCGCTCCGCCCCCAGTAGCGGCCGGCCAGAGTCTGGTACTCCAGCCAGCCATTGACCAGAATGTTCAAGGCGGGGTCGGGCGTCTCGGCGTGGACCACACCCAGCGTCTGTTTCCAGAATTCCCAGACACTTTCCAGAGCCAGCCGCGCTCTGGCCGGGCCGCTGAAGCGTCGGACAAGCTGCTGGGCCTCATCGACGTTGTCGCCGGCGCCCAGCAGGAAGACAATCTCCCGCTCCTGGTCGTCATCCAGGTCGAACACCACCTGCAACGCCGCGCAGGGATCAAGGCCCGCACCGATCTGGCCGGACAAACGCGCTTGCCGCATCGCGGCGGGGCTGGCCGGAGTTCCGTTGCGTCCCAGGAACTCCGTGCGGCTGCCGGTGAAGGAGCGCGTACCGTCGCTGACGTTGACAAAAACGATTTTGCCGGCGAATTCACGGTTGTACACGTTTCGGGCGAACAGCGCCCCCGTGATCGGGTCGATCCCGGTGACCACGTGCATCAGGTTCGCGTGCCGCCACTGGCCGAGGACCCATTCCCAGTAGCCCGTGACCGACAGGCGCCGGGCCCGGCCCGAGCGGTTGCGGACCTTGAGCGATACCAATTTCACGGGCGCGTCCAGCGCGACATAGGTCCACATTTCCGAGTGGATCCCCATCTGCGCGTACTCGTGCACCGTGTAGCCGAAGCCGTGCCGGCAGAGGTACGTGCCGTCGCCCCGCGCGGGCAGGGGCGTCGGCGACCAGAAGCGTCCGGTTTCTTCGTCGCGCAGGTAAAACGCCTCCCCGCTGGCGTCGCCTACGGGATCATTACGCCAGGGGGTGAGCCGGAACTCGTGGGCATTGTCCACCCAGGTGTTGGAGCCGCCGCTTTCGGTGATCACCGTTCCGATTCGGGAGTTGGCCAACACATTGGCCCAAGGCGCGGGCGTGGTCTGGCCGGGAGCGAGCGAGATCACATACTCGCGTCCATCCGGCGTGAACCCGCCCAATCCGTTGAAGAACACGCGTTCGGGCGGCAGGGGCGCGGCGGCTGACGCCGGCGGCAACAGCCGGGTCGGAATGAAGGACGGGATCTTCCGCTCGATCGCCGTCCGAAGCTCGACCTGCGCAGCCAGGGTCTCGGCACTGTCGGTCAGGATCACGCGCGCAACCGTCTGCAGCAGGATCCGTTCTTCCTCCGTCAACTGTTCGCTGCGCCGCAGGAAAATCCCGCCGGGTTTGTCTACCCGGAGCGCTTCCGGGCTCGCGGCGATCAAGCCCAGGATGCGATCCTGTAAAGTCTGACGATACCCCGAGAAATCCTCGTTCAGGATAACCAGGTCGACTTCCAATCCCTTCTCGCGCCAGTAGGCGTGGGCCTTGAGTACCTGTTCCACCCTATCGATCCGGTGCACGTCCGCAATGCGGACCAGGAGGATCGGCAGGTCGCCCGATATGCCAAAGGCCCACAATCCGTGCTGACCGGAGCGGTTGCGGGTGAGAATGCCGGTGTCGGCGCGGTGGATCGGGTTGGCGTAAATGACTGAGCTGGCCAGCTGGGCATACAACTGGGCCTCGGCCTCGTTTGCCTGCACCTGGCTCAACACCAGCTGGCTGTGCGACCACGCCATCTCGAACGCGCGCAAGGCGATGCTCGGGTCGCGATACTTTTCGATTAGCGCCAGCGCCGCTGCCCGGGTTTTTCCCATGCCGGAGATGACATGCCAGTTGGCGGAGGCATCGGATTCAATGACGGCGGCCTGGCGGATGGCGACGATCGGATCGAGTACATCGCCATCGGTGTCGGCCAGTGGGGAGACCTTGTCGAACGCGGACGGATGGGCGACGGAGCGGCAGCGGCCGATGAAATTGGCTCGGTCCGTTTCGTAGGACATGTCTCCAGCCGGGGTGCCTTGCATGGTCAGCAGATGAAACATCCACGGAGGTTTCTCGCCGGGCGCCCGCGGCCGGCGCGTGCAGAGAATGGCCTGCGCGTCATGGAGGATCTCGGTCCGCACAAACAGATTGCTGAAGGATGGATGCGCCAGGTCGGCATTCAGCGGCGCCAGGACGACTTCGGCGTAGCTGGTCAGCTCGATGGTGCGGCTCTGGGACGAGAGATTCGTCAGGGTGACGCGGCGGACTTCGACGTCGTCTTCGGGTGACACGCCGATCTCCGTGTGCGCATCGATGCCCTCGTCGTGGCGGCGGTATTCGGCACGGCCCTGGTTGAAGATCGCCTCGTATTTCTTCGACGGTCGCCGCGTCGGTTGATACGCCGATGACCAGAGCGCGCCCGTGGCCGTATCGCGCAGATAGCAGAACGTGCCATAACCGTCGCACGTCGCGTCTTCGCGCCAGCGCGTGACCGCCAACTTATTCCACCGGCTGTACCCGCCGCCGGCATTGGTCGCCATGACATGATAGCGGCCATTGGACAACAGGTGCACCTCGGGGTTCGGAGTGTGCGGCGAGGGGAACACGCGCATGGTGTCGGCGACCGCGGGGGGACGGCGGGCAGCGCTGACTTCCGCCTCGTGCGGCTGCAGCGTCGAAGCGACCTTGGGAATGCGTTCGTGCAATAGCAGCTCCGACGCCTTGAAGTGCGGGTCGGACATGAATCGGCGTTGCATGGGCCGGTCCAGCAGCAGGTAAGCGAAGGCCAGCAGGCTCATCCCTTGATGATGCGCCATGAAACTGCGAAGCGGGACGCTGGTTTTGCCCCGGGGCAGGCGCATGGGCGTGAAATCGATCGCTTCATAGAACCCGAAAGCGCCGCGGTACCCCTCCCGGGCCAGGGTTTCCAGGTTCCGGCATGCCTCCAGGGGCGCGACCATTAAGGCCAGCGCCGACGCGTACGGCGCGACGACCAGATCATCGGCAAGGCCGCGCTTGAACCCCAGGCCCGGCACGCCGAACGCCCCATACATATAAACGCCGTGGACGTCGGAGAGGTTATAACCCGACTCGGAAATGCCCCAGGGCACGCCGCGCTGGCGCCCGTATTCGATCTGGCGGCTCACGACCGCCCGATAGGTCTGGTCCAGCAGTGTGCGCTCATAGGTGGGCATCACCAACAGCGGCATCAGGTACTCGAACATCGAGCCGCTCCACGACAACAACGCCATGGCGCCGGCATGGGTGGTCAACTGCCGTCCCAAGGCAAACCAATGGTCCTGCGTCACCTGGTCATGGGCGATCAGCATGAAGCTCGTCAGCCGCGCCTCCGAGGCCAGCAGGTCGTAATACGAGGGGTCGTGGCGGCGGTCGCTGACGTTGTAGCCGATCGACAACAGATCGCGGCCCGGATCGTACAGGAAAGCGAAGTCCATCGCCGCCAACTCGGTGCAGCGCCGGATGAGCTGGTCGATCTGTCGAATGCGCTCGGCGGCGCGCTCTCCGCCGCTGGCGGCGCCGGCCAATTCCTGCAAGGTTGGCATATGATCGAACCGGCGGGGATCGGGAATGAGGTCCCGCAGATCGTCCCGGGCGGCTTCGCACTGACTGACGAGAGCTCGCCTCCACCATTGCTGATCGGCATCGCCTTCGACGGAAAGCGCGACGACATCACGGCAGAGTTCCTGAAGCAGCGCCGCCAAAGCGGCAGGATCGGCCGGCAACGGCGCCAGCGTCTTTTCGCAGAGCCGGACGGCGGCCGGTGACGGATTCATCTGCAGGACATCCTGAAGCCCGGCCAGAAAACGCGGCGCAACGACGGGTTGTGTTTTCAATTCTGCCAAGCCGGCGCGCAGGGTGAACAAAGACCCGGCCAGATTGCCGCTGTCGACGCTCGACACATATTGCGGCCGCAGCGGTTTCAGAGTGCGCGTTTCATACCAGTTGTAAAAATGACCCCGGTAGCGTTCAAGCCGCTCCATGGTGCCGAGGGTTCTGTCCGTGCGCTCAAGCAACTGGCTGCCGGCGAGATAGCCGAAATCACTGGCGGCCAGATTGGCCAGCAAAGACATGCCGATATTGGTCGGCGAAGTGCGCGATGCGATCGCGGGAGCCGGCACCTCCTGAAAATTGTCGGGCGGCAGCCAATTTTCTTCCTCATTGACCAGCACTTCGAAGTAGCGCCAGGTTTGCCGGGCCAACCCGCGCAGAAACGACCGTTGTGTGTCGGACAGCACCGGCTGCCTGGTCGCGAGTGGCCGGCTGATCCACCAACCGATCGCCGGTGACAAAAGCCACAGCAACAGCAGCGGACCGCTGATGATCAGCTCGCCGGGATGGGTCAGTGCCAGCCAGGCGATGCCGGCCAGGGCGAAAAACGGCGCGACCCACATCTCCTTGAGGAAGTCCGCCGGCGTGGTGCGGCTGTTTCGCCGTTGATATCCCCGGGTATGCCAGAGCAGCAGTCCGCGCCGGGTGAACAGCATGCGCCCACCGGAAACGAGGATCGCATCCAGATAGATGACGGCTTGATACGGCAAGGTGCTCAATTGCAAACCCGCCTCCGCCAACTCCCTGCCCAGCGTTTTCAGGGCAGCGAACAGGTGCATGGCCCAATCCCGTTCCCGGGGTTTGCGCAGCACATCCAACAGCCCGGACATCAGCACGGGCAGAAAAAGCAACAGGAGCACGAACAGCGTCCAGAAGCCGGTCGGCTTCGCCGCCAGCACCCAACCGACAAAGAGGAGCAAAAGCAAGGCGGGCGGCACAAGGCTACGGCGAAGATTGTCGAAGATTTTCCACCAGCCGAGCGCTGTCAGCGTGTTGGGCAAACGATTGCCGGCCGGTCCAAGCACCCGGGGCAAGAGCCAGCCGGCGATCTGCCAGTCGCCGCGAATCCAGCGATGACGGCGACTCATGTCGCTGGTGAAACTCGCGGGGTGGTCTTCATGTAATTCCACGTCGGAGACCAGCGCCGAGCGGGCATAACCGCTTTCCAACAGGTCATGGCTCAGGATAAGATTCTCCGGGAAGCGGCCGGCCGTGGCCTGCCGGAACGCGTCTACGTCGTAGATGCCCTTGCCGACGTAAGACCCCTCGGCGAACAGATCCTGATAAACGTCGGAAACCTCGCCTGTATAAGGGTCGATACCCGCTTCGCCGACACTGAGCTGGGCGAAGCGCGAGCGATTGGCCGCAAGCAGGGTGATGGGAGTGCGCGGCTGTAAAATGGCGTAGCCTTCGACCACGCGGCCGCTCCGCGGATCAAACCGCGGCCGATTCAGGGAATGCGCCATGGTGCCGATGAGTTTACGGGCGGCGTCGCGCGGCAAACCGGTATCGGTGTCCAAGGTCAGGACATAACGCACGGAGGGCAGGATCGCCAGATCGCCGATGATCTCGGCGAACGGGGCGCGCGATACGCCGCGCAACAGCGCGTTGAATTGCTCCAGCTTGCCGCGTTTGCGCTCGTAGCCCATCCAGAGTCGCTCATGCGGATTCCAGACGCGCGGCCGATGAAACAGATAAAAGACGGACGCACTCTCGAAGCTGTAGCGGGAATTCAATGAACGGACTCCCTCTCGCACCTGCCCCAGCAGTTCCGCGTCATCGGGCAGCGTCGGGCCGGGCGCGTCGCGGAAGTCGGTGAGAAGCCCGAACAGCAGGTTCGGATCACGGTTCCCCAGGTAGCGTATCTCCAGGCCTTCCAGCAAATCGGCAACGTCCTGCGGGCTGGTCAGCAGCGTGGGAATGACCACCATGGTGCGGCTGGCCGCCGGGATCCCTTTCGAAAAATCCAAACGCGGCAACGGGTGCGGGCCGACCACGACATTCGTCAGCAAGTTGACCAGCGCCACCGCCGTCTGCGATGCGCCGATGATCCCCAGCGCCAGCAGAAGCCCGACCCGCCAGCCGTGGTGGCCCAAGTCGCTTGCCGGCGGCAAGACCAGGCAGGCCGTGGCCGCCGTGATCGCCCAAAGGGAACCGACATAAAACAAAACCGGGTTACGGTGAACCATTCGCTTCAGCGACCGGCGCAGGGACCGGCGGACTCGGACAACACGCTCCAGCCGCTGTCGGCCTTTGTCGATGAGATAGAATCCCACGTGAGAGGAGCGCGCCGCGGGGCCATCAGGCTGGGCCGCTTCCTCCGCCAGTCGGATCGCCGCGCGCGCCACCGCCAGCTCGCTTTCACCCGACTGCCGCGCCAGGGCTTCCACGCGGTGGCGATATCGGTCGCGGGTGGTAAAATCCATGTCTGCATATACGCCGGCGGGATCGGTACGCAGCGTTTGCTCGACAATGCTCAGCCTCTCGATCAATTTCCGCCAGTCGATCGCGCTGAGGAAACGCAGGCTGCCGATGCTATTGCCTATGGAGACCTGATCGGCCGCCTGGGTCTGGTTATCCGCGCGCTGCAAATGTTCGAGGGTTAGCCCTTTCTCGGTCAGCCGGTGTTGCACCCAACTCTGCACGGTCGCCAGCGCCGGTCCCTGCCTCTGCACCCGGCCGATAAATTCTTCGACGAACTGATTGCTGAACGGTGGATCGGACTCGGCCATCTCCGCCAACACGCGCAAAACCGATTTTGGTGCTTTCTCCACCGCCGCCAACATGCGGCCGGCCCAAAGGATGGCCAGGTTCCGATCGCTCCGGCGCCGGGCGATATGCACCGACACGCGCCGCAGATTCTCGATCAGCCCCAAACGCAACATAATCGGCACGGCCCATAGCTCGCCAAGCGTCAGCTGGGTGACCGACTGGTAGGCGGCAACGAAGAGTTTCACGTTTTCCGCATCCACGCGCCCGTCCACGTGGGCAATCAATTCCAAGACGATGTCATAAACGCGTGGAAACCCAGCCGCCGCTCCCTGCGACAGATGCGGCAACTCGCGGCTATAGGTCCGCGGCAAATGCAACCGCGTCAGGCGTATTTGCTGCTCGATCAGATAAAAATTATCCAGCAACCATTCGCCGGCCGGTGCCGGGCGGCCGCCCTCAGCCTCGGCCCGGGTCACCAGATCATAGGCTTGAACAAGGGCGCGTTCGTTGTCCTCCAACCGCAGCAGCAGTCGGTTCGATCCGGATTTCGGGTCGATCCGATGCCGGCCCGCCAGCTCAACCGCATGCTGCCGCAGCTGCTCGCTGCTGAGCAATTCAGCGCGCAGCGGCGGTTCGCTCGAGCGAGAGAAAGAAAGCTTCCGCCCGGCTTTCCATCTTTGCCAGCGTAAGGACAGGGACCGCATAGGTATCCTAATCCTGCCAGGCAAACCGGGCTGGACGCCTGCACACGGAACGCCAAACCGATTGCCCGAGGGTTTCCAGCCGTTTCAGAGGATTGGCCGTCATGCTCCTGCCTTCTTGCTTTCCAGTTCCGCCACCTTGGCCAGGCGGCGGGGCTTGCGCCCGGTGCCGCGGAAGCGCGCGGCGAAAAATGTTTTGACCAGTTCCCAGGCCAAAGCAGAATCGAACACTCGGCTGCCCTGGCAGATCAGAGTCAGGTCGCCCTTCTCCAGCACACTCCCTCCTTTTTTTTTGACTCGCGCCGCGCTTTCATTCCACCCCCATGCTTCCGGCCGCGGGGAGAATCACAAACCGTTCTTATTGTTGCAATTTTTGCGCCAGAGTTTCTCAGAACTCCCGGAAATAAAAAAAATGATTTTATTC
>JAFGCY010000016.1 GCA_016932385.1 bacterium | reverse complement strand
TCGTGCCCAGCACCGCCGGCAGGTCGAAGTTGGCCGGATTACCGCCGTAGACCGAGACCACCTTGGCGCCCAGCGAGCCGATGCTGGAGATCGACGGCAACGGCATCGTGACCGATATCTACGGCAACTCCAGCCTGGGCATCCGCGAATACGCCGTCCGGGCCCAGCAGGGTGATATCGATATAGGGCGACTCGTAGAGTTGCTCGGGTCGATCCTTCCATGCTCGGTCAGGTGGTTGATGATCATGTCGATGAACTCGATCTGGTTCGCCGTCGCCGTCTGGTCCTGGCCTGCCCTGGAAACAAGTCCACCTAGATAGTCAGAGTTGATGAGCTGAACCGAGCCCATTTCCTATGTTAAACGCAGCTTTTTAGTTCACTCAATGCAGCAAAACACTGAGACAGACAGAGCGGCATCCCTCGAACTCACCCAGAGAATTCTGAGCTGAGATCGTGATCTGCGGCCTGGTTTGTACTACAGATTAACCGCTTAAAAGACAATCCGCCCAGTGCTTTCTCCCATATACAAGAGGCAGAAACATACGCGCAGGCCAGATCAGCACAGGATACGCGAGTTGACGATGCAACATGCTCCCTCGCGCCGCCCCATTCCTAACCATATCCAGCACTCCAAGATGGAATGTTGACTACGGCGAAATCAGGCGTCTCAAACTCACATTTTCGCGATGACACCCCCATATGTCCGTCTCAGCCCGTAGGTGACGTTCGCTCCACCATCAGTTTGAACAAGCATCGAGCGATCCGGTTCATCATCGGTCTGTCAATGTCTCCTTGACGCACAGCTGATATCAAACATGCGACGAACTGGAATCACTGCTGGACCGTGCCCAGGAACAGATCGGCCTGGCCCGGGCTGCTGTCCTCGCTGGCCAGGAAGTCAGCTGTCCGATCAGCTACCGCACCTGAGTCCGCCAGCCACTGGCCTGTCGCATTGACCACGGTGGTCGTTTCAATCGTCCAGGTGCTTTCCACTTCTGTCGAACTGACTTCGAAAGTATGGAAGTACCCGCTGGCGCCGGCCCCAATTCCGCCGAAATACAATCTGCCGTCAGGTCCGATGGCCATTGCCTCCAGGGCGTTGCCGGGATTGCCGTCACCCCAGGCAGAACCGAAGCTTGCCTTGAACTCCGCATTCAGCTCCAGCACTGCCGGATACCACTCCACGTCGGGCCAATTGGAGATGCCCACGTTCGCGCCCAGGAAGATCCGATCGGCCGTTGAGGCCACTGCTGAACATTCAAGATTCAAGTCACTTGCGCTGATCACGATGGAAAACTCATGCATGATGAGCGGATCACCAAGGCGGTCAAGACTGAACATTACGGCAGCTACGCTTTCACAGTCAGCTGATGCATCGAAACCACCAAATGCCAGAATCCGCTTCGGGCCGATGGACGTTGCACGGTACATGCTGGTTTCCATAAGTATGGGCGCTCTGAATATGATTGTCGTCGCTGCCAGTGTGGGCGTCTGCGCCCAAGCACAGACCGCCGCGCCGCCGAGATAAACCGGAGCGGGGACAACACTTGCCCCGCCGCCGCAGGTGAACTCAAGCTCATCCAACTGCTCCTTCGTCGCGGCAATGTAGTTGATCCCCTCATTGTTCTCTTCAGTGCCGAAGGTGTATGCCGACAGCAGTCCGTCGAGATCGAAGTCAGCATTGAGCAGCAGCGGATCACAGTCGAAACGCAACTCGCCCAGCGAGTAGGTCAGGCCGCCTAGATGCAGACCGTTGCCGTCGCTATGGATTGCCTCAAGACGATCCTCATTGTCCCCCTGCCACCGCTTGCTGGCCTGGAGATCCCCAGCGCTGGTCCATTTCTGCACCAGGCCATTGAAATAGTCGTCACCCACGTCCCGAACACTCCCACAGACGAATACGCTGCTGCCATCGCAACACAGCCCGGCACCAGTTTCGCGGCCGGCGCTGCCGTATGTCCGCGCCCACACCAACTCACCGTCGGGGCTGCACTTCACCAGCAGCAGGTCGTTATGGCCTGCACTGAACGTCCAGGTCTCACCAACCAGATACAGGTTCCCCTCGTCATCCAAGGCCATGTCATTGATAAACTCGTTGTCAAACCCGCCCCAAGTATGGGCATGAGTCTCCCATGGCTGCGCGCCGATTTCGACATACGCCAGCGTTCGGTCCACCCCCAGATGGAAGCAGGTCACAACCAGCAACTGGCCGTCAGCGTTGATCGCATCCGTCTGATCCGCGGGCAGTGCGTAGACAATTGGTTCAGTGGCTTCCAGCCATTCCCAGCAATCAAGCTCCCAGTTGGCCACTCCGATAAATAAGTCTTCACCCAGCGGAGGAGTATCCCAGCCGAGGTAAACCGTGAACGGCTGCTGGAAGTCATCGAACTGGAAACCATAGGTCGCCCAAGACCAGGCAGCCAGCCCGGGTTCGCCCGTGCCAGCCGCGAACAGGCCGCCAGCTCCATCCGCACTTACACCGTGATGGGGTTCGATGAAGTTGGCCGCATCCTGGATCGGTTGACCGGGCAATTCAGAAGCCAGCTTTAGCTGCGATGGCGCAGGCAGTGCGTTCCATAGCGTGACTGGTTCAACCGGTGCTGAAGGGCCGTCCGGCAAGCTGACAACTTGCGACTTCGCGTTACAGCCGCTGCTAAGCAGTCCGATGCAGATGACAGCTGCGACTAGCCGATGCAGGTGGAGCATCTCTCATCCTCTCTGGTAGACGGGCTTTTACCGTTAACTCTGTGCTAAGTATATCAACGAGGTAGCTGTTGTCACCAAGGATCGGTTCAAGCCCGAGGTTGCGCACAACCGCGTCAGCCTCATCTCTGCGTGAGCCAGAAGTCAGCGCGGCGGAGTTGGTGTGGCGGACCATAAACTACGCGCCGGGAGTATCCAGCGCCTCGCGGACAATCACCGCCAGATCGCTTAAGACCACCGGTTTGTCCAGGTAGTGCCTGATCCCCAGTTCCTCGGCCTGGTCAGCGCTGAACGTCGATGAGTAGCCCGTGGCGATGATGATGGGCAGGTCCGGCCGGAGCTGTCTGAATCTCGCGGCGAGGTCTTTGCCGGTCAGGTCCGGCATGGTCTGGTCGAGAATGGCCAGGTCGAAATCATCGGGATGCGCCGTAAACTGCGCGGCGGCCTCGAGGCTGCTGGTGAACATCGAGACCTGGTATCCGAGTTTCTGCAAGTAGCGGTTCAGCAGGGACGCGATCGTGTGTTCGTCGTCGACAACCAGCACATGCTCGCTTCCGGTGGGCAGTTCCCGGCGCCTGGCCAGCTGCTGCGTGGTGTCCGACTTCTCCGCAAAGGGTAGATACACGCGGATGGTGGTACCGCTTCCGATTGCTGTCTCCACCTCAATCCAGCCACCCAGTTCGGTGGTGATGCTTTGGACCAGCGCCAGTCCCATGCCGGTACCTTCCCCTACGGGTTTGGTCGTATAGAACGGATCGAACATCCGCTCCTGAATATCGGGCGGGATGCCCGGCCCGGTATCCTGCACTTCAATGAGGTAATACCGATCGGCGCGGGGCTGAATGGATTCCGTCAGCAGCGGCTTTGCGGGACAGTGATTGTGCAACCGGAGGATGAGCGATCCACCCTCGGCCTGCATGACGTAGCCGGCGTTCGTGCACAGGTTCATCAGGATCTGATGGATTTCCGATGTATCGGCGAAAATCGCCGTATGCTCTGTTCCCAGCTCCAGATGGATCACCACGTTCGAGGGCAGGGTGGCCCGCATCAGTTTGGTGACCTCTTTGACCAGCGGCACGATGTCGAGATTGTTGCGCTGGCGCTCGGTCCGACGGGCGAAGGTTAGGATCTGGCGAACCAAACCACTGGCCCGTTCGCCGCTGATGGCGATTTCCTCGATCATCGAACGGGCCGGATGATCCGCGGCCAGCGTTTCCAGTGCCAGGCTGGAGTTGCCCAGGATGGCGAAGAGGATGTTGTTGAAGTCATGGGCGATCCCGCCGGCGAGCACGCCCAGGCTTTCCAGTTTCTGGGCGTGCTGGATCTGCCGTTCCATTTTCAGACGGTCCGCTTCCGCGCGCTTGCGGGCCGTGACATCCATCAGGATGCAAGCCACCTGTCCCGGCACGGGCCGGAATGCTGTTACCTCGAAGTACGTACCCAGTTCGAGGTTTTCACTCGTGAATTTCTCCGGTATTCCGGTCTGGGTCACGCGAACCAACACATCTACATTGGCTTGTTCTTTCGCCGACACCACCTCGCGCATGCTTTTGCCGGCAATATCGGTGGAGTAGATACCTGTCATCCGCTCAAAAGAAGGGTTGAGCGCCAGAAAACTGAAGTCCACTGGCTTCCCGGTTTCGTCCTTGACGACATCTAAGAGGACGAATCCCTCGGACATCTCGCGGAACAGCAGCTGGTAATCGCGCTCGGCCTGGCGCTGGGCGGTGACATCGCGGGCCAGGGAAAGCAGCGATTGGACATTTCCCTCTTCATCCTTTTCGGGAACAACCCGCCAGTTCAAGATTACCGTCGTGCCGGGAATCTCAAATTCGCTTTCCACGGGCTGCCCGGTTTCAAATGCGATCTTAAGATGCCGCTCCCAGAACTCACACATTTCCTCCGGAAAACCCATCTCACGATGCGTTTTCCCGAGAAAATCCTCGGCCCGATAATCCGCGAAGTCGCCGACGTTGTCCGAAACGAACAGATGGCGCCCCTCCCGGTCGTATCGCATCACCACGTCCGGCATCGCCACGATCAGCGAACGGTGCGCAAGCTCGCTGGCCCGCAGCTGTTCCTCGACCTGCTTGCGTTCGCTGATGAAGCGCGCCTGCAGGACATTCTGATAGGCCATCGTCGAGAGTTGGTTGGCCAGTGTGACCAGGGCTTGGGCAACCTGCTCGAATTGCTTGCGCGACATGGAGGGCACTTCGCGGAATGCCGTGAGCATTTCCCGTTCGTCCGCCCCGATTACTCTGGCGTAGGCCAGCATGGCATCTTCCGTCTGGGTTTCGTCACGGACCTGGCCGATCAGCCAGTTCGCGATATGCCGTCCGCCTACGGAAATACTTGCCCCGGCATCCCAGAGGCCGCCGCTGAGACAGGGCTGGACCAGCGGGCCGTCCGGCTTGGGAGCACCGATTATGGCATCGGATTGATAGCAGTTGGCGCAGCCTTTGCCGGTTTTACGGATGATCTCGCTGCATAACCGGGTGAACTGGCTGGGCTTTGTAATAGGAGTGCCGTCGGGAGAGGTGATGATGGAGGCAACCCCGGTGGCCGCGGCGAACTCGTCTTGCAGGGCTTGGATCTCGTCAATGTTGAACAGGTCTTCAAAGGCTAGTCCCCGCGGGTCGTCCAGGGGTTGGGTTAGAGCCAAGACCCGTTGTTCCAGCGCGATTTCGGTTTGCTTTCTGTTCGTGATATCGCGGGTAACACCCACCACCGCTTGCAGCTGGCCAGTTCTATCATGGACCGGTGAGGCCGTGAATTCAACCCACATTTCCCGGCCGTTCTTGTGAAAAACCCGAATTACCGCCGATTGACTGGCGCGCTCCGAACCATCGGTGAGGCCGCTGTAGATTTGGTTAACAGCATCCAGATCCTTGGGATGGACGAACTTGTCCCATGCCAACGTTTCCCACTCTTGAATGGTAAAGCCGAATAATCGCTCGGTGGATGGGGACAGATAGGTGAATTTGAGATTGGCATCCATCGCCCAGATCGAATCCGAGCTGTACAGCGCAATCAGCTGGTAGAGGTTCTCGCTTACTTCAAATGCGGCTTTGGCCGCCGTGGCATCTTCGTCATCTCGCCGCGGCGGACCGGCTCTTCGCGGGCTCTGCGCAACCTGGCCGGTCGCTCCCGCGGCGGATGGTCCGGCTGCTGGAGTGGTTCCCGATCCATCCGGTACTCGGCCTGGAATAGCCTGAATGCCGCTAAGCTGAAGGTGCTCGATTCTCAGCGCGGCCAATCCTGCCACGGTGGACAGCAAGTGGGAGACTTCGGGAAAAACCACCGGATCGGCAATCAGAACCCGACATTCACCGTATACACGGTGGCTGGCTTCGAAAGGGAAGCTGAGCCAGTTGCCAGGCGACCCAGCTTGGTTCGGCCTCACGGTATCGCGGGAACTGACCGCGGCGGCCGGATCGCCTGCCAGACTGATCAGCACCTGGCCAACACCAAGCAAATCCGCCAGATTCCGCCGCAACGCGCCGGCGACCTGTTCCGCGGTGGTCCCAGCCTGGATCTCCTCGAACAGCCGGAGTACATCCTCGATGTTCCACCGTTCAGGATCGACGCCAGGCTTCATCTAACTCGCGACTCCTTCAGCAACAGGCTCGCTGTTCTTGGTAATAAGCGCTGCCAGCCGGCTGGAAGATAAAACTCGCTTTCCGGTCACGAGACTCGTATCCTCTCGTCATTGGAGGATAGGCTAATCCGATCGAACCACTCCTCCAGATTGCCTTTAACGAAGAGTAAGCACGTTACTAGTCTGACCCAGGGCGGATTTGTTGGTTGGCTGCCAGCTTATTCAGTGTAAGCCGAAATTGCGTAGACTAGCTTATTCCGTACTAACTTTAATCATGATTTTATAGTAGGTGTATAGTATCTACCTCGATTCTAATCCGACCAGATCAGCCGTTCTGGAACGGAAGTTTCCAAGCGCCTGTCAGGTGCGATTGCGACCGGAAAATTCCACCCGAGTTTCTTTCCGCAGCTGCGCGAATTGTCGTAAACGGAGCTAGAATATCGAGCCGATGCTCCAGCAGGTCGACGCCCAGCAGGCCCTTGAGCGGGTTAGCCGCAATGACTGTGTGCGCCTGCTGTTAAAAGCCCACCTCTGGCGATTGCCTGACGGCGAGTTTCCCTGGGTTTACACCGACAATCCGCAAGCGCTTGACTCGATCGTGATCCGGCACGGTGTACGGATTATTATCCTCGCGCCGCCGGAGCGCTATCCGCAACTGGCGGCCGACCTTCTGGCTGAGCGGATCCAGCAGTCTCCCGCCTGGCCCGATCCGGGGTTGCGCGAAGCCTGGCAGGCTGAACCGGAGCGCGAAAACGGAGCGCGTGGCAAGCGCCTGGAAATGCACGCCACCGGGCCGTCGTTCGCGGAAGCGGCTTTTGCGGCCGGATTTGCGCGCCATCCCGGGGGCCAGCACGATCCCCACTGGTTCTATTGCCTGACCGGCCGCGTGGATTTCTCGGCTTTCGTCCAGCACTCCTGCCGCCTCTGCGCAGGCCGCGAGCTGTACGAGCTGCTGTTGGGCGGCATTAAATACGATGAGACGGGTGAATATCTGGCCAAGTGTCTCGACGACGGCCCCAGTTTCGTCTGTGAGGTTTCGGACGGCGCTGGCGGCGATATTCCGGTCTGTTTCAGCATGACGCACCTGTCGGGCAGCATGGGGGGCATCTTCACGCCGGTGGAGCATCGCGGGCATGGCTATGGGCGCAGCCTGGCCGCATTCCAATTGAGCTATATGCTGCGGACTAGGGGCGAGGCCTGGTGCCACGTCAACATCAACAACCCGCCCAGCTACCGGAATCTTGATCTGATCGGCATGCCGCGGCTGGCTGAGCCGGTGACCTGGTGCGCGCTACTCTGGCCGCCGGCCTAGCCAAGCAGCCAACTTAAGGCGGCCGGCACCAGTCAGGTGTCCGCGGAGCGCTGGAACGATCCTGGACTGCTATAATCCAACTGAATTCCGGGAGAGGTGACAAACATGGCTGGTTGGGGTATCGCGTGGGGGCGGCTTCTTCGCTCGTCGCTGATCGTGTTGGGGCTGCTCCTGCTTAGTACGGGCTGCAGCGGCGGTAAGCCGGCGGCGACAGCAACTCCGGTCGAGACTGCTTCGCCTGATGTCGAAGCGCCGGTCGCGGCGATGGAGGAAATCCCCGCACCATCGATTCTCGCGGCACTGCCTGGTCGCTTCATCTCCGCCGACCCGGTCATTGCCCTGACGGGCAATCAGTTCAGCGCCGGACTTCCCAAAAACCGGGTCAGCGCCGCCGGGGAGCTGGCCACCTTCGCTCCGGCCTGGCCGCTGGACGGCGGTGCCGCCGGCGGGATGGCCTTCGCGCTATATGAATTCAACCTGGAGAGCTTCAGCGGCGATCCCGCGGTACGCTTCGTCTTCGGCCGCCGGCCGGATGACGGCGGTGTATTCTGGGCGGGGCTGGCGGACTGGTCCGCGGACAGCTGGCGCTGGTTCGCCGGACCGCTGGCGGAGAGCAGCTATCGCCTGAACCTGGCGGCGCTGGCGCCTTACAGCGACAGCGGACGCGTGCTGGTGGCTGTGGTGATGCTGGGTGAGTGGGAAGTGGACCTGAGCCTGGTCAGTTTCGAGCCTTACGACGAGGTCGAAAACAACGATTCGCTCGCGGCCCCCAATGCCCTGCCGGATCGGGAGTTCACCGGTTGGCGCGGCAGCCTGGGGAGCGGCACCGGGTATCCAGGCTACGATGGGGATACGACCGACTGCTTCAGTTTCAACGGTCCCGACGGGGAGTCGGTGCAACTGCGCTTTTACCCGGCCGACCCGTCCCTGAGCCTCAGCCTGGAATTGTATGATGTCAATGGCGACCTGGACGATACCGATGCTGCGGACGAGCCCGGCGACTATGTCACCTGCCGGTATCGTTTCCCGACCGGCCACGGCAATCCGGCGAAAGTCCAGCTAAACGCCACGGCCGGCCATGGTGACTACGCCATCCGCTGCATCTGGGGCACTTCGCCCACGGCCGATTTTACCGCGGCCCCCCTGACCGGCGATGCGCCGCTGACGGTCGAATTCGACGGCTCGGGCAGTACCGACGATGGTGCGCTGATTGCCTACGAATGGGATTGGGATGGTGACGGTATCTACGACTTCGATTCCCACCCGCAAGCCACGACGCAACACACCTATACCGCCGACGGCATCTACTGGCCGAAGCTGTACGTGAGCGACGACGATTACCTGGGGGACAGCGAAAGCGGATTGATGATCGTAGTCGGCGAGTTTCCCTATGACGAAACCGAGAACAACGACACGATCACGCAACTCAACAGCCTGCCGGCCTTCAACTTCATTGGCTGGCGGGGCAGCCTCGGGGATGCCGGGGCCACCTACCGCGGGTACGACGGCGACGATGAGGACCTGTTCGCAATCGATGTCGCGAGCGGCGATACGGTGACCTTCCGCGTGCATTACCCGGCCGCCACCGGTCCGCTGTATCTTGAGATTCGCGGTGGTTCATCCTCGATCCCGATCGCGCGTTCCGAAATGGTTTCCCCCGGACTGGCCGAAGTACGGGCGACTTTCGAAGCCGGGCATGCCACGCCTTACAATCTGGCTGTCTGCGCCGGCGTGATGGACGGCGGGATGGTAGCCTACGGCGACTACACCTTGGACGGCATCTTCGGCCCGCCGCCGCAGATTGTCCTGACCGCCGATCCGCTGACGGGCAACGTGCCCCTGGCCGTGACCTTCGACGCGTCGGGCACCACGGATCCCGGCGGGGCCCTGACCAAGTTCGAGTGGGACTGGGACGGCGACGGCACCTTCGACTACGACAGCGGACTGACCGCCATCGTCGATCACACCTACAACAGCGTCGGAGGCTACCCCGGCACGCTGCGGGTCTGGGACGACGACGGCTTTGCCTCGACCGACTGGGTGCTGATCCTGGTCGGCGATCCCTACGACGAAGTCGAGCCCAACGACGCGGACTGGGAGCGTAACACTCTGCCCACGGCGCCCTTCGCCGGCTGGCGCGGCAACCTGGGGATTCCCGGCTACGACGACGAGCACGACCTGCTGGCCGTCGATACGCCGGTTGTCGCGGGGCAGGCGATCCTGCTCAGCTTCACCTTCGACAATCCGGCGAGCCTGGCTGACGCCATCCTGATCGATGCCAGCAGCACGATGCACGTCAGCATGTCCGACGCCAATCCGGTCCTGCTGCAGTACACGTTCATGGGCGGCGAGCTGGCGCCTTTCCGCCTGCATCTGCAGGGCCTCGGGATCGTGCCTTCGGACTACACCGTGGCGGCGATCCTCGGCCAGGCGCCCACGGCTCAGCTGACGGCCGACCCGACCACGGGCGCGATGCCGCTGACGGTTAACTTCAACGCGGGGGGGTCCAGCGACGGCGACGGCAGCATCGTGCTCTATGAATGGGACTGGGACGGCGACGGCAGCTGGGACGCCAGCGGACCGAACGCCGCGGTGAGTCACCAGTACAACGACGACTGGATCTTCTACCCGGCGGTGCGGGTGACGGACGACGACGGTTTCACGGCCGCCGCCGCCCTCGAGATCTATTCCAGCGCCTTTCCCTATGACGAGCGCGAGAACAACGATAGCCAATCCAAAGCCAACCCGCTGGCGTTAAGCGGTCCCGGCACCTCGTTCAGCGGGCTGAGGGGCAGCCTGATGATCGCCGACGGCTATCGCGCCTACGATGGCGACAATACCGACATGTTCAGCTTCAACGCGGTGGCCGACAAGACGGTGCACTTCACGCTGACCCAGACCGGCGGGAGTGGTACCCAGACCGTCGAGCTGCGCACGGGCAGCTATTCGCTGGTTGCCGGACCGGCGGCGAGCATAGACTATACGTTGCCCGGCACGGCCACCGGCGTATATTACGTCATCGTCTGCGTCGGTGATCTGGGCGGGCAGTCGGACTACTCGCTGAGCGGCTCGATGGACCCGTAAAGTCGAGGGGTCAGTCGGCGGATTGCCGGTCGCGCCTTGGATTGCCACGCGAGCTGGTAGCCTGCGTCTTTTAGTCCGCGTCGGCGTGGTCGCGTTGTTCGGTGAAATGCACGCTGAGGTCGAGGCAGTAGTCTCAAACCAGTAATTATTCGCTGCCTTGGCAGCTCCGTTGACACTCCAGAACGGCGGCTATACAATCGGCCGAGGCCAAGACCGGTTTCGGTTCGGCCTGGATCCATCCGAATTACCGCCCAGATCATCCGGTGACAACCACGGCGAGACAGCCTGACGCGCCAACCCCCGCCAGGGAGGAGCAGTCGTCCGTGTTGGTGCGCGGCGGCGTTGCGCGCACTCTGTTTGCGATGGCCTTTCCGATGCTGGCCGGCACGTTCGCGATGAACGCCTACAACCTGACGGACACCTGGTTCGTCTCGCGCCTCGGCACGCCGCCGCTGGCCGCGATGGGCTTCACCTTTCCGGTCGTGATGCTGCTTACCTGCATCTCCGGCGGCATCGGCTCCGGCGTAACCACGCTGGTCTCGCATGCGATCGGCCGCAAGGACCGGGCGCTGGCGGCGCGGCTCGTTACCCACGGTGTGCTGCTGGCTATGATGGTAACGCTGGTGGTCTCGGTCTCCGGCTACCTGCTGATCGACCCGGTCTTCCGTGCGCTCGGCGCTGATGCCGCGATCCTGCCGCTGGTCGCTTCTTACATGCGCGTCTGGTACTTCGGCGCGCTGACGATGTCGCTGCCGATGCTCGGCAACGGCATCCTGATCTCGGCCGGCGATTCGCGCTCGGCCAGCGCGCTGATGATCATCGGCACCATGCTCAACCTGCTCCTCGACTCGATCATGATCTTCGGCTATCTCGGCTGCCCGGCCCTGGGCATCACCGGCGCGGCGCTGGCGACCGTCATCTCGCAGTCGGTTTCGATGTGCTGGCTGTTGATCCTGCTCAACCGCAAGCACCGCTTCCTGACGCGGCGGGCCGGTGGATTCAGCGTATTCGTGCAGTCCGTGCGGCGGATCACCACCTTCGCGGTGCCGGCGATCCTCAACATGGTGCTGATGCCGATCTCGGCGACGGTGATCACCAAGCTGCTGGCTGGTTTCGGCACCGCCGCCGTGGCCGCCACCGGTGCCGCCGGGCGGATCGAGATGTTCGCCTTCATGGTGCCGATGGCGTTGGGGATGTCGCTGACGCCGTTCGTCAGCCAGAATTACGGCGCGCAGCGGCTGGACCGCGTCGGGCGGGCGCGCTGGGTGTCGACCTTCTTCGCGCTGGGCTACTGCAGCCTGATCGCCGCGCTGTTCGTGATCTGCGCGCCACAGATGGCGGCGGTCTTCACTCGCGACCCGGCGGTTACGCCGGTGCTGATCAGCTATATCCGGATCATCTCCTTCGGCTACGGCATGATGGAGGTGCACCGTTACAGCGGCTTCTTCCTGACCGGCATGCACCGGCCGGTCGCGGCGACGATCTTAAACGCGATCCGCGTGATCGGCCTACTGATCCCGCTGAGTTACCTGGGCGCGCACCTGTGGGGCGTCACCGGCGTGTTCGTCGGGCGCATCACGACGGATATCCTGGTCGGCAGCCTCGGGCTGTTCTGGGTGGCACGCACGATGGCCCGGGCCGTCGCACAGCATCGCGCGGAAACTGTGGCGGCAGCTGGATAAGGGGCTGCTGTTTGTTACAGCATTGCGGCGCGGAGGCGATCGGCGAGTTCGGCGTGGCGGCCGGTGACGGCTACTTCCAGCGCGGTCTGGCCGTCGCCGTTCTTGATGTTGACGTCAGAGCCGGCCTCGATCAGCGCCTCGCTGACCTCCAGGTAGCCCTTCTGCGCCGCGATGTGCAGCGGGGTGAAGCCATAGACCGTGGCGGCGGCCTGGTTGGCACCGGCGGCGATCAGCGCCTGGGCGGTCTCGACGTGGTTGCCGGCGGCGGCCCAGTGCAGGGCGGTGCGGCCGCGCTGGGCGCGGGCCTCGCGATCGGCGCCGGACTCCAACAGCAGCTTGACCAATTCAGCATGGCCGAAGCGCGCCGCGATGTGCAGCGGGGCCGAGCGCTCGTGGTCGCGGGCGGTCAGCGTTGCGCCGGCGTCGATCAGCAGCCGCGCGATTTCGACGTTACCGGTAAAGGCGGCCTTGTGCAGCGGAGTTTCCTTGGCGCGGTTGGCGGCGTTGGCATCATTGCCGTCCGCCAGGGCCTGGCGCACGCGGTCGGCGTCGCCGGCTTGCACGGCGTCATGCAGGGGGAACTGGTTCTCGCTGGCGGATGTGTCCATGGGATGATTTTAACAAGCGGGAGTCTGTTCAGCTTTACGCGCTACCTATTTGACTGCTCCGGATTGGCGGAGCTTTGGGCTATGGCTCGCAGCAATCAAGTAATTGCTGCACCGTCATCAGTGCCAGGCCGATGCAGGTGTCCGCCGCGCCGTAGTAAAGACGCGCCAGGCTGTGCGGCAACGCGAAGCCCTCTTCATCGTAGTCCTCGACGATCAGTCCGCTGGGGAACACCACGTTCGGCACCTGGCCGGTCAGCTCGTACAGTTCGCGCGGTTCGAGGATGTTGTCGCGGCCGCGGCCGATCACGATGGACGGGTTAATCAGATCGAGCAGCGCCACGCCGGCCTGGTAGATGTTCACGCTGGCAAAGTGTGTGGCCACGCCGTGATAAATAAGCAGCCAGCCGTCGCGCGTCTTCACCGGCGGCGGTCCCGCGCCGATCAGCTCGTCCCAGTAGTGGTATCGGCCGGCCATCACCGGCCCCAGCTCGCGCCACGTCTGCAGGTCGGCTGACTCGCTGAGCGTGATCACGCTGCCCGAGGCGGCGTTGCCCTCGGCAGCGATCCGGTTTGGCCGTTCCAGGCGCAGGTATTTATCGCTGAAGCGCTCGGGGAAGATTACGCCGTTTCTGGTATCGCCCGCCGCATCGAAACTCACCAGTTCGAAGTGCTGGAAGTCGGCAGTGCGCACCGTCGCCAAGCGGCAGTCGTTGTCGATATCGGCCGCCAGCATGATCAGGTACTCGCCTTCGATATAGGTAATCCGTGGATCGTACAGGTGATAGATCCGCGTTCCGGCCTTTTCCAGGCCATCGATGCGAATGATCTCCGGCTCGACGGTGAAGCGCTCGCCGTCGGTACTGTGGGCCAGCATCAGCACCGTCTCGCGCCCACGCGTCTGGACCCTCAGCAGCAGCAGGTAGGTATCGCCGACCTTCACCGCGCCGGGGTTGAACACGCTGGTCGCGTTCACCAGGGTAGGCGGTACGTCGGGAATGTCCGCCCGGGTCAGGATTGGATTGAGCTCGCTACGTTTCAGGATCATCTCGCACCATTCCAGAATCGGCGGCATCGCGCTGCATCGTCGCCAGCCGCTTAAACATCACCTTGATATCGCTGAAGCCGCCGATCGCGAACCAGACCAGGATGATCACGCTGACCGCCAGGTAGATCCAGACGTAGGCCTGCCAGAAATCCAACCACAGCGCCAGCGGCACCCAGTCGCCGTGCGCCGCGCGGTACCAGAGGTTGTACGCCGTGCCGGCGATGAACACGACCAGCCAGCCCAGTACCCACAGGTAGCTGATTACGTAGATCAGCTTGTCGCTGGCGGTGAACTCGCGCGTGATCGCGAACACGCGCTGCCAGAGCGGCGGTTCCTTGGTACGCGCCAACTCCTGCTCGGTCAGGTCCAGCTGGCCGCGGTTGAGCAGCGCGGTCAGGTCGAACGATTTGGGCTTGAGTAGCGAGAGCGCGAGGTACATCACCGCCGAGGCGCCCATGCCCAGCGCCCAGAACTCCTGGCCGTTGAGCGGGCAGTCCGGGCTGATGCTCTGTAGCCAGGCGCTGGTAGCCCAGAAGTGGTGCAGCAGGATCCCGCCCACAGCGATCGTCGAGCCCGTGATCATCGCCACCCAGGCCGCCAGCGTCGTGCCCCAGCGCGTGTACAGGCCGCCGATGATCACCGCGCCGCTGCCGCCGGCGAAGATCGCGCCGGTGATCGCGAAGAACATCAGGATCGCCTGGGTCGGCTTGTAAAACCAGCTGAACAGGAAGATGAATGCCGCCACGCCGAGGATCGACCACCTCAACAGCCCGAGATGCTGCGTCGGCGTCAGCGGCTTTTCCCGGAACGGCAGTACGACGTCCTGGATGAAGATGCTGCCCCAGCTGTGCAGATAGGTATTGTGCGTCGTGATGAAGCAGGCCAGCATCACCGCGGCGAAAGCACCGAACAGCCCCGTCGGCAGGATCTGGCTCAGCACGATCGGCACGCGCATCTGGGATTGCAGCTCGGGATTGGCGATCGCGCCGACAGCCGCTTCGGCGCTGGTATGCAGGTGCGCCCAGTCCGGGTGCAGGTAGACCGTCATCATGATGATCGGAATCACCGTCATGAAGAGCGATTGCGGGATGCCGCGCAGGTTACCCAGCACGATGCCCATCTTCGCCTCGTGCGCACTCTTGGCGCTGGTGTTGTAGGCCGCCGTGCCCTGCCAGCTCATCGCGCCGTAGAACAGGCCAGCCACGCCGATCAGGAAGTACCAGAAGTTGAAGTCGGGAATGTAGCTGGTATCGAACGGATTGATCAGAGATTTACCCGTCGGCTGGTCCAGCAGCACGGTGGTCATGTCGCCCCAGCCGACGTGGAACCAGAGGTAAAGCAGAATCACGATGAACACCACGTTGGTGAACAAACCCTGGATGAAATCGGTGAAGATCACCGCCACATGGCCGCCGACGAAGACGCTGAACACGGCCGTGGCCAGCAAGAACAGCATCAGCAGAGGGAAGACGGGCAGGCTGGCGCCCGGCACGTTCGGGTGCGTCGGCAGGCCGAGGTAGTGAATGAAAAACCAGGCGCCGACCGAGGGAAAGATGCCGAAGTTGATCAGGCCGGCGATGAAGGCGACCAGCCCGGCGAACAGACGGAAGCTGCGGCTGTAGCGGCGCTCGAAGAACTCCGCCAGCGTCAGGCAGCGCGTGGCGCGGAAGCGGTAATTGACCCAGCCCGTGACCGCCGCGATCAGCATGAACAATGCCATGCTCATCCCCCACCAGCTCATCGCGAAGCCGGCCTCGTAGTTCATCTGCAGGTTGGCGACGATCGTGATCGCGCCCAGCCCGGCGATGCCGGACGCGACGCTGATCAGGTAGCGCCCGGCGGTGCGGCCGGCGGCCAGGAAGTCGGCGACGCCGCGCATGTATCTCCGCGCGAACCAGGCCGAGCTGAGCACGAGGACGAAGATCGCCAGCACTAGTACCCAGTCGATGACCGCCATCTTCATCAGCCCGTTCCTCCGCTAATCCCAGCCGTCCTGGAGCCACGATCGTCCCGTCTCATCCAGCCAAAGCGATCCACCCGAGGGCAGCTCGACCGCCACCTGGTAGTGCTGGCCGTCGCCGCTCAGCAGCGGCCGCAGCTCGGCCGTCGCGTAGCGTTGCTCGTTCCAGCGCAGGTCGGCGATGAACAGGGCGTATGCGCCGTGCTCCGCGAAGTAATCGCGTTGCAGGTAGTAAACGTCGTAGAGGATCTGCGAGACGGCGTCGCGCTCGCCGATCCTGTCCAGCAGCTCCGGGTCCGGTTCGTCAGCGAGGAACAACAGATAACCCCAGCGCTCGGGATAGTGCATGGAGATCAGGCCCGGCGGGCTCCAGACCCAGTTGTCCTCGCTGTATGCGTCGCCGGTGTCCGGATCAACGACTTTTACGTACTCGCCGTGGTCATTTTCAAAGCGCCACTCGACGCGGCTGAAGTTCAAGCGCCAGTAATCACCGGGAGCCGGCGGGCAAGCGGTGCCGGCGGCTTCTGCCAGGGCCCTCCAGGGAATCGCGATCTCCACTGTCCAGCCGGAGTCGACATCGGCCGGATCGTTCAGCGTGTGGGCGAGCGCCACGGCGGTTTGCAGTCCCTTGAAGTCCCAGCCGTCGAGTGCCAGGCCGCCGTCACGGTAGGGCTTGGTCAGCAGCAGGTCCCAGACGGTGTTGAGCGCGTTCATCTCCAGCTCGAAGTAGTTATGCGTGTCGCCGTCGGGGTCGATGAACACCTCGAAGTCATTGTCGAATTGGTAGATGTAGGCATCATGCTCGGTGCACGAGGCCTGTAAATGCTGCTCCTCCAGCGTGGCGGCGATATACAGGTGCGTATCGTCCCAGCACAGCTTGGCCAGTGTGCGCAGGGATGGAGCCGGCCACTGCGAGCCACGGATATCGACAAAGTCTTCCGTGCTGTCAGCGCCGTTCCAGGCTGGTTCATCGAGCCGGCCGTCGATCGCCGGCGGCGTGTTGACGCGGTAGCACTGGTAAATTCGCGCGGCTGCATCGGTCTCCGGGCGCGGGAAGGGCTCGGCTGCGGCGGCATGCCAGAAAACCAGGGCCACGGCCAGTCCCCACAACAGCACGTATCGCTGACTCATAGTTAAGACTCCTTGGAGGCTAAAAGGTACTTGGCTTTCAGCTTGCCGATCCGTTCCAGGGCGCGATCGACGGCCAGCTCGGACAGGTGGCCGGCTTCGATCGACTCACGGATCGTCCGCCAGGCTTCGCGCTGGATCTCGAGCCCGTTGCAGACGAGCAGGATGTCCACGCCGGCTCTGACGGCCTGGACCATCGAGGCGGGGTAGGGATACTGGCGCGAGATGGCGTGCATGTTCAGGTCGTCGCTGACCACCGCGCCCGAGAACCCGAGTTCGTCGCGCAACAGCGTGGTCAGCAGCACCGCGCTGAGTGTGGTCGGCCACTCGTCCCAGGCCGTGTAGATAATGTGCGCCGGCATGATTGCGTCGACGCCGGCCTCGATCGCGGCAGCGAATGGGGCCAGGTGGATACCGCGCAATTCGAAGTCTTCGAGTTCGACGACCGGCAGGCCGGTGTGCGAGTCCACCGGCGTCGGACCGTGGCCGGGGAAGTGCTTGGCGGTGGCGATCACGCCCGCGGCCTGGAGCGTCTGGATGTACGCAACGCCGAGGCTGGCCGCCAGCGCGGGAGCGTTGCCGTAGGACCGGTTGCCGATGACCGCATTGCCGGCGACCGTCACCACGTCCAGCACCGGCGCCAGGTTCATGTTGACCCCCAGGCCGAGCAGCAGCGCCGCGGTTTGACGAGCCTGGGTGCGCACCGGGCTCAGATCACCATCGCGGCTGAACGCGGCACCCAACTCCCAGTTGTCGGGATACTGCCGGCAGAGCTCCTGTCCCAGGCGCGCTACGCGCCCGCCTTCCTGGTCGATGCTGATCAGCAGCGGCGGCAAGCCGGCGGCAGCGGCATACTCCTGCAGGCCGCCGGTTAGCTGGCGGACCTGGTCAAGCGCAATGATGTTGTGGCCAAACAGGATAATCCCGCCGGGTTGCAGTTCCTCGATCAGGGGCCGTAACGGTTCCGGCTCGCTTCCGGCGATCCCGAGCATGAACAGCTGGCCGGTCTGGCGCGCAAGGTCCATGGCTTAATCATAAACTCTGGCGGTCGGTTTCAGGCCAGAATGCTCCTGACGGAAACGGCCAGGTCCTGCTTGGCGATCGGCTTGGTCAGGCACATCCGGATACCGATCGCCTTGATATCCTCCGGCGTCAGGTGGTGGGCGAAGCCGGTGCAGAGGATGATCGGAACATCGGGACGGATCGCCAGAATTTCCGCGGACAACTTATCACCGGGCAGCTGGGGCATGGCCAGGTCGGTGATTACCAGGTCGTACTCCGCTGGCGCCAGGCGAAACGCCGCCAGCGCCTCGGTGCTGTCGAGGAACAGCGAGACATGGTAGCCCAGGTTGCTCAGCATCATTTCCTCGACACGGGCGACGGCGCGCTCGTCTTCGACCAGCATGATCTGTTCGCAACCGAGCGGGATCTCGGTGCTGGGCAACTGCTCGTCCACCGCGAGCTCACCGGTTCGTGGCAGGAAAACGTTGAAGACGGTCCCTTTGCCCGGATCGCTGTAGACCGAAACGGCGCCGCCCATGGCCGTCACGATTCCGTGGACGACCGACAAGCCCAGACCGGTACCCTCACCGGGATCCTTGGTTGTGTAAAACGGATCGAAGATCTGCTCGATCCGCTCCGGTGGGATCCCCTGGCCCGTATCCGTTACCTTCAGCAGGACGTAGGAACCCGGCTGCAGCTGGCCGTCCAACTCGATCGACTCCTCGGTGACCTGGAACTCGAGGAGCGAGATCTCCAGCAGGCCGCCGCTCTCCCGCATCGCGTAGTTCGCGTTGTTGCACAGGTTTAGGAGCACTTGGTGGATCTCGGTCGGATTGCCCAGCACGCGGCGATCGGCCGCCGGCAAATTCTCGCGGATCTCGATATTCGCCGGCGTAGTCGACCGGAGCAGCTTTAGCGTTTCCTTGACGATCGGGCCCAGCACCAGCGGCATTTTCTTGGTTTCGGCCTTGCGCGAGAAAGCCAGGATCTGCTTGACCAGGTCCGCCGCGCGGTTGCCGGCCGTCAGGATGCCCTCGATCAGTTCGCGTGACTGGGCCTCGGGCGGCGTGGCCTCCAGCGCCAGATCCGCATAGCCCAGAATGGCAAACAGGATGTTGTTGAAATCGTGGGCGATCCCGCCGGCGAGTGTGCCGATCGCCTCGATCTTCTGTTTTTGCTGGAGTTGGGCTTCCAGCCGCGACTTTTCGATTTGGGCCCGAACCCGTTCCGTGACGTCACGCAGCCCGCAGACAATCAGGCTCTGGCCGGAAAGCTGATAACAGCTCAGCGTGATCTCGACATCAAACAAGCTGCCGTCCGGGCGATGATGCTGCCATTCGAAGAACTGCGGATTGCCGGCGAGGGTGGCATCGACCAAAGTCCGGGCCTTTTCGTCCGAGGCGCGGCCATCGCGCTGGAATTCGGGAGACAGCTCAGAGGGAGTATGGCCGATAATCTCATCGCGGGTTCGTCCAAACAATTCCAGGGTGTGCGGATTGCAGTCGATGAACCTGCCATCCGCCAGGATCATGATTGCATCGTTGGTGGTTTCGAAAACAGATCGGTAGCGCTCCTTGCTTTCCCGCAGAGCTTCCTGCGCCAGTTTGCGGTCGGTGATGTTCTCGCCGATGATCAGCAGGCGGTTCTTCCCCGTGACGGTCAGCACCACGCCATGCAGCCGGAAGCAAAAGGCTTCGCCCGACTTGGCGTGCGTAACCACCTCGAAATCACATAAAACCCCACGTTCCCGCAGCCGGGCTTCCAGCTCCTGCCGGGATTCCAGCGTTAGTATCCCGAGTTCCACCGGCGTATGACCGACGGCCTCCGCGCGGGTGAAGCCCAGTTCCGTGGTGAACTGCTCATTCACATCGATGAACCGGTCATTGGCCAGATCGATCACGGCGATCAGCAACGGAGAAAACCGGAAGGCCTTGGCAAAGCGTTCTTCGCTTTCACGCAGGGCCTGTTCACCCACCCGAGCGATCCGACGGGCATCCTCCAGCTCCAGCACCAGGTTTTCGCGCTGGAAGATGGCCAGCACCGGCCGGGACTCCAGCACCGTGCCATAGCGACGGCGCTCGTACAGAAAATAGCCCCAGATGATCGGAGCGGTGAAGGCGGCAATCGCCAGACGGCCGACCAGATTGCCGTCGAGTACGGCGGCGAACTCCGGCTTGCCCAGGAAGGCGATCGGCACGAAAACGATCACGTCGACCCACATCACGCAGAGCAGGGCGATGAACGTCTGCCCGATCAGGGGCAATTGCTTGTTGATCCTGTTGAGCAACTCCCAGCAGATGCTGAGCACGATCGTGTCGAAAATCAGCGCGACCAGCGACGCCGCGAACATCCGCAGGCCAGGTTGGGTTAGCAACTCGATTTGCGGTTGGCCGTTAACCTCGAGATGGTAGTTGATCCCGTAGTTCATCGCGTGCAGGAGGAAGGAAACAACCACCCAGGTCAGGATCACCATCCGGCCCGCGTGCGGCCCGTCGAGAATGTAGACCACCAAGAAGCCGATCAGCACAAATGTGAACAGGACCGCGGAGCCGACGAGAAAACTCAGATCGCCGAATCGCACCGTCAGTCCGGTGGCGCAGACCATCCACGCTAATACCGCGGTGTAGCCGATGTAAGCATAGAAAGGCGCCAGGCCGAAGCGCCGGCGCATGGCGTGAACACCTAGGGTCAGCGAGAATCCGAGGAAAGCTTCCAGTACCAGTAGCCCCAATGAACGTAATTCCATCAACTAACGGCTCCAGTGGTACGATCCAGCATTATCAATTATACCAATCCGGATCTTGTCCAACCGGTCGCCCCGGCGGCGAACCGACCAGCGCGCCTGCGACCGGTCAGGCCGCAGGTTCTAAGCTTGCGGCCTGCGTCGCGGGGTATACTGAAAGAGAATGGAGCCGCAAAAAACGCCCGGTCGAACGCGTGGCGGGCCTGAGCCGAAGAAATCCCCCAAGCCGGAAGCTACCGGTTTTGCGGAATTCGGGCTGGCGCGCGAGTTGTTGCGCACGGTGGAGCGCCTGGGTTGGGCTACGCCGACGCCAGTCCAGCAAGAGGCGATCCCGCCGGTTCTGGCCGGCCACGACCTGATCGCGCTGGCCCAGACCGGCACCGGCAAAACCGGTGCCTATCTGCTGCCGATCCTGACGGTGCTGATCGACCGCCCCCGGGCCAAGCCGCTGAATCCCAGTGTGGTGGTGCTGGCCCCCACGCGCGAGCTGGTGCAGCAGATCGACGAACAGGTGAAAAGCCTCGGCGCCGGACTGGGCATCCGCAGTATGACGATTTTCGGCGGGGTTTCCGACCGGCCGCAGATCAGTCAGCTGATGGCCGGCGTGGAGTTGGTGGTCGCCACGCCGGGACGGTTGTTGGACCTGATCGGCCAACGGCTGGTGCATTTCGCCGAGTTGACGCACTGCGTACTCGACGAAGCCGACCGGATGTTCGACATGGGCTTTATCGCCGATCTTAAGCGGATTCTTTACCGCATGCCCGCGCGGCGACAGACGCTGCTGTTCAGCGCGACCATGCCGGATGAGATCAAGCGGCTGACGCGCGAGTTCCTGTACCAGCCGCGCGAGGTGCAGCTGGCACCCAGCAAACCGCCGGAGGAACTGAGCCACGAGGTCTGGGAGCTGGAGCCGGACGACAAGAACGAGGCGCTGGCGCGATTGCTGCGCGAGGATTACGACAGCGTGCTGGTGTTTACCCGGACGAAACACCGGGCCGACCGTGTCGCGCGCCAACTGGCGCGCGGCGGCGAGAACGTGGCTGTGCTGCACGGCGACCGCAGCCAGAAGCAGCGCGACCTGGCGTTGGATCGCTTCAAGCAGGGCGATGCCCGCGTGCTGGTCGCCACCGACGTGGCCAGCCGCGGATTGGACATCACCGGCATCGGGCTGGTGATCAACTACGACACGCCGCGCGATCCCGACGACTACGTGCACCGCGTGGGCCGGACGGCGCGCGCCAAGCGGCAAGGCCGGGCGGTGACCCTGCTGACCGCGGACGAGGCCAAGTACATTCGCAAGATCGAGCAACTGCTCAAGCAGCGGATTGACCGCTACGGCGACGACCGGCGTAACTCACGATCCGCCGCCGATGATGCCCGGCAACGCTCCGGCAGTCGCGCGGAAGAGGACCAAAGCCCAGCCGCGAAAACAAGGCGCAGGCGGCGTTCACGCAAACCGTCCGGGGCGGGGGACACCGAGGTGCGCAGCCAGACGGAGCGTCAAGAAGCACGTAACCATGAGTCCGCAACACCGGTCAAAGACCGTCCCACGGATCAGCCGGCAGCCGTGAAACCGGTCAAACGGGTGACGCGGCGCGGCCGGTCGCCCGGTTCCAGTGGGCGGTCGAACCGGCGGCGTTAGGCGGTCTGCTCAGCTGCTCGCGCTACGCTTGCGATACGCCTGGACTGCTCGTAGAATGCTTGAATGGATAGCTCGGAACCGCCCAATAACGAAACCAGAAAGCGATTGCTCTGGCTCTTGCCGGTGTTCTTCTTCATCGTGATCCTGTCTTGGTGGTGGGCAACCCATAACGATGGCAACCAGGAGAGCCCCCAGCAAGACACGCTTGCCACGGATCCAGAATAGCTGAATACCGGCAAGCGCTGGCTTTACGTGGCCATGCCCTGGAAGTCTTGGCTGATCTTCTTGCGGATCAGCGCGAGTAAGTTGAATGACTGCTTGAGCATGGTTTCCTGCATCGCGTTCAGCCCCTTGGGATCGATGGCGTTATCGGGATGGTGGCCGCTGACCAGTGCCGCAGCCTGATGATTAAGCCGCAGTTCCATCATAAATGTATAGGCGTGCGAAATTTCCTCGGAGAAGGACTGGCGCAGCACCTGCATGTCAGCCAGGCGGCGCAGGCGGTCCAGAGTGTTTGTCTCCTCCAGTCTATGCTGCAAGCTGTAGAGACGGGCGAAGTTGACCACGGACAACATTGCGTCCTTGATGTTGATCGTGTTTGGTTTGGCTCCTCCGGGATCGACGACAATTTTGCCCATCAGGCCTAAGGGCGGTTTGTAGAGCAAGGCGTTAAGCGCGAAGTGCAACAGGAACGGCGGATAATCATCCATAATCGAGTGGATCGCTGAACGCAGCTGGCGCAGGAGTTCGCGGTCACCGCCAATCGGGCGGAAATCGAAGAAGATATTGAACTTCAGCAAGTCCTCCGGGGTCGCGCCCGTGATCCAGTCGCGGAAGTACTTTTTCCAGACAGCCAAAGGCTGCCGCCATTTGCGGTTGGAGATCATCACGCCGCCCTGGCAGTACTCGTAGCCGATGCGGTTCAACCAGCTCGTGACCAGTTCGGCCAGCTTCTCGAAGTAGTCAGCCGCGGCCTGGACCGTCGCCTCGTCCGTCACGTCCTCGATGATCAGCGCGCTGTCCTGGTCGGTGACCAGCGTTTGTTCGGCGCGGCCTTCGCTGCCCAGGGCCAGGAAGCAGAACCGGCAAGGTGCCGGGCCCAACTCACCCATGGCCAGGTCCAGCAGCCGCTCGACGATCGCATCGCTCAGGCGCGTCATTACTCGGTTGATGTTGCGCGGACGGGCGCCGCTGTCCACCAGGATTTTCACGAGCCGCGGCAAACGCGTCCGGGCGTCGACGATCTCGTCGATCGTCTGGGCGCGCTGGATCTCACTGGTGATCACTGCCGATGAGTACTGGTGGAACTGGATCAGATCGCTGTTGCGTACGATCTTGATCACCGCGCCTGTGACATCAAGCACGGCCAGATGATCGACATCCTGCTGCTGCATCGTCAGGATTGCCTCGTAGACCGGGGCCGTGTGCGGTAGGGCGACAACCGGAGCGCTCATCACGCTGACGACTGGTTGGTCGACGCTGGTATTCTCCGCCAATACGCGGCGGCGCAGGTCGTGGTCGGTGACGACGCCGATGACCGTCTCGGAGTCTCCGGAAGTGATAGCCAGGCAGCTGGTATCGTGGCGCGACATGATCCGCGCCGCTCGTTTAAGCGGTACGCGCATATCACAGCGCACCAATTGCCCGGCGATATTGCCCAGCGGTTCGTTCAGGAACAGCAGCGCGCTTTGGTATTCCTGCAATAGCGTATCGCGCTCTTCGTCGCGGCGGCGCTGGGCGGTGATGTCCTCAATCGTGCCGTCGTAATGGCTGATCGTGCCGGTCTCATCGCGCACGGGATGCAGCGAGAGCGCCAGCACCGCCGGCCCGCCCTCGGGCGTTTGATGCTGGATGATGTGGTCATGCAGTTCCTGGCCCGCGGCCAGGCGCCGCGCGATCTGCCGGCGCTCTTCTTCGTCGCTGAGCAGGTCGAGCAACCGCAATTCGGCGGGGTTCGCGGCGGCGTCCTGGCCGAAGATCCGCCGTGCCGCCGGGTTGATTTCCTCGAAGACCGGCTCGGCTCCGTTGGTTGTCCGGAACACGCCGATGTCGATCATTTCCGTTAAAGTCTTGAACTGCTCGCGGCGCTGGCCGAGTTCCGATTCCAGCAACCGGTGGCGGCTGACGTCGCGGGCAACCAGGATCACGCCGCTCTTGCCGGCCAAGGCGATTCTGGTGACTGCCAGCAACACATTGATCCGGTTGCCATCCTTGGTTTTAAACCAGCCTTCGAAGCGCGCCGGCGCTGTCTGGCCGTCCGCGATGGCAAGGATGTTGGCCAGCGCGCCGTCCGGGCTGCTCGCGGCCGACTCAAACAGGTCTGCGATGTCCAGCTGGGCGACTTCACCCTCGTCATAGCCCAGCATCTCGTCCATGGTGCGGTTGGAGAACGAACAACGCCCGTCCAGCACGATCAACGTGCCTTCAGTGGTAGCGGCGACCAGCGCGGCGTATTTTTCGTGTGACTCGCGCAGGTCGTATTCCGCGCGGTTACGCTGGGTTTCGATGCGCAGGCTTTCCCAGGTGATCCAGACCAGCAGCAAGATGACGCAGGCGGTGATACCCAGGCAGAGGTGGTTAAGCCGGCCGGTCAGCGTATTGATTTCTTTGTGGACATCGTCGAGGTAGATCCCGGTACCGATCACCCAGTCCCAGGGCGCGAAGCGTTTGACATACGATTCTTTCGGCACGACGCGGTCGGGATCGTCCTTCCACTGCCAGTAGTAGTCGACATAGCCCGCGCCATGTTCACGGGCGACGTTGACGAACTCGATGAACATCGCCGTGTCTTGCTTGTCCCGGAAATCGCTAACGTCCGCACCGTCCAGGTCTTGGCGGTAGGGGTGCATGATCATCCGCGGCTGCATGTCGGTGATCCAGAAGTAGTCCTTCTGCTCGCTGCCGTAGCGAATCTGCTTGAGTCGGTCGATGGCGCGCTGCTGGGCTTCTGCGCGCGTGATCAGGCCGGCCTGCGCTTCTTGCTCATAGCCGTTGAGAATGCTCCAGGCCGAATTGGTCAGCTCGCGGATCGTCTCACGTTTGCGCTCCAGGATGCTGTTGCTGAACGCCGGCAGGATAATCGCGTAGATTAACGTGATGAACAGCGCGGTCGCCAGTAGGGTCGGCAGCACGATGCGCAACGCGAAACGGCGCCTGCGGCCGATCGGCTTTCTGGGCAACATCGGCTGTCTCCTGATAATCCGCGACTTGTTTCCAAGAACCGCGCCCGTTGGCTCGCCGGTGCCGGCGATACCCAACCCGTGGGCACCGCTGAAAGCATTCCAGACGGTCCGCGGCATGTCAATCGCCAGTTGGTTCAAACCGCTGCGATCGAAGCCGTGGAAGTCGCTGCCGGCGCTGACCAGCAGGTTGTGCTGCGCCGCCAGGTCCATCAGCAGCTGACATTGGGCGGGTGGATAGCCAGCATACAGCGCTTCCACGCCGTCCAGTCCCTGTAGTTTCAGCTCGGCCAGCCAGTTGCCCAGTTGCGCCGGCTCGCAGGTGATCGCCAGCGGATGAGCCAGAAAAGCGGTTCCGCCCGCGCGATGGACCACCTTGATGATTTCGGAAATGTCCGGCAGGACGCGCTCGAGTTGCAGGGCCGGTGGGCGACCCCACAAGCGACGCCACCAGTCGCGAATGCGGCCGATGTCCGTGCCTAGCAATGATTGCCGCTGGGCCCGGTAACTGCGGTGGGTAGCCAGTACGCGCTGCAGAGCGGCGTTCTCCGGATCGACGCCGTAAGCCAGGATGTGGATCGCGTCCGCCGGATCGCCGACGGTGATTTCCACGCCCGGCAGGCTGCCGATGCCGTACTGGGCCAGGGCCAGTTCGAACTCGGCCAAGCCCCGCGTCGTGTCATGGTCAGTCAGAGCGGCGTATTCCACGCCGGCAGCCGCCAGGGCCGCCGCAAGGCGGCCCGGCGACGCCGACCCGTCACTCAAACTGGAGTGACAGTGGAAATTGACGCGTATTGTGTCTGCCATCCGTGATCAGGCGGCGGCTTCCTCGGGCTGCCTGCGCTTACTGTACTTCTGCGTCAGCAGTGAGACGACCACCAGCGTAATGAAACTAAGTGGGATCGAGATAATGCCCGGGTTGCTGAACGGGACCAGCGCGGTATCCGGATCCAGCCCGTAGCGTGTGTACATGTCCGGCGACAGCAAAATCAAGCCGAGTGCCGAGATGATGCCGACCGCGATCGAGGCCGCGATGCCTTGGGATGTCGTCTTTTTCCAGAATAACAGCATCAGGATCGCCGGCAGGTTGGCCGAGGCCGCGACGGCGAACGCCCAACCGACCAGGAAGGAGACGTTCATGCCGCGGAACAGGATACCCAGGATGATCGCGATCAGCCCGACGACAACCGCGGCGACCTTGCCCGCCGCCACTTTGGAGCGCTCAGTGAATTTCACCTTGGCGAACTTGTCTAGGATATCGTGGGCGACGGCGCCGGACGCCGCGACGATCAAACCGCTGACCGTACCGAGTACCGTCGCGAAGGCGATCGCTGAGATCACGGCGAACAGGAACTCGCCGAAGCTACGGGCCAGCAGCGGCGCGGACATGTTGTTGGTGATCGGATTGACCGAAGCGTTCACGAGGGCGCCCAGGCCCATGAACAGCGTCAGCACATAGAAGAAGCCGATCGCGGCGATTGCGACGATGGTCGACTTGCGCGCGCAGGCCGGGCTTGGCACGGTGTAATAGCGGATCAGGATATGGGGCAGGGCGGCCGTGCCGAAAAACAGCGCCAGCATCAGCGAGATGAAGTCCAGACGGTCCAGCGGCGTACCCTCGACCTTGAACTTCAGGCCGGGGCGCATGATCCGGTTGCCGGCGGTAATCTGCGGGTAGTAGATCGTGACCGTTTCGTTAAGCGTGTTGGTCAGGCTGGTGGTATTCCAAGTCTGAACCTCAGTGTCCTTGTGGCCGATCAGCGCCAGGAACTGGAACGGATTCAGCGCACCGGTCGTGGCCGCCGCACCCGTCTTGCCGGCGATCGCTTCCAGATTCCCGACCTGCCGGAGCTGGTTGTCCTCGGCGGCCGGCGCGCCGTTGATCCAGGTGGCGCCATCCGCGCGGGCGGTGACCCACTGGACTTCCTTCAGCATCGGGCCGGCCAGGTCGTCTTCCACCATCCACCAGGAATTCTGCTCGTCCTTGATCAGGCGGACGAACTCATGCCCCTTGATCGATTGCTGTTCGGCAAACGTGTAACTGGCGTCCTCTGGCAGGAAATTCCCGCCGGTATTGATTGCTGCCAGCACGGCCAAATTGTGGAACGGTACCTTGCCGCCCTGGTCGGGTGTCGTTGACAGGCCGCGATTGAGCAGGGCGACAACCAGTACAACCGAGAAACAGACCAGCAGGGCGCCCTTGAGGAACTGGACGTAGGTGGTCGAAGCCATGCCGGCGGTGGCGACGATGGTAATCACGATCGCGCCGACCATGATCACGCCGACCCAGTGCGGGATGTTCAATAGCGGCTCGACCAGTACGCCCGCACCGACCATCTGTGGGATCAGATAGAAGATCGAGACGATCAGCGTGCTGATCGCCGCGGTCAGCTTGATCGCTTTGGAACCGAACAGGGAGTCCAGCGCGTCAGTGAAAGTGTACTTGCCTAGGCGCTTCATCGGCTCGGCGACGACGAACAGCGCGACGATCCAGCCGGCCAGATAGCCGATTGAATACAAAAAGCCGTCGTAACCGACGACGGCGATCATGCCGCAGATGCCCAGGAACGAGGCGGCGGAGAGGTAATCGCCGGCGAAGGCGATGCCGTTGACCGCCCAGTGGATCTGGCCGCCGGCGGCGTAATAGCCAGCCGCGGAACGGGTCTTCGATCCTAAATAGAACGACAGAACCAGCACGAAAGCCACGAGGATCAGGAAGATGATAATCGACATGCTACCGTTCCTCCCCGTTGTGCTTTTCGGCCAGTTGGGCTTCCTTGGCACCGCACAACTGGTTGTAGATCAGCGCCAGGATCAAGGCCAAAATGATCAAGCCAAAGCCATAGACGACCGCCAGGTTCAAGCCCAGGAAAACGATCAGGTCCATGGTCAAGGGACTGATTACGTTGATTAAAACAAAACCTGCGTAGATCACCGAATAGACGATGAACATCGCAACGCCGAGCCGTTTCTTGTACTCGGACGCCGGGTCCTTGCCGCTCGGGGCAGCCGGTTCATGCAACATCTGCTCATGCCTCCACAATAAAATCTCGCGCGCGTAGCCGCAACATAACGCGCGGGGGAAAGGTAACCCGGTTCATCCCGGGCAGCAGGCCCGTCCAGCTATACAAAAAAGAGCTTCGAGGCTTAGTCCCGAAACTCTTTAATACATAAACTAACAGCCGATACCATCCGCGGCCCTGCTCTTGGTTAGCGCATATTTTAACAGAATTTTGGATAATTGGAATCTCATTAACAATCCAACATATGTCGAGCAGCGCGGTGCGGAAGCTCCCGGAAGCAGCATTAGAATAGGAATAATTAGGTACATACACTGATGACACTATGTCTCAATAAACCAAGTTCCGCGAAGCGGTCGCCCCGTACTGCCGACTGCCTGCCGCCCTGGGCGGTTCCAGCCAATAGACCTCTGGTGCAATGCAGTGTATCCGCCATTGATAACCGGTGCGCAGTTAGGCCGTATTCAATGTCACGGTGAACGTCGTGCCGACGTCGGGGGCGGAACTGACCGCCACATCGCCGCCGTAGAGCGCGGCGATCTTCTTGACAGTCGACAGGCCGAGGCCTGTGCCCATGATATTGCGCGTCTTGGCATTCTTGATCCGCACGAACTCTTTGCACAGCCGCGCGGATTCCTCCGCGGTCATCCCGATGCCCGTGTCGCTGACGCTGATCAGAACATGTGGCCCGTCTTTCGTGATCGCGATTTCCACGCGGCCGTTGTCGCGGTTGTACTTCACCGCGTTGCTGACCAGATTGTTGAACACAATCTCCAGCTCGCTGCGGTCGGCGCTCAACTGCACAGGCGGTCCGACGGGCAGCTCGATGGTGATGCCCCGCGCCTGAGCGTCTGGTAGCAGCGTTTCCACGGACTGGGCGGCCAGGGCCCGCAGGTCGAGCTGCTCCAGTTCGCGCGGCTTCGTGCCGCTTTCGATTCGCGTCATGTCCAGCAGGTCGTAGATCAGCTTGCGCATCCCCTGCAAGCGCGCCAGCGAGCGGTCCAGCATGCGTTCGACCGTCTCGGGATCGCTGGCGGTGCCGTCCCGCAGGATCTGCAGATAGCCTTCGATCGCGCCCAGCGGCGCTTTGAGCTCGTGGGCCAGCACGGAGATGAACTCGAAGCGCACGCGGCGCTTTTCCTCGGCTAAGGCTTGGGCGCGGCGCTTGGTGACCAGGTGGCCGGCGGTTTTCTTGACTACGCTGCGAATCTCGTCGGGCGTGAACGGCTTGGCCAGGAAGTCGTGCGCCCCGCGCTTCATCGCCTCCACGGCGGTATCCAGCGAGGCGTAAGCCGTGACCATGATCGTCAGGACGGGGCAATCACGGTCCTTGATCCAGGCCAGTACGTCCAATCCGGATATCCCTTTCATCTTGTGGTCGAGCAGCAAGATGTCGTAAGCGCCGGCGGCCAGTTTGTCGGTTGCTTCCTCGCCGCTTTCGGCCGTGTCCACGGTGAAACGGATCGAGGCCTCGCATTCCGCCAGCTCGAAGCTGAAGGGTGCCAGGATCCGCTCTATGCCCAGGCGCATGCCTTCCTCGTCATCGACGGCCAGAATCCGCAGTTCCTCAGCCATGGCTTGCTCCAAGCAGTTTATTGATTTCCGCGACCAGTTGCTCGCGGCGAACGGGTTTGGCCAGCAGGCAGTCGGCCTTGATCCAGGAGCGCTCCTCGCTGGTGGCGGCGTCGAATTCCAGGCCGGTCTCGTGGGCAACGCCCGTGACGATGATCACGGGCAGGGCGGGGTGCTGCTTCTTGATCCGGTAGGCCAGCGAGAAGCCCGCGTCATAGTCTTCCATCATCAGGTCCAGGATCGCCAGGTCCACCGGTTGCTGGTCCAGGAGCTCCTCGGCCCGCGCCACGGTCTCGGCGGTCAACACGCTGAAGCCGGCCGCCGTCAGGATCAGTTCCTGCTGCTCAAGGTAATCACGGTCGTCATCCACGACCAGGATGGTCTGGCTATCTTCCGGCTTGCTCATGTCAGCTCCTTGATTCGGCTTCATCTCAACCCGCCTGTTCGATGCGCCGGGTGCGCGGCAGGCTGACGGTAAACGCGGCGCCGGTCGGGCCGGCGGCGGGATCGTGATTGGTGCGGACATCGATCTGTCCGCGATGCATCTTCACGATCCCGTAAATAACCGAGAGCCCGAGCCCCGTTCCCTGCCCGGGCTCCTTGGTTGTGAAAAACGGGGTATACAACTTGTCGAGATTCTCCGGTGCGATGCCGGCGCCGGTATCGCTGATCGTCAGCTGGATCGACTCGTCGTCGCCGGTGGCGCTGATGTGCAGTTCGCCACCCTCGGGCATGGCGTCATAGGCGTTCTTGATCAGGTTGGTCACGACCTGCACCAGCTGGTCGAAGTCGAGTTCGCAGTGCGGATCGGCGATCGCCAGGTCCGTGCTGACGGTGATACCCTCCGGCGCGGGCAGATTGGCGACCGCGCGCTCGATCAGCTCGCGGATATCCACGCGCTGGTGACTCACCTTGTTCTGACGGGCGAAGTTCAACAGCCCACCGACGATTTTCTTGCAGCGATCGGCTTCGCGGACGATCATCTCCAGGTCGCGGCATTGCTGCGAGTCCGCCGGGCACTGCTCCATCATCAGATGCGCGTACATCAGCACCACGCCCAACGGGTTGTTGACTTCGTGGGCGATGCCCGCCGCGAGCTGGCCCATGCTGGCCAGCTTCTCCGAGTGCATCAGCTGCTCTTGCGTCGTCGCCAGCGCCTGGTGCGATTCGTTGAGTTCCTGGACGGTGCGGTGCATTTGCTCGATGGTGTAGGGCAGGCACATCTCGCTTTCCGCCAGCCCCTTGTGGATGGCGATCACGTGCTCGCGGCAGGTCTCGTAACCGCAGGCGCCGCAGTTCAGCTCGTCCTCGGGGCTGAACTTGCCCATCGCCGCCAGGTATTCCGTGATCTCATCCTCGGAAGGCGCGCTGAGCCGCTGGTCGTTATTGGCGAAACCGCGTGACAAATCCAAGTCTGCGAACCGGTCCATGTACTCCTGCCAGGTAGCTGCGTCGAACGCTTGCAGCCGCTCGGTGACGTAACGGCTGACCTGGCTGCGGCGTGTGAACTGCGAGGCGACCGTGCTCATGCCCTGGCCCATCACGCAGCCCTCGCAGCAGAGGACGTCGAGCAGGCGCGCCGAGGTATCCCCGGACTCGAAAGCGCGGATCGCCGCGACGAAGTCCTGATGGCCCTCGGCGGTTACCACCTCGTCCGCCAGCAGGTCCTCATAGATACCGGCGGTCTGCAGGCTGCCGCGCTTGAGCGGGAACAGCCCGCCGAGCCGGCCGTGGGGCGGGTCGAAGTCGGAGGGCTTGACCGCGTTGGCGTTGATACCGCGGTGCATGAACATCTCGCGGAGTTCGATGAACGTGATCGCCGCGTTGATCTCCCCGTCGATCTCGCTGGCGCCGGCCTCGCCCTTCTTGGCGATGCACGGGCCGATGAACACGACCTTGAGGTCGTCGCCGTGCAGCGCGCGCAATGCCCGCGCCGTAGCCACCATCGGCGAGACAACGGGGATCAGCATCCCGATCAGCTGCGGAGCATAGCGCTGGATGTACGTATTCACCGCCGGGCAACTGGACGTGATGTAGTGCCGGTCGTCGGCCGCGCGCAGCACGCGCAGGTTCTCGCGGGCCACCAGGTCGGCCCCGAAGGCGACCTCGCAGACGAAGTCGAAGCCCAGCGAGCGCAGCATGCCGACCAGGACTTCTGGCTTGAACTCGGTAAATTCCGCCGGAAAACTCGGCGCGATCAGCGCCGCCACGTGCGGTTCGACGTCGATGATCGCCCGGGCCTGGGCCACGGTCGAAACCATCTGCTTGGCGTTCTGGCTGCAGACCTTGATGCAATTGCCACAGCCGATACAGCGCTCGTGCAACACCTCGGCCTGGCCTTCGGCGATGCGGATCGCCTTGGCCGGGCATTCGCGCACGCAGGTATAGCAGACGCGGCAGCGCTTGCGGATCGTTGTCACAAGCATGGGTGAACCAGCCAACGAATCCATCTTAGTGGACCACATCCTGGCGGGAGTAACTCGTATGCAGCAGCTCGTGGCTGCGGTGGCTCAGCGGCTGGTCAAGGTAGTCCGCGTAAAGCTGCTTGACCTCTTGGTTGTGATGGGCGGTGCGCGCGGTTTCGTCGGCAACCCGATCGATCGTGTACAGCGCCTTGAGCCGGGCCATAATGTTATCGTGATCGGCGTGATAAGGCTGGCCGCCGCCGGCGATACAACCGCCGGGACAGGTCATCACTTCGATGAAATGTAGGTCAGAGCGGCCGGCCTTGACCTGTTGCAGCAGCCGGCGCGCGTTGCCCAGGCCGCTGGCCACCGCCACGCCGATCCGCTTGCCGGCGATTTCGAGCGTCGCTTCCTTGATTCCTTGTTCACCACGCACGGCGGTCACATCCAGCTTCTCCATTTCGCGGCCGGTCAGCAGGTAATGCGCGGTACGGATCGCCGCCTCCATCACACCGCCGGTCGCGCCGAACAGCCGGCCGGCGGTGCTTTGCTGTCCCAGCAGTTGGTCGGCCGGTTCCGGTGCCAGCGTGGCCAGGTTCAGGCCGAAGCGGCGGATCAGCCGCGCCAATTCGCGCGTGGTCAGGACGGCGTCGATATCGGCCAGACCGTCGTGGCGCAACTCCGGGCGCGTGGCCTCGTATTTCTTGGCCGTGCAGGGCATCAGCGAGACATTGAAGATGTGCTGGGCGTCGAGGCCCTGCCGTTCGGCATAATAGGTCTTGGTCAGCGCGCCGAGCATCTGTTGCGGGCTCTTGCAGGTCGAAAGGTTCGGGATGAAGTCCGGGTGGAACTCCTCGACGTACTTGATCCAGCCCGGGGAACAGCTGGTCATCATCGGCAGGCGGCCGCCGTTTTCGATGCGTTCGACCAGCTCGCTGGCCTCCTCCATCACGGTCAGGTCGGCCGTGAAAGCCGTCGGGAAGATGTAGTCGAAGCCCAGCCGTCGCAACGCCGCGTTTAAAACGCCGTCCAGGTCCAGACCGGCGGGCAGGCCGAACTCCTCGGCCAAGCTAACCGATACGGCCGGCGCATGCTGGACGACAACGACAGTATCGGGATCCTCGAGCGCTTGGATCACCTGCTTGATGCTGCTCTGCTCGCGCAGGGCGCCGGTCGGGCAGGCCATCACGCACTGGCCACAGTTGATGCAACTGGAAATGTTCAGGCCTTGGTTGAAAGCCGTGCCGACAACGGCGCGGCTGCCGCGGTTGATAAAGTCGATGCAGGCCACGCCCTGGATCTCCTCGCAGATCCGCACGCAGCGGCCGCAGAGGATGCACTTGCCGGGATCACGGACGATCGCCGGGCTGGACAGATCCAGGTGGTAGCCCTTGTCGTAGGCGCCATAGCGATGCAGGCGCACGCCCAGCTCGCTGGCCAGTTTCTGCAGTTCGCACTTGCCATTCCTGACGCAGTAGTTGCAGTCGTCCGGATGGTCGGCGAGCAAGAGCTCGATAATCGTCTTGCGCGCGCGCACGGCCCGGGGCGAGTGCGACCAGACCTTCAGGCCGGCCCGGACCGGAAAGGCGCAGCTGGGTACCAGGTTGGGCATGCCCTCCACCTCGACGCTGCACAGCCGGCAGGCGCCGGTCGGCTCCAGTCCCTCGACGTTGCACAGCGTCGGGACCGAAATACCCGCCCGGCGCAGGACGGCCAGCAGCATCTCGCCTTCCTCGGCTTCCACGCTACGGCCATTGATTTCCAGGGTAATCATGCTTTGCTCCTACTTGGCCTCAATCGCATTGAACTTACAGGCTTGGATGCAGGCACCGCAGCGGATGCATTGCTCTTCCACGATGTAATGCGGGCTCTTCTTGGCGCCACGGATCGCGTCGGCCGGGCACTTGCGCGCGCAGACCGTGCAACCCGTGCACTTGTTCGGGTCGATCTTGTATTGCAGCAACTCGGTGCAGACGCCGGCGGGGCAATGCCGGTTGTAAATGTGCTCCTCGTATTCGTCGCGGAACCAGCGCAGCGTCGCCAGCACCGGGTTGGGCGCGGTCTGGCCCAGGCCGCAGAGGCTGGTGTCGCGGATGACCTCGGCCAGGCGCGTCAGGTACATCACGCCGCGGAAGCGGTCCAGGGCGTCGATCCGGTCCTTTTCGGTTTGGCGGCCGCTGGTGATCGCCTTGAGGATGTCCAGCATACGCTTGGTGCCCTCGCGGCAGGGGATGCACTTGCCGCAGCTTTCGCGCTGGATGAAATCCATGAAGAACTTGGCGACGTCGACCATGCAGGT
>JAFGCY010000015.1 GCA_016932385.1 bacterium | reverse complement strand
GGTGAGGTAATCAAGAGCATTGTAGGCCCAGTGATCACGGGGAACGTCATCATAGGCACTGGCAGCAAACGCGCTAGTCGCCATGAAGCACAGCACGGCGATCATCAAAGCAACAAACCAACGCATAGCTACTCCTTGTTGCGTATTCGGCCTGTTGAACCGTTGCGCCTTCACCCGGCAACTAAACCTCAGGCGATGCGGCGACCACCGATCCGGCAGGCCGGAGAGCAGTCTAGCGCCCTAATATAAAAGACCGGGGTAGTTAGTGTGAACGTCGTGTGAAGTGCTGATGAAGGCCTTTGGGCCAGATTGGCGTTGAAACGCGGCACGGGAAACAAAGAACCGGCCCGGTCGCCAATGCTGCCCGGGCCGGTTCGCTTGTTCCTGATGTACTTGGCTTACAGCTTCTCGCCAAGGTCGACTTGGCAGGCCACGCCGCCGGTGATCAGCTTCGGATAGAAGTCCGTGCTCTTCTGCGGCATCACCTCGCCCTTGCCGGCTACGTCGCGGATCTGGTCCATCCGCGTCGGGTTCATGAAGAACGCGCACTGGTGCGTGCCGCGGTCGACGCGGTCGATCGAGACCTGGGCGTCGCGGTCGTAGCTCAGGTTGGTCTTGGCCGCCTGGGCCGCCTTGTCGATGCCCAGGATCTTCTCCAGGATTACTTCGTGCAGGATCGCCACGTCCAGGTTGCGCCAGTCCGGCGTACGGTCCGGGGCCAGCTCCTCCATAATGCCCGTGTCGGTCAGCTCGAAGAACGTGTACTTGCCGCCGCCGTAGAGGCCGAAGGCATGGCGGCTGGCATCCTGGCGTGCTTCCGCCAGCTTGTCCAGCATCTCCTGGCGGGACAGGCCCGCTTCGACGCGGAAGTGCTCGTAGAGCTGCGCGACCAGCCGGCCGATGTTGAAATCGGGCAGGCTGTGCAGGACGCGGTGCGTCGGCAGCACGATGAGACCGGGGTCGCTCATGCCCACCAGCGTCATCATCGCGAAGCGCGGATGGTGGCCGGCGCTGCCGCCCTTGTAGCTCTGCAGGATGTGGTTGCGGTAGTTCAGCGCCGTTTCGTAACGGTGGTGGCCGTCGGCGATGAACAGGAGCTTGTCCGCCATCGCCATCTCGACCGCGGCGATCGTCTCCGGGTCGGTGATCGCCCAGAAGCGGTGGCGCACACCGGGCTCTTCCTGGACCTCGACGTCCAGGTCCGGCGCGCCCTTACAATGCGGCGCCAGCAACTCGGCGACTTGGTTGGCTTCATCCGGGTAAAGCTGGAAGACCTGGCCGAAGTGCGTGTTGGTCTGCGTCAGCAGCTTGAACCGGTCCTGCTTGGGAGCGTCCAGCGTGCGCTCGTGCGGCTTGATCCCGCCGCTAGAGTAATCCTGCAGCTCGACCATTACACACATGCCGCGGCGCGTGTACTCGCGGTTGTTGATCTTGAAGACCTGGTAGTAGGCATAGAGCGCCGGGGTGGTGTCCTCGGCGACCGCACCCGCGGCGATCCACTGGCGCCAGTATTCGGCTGCGCGCGTGTAGACATTATTTGTCTCGGTGTCGGCGGCGTCTTCCTTGCCTTTGATCACGCGGCAGATGTTGTATTCGTTGGCGGCGTAATACTTGTCCTGCAGTTCCGGCGTAATCCGGTCATAAGGCAGGGTGACAACGCTTGAGAGGTTGCCCACCTTCTCGGGTACGTACCGCGTGCCGCGGAATGGTGCAATCTTCGCCATGGTGCCTACCTCATATAGATTTACTTGCTTGAGCGGCCGAGGGCCGCTTTGCCCCGGCGGCCTCGCGCGCAGATATTCTAGCTTAATCCGGCCGGCGGCTGGCCGGCGGCGGGAATTCGTAGCCGCAACGGTTGCAGAACTGGTGGCCGCGCGCCTGGGCGAAGCCGCAGCGGTGGCAGTATTTCAGGTCGAGGCGCACCGCGGCGATCGGGTTGACCAGCGGGTGGGGGCGCTTGAAGCAGCTCAGCTCCTGCGCCTTTTTGATCAGGTTGACGCCGATGATCCAGTTGACGACGATCACGGCCAGTACGCCGACCGCCATCGGGATCGCCAGTTGCTCGGCAGCCTCGGCGCCGAAGGCGAAGAAATCGTAAAGCCCGTGCCAGAAGACCGCCAGGGCCACGCCCTTGATCACCAGCGGTCGCTTCTTGCTGTGGTCCGATTCCAGCTTCGCCAGGCCGATGTAGTAGCCCATCATCACGCCCCACAGGGCATGGCCCGGCACGGACAGCAGGGCCCGGGCCACGGCCACCGCGATCCCGGCGCCGCTGCCTTCGGCCGCGGAGAAGAACACGTACATGATGTTTTCCACGACGGCGAAGCCCAGGCTGGCGGCGACGGCGTAGAGAATACCGTCGTAAACCTCGTTGAAACTGGGATGACGGACGGCCAGCCACTTGATGGCCAGGTACTTGAAGAACTCCTCGCTGAGCGCGATTACCAGAAAGGCCGCGATGGCGATACCGATCAAGCCGCCGGGCTGGAACTGCAGGAGGATCGCCTCGACGATCGCCGCGGGAATGACCGTCAGAAAGCTGACGAAGAACACCGTCATGACGCGGCCCAGCGGCTCGGGCTCGTACTTGTCGCGCACGTAGACGAAGTGGAGCATGAACACCACGGGCGCGACAGCGGCGGTCAGCAGAATCCAGACCATACTCGGTATTATATGTTCAACTCGGTTTTCGGTGTGCTACAGCTGGTCGCCGGTCGGACCGCCCGGTGACTGGGGCACCACGTCGAAGGGCACGGCGTTGGAATCCAGTGCTTTATCGACAATGATGTCGCCGTCGGCGATGCCGGAAGGCAGGGTGCAGTCGATCTGCGTATCGCTCCAGATGTCGATCAATAACGGCACGCCGCCCAGCGTCACCTGGTCGCCGGCCAGTGCCGATACGCCGAAGTAGCCGCCGTAGATCGAGATCGTGTCGCCCGGCGCACCGTAATCCGGCAGAACCGACGTGATAAGCGGCGCGTACATGAAGTGGATCACCAGCGGGTTGGAGCAGCGGTCGCGGTTGATCACCACCACCGGACCGTCCACCGGCTCACTGGGGTCGGTGACGATCACATGCTCGTTGTCCCAGCTGCTGACCGGCAGCACCTGCCTGCCGCTGAAGACCAGGCCGCCGTAGCCGTCGCTGAAGTTGGTGCCGGCCAGGTCCATCGAGCCGTTATTGCCGATCTCCACGGTCTCGGGCGTCGCGGAGCCGAGGCTCGGGAAGGGCACCGTCGAGGGCTCGACGACGGTCACGTCGACGCTGACCGTGTTCTCCGGTACTTCGATCACAAACGTACGGGTGCCGGCCGTCAGCGTCGTACTCAGGGTGGCGACGACGGCATTGTTCGTCCACATTTCGATCGTCGCCGGAATGCCGTCGGTTTCCAGCGAGAGGGCGCTGTCGCCGAAGCCGTGGCCGATGATCAGCACGCGGCCGCCGGCCTCGGGATGCGGTGGCAGCATGTTTTGTACGCCGCGGGGATAGGTCGATTCGTTCAGGGTCAGCACGACCGGATTGCTCGGGCCGTTGGTCGGGTCGACAACGGTCAGCGTACCGCGGTCGCCGCTAAAGCCGGCAGGGTAATCAACGTCGATGACGGTATCGCTCCAGGCCACGACCGTCAGCGGGGTCGTGTCCAGCAGGACGGTCCGGGTGCCTTGGGTGGCGCCGAAGCCAAAACCATAAATATGCAGGCCTTCGCCGACATCCGGGACGATCGGCCGCGTGAATTGAATAAACCCGGTATCGGGAATCGCTTCCGCAACGATATCGACCGCGGCGCTGGTCAGGCTGTAGTTCATCCCGCCCGCCGTGGAGATTCCCGTGGCGTCCGCGGAATAGGTACCTGCGGCAAAAATATGCTGCGTTTGGTACGCCGGCACGCCCGAGGCATAGGTGATGTCTTCGGTGTGGCTGTCGCCGAAGTCCAGGGTGATCGTGTCGCCGACGTTGAAACCGGCCGCGTAGACGGTGAAGGTTACCGTCAGCGGCGCGATGCCGATCTGGATATCGGCGGCCAGGCTCAGGGTACGGGCGTCCGCCACAAACATCACCTGGGCGGTCTCGCTGGCGCTGTCCGTGACGTCGAGGGTTCCGCTGTAGAGCCCCGCATTGACGAACGTGAAGGTGGTCAGCGGGCCGGTCGTCGAATCCTCGGCCGTATCGCCGTCGAAGTCCCAGGAATAGGCATACGGCGCCGTGCCGCCGGTGACATTGACCGTGTAGGTGAACAGGAAAGGATTCTCCGCATCGGGCGTCACGGTCACGGTCGCGCTGAGCGGGGTGCTCGTGCCGCCGGTGACCGTGACCGGTGTGGAGAACGCGGTCGCCGTCTGGCTCTGGGCATCGGTGACCAGCACGTTGATCGTGTACTCGCCGGCGGTGGCATAGCTGTGTGTCACCTGGTCGCCGCCGAGTTCGGTCCCGTCGCCCATACTCCACAGGAACGTATACGGCGAGTAACCGTTCTGGGCCACGGCCCAGCAGTTGATCGCGGCGCCGGTGGCCAGCGTCACCTGGTCGGCGAAGGCATAGGCCGTGAAAGCGGCGTTGCCGGAGGGGATCGCGTCGTTCTCGGCGATCACGAAATAACCGAGCATGTTGACGCGGAAGTTGACCCAGCCGCCGTCGCTCACCCCCGAGCTGACGAACTGCGTGGCGGAGTTGTTTGGCGCGGTGTAGTACAGGTACAGCCGGTCCCCGTCCGCCTGCGAGGTCGTGGTGTCGCCCGCGACGCGCACGTTGAGCATGCCGCTGAAACCCGCGCCGGTAGCGGTTTCCGGGGTGAAATGCATGCCCAGTACGCCGGTGAAGCCGTCGGGCAATAGCGCCCCGCCGTAGGCTTGGAGCGCTTGGGCCACGCTGACCTGCTCGCCGGTGATCTGCGCGCCGCCGACCGTGCTGCCGGCGTCCGCTGTGACCTCGTAGTCCAGCTCGTCATCCGGTACGATCCCGCCGTCGGGCATGGTGGAACCGGCGCAGCCCGCCAGGAGGCCGGCGATGCATAGAGCAATAACCCACTGCCAGTTTCTCGGCATACACTTCCCCAGTTTGCTTGATTGGCCTATTGTCCAAAAGCCGCACGGAACATCAGCGCTGCGGCCGCCAGGCCCAACAGCACGATCGCCAGCACCCATGGTGCCGTCAGGCGCGTCAGGTCGTTGACCGGCACTTTGCAGAAGTTGGCGATCCAGACATTATGCGTATTCGTCGGATCGCAAACGCCCTGCAGCATGCCGACCGAGAAAAACGCGCCCATGATCAGGCTGCCGGCCAATGCGCCGCTTGCGTTGATTATACCGATGATCCCGCTGCCCATGCCATACAGGTTGAGCGGGCCGCGGTAGAGTGCCAACGGGCTTAAGACAAAGAACACGGCGATATAACCGACTATATTACCCACGGGGAGCCGGGCGAAAAACGGTTCGAAGCAGCTCGTGACCTCCGGCAGCATTGTCGCCTTGAGCAGCATGCCGATGCCGATCAATAGAACGATCGCCGGTCCGCCGCTGGTCATGCCCTCGAATAACGCGCGCATCAGGCGGTTGGCGGCACTGCCGTCCTTGGTGTAACTGGCCAGTGCACAGAAGATGATGCCGGCGGTCAGCGCGGTCAGGATACCGATCGAGAACACGGCCTGGTCCGCGCCGACGATGTTGGCATGCAGGCTGCTCCATAATAAGAGCGCCAGCGGCACGATCACGGAAGCGCCCGCCAGCCAGTTGCCCGGCTGGGTCAGCCAGTTGCCCGCGTCATTCGGCTTGGCCGGCAGGCTCGCCAGCACCAGCACGGTGCGGATGATCAATAGCGCCAGGAGCGCGGCGAGGATCGCCAGCAACAGCCCGGCCAGAATGTGCTTCGTCACAACCCAGACTGGCGGGTAGCGCGTGATGACCAGACCGGCCACGGCGGCGGCGGCTAGCAGGCTGACCAGCGCCAGCGCCTGCTTCAGCCAGCCCTGCTGGCCGGTGGTGTGCACGAGCAGGAAGACGCAGGCGACCAGGAAGAACAGCGCGGCCAGCGTGACCGCGTAGGGTACGATCTGCGCGACGTCGAGGCCGAGAATCGAGATATAGCCCGCCCAGTTGAGCGGGTTGAGGCAGCCCCCCAGGCTCAGGCCCAGCAGGAACAGGGCGCCGGCCACCTTAGGCTCGTAGCCCAGCGAGAACATCAGCGGCAGGGTGATCGAGGCGACCAGGATCACCGCGCCCAAGCCCCCCAGCGTGGTGAACAGCATCGCGATCACCGCCAGCATCAAGAGCCCCAGCCGGAAGCGGTCCTCGCCGGCGTACTCGGCGCTGTAGCGGACCAGCCGCTCGGCGGCGCCGGTGATGCTCATCTGCGCCGCCAGCACCGCGCCCAGGATTACGGCGAAGACCCACAGCGACAGCCGCATTACGCCGCCCTCGATCACCTCGGTGCCGAGGGTGGACAGCGCGGGGATGACGCCGGAGTCGAGGGCCTGGGGGACCAGCGCGATCGCGCCGATGGTAAGTGCGGCCAGGGGAAGGGCCAGCGTGGCGGTCAGCCGCCGGCTGATCATCAACCAGCCGAACACCGCCAGCACGGCAACGAATACCAAGGCCACGGAAGTATTGTAGCCGGTAGTAGCGTAACCGCCCCTGGTTGCGCGCCGGAGCGCCGCCATCCTGGCGGCCCGCAGTATAAGTTCAAGTAGTAAGTTTAATTGCGTTGATCGATACTGTAATTAGCTGATTTGCGAGCGTTCTCGGATATCGAACGGAACGGACTCGAGTCTGGGATGGTCATTGCCGGTGGCGATTCTTACTTAAACTTATACTTACAACTTAAACTTGTTCGGGATCAGGTTAGCGCACCTGTACACATGCATTGCGGTATATTACCTATATGGCCAGGAAATACACGGCGGTGATCCAGTTCGACGCGGAGAGCGGATCATACGTGGGCTTTATTCCCGCCCTGCCCGGTACGCAGAGCTGCGCGGAAACGCTCGACGAGCTGCGCGCCAACCTGCGCGAAGCGATCGAGCTGATGCTGGAAACGATGGTGGATGAAGCTTTTATTAACTAACTACTGAGTTCTGATTCCCTTTGTGCTGAAACCATAGCTCGCAAAGCATGAAAACCACCAGTTCCCAGAATGTCATACTGGCCTGCAGTTACGACTTTGATCAATTCCTGGGCCTTACTTAAACGACTTATCATCGGACCAACAATACTAGATGTATGTGTGACATAATCTTGAATGTCAGTTGTACAGGTTGCTAGCCGATAACCAGCAGCTGTACCAGCTATTAGAATATTAGCATCTCGCAGGGGTGCGATGATATTTGCACGGAACTGTTCCTTGGAAAGCGATTCATAACCAAGATTATGAAGAAGTTCAATTAATGTTGTACTTTGAGCCGATTGATCACTTGCTGTACGCTCATATTCTTTCAGGTAGAGAAGGTGGCTTAATGTAGCGGCTTGCATGGCAGAATCTGAGCTAGATTCATTATTAATGTGCTGTTCTATAAAAGTCAACGCTCTAGTGATCGAAGTATCGTAAATCGCCCAGTCTACTTCTGATTGAGAGCTTTCATTAAGATCCTTGGTAAATTCTCGCTTAGGGGGCCAGCCTGTTATCGCGATTTCCTTTGGATTTAGTAGCTTCCTAAAATCATTCGTAAACTCACTGGTTTTATCTCTATCAAAGCAATACGTTAATGTACCTGCTACTAGATCAGCCAACTGAATCAGAAGCTGATCTGAGCTATTATAAAAACTATGATTGAATTCTGTAAATAGATTGGGTATCAGATTTGATTTCATATACTCAGTGAAGCTATTCATGAAATCAACTCCACCAATCTCATCAGCTATGATACTAATGTCACAACCAACATTGGAGAAGCGATTATATAGCATTCGATTGAAGTACTTATAAAACGATTGCTTGTTAGCCAGACCTGAATCTGCAATGATTCTACTTTTGTCAACTACAAGAGCAATGTATGAGAAATCTAAGGGAGTGAGTTCATTTAGAATTTTGATTCTGCGTTTGTGTTTGGAACCAATATTTTTACTCTTGATTTCATTGCCATTGAAGTGCACATTACGAATGTCTCGCATCTTATTCGTGACCGATAAGATGTTCTGCTCATTGATGATAATAGCTGTACAGACAAAGAGATTAGATGCGCCTTCCTTGCTAATGTCCAAATCGTGTTGGCCGCTTTCGTCGATGAAGACGAGTAATTCATCTGTCTGCTTATGTGTCATAATCATAAAGAAATCATCGAGATCAACACATGAAAGGTAACTGGAAGTGATTATAATACAATTATGAAGCTTAGGCAACAGCGTTTGAAATGCATTCGCCGGAAGATGGGGAACTGGATAAATCAGTCGAATTACAGGAGCCCTGAATTTGTAGATATCGAATAAGCTATTCATCAGGACTTGACTTAATATATCTTGACCATCCCCCCTCCCATCTCCACTGACCACTGATAACTGACAACTTCCCAGCTACTGCGCCATTACATTTCGCAGGCCGATCTTATGCCCATACTCGATCAACGCCCGGTACTCGGCATAATCCACGCCGCGGCGCAGTTCGGGGACGGTGTTCGCCTGATAGCACGGCCGGTACTGGGCCATCATGTTGACCGTGATCTCCGGTGACATCTCAGCCAGGAAGTCCAGGCAGGCGCGGCTGTTGTCATAGAACCCCGGCATCACCAGGTGCCGCACGCTCATCCCGCGCCGCGCCACGCCCGTTTCTTTGGCCAGCCCCGGGCCGACCTGGCGCACCATCTCGGCCAGTGCTGCCTTGGCCACCGACGCGTAATCCGCGACTTGTGTCAGCCGCGCCCCCAGCGCATCAGTGGCGAACTTGAAGTCCGGCATGTAGACGTCCACCACGCCGTCGAAGTACTCCAGCGTCGCCACGCTGTCGTAGCCGCCGCTGTTCCAGACCACCGGCAGCGAAAAGCCGCTCTCGACGGTCTTGGCCAGCGCCGCCAGGATGTCCGCCGGGTAATGGCTGGGGGTGACGAGGTTCAGGTTCTCCGCGCCCTGCGACTGCAGCGAACAGCACACCGTCGCCAGCTCGTCCGCGCTGACCGGTATCCCGCCGCGCAGGTGGCTGATGTCGTAGTTTTGGCAGAACAGGCAGCCCAGGTTGCAGCAGCTGAAGAACACCGTGCCGCTGCCGCCATTTCCCACGAAATGCCGCTCCTCGCCGAAGTGCAGCTGCGCGCTGGCGATCAGCACCTCGTCCGTCGCCCCGCAGGCGCCGCGCTCGCCCTTAAGCCGGTCGGCGCCGCAGGCCCGCGGGCACCAGGCGCAGGGCGCTCCCCGCCGCCGTAGCTCCTCCGCGCGCCGGCTAAGCTCCGCCGCTCCCAGTTCCACTGAGCCCGGTGTTAATCGCGCCGTCATCCTGCTTACAGGTTAACAGCCGCAACGGGCTGCGTTATACTTCCGCTATGAAACGTACGTTGCTCATCCTGCGGCATGGCAAATCGCTGAGGGGGCCGGAGTACTCCACCGATTTCGAGCGGCCGTTGGCGCCGCGCGGAATCAAGGCCGCCCGCCGCATGGCCCGTTTCACTAAGCGCAAGAAGCTGGCGCCGGAGTTGATCATCACTTCCCAGGCAGCCCGGGCCCTGGGCACCGCCGAGCTGTTCGCCGCCGAATTGGACGACGTGGAGTTGATCGCGCACGATGAGATCTACGACGCCGACATCGACGATCTTTATGACATCGTCGAGGACATTGACGACCACTACCAGCGGGTGATGCTGGTCGGCCACAATCCGACGTTCGAGATGTTCGTCGACGACTTGACCGGCACCTACAACAGCCTGCTCAAGACATGCAGCCTGGCGGTGGTGGCAAACAACTGCGCTTCCTGGGGCGAGTTCGCGGCGACCGACGGCAAGCTGGTGGGCATCTATCACCCGCGCGAGCTGCCGGATTAATCCTCGGTCTGCCCGTCCGGCACGGGGCGTCTCAAGAGCAAAAGGCTGATGATCAAGAGCACGAGCCCGCCCAGCAGGTAGGCGGAAAACCGGCCCCAGCGCTCCAACAGCGGGCTGAGCCGGTCCAGCCAGTCGAGCCCGTAGGGGTTGCCCACGGGTTCCGCCACCGGCCGCAGCAGGTCGAGCTCGCTGAAGCCACCGGCCAGCCCGGCCGCTTCGGCATCGGGCTCCGGCCCCGCGGCCAGGTCGGCCGGCGCGGACTCCAGCCACAGCTCGATCCGCGGCGCCTCGCCTTCGGGCATCGTGAAGTACAGCCAATACTCGGCGGCGTAGGCCTGGATGCCCGTGACCTGCAGCGCCGGGCTTTCCCCGTCGACGACGATCAGCCCCCAGCTGCGCGGATCGCCCGCCCGCGATCCGACGTTGATCCATTTCTCCGAGCGGGTCAGTTCGCCGGCGGCCAGCCGGTCCGCCCAGAGGCCCTCGCCGGCGGTCGAGGCGGCGTGGTTTTCGCCGTGCATCCGCACCACGCGCATCGTGCGCACCTCGCCCGGGGCGTCCGCCAGCACCTTGAGCTTGACCAGCTCGGCGCTGTTCTCGGCCAGCAGCAGCGGCCAGAGATGCTCGCCCGGTTCCGGCCCGGGCCGCATCGCGCCGGGCACGGCCTCCAGCAGATAAACCTCGCGGGGGTCGTCGGGCTCAGACCAGCCCTCGACTTCGGTCAATGGCGCGTTGATGCCGTTGACGCGGACGCGCAAGTAGCGCCGGTCCGGCTGCGGTAGGCTCAGGGTGGTGATCCGGTTGATCTCTCCCTCGCTGATCTCCTGCCAGACCACCTGCGCCTCCCCCCAGGGCGTGTAGTCCTGCTGGTCCGCCGACAGCTCCAGCCGCGCGACGCCCTTGACCGACGGGCTGGCGAAGCGCAGTTCGACGCGGTTGAGCGGCGGCACCGGTTCGCCCAGATCGAGTACCGCCCAGCGCTCCGCACTGCCGGGCTCGGACTCGGCAATCGCGTCCAGCTTGCTGGTCGCCAGATCGCCTGGCGGTTCCGGCGTAACGAAGGTGGCCGGCAGCGCGACGCCATCGGCTTTAAGCTGCCATTGGCAATCCGGGCTGGTCAGCGCCGCCAGTACTTCGCCGCGGACTCGGACGCGCGCCAGCTCCCCCGCCGCGACCGGCTCCTCCGCCGTGGTCAGCGTCGCGCCGCGGATCGCCGTCGGGGCAGCGGCCCCCGGCTCTTGGGCGCTGCCGGCCGCCAGCCAGGCCAGGGCCAGCACGAGTGCGATCACGGCGGTGCGCATGCTGGGATTGTAGCAGCCCCAGGCCGGCCGCCGTAACTTGTTTCAACTACAGCTGATAAATGAGACTTACTCGCGCTTCTTGACACTCAGTCTCATTTGTGTTAGCTTTGTAACAGGATATCCGCACAAGCGGTTTCCGTGGCAGGTAGGCTATTCCAACGGAGCGTGTAATGCGCCGCAACCCTCTTCTCAACGGCAAGCACCGGCACGGTCGCCGGCACGGTTGCTGCTGCCAGCGTGACAACGGCCAGTTCACCTTGCTTGATTGCCACTGCGGCCAGACCGTCTACATCAAGGGCATCGACCCGTCCGTGAGCTGCGCGCCGCGGCTGCGCGAGCTGGGGTTGCTGGACGGGGCGCGGGTCGTCGTGCTCAAGCTGTCGGACCCGCTGTTGATCCTGGTCGACGACACGCGCATCGCGATGGACTGGCACACCGCCGCTGGCATCGAGGTGGAGGCCGGGAGTGAAAGCTGACGCCGCCGCCGAACCGGCGCGCGAACTGCGCGTCGTTGTCATCGGCAACCCGAATGCCGGTAAAACCACCCTGTTCAATGCCCTGACCGGCCTGCGCCAGAAGGTCGGTAACTATCCCGGCGTCACCGTCGAGCGCAAGGAAGGCCGCTATGTCTACGAAGGCGCGGCCTACCGCCTGATCGACCTGCCCGGCGCCTACAGCCTGACGGCGACATCCGACGACGAGCGGATCGTCCGCGACACGCTCCTGCGCTTGCTGCCGACCGAGCAGCCCGAGGACATCGTGCTGGTCGTCGTCGACGCCACGCACCTCGAGCGGCAGTTGTTTATCGCCACGCAGGTGATGGACCTGGGGATCCCGACGGTGGTCGCGCTGACGATGAACGACGAGGCCCGGCGCCATGGACGGGCCGTCGACGCGGAGCACCTGACCAGGCGGCTGGGCGTGCCCGTGGTCGAGGTCACGGCGCCCCAGCGCAAGGGCGTGGCCGAATTGCGCGAGGCGTTGCGCAACGTGGCCGGCCGTCCGCCCGAAGCCCCGCCCTGGTCGATCGGCGAGCAGGTGCTCGCGGCGGTGGACCGGCTGGCGACGCACATCGGCGCGCACTACACGGCGCCCCTGCCGTACCGGCGGCAGCTGGCGGTGCAGCTGCTCCTCTATCCCGACTACGAGCATCCCTTCCGCAATCTGGCCGGCGCGGAGGAGCTGGTCACCGCGCTGCGCGGCGAGTTGGAGGCCACCGGCGCCAACTGGACCAAGGCCGAGGTCCAGGGCCGCTACGACTGGATCCATCAGGTGGCCCAGGGCGCGCGGGTGGCGGCGGCGGAATACAAACCGAGTATCAGCGACCGTCTCGACGCCGTGCTGACCCATCCCGTCTGGGGGTTGGTGGTCTTTTTGGTTGTGATGGCCGTTGTATTCCAGTCGATCTTCACCTGGTCCGGGCCGTTTATGGACGGCATCGACTGGTTCTTCGGCTGGCTAGGCGGGCAAGCCGGCGCCGTGCTGCCGGCCGGCCCGTTGCGTGGGCTGATCGTCGACGGCCTCATCCCGGGCGTAGGCGGCGTGGTGATCTTCCTGCCGCAAATCCTGATCCTGTTCCTGGCGATCGCGCTCCTGGAGGACAGCGGTTACATGGCCCGGGCCGCGTTCTTGATGAACAAGCACATGCAACGGGCCGGCCTGCACGGTCGCGCATTTATCCCGATGCTTTCCGGCTTCGCCTGCTCGATCCCCGGCATCATGGCCGCGCGCACCATCCCCAACCGGCGCGACAAGCTGGTGACGATGCTCGTCGTGCCGATGGTCAGCTGCTCGGCGCGGCTGCCGGTCTACGCCCTGATGATCGCGGCCTTCGTGCCGGCCCTGCCGATCTTCGGTTTTGGCGGCTTTACGTTGCAGGGCGTGGTGCTCTGGCTGGCCTACATGGTCTCGCTGGGCGCGGCGATCACCGTTGCCTTCATCTTCCGCAAGACGCTCTTCCGCGGTCAGACCCAGCCGTTCGTGCTGGAACTCCCGCCCTACCGCGTGCCGCACATCGGCACGGTGCTGATCGCGATGTGGGAGCGCGGCAAGCTGTTCATCACGCAGGCCGGCACGATCATCCTGGCGATCAACATCATCCTGTGGTTCCTGCTCAGTTATCCCAGCAACCCGCCGCTGTCCGTGGATTACGCCGCCTTGCGCGCCGAGGCCCGGGCCGCGCAGTCCGGCCAGGCGCTGGCCGACAGCCTGGCAGAACTGGACAACAGCGAGGCGGCGGAGCGGATCAGCCTCAGCTACGGCGGCCGACTGGGTCGAGCGCTGGAACCGGCGATCAAACCGCTTGGCTTCGACTGGAAGATCGGCATCGGGTTGGTCGGCAGCCTGGCGGCGCGCGAGGTGTTCGTTTCCACGCTGGCCGTGGCCTACGGGGTGGGGGAAGCGGACGAGACCGATTCCTCGCTGATCGGCAAGCTGCGCGCTGATTTCGGCCTGCTGACCGGACTGACGGTGATCATCTTCTTCATCCTGTCCTGCCAGTGCCTGGCGACGGTGGCGGTGATGAAGCGTGAAGCGAACAGCCTGGGCTGGGCGCTGTTCCTGTATGCCTATATGACGACCATCGCCTATTTGGCGAGCCTGGTGTTCTACCAGGTCACGACGCGGATCTGGCCGCATTTGGCCTAGTAATGAATCTGATATTACAGTGGGTGATCGTGACGGGTTGCCTGGCGTGGGCGCTGGCCTATCTGCTCGAGCGCGCCGGTCTGCTCGCGCTGTGCGGCTGGACGCGGCGGCGGCCACCGGCCTGCGCCTGCGGGTACCGCTGCCCGTTGGCCAAGCAGGCGCAACGGCGGCTGGAACAGCTACCGGCAGACGAAAACGGCTGATCCGCGACATCAGCCTGCCGGCCCTTATAATCTTTAGTCCGGCATGTCGCAAACGCTATACCGCAAGTATCGCAGTCAGCGCTTTAGCGAGTTGGTCGGCCAGGAGGCCGTCACCCGCATCCTGCGCAACAGCATCGCGCGCGGCCGGCTCAACCACGCCTACCTGTTCAGCGGCCCGCGCGGCACCGGCAAGACCAGCGTGGCGCGGATTTTCGCCAAGGCGCTCAATTGCCGCGCTCCGCGTGACGGCGACGCCTGCGGCGAGTGCGAGGTCTGCCGGGGCGTCGCCGACGGTTCGGCGGCGGACGTGATCGAGATCGACGCCGCCAGCAACCGCGGCGTCAATGAGATCAAGGATGCGCTGATCGATCGCGTCGGCTATGCGCCGCTGGTCTTCAAATACAAGGTCTACATCATCGACGAGGTGCACATGCTCAGCTCGACGGCCTTCAACTCGATGTTGAAGACGCTCGAGGAGCCGCCGGGGCACGTCGTGTTCTGCCTGTGCACCACCGAGGCGCACAAGCTGCCGATCACGATCCTCTCGCGCTGCATCCGCTTCGATTTCCACCTGCTGCCGCTGGACAAGCTGGCCGATCACCTGACCTGGATTGCCGGCGAGGAGGGCTTCAGCCTGGCCGCGGATGCCGCCGCCGAATTGGCGCGGCTGTCGGAGGGCTCAGCCCGTGACGCGATTAGCCTGCTCGACCAGCTGCTGGTCTACTGCGACCAGGAAATCACCGCCCAGGCGATCCAGGAGTTGTTCCAACTCGGCGATCCGACGCTGGCCCCGCGCGTGGTCGATGCGCTGGCGGCCGGCGATCCGCTGCCGGTGCTGGAAACCTGGGAGACGCTATTAAGGCAGGGCGCCGATGCCGGGCAGTTCATGCTGAAGGTCGCCGACGAGCTCAAGGCGCGCTACCTGGCCACGGGCGAGACGGGCTGGCGGCGCGCGCTGGAAGCTATCTGGCAAGGCGTCAACCTGCTCAAGTTCGAGAGCTTCCCGGCCGTGCTGGTGGAATTGACTTTGCTCAACGCGCAGGCGGCCTTGGCCACTCCGGTATCGCAACCGGCGGCTGCGGCCCCGCCGCAACGCCCGGCTCCGGCGCGAACGCAGCCGGCAGCGCCCGCCCGGGGTGGCGATCCGGATCCGCGGATCCTAGCCAAGCCTGTGGTCGACCTGCCGGCGGCGAAACCACCGGCCCAGCCGTCGGCACCGGCCCCCGCCGTAGCGCCGCCGTCAGCTCCACCCGGGCCGGTCGCGGCTGAACGACAAACGGGCCCGGTCGCGCGGATGACCGCCGAATGGGAGCAGTACCTGGCGGCGCTGAAGGCCCACCGCCTGACGACCTATGCGCTCCTGTTCCGCGACGTGTTCGGCGAGTTGAAGGGCAATGTGTTGACGATCGAGTTCGCTGCGGGGGCGGAAGCCGCGTACAAATACGCCCAGATGGAGGAGCATGCGCCGCACTTGGTGGCCGTTGCCGAAAAGGTTAACAAGCAGCCGACCGGCGTTATACTCAGACTGGAAGGCCGGCCCGGTGCGGAGGCCGTCCTCAAGGACCTGACGCGGCCGGAGCCGAAGCAGGACGAGCCGCCACCGGAGATCACGATGGACGTGGTGGCGGAATACGAAGTTGTCGATGAAGGGCCAGCTGGCGGTGCGGCCGGAGTCGATCCTGACCGGTTGGCGCAATCGGCGGAACGGATGGAGAGTGAGTTGAGCACGGAGCTCAATCCGGTTGCGGAGGACGCCGATGAGCGGCCGACGGCCGGGTTCGTGCAAAGCCTGTTCGATGCCGAGGAGTTGACGGAGGAGGAATAGCATGAAAGGCAGCGTTGATTATCTTTGGATTATTCTCGTGGTGATCGGCGTGATCCTGATCTTCGCCTGGAAGCCGCTGATGGGTATGTTCACGGGCATGTCCGACAAGGTGACCAATAAGGAATCCTATGAGCGGGGCCGCGAGGTGTTCTACAACACCACGATCTGGGGCGGCGAGGGCAGTTACAAGTCCTGCGCGATGTGCCACGCCCCCGATTTCGTGCCCGAGCCGGGCAAGACGATCGACATGCCGGAGTACAAGCCCGGCGAGCCCTGGATCCTCGAGGACATCGCCACCAAATACGGCAGCAGCCTGTTGACCGGAGACGACGAGCTTTTCAACCGGATGATGCAATGCCTGTCCTCACCCGGCAAGATGGGCATGGGCCGCCCATCCCGCAACGCCCCGTACATGGACGACCTGATCGAGTACGTCAAGCGGCAATAGCCTGAACCGATCAAGCCGCAACAGCTACGCGCTGATCGGTGCCGAAACCGTTGGCCGGACCGCGGAGTTTAGTGGCAGATCGAGCAGCCGGAGGTGCCAGGACTCTCTTTGTTGACGTGCATTATTTCCACGCATCCGCGCTCGACGTATTGCTCAATCCAGCTTGTTTCGAGCCCGGATTCAATCGCCCACAAGTTCGCAGCTTCGCCAGGGATCAGCAACGAATAAGCATAGAAACAGCGCCTGATCTCCGTACATCCTTTCACCCCTGGAATCCCCTTTAGCTGGGTCAGCGGCAGCGGCAGCGGCACATAGACCAGTTGCTTCAGCGCCGGATCGACAACCGAGCCGTCGAAATCGCAAACCTGATATCCGTTCGCGGCCCAGCCTGCGGCGAGGTACCCCGATGCTTGCAGTTGCTCGAAGTTCTCTGGATAGCTGAGTTCCAGCGTCCAGTATTCCTCCAGCGCAAAGGCTACGCCCGTCAGGAAGTCGCTCTGCCAGTCGGCGTTGTTGCCCAGTGTGCCCTCCAGCAGTTCGAGCTGTTGCTCATGCATCATCTCCGCCGTTTGCAGCCGCATGGTGCGCTCGGGTTCGGCCAGGCGTTCCGCCAGGCGCTGCGGCGGCATATGCCGTGGGCATTCCTGCGGCTCCGCTGATTCAGCCGCTACCGCGCTGGCGTAATTGGCCATGGCGACTAGCACTGTCAAAAGACAAACCATCCCGGTTCTCATGGAGACCTCCTTTAGTAGGCTAGGGCAAACCGGGGTTTGCCCTAGCCCGTTAAGCGATGTCAGGATCGCGTATCTGGATCATCAGGCGCGACCGCAACCTGACCCGATTCACCTGCGATCGTTACGGCTGCGGGCAGTCGTAGGAAGACATGCAGCCCCTGCCGGAAGACAAGGTGGGATCACAAGCTCCGGTTTTCGGGTTGCAATGGCCGTTCCAGGTGGCTGTCCGCGGGCCGTCCGGATCGATCTCGCTGATAGCGGTAAAGACCGAGATTGCCTCGTATGGCAGGGATGCGGGAATATCCGGACTCATCGGCGGCGCGTTGTTGAGCGATTCCACGTACTCCTCCGTCGCATTCGGCCAGACGCTGATGACGCGGAAGCCGGCATAGTCGAACGTGTCGTCCTCATACTTGACGACAACCGCCCCGTAATGGTCGCGATAGCTCTCCGTACAAAGCGCTACGGTCGTGCCGGTGTAGATCTCACCATCGAAATACACCCAGCAAGTGTCAATGTCCTCGGCGTAGCACTCCGATACATTCAGGTACCAGTCAAGGCCGCCGTAGGTGCAGATAACCGTGACCTCGTCTTCCATGAAGATCCTGGAGATAGCGCTTTCCTCGGTCGCGCTCAAAGCCGAAAGGGCGAGGTAATTCGGCACCAGGTCCGAAAGCTCATTGACTTCCGGCGGATCGGCAAAAGCCATTACTGGCAAGCCGAGGACAATCAGATACGCAACAAACAGAATCGCACGTTTCATTCCCATACCTCCGCAAAGTAGATTACTCACCCAGGTGGCGGGTGGTAGGTTCTTTCTAACCGCAAAACAGTGAATATTCAAGATTTATTCAGTCAATATATGTTATGACTTTCTAATATATATATTCATTAATAATTATAACACATATATAATTACTCAAAGATTAGGTGACAGCATAGCGATCAATGTGAGTTGAAATCTCTGGTTTTATGAATCCATTGTTGATTAATTTAGTCATGTATTAATATGCGTTATATAACAAGCGATGACGTAAACCCAGTCTATACAACGTGAAAACACTTTTACGCGTTGTCGTCGATATAATAATATTTAATAGTTTCTCAAGTGAATGCTTATTGCTGCTGAGAACGGTGAAAGCATGAATCGTTGATCCTGTTTGTCTCATACCTATCCCCATGCTTGATTATTATGCCAGCCAAATAGCCAAAACGGGCTGCCGAGTCCAGATTCTATTCCGGATCGGTCGAGGGAAGGCTTGCCAGGCAATCAGACCGCCAATTTGCGGTTGCGCCTGTATACCTGGTGCTTTGAGTTAGCTGACTTCGTATTTGAAAAAGCCCGATCATGGCAAACTCGCTTTGCTACAACTGCCTGTCTACATCCGCTAGAAATAATAGACCAGCAGAACAAAAAGTGGTTCGGCATTATCGTGGTGAATAGGCAATTCGCCGGGATTATTCCTGGTGGCCGTTTATTTCGGCAACCGCCACCTGCAGCGGTCCGTAGTGCCGGCGGAGCAGGAACATGCAAAAGGACGCGCAGGCGAACAGCATGGCGGAGATGACCAGCACGGGCGTGAAACCCATGTACTTCAACACCAGCGCGCCGGCCAACGGGCCGATCATGCCGCGTACGCCCGTCAGCGTCACATGCGCGCCGGAATAGCCGCTGGCGTCCTTGTTGCCGGCGAAGGCCACGGGCGCCAGGCTCCAGGCAACGTTGATCCCGCTCATCGCGATGCCGAAGATGAAATAGCCGACGTAGACCGCGGCGATCGGCCCGTGGCTCCAGAGGGCGACCAGCAGGTGGGAGGCCGATCGCGGGGCGACGGTCAGCAGCGCACCGATGAACTCAGCCAGCGGCACCGACTGGCTGGCGAACAGGCCCAACAGCAGGATCGACGGGAACAGCACCAGGATCGCCATCACGGTCATGCACAGGAACATCGCGCCGGTGCGGTCCATCAGCCGGCCCCAGACGGGCGCCAGGAAGATCACGCAGACCTGGCCCAGGATGCCGCTGGCGATGCCGGCCTGGGCATAGCCCATTCCGGCCACCTCGTCCATGTAAATCGGGATCACTGGGAACAGCACCATCAGCGCCAGCCCGTAGAGCATGAAGGCGCCCTCGAAGCCCGCGTACTTGCGGTCGGTGGCCAACAGCGCGAAGAAGCCGCGCACGGGCTGGACGAACAGGCGCTTGAGCGACAGCGGTTCCGGCGGCTTGTTGAGCTTGTACAGCCCGCGCAGGGGCGAGATCGTCAGGATCACGATCGCCAGCATCGCCAGCACGCCCGCGCCGGCGAACACCCAGCGGAAGCTGGTGTGGTCCCAGTCGAGAAGCTTGCCGGCCAGGTAAGCCGAGCCCATGCTGACGATCGTTGTGATCGTGACCGCCAAACCCCACAGGCGGTTGCGCGCCTCGCTGGAAACGTTGGACTGCCACATCGAGAACACGGCGGGCATGACCAGGGCGTTGAACAGGAAGAAGATGCCGCTGATCAGCATGAACGACCAGGCCGAGTAGCAGAACAGGAACAGCAGGAACGCGCCGCGGCTGAGCAGTCCCAGCCAGAGGATGAACGGCCGCTTGTCGCGTCCCTCCACCAGCTCCGCGCCGACGATGCCCAAGAGGAGCACGATCACGGACATCTGGGTGAAGAAGCCGACCTGCATCGTGGTGGCGTCGAAGGTCTTGGTCAACACGAAGGCGGCCAGGGTGAAAACGCCGCCCATCACGCCGGACAGGGCGGAGTACAGCGTGAAAAAGTGCAGGCCGACGCGGTCCATCAGCGACGCCGAGACGAACTTCAGCGGCCCGAAGCGCCGCAGCCACATCGGCGTCAGGAACCACTCGTAGCCGGGATAACTTTTCACCGGTGGATTATAGCCCGGGCTGCATTTGGGGTGGTGGTTTAACCGTTTTAGAACTTGGGCCCCGCTCAAGGATGCACGGCCGGATGCCGATGAAACTACTGAGTTGCTAGGAGGTCGTCAATGGACGCCAGTAATTGGCACAAGCTGTTGTGCACGGACCGGGCCGGTTATCAAGCCGCGCGCCAAGCCCATTTCGCCGAGGCCGATATCCGGCCCAAGATCCAGCACCTGCGGTTTCAGGACGCCGACCTGTCCGGCCTGGACCTGTCGCGGATCGATTTCAACCTGAGCGAGTTCTTCAACTGCAATTTCGCCGGCGCCGACCTGTCGGACTGCCTGATGCGGATGTGCCGTTTCCGCCAGTGCAACTTCACCGGAGCCAAGCTGTGCGAATCGAACCTGGCGCGCGGCGAGGCGATCGGCTGCAACTTCACCAATGCCGACCTGTCGGCGGCTTCGCTGTTATTGGAGAAGCTCTACAATTCGGACTTCACCGGCGCGATCCTGAACAACGCCGATTTCTCCGCGGCCGAGGCGCCCGAGGTCAGCTTCGCCAACATCCAGGCCGAGCGCTGCTTCTGGCACAAGGCCGATCTGCGCAACTGCGATTTCACGGGCGCTAAAATGCCGCGCAACGTAATGCGCACCGCGGCGCTGTCCGGTTCGCAGCTGCCCGGCGTGGACCTCAGCGGCTCCGACCTGACCTACACCGTCCTGCACAATACGAACCTGCAGGGCGCGCAGCTGGCGGAGGCTAATCTCAGCAACTGCTTCTTCCAGGACACCAACCTGGCGGGCGCCGACCTGACGCGCGCGCACATGGAGACGGTCGACTTCGAGCAGGTCGACCTGACCGGCGCGAAGCTGGGCGGCGTGCTGACCGACCGGATCGAGACGCGTGAGGACCGCGCGCGCCATGCCAAGATCAAACAGGACGCCCTGGAGCAGTTCGAGCTGCTGCAGCTCAAGCAAAACGGATCCAACGGCGACGCCGCGCCGGCCGCGCCGGCCGAGCTGGGCCAGTTCATGCAGAATGAAGCCGAAGACGCCGCGGTGCCCTTGGACGCCGGGGCGGACGGAGACAACCAGTGAGTGGCTATAACTTCCTGATCCCCAATTTGAGCCGCCAGCAGATGCCGTATATCGTGCTGCCGGTGATGGACGCGTTGCAGGCGCTGGGCCATACGCCGGTGACGATCGACATGGCCTCGATCAACACCATGTACAACCAGATGCGTTACCAGCGCCACGGCTGCTACGAGATCTTCAAGTTCTACACCGAGGACATCTTCAAAAAGGGCAAGATCGACTTCGGCTTCTCCGCCGGCATGTTCATCGTGCTGGAGGACCCGGGGAAGAAGGAAGCCCACCACCTGCTCGACGAGGCGGGCATCCCGAACATCGTCTACCTGCACGTCCGCGACCACAGCATCGTCACGCGCCTGGAGGAACTCGGCGCTAAGAACTGGCAGGTCACCTCTTTGGCCTGCTGTAGCGCGCAGCTGGCTGAGATGCTGACCAAGTCCGGCTTCAAGAACGCCGTCCACGTGCCGCCGGGCACCAACGCGCGGATCTACTACCCGGCCGCCGACGTGCCGGAGAACGCGCCGTATCCGCTGCAGCTTACGGACGAGCGGCTGGCCGGCGGCTACCAGGTCAGCTTCGCCGGATCCTACGGCGTCAAGCGCGAGGAGCTGCTGACGGCGCTGGTCGAGGCCGGCTTCGAGCTGGTGATCTTCGGTCCGCGCGAGTGGAAGAAGACCAGCCTGATGCGGCATTACCGCGGCGACGCCGCTTACCTGACCGAGCTGAACACCGTCTTCAACCACAGCCTGGTCAACCTGGACCTGCCGCACGACGGCACGCGGCTCGACGACTACTTCAGCTTCCGCGTCTATGACTGCCTGGCCGCCAAGGGTTTCATGGCCACGCACCAGCGGCCCGCGCTGGCGGACAGCTTCGAGGCCGGACGCGAGATTGCCGTTTATAACGACGCCGAGGGGCTGGTCAAGACGGTGCAGTACTACTTGGACAACGAGGACGAGCGGCTGGCGATCGCGCGGCGCGGCTACCAGCGCGTGGCTACTGAAGCCAGCTGGCAGCGGCGCCTGGACCGGCTGATCCCGCAGCTGGAAATGCGCCTTTTGACCACCGCGGTGTAACGCGGCTACGTACCCCAGACGGCCCGTCTGGGGCATTGAAGACCCAGTAGAGCACGCCCTGTGCGTGCTCATGCATAGGGTTTTCTTTCTGCTTAAACTTACAACATAAACTACGCCCGGCGGGACAGCAGAAACAGCCCGTCATGCGTGTTGAAGACGAGTTGCGGCCGGCCGCCAATCTCGCGCAGGCACAGATTCCACCCGCCCGTGAAATCGTAGATCGTCTCGAACACCCAGTCATCCGGGTCGGACGGAGCGGCGAGCCTGGCCGTCGCGAGCGTGAAGCCGTTCTCACCGTCATAGCAGATCGCCGGTTTGCCGTCCATCAGACACATCGTTGCATCGCTGCCGGGCGACGGCAGGTCGGCCAGTATCGTATGGATCTCCCAGTCCGCCGGGGATTTCGGGAACGTGGTCGTCGCGCGGGCGAACTTCAGGCCGTTGTAGTCCGGATAGCACTCGACATAGCAGATCGCCGGCTTGCCGTCGGCCAGGCTGATCAGGTTGATTTCACTTACGCCGGCCGGGTAGTTGGGAATATCGTCGACGAGGTGGGTCAGCCAATCGTCGGGGCCGGCCGGCGCGGGGGCCGCTGGATAGCCGTAGTACAGGTCTCCCGATTCCTCCATTCCGTCGCGGCGCTCGTAGGCGACCGCCGGCCTGCCGTTGATCAGCGCCGGCCAGTATTCCCTGGAACTGACAATCGCAAACTCGTCGATCGTACTGGTCACCCAGTCGCTTTCCGCCGCGGGCTGGGCGGTTGCGGCCAGGCTGAACCGCAAGGCGTCGCGATCGCTGTCGATGTAGACCAGGCACGGCGCGCCCAGGTACTCCAATGGTGGAACCGGACCGTTGATATCGGCCGCGGAGTCGAACACGTGCATGGCCCAGTCCGCGGGACCGCCGGGCGCCGCGGTCAGCGCCTGGTAGTAGCAATTGGCGACGGTGAAGACCGGCTTGCCCGCCAGCACGGCCAGCGAGGGGTCGTGGTAGATCGCGTCTTCCCAGTCGGACCAGCGGATGACCACCCAGTCATCAGGACCGCGCGGTGACTCGGTCGTGGCCCGGGCGAATCGCGGCCGGGATACGGGATTCTGCTCGGCGTTCTCGACGATGGCAGTATAAGCAATCAGCGGGTTGCCATCGAGTTCAGCCAAAGCTGCGATCGAATTCTGTCCAGTTGCAGCGATGCGCTGGAGATTCCACGCGCCCGGCAGGCCGTAGGCCGGGGGGCTGAGCGGGCTGCTGCCATATTCGTTGACGGCCCTTAGCCAGTAAACCCGCCCCTGTCCGCCGGCCGTGGTGTCCACCCAGATGCCGGCATCGCCGGCCGTGGCGAAGACCTCCGCAGCGTCATCGCGATAGATCCGGTAGCCCGTGGCCTGCTCCGCCTTGAGCCAACTCAGCACGTATTCGCCGGCTTGGTTGCCCTGGTCCACCGTTAGGCGCTTCGGCGGCTGCGGCGGGAGATTGAGGTACAGCCTGAGCTCGGCAATGCTGGCCTGGTGCGGCGCGCGCGCGAGTACGAGTACGTGGAGCGCTCCGGTGGTACTGACGGCCCGGCCCAGACCGGTGATGTAGAAAGAATCATTCCCCTCCGGTGCGATCTCCGCCCAATGCCAGGCATCCGCCGCGTAGTCGGCGACGGCGGCCCAGTATTGCACGGGGGCGTTGCCGCTGAGCGTGATCCCGATCGCCGACGGCAGGACGTCGTAGGACAGCCCGGTGAAGGTGTACAGCGCCCAGGCAATGCCCGTGCCGGGCGCCAGCGAAAGCGTATGCTCAGCGGAATCGACGGTCGCGCCGGCGCTGTAGGTGTCGCTGTCGTCGCCGGCCAGGGCCAGGATCTCCTCAGCCGCGCTCCGCTGCGTGTGATTCGCCGCGATATAGCCGTCCGGCGGCAGGCTGGGGATCGCGCCGGTACCGGACGCGGATGGTTCCAATTGGCGTGGCCCGCAGGCCGCCGCCAGCATTAGCAATATCAGTCCAGTTGCATTTACTACCCACTTGATCAGCATAGCTCGATCCAACAACGCTCTGCCAAAGTATAACCGCCATGCAGGCAGCGCGGATGCTTGGTTTTTAGGTAGGGCGGGCATCCCGCCCGTCAAAGAGCCGCTTTGCCTGGAGCGCTGGCATCCAGCCGGCATCTTCAGTAGAGCAAGCCCCCGTGCTTGCGAATACCAGTTCGGAGCCCGTCGTCAGCAAATTGGTTAGCAGCGCGGCCGCGCTGTGGTGTGGCGGCGTCCGTACCGGTGGTATCCCCGTCGCCGGAGTTGCAGACAACTAGCAACTGCTTGCTCAATAACTACATGTGTGGAAGGGCTCCCCGTGCCCGTCTCAAGGCCGACACGCTGAACAGCCTCGCTAGGGCGGGATATGGACTTATTGGGGCGTACGGCTGTGTGCTCAGGCACGATGCGGGCTTAGATCGCCGGGGCGGTGCTAGGACCCGTGCTGATGTGGTATGCGGCGCCGATTTCAACCGGAGCGCTGGTTTCCAGCCGGCATCCCCTGGAGCGCGGGCATCCCCGACCGCATCCCCGTGCCGCCAGGATGGCGACGCTCTATAACGTATCCGGCCACAACTAACCCGTAGCGCAATCGGCCACCACCAACACGTGGCGCAGTCGGCCCGACTGCGGTCCCGTGCACTACGTTCTCATTCAACATTTACACCAGATGCTCTTTCATCACGTACCCCAGTCGGCCCCTCACCAACACGTACCCCAGACGGCCCGTCTGGGGCCATTGAAATATTCAGTACAGCAAGCCCTCGTGCTTGCGATCCGGTGGCGCGGGCCGCCGTGCCCGCGAATCAAGGGACTATGCCAGCCGCGGCTGCCGCCAGCGATGCAACTCACTGATCCATCGCCACCGATTCGCACATCAATCCGCCTGAATTCGACGAGTTCACAGTGTGTGCAAATGCATTCACTACGCATGCATATCTATAATCCGCGCATGCATATGCGACTCGTTCTCAATACACTTCTCGCAACCCAAACATTGCTCAACCCGATCAACCCAGTCAGGGACTTGCTCAACCCAACCGATCCAGTCAGGGACTTGCTCAACCAAACCAAACCAGTCAGGGAGGAGAAAGTGTATTGTACCGTGAGTACAATTAGTGTATCTTCAGCCGGCGGGACGGAGTCTGAGTTGCCGCCGACGGAAAGGCAACGGGGGGCGCTGTGACGGGTTGCCGGTGCGGCAAGTAACAAAGGCTAAGCGCGCGTGGTCATGGGCCGCTGCTGATTAGATGCATGGCATGTATCGGGCACAGGACCGATGCGTGAAACGTTTCACGCCTTTATCCATGCACCCTGAGCGCTTACGCGCATCTCCGTGCCCTGATCCAGCCTGAGCTGATGCGACCGGCGTGAAACGTTTCACGCCGGATTGGATAGCACGGATGTTGAATGTGTGGGGGGAAGAAGGGGCAGCATTGAGCAGACAGCATGGCCGGGGTTGCCGCTCGGGCCGCATTAGCACCGGAGCGCTGGCTTCCAGCCGGCATCCCCTGGAGCGCGGCCGCCCCGGCCGCATCCCCGTGCCGCCAGGATGGCGACGCTCTATAACGTATCCGGCCTATCCTCACACGTGGCGTGGTCCCGCCGGGGCGGGACTGCGATCTATTGCCCGTTCCCCAGACGGCCCGTCTGGAACCGGTTGCGACACAGTCGCAATAGATTTTACTGGTCCAAGGGATTGAGAGCCGGAGCCCAAAAAGGTATATTGTACCGAGAGTACATTTCAGAATCCTCAGTTGGCAAGCTGGAGTAGAAATCGCGGCCTGTTGGCAGCCGTCTGGCGGAGAATGGTCGCTGTGATAGGGGGCTTGTTCCACGGTATCGGGCTCGCAGGTAGATGCGTGAAACGTTTCACGCCTCTATCCATGCGCCCTGAGCGCTTACGCGCATCTCCGTGCCCTGATCCAGCCTGAGCTAATCCGCCCGGCGTGAAACGTTTCACGCCAGATGAGTAAATGGCGCGAGCTTTCTACGGAACGACGG